>JAOUBJ010000001.1 GCA_029860345.1 Candidatus Zixiibacteriota bacterium | reverse complement strand
ACATAGGAAAGCGAAAGGCTTCCAGATCTACGTCGGTGGCTAAGACCACTGACCCCGACCCTGATAAGCCTGAGTTTTCCAACGTTGAACTATAAACCGGCAGCGCCCAAAAAGCGCTGCCGGTTATTTGTACCCAACGACCAGGCGCAGAACGACACCATCACTCGAATCGATTCCCGGTTAGGTACCCAGTGCTTGAGTAGTCGCAAGAAACTACTTGACAAGCGACTCCATCTTGCCCTTGCTTAAATCCGGCACCATTAGAGACGATGCAACAATAGGGTATAGCAGGATAACGGCGAGGTCGGTCCGATAGGCCGTGCCGCCATTGGTCTGGCAAGCACCGTTATGTAAGGAGACAGCCACGTGAGCCATCCCCTCCTGAGTTCAGTTTATGTCAAAGTACTCGTCGGCGCCGTGCTCGGTTTTGTCGCCGTCGTTGGCGGGATGCTGGTCGGGAACGCCATTTTGAACCGAGATGCTGAAACCGCGCCGTTGTTCGACGCCGGTCGGGTCGATAGTCAGTTAGATGATCAGTACGTGAACTTCACCGACGGTGATCTGTTTCCGCTTGAAAATTATGTCGACAGGGACGGTCTACAAGGCAATTTCGAGCAACTGCTGGGTGGCCGGCCGACCCTGTTTCTGTTCGTGAGTTACACTTGCGAACCATGTCACGTGCTGCTGCGGGTGTTTGAGAAAACTTTTGCCGAGAAGGTCCGGCCGGATGTACAGGTGTTTGTATGTCTCCGTGGCGACCGGGGCCAACCCCCGCCGGAGTTCGAGGGGCTGTTCGATGATTTCGAACTGATATACTACGACGGCGACCATTGGGGCAAAACCTATAATATGGGATTCTATCCGACAATTATCGGTGTCGACGGTAGTGGTTTTGTGCAGCACATTCAATTCGGCTACGAGAGTTATATCGATATCGAGTTGGCTAAGTTTTTCTTTGTGTCCAGTCAGTAGACTTCCATGGAAGGAGGTGAGATAATGAAAACAATTTCTGTTATTGCGTGTACGACTTGTTTGTTCTTTGCCGTTGGGGTTTTGGCTGTTTCGATGATGCCCGGTGAAGCCAGGGCCGACGAGCTTTGCGCCAGTTTTTGTGGGACAAAGGAACTCTGCGGTGGTGTGGAAAACTGCAATCCTGTAACCGAGCGGATGCACTACGTTTGCAAACAGTGGAATCCGCCGCCGATATATTGCGATCAACCCTGGACATGTGGATGCAAGGCTATCGGATGCGGTAGCTTGTGCCAACCGGAGTGATGAGTGGCGACCGCTATCATGTTTGACCAACGAATCCGAAAGGTAGAAGGAGGTGAGGGAATGAAGACAGTAACTGTGATTGGGTGCACGACTCTTCTGTTCTTTGCCGTGGGCATCGGCACCGTGCTGATGACGCCGAGTTTGGCACAGGCTGGGCCGGATGGTTGCACATCGTTCTGTGGGACAAAGGAACTTTGTGGGGGTGTGGAAAACTGCAACCCGGTGACCGAGCGGATGCACTATGTCTGCAAGCAATGGGACCCACCGCTGATCGAATGCGACGGCCCCTGGACCTGCGGATGTAGGGCTGTCGGGTGCGGCGACCTCTGCATTGGACAGTGACGGCCAACGGACTCGATTGATAAGATCAAGACCAAACGTAAGACCGAATTCACAAATCACTGATTGGACCGGGGGCCTGGATATCCAGGTCCCCTTATTCGCATGTGCTCCTGACACAGATGGCGGGTTCACACCGCGGTGCGCAGGCGAAGACGGACCCGCCCTACTGAAGATCGCGCGGGCACACGAAAGGGGCTTGCCTATGAATCGACCGCGCTCATACCTCGACTACGCTCGGTATGACAGGGTGGCTCGTCATTGTGAGAAGGGTACGAAGTGACCGACGTGGTAATCTCAGACGTCGACTGCGCTCTGGGTGAGGTTGGGATGACTCATACTTCGACTGCGCTCAGTATGACATTGGTACGCGCGAAGCGCGAAGAAGTGATTTATCACCTTAACGGTTGTGTTCGCAATGTTTTCGCCCTATTGTAAGGACAGTTCAAGATGTGCTTTGTGAAACACCTGCGTACAGAATGCAGTCAATCAAGAAAAAGAGGGATGGAAAATGCCGTTAAAGAAGTACAGTGTCCTGAAGGGGCACGCAATCGAGAGTAAGATGGAACGCGACAATGACACGCCGCACTTTCAAGTGCGAGTCGATGATGGAAAGCATCACCATCGAATCAGTGTCAATGTCAAATCACATGATGAGAAGGCGGAACTTCTGTATCTGGTCGATGAGGACTTCAACCACCCCATCACATCCGAGCTTGGTTCACTGAGTCGAGGCCTTACGCAACTTGCCCCGGGTCGCAGTCCTCAGTCTCTGGATTTCATTAGGGGAAACCTCTTCGACCCGACGCAGATGCAGGTTTTGCCGCACAATGTGCCGGGTCCCGATAACGATCTCAACGATAAGATCGGCACTATCATCCAGCAAGCCATCAACGACGCTGAGTCAACACTGTATGCTTTCGGCGAACCGTGGGGTCCGGATTCGGGCAAGGACAAGGAGTTCCATTTCGAGCCCAAGCGCGGACTTCACGACATCCACATGAACCAGGGTAACTACGGGCGACACAAAAAGGACAACGGTGTTTGGCAGGATGGCGGACTGTTGCTCTATCTGCCCACTCGAAGTCGATGGGTGGCCGTTTTTCTGGCGTTCCAATCGCAGGCCTGGCACACCCATGATGAAACCGGTCATCCCCTGTCCGGGACCGACCCTGTGCCGACTCCGGACGATCCGGGAACACCCGAGCACGAGGGAACGGTTCGCATTGTGGCTGCTTTGGTCAACCCGGTCGGTGGCACACCCGAGGATGAGACGGTGACGTTGATCAATCTCGGCCCCGACGATGTCTCGCTCAACGAGTGGCGGATACTCGATCGGGCCGACCACCCGATGCTGCTGGACGGCACCCTGGAAGCGGGCGGTACTCGCGTGATTCATCTGCCGCAGGACGTTCAATTGAGTAACAAGGGTGGCACGATTACACTGCTTGACCAGAACAATCTGAAAGTGCACGGTGTATCGTACACCAAGAAGCAGGCCAAGCGGGAGGGCTGGACGATACTGTTCTAAGCCGGCGGCGGCCCGGGATGACCGGCATCGAAAACACAGCGCCATTCACCATCCGGTTGCTTACGCCAAATAGTGACATAGTTGCCCGGATGAATCTCCGGTTGTCCGTCTTCGCCGGTTGTGTGAAGTTGCCAACTGCCGAGGGTGTAGGCCAGATCACACGAAGCAGCCATGTCGATATAGAACGGAGCCCAGGTAATATTTACATCACCAAACTGTGACAGGTGTTTGTGGATTGTCTCGCGCCCCTGGATCGGGGCGAGCTTGTCGACCATCATGACGGCGTCGTCGGCCAGGTACTCACGCATCGCCTTTGCGAATCCTATTTCTTTGGCCAGTTCGGCGTAGGCACTGATGGTGTCGAGGAGTTTCTGTTTTTCAGTGTTGGTGTCTGTCATAATGAGGTCAGTATAGGTTATCGAGCCGATTGAGGCAACAATGCCTTCGTCGGTCCGTCAGGTAGGTCGAGACCCCAGTCCCGAAGGGGTCGTGCAGCGAGGTTTCGACAACCCGGGTAGGTACTCACACTTTCGTCTGCGGCGGTTGCAAGAACCGATGGAACCAGATTCTCCCACCCGCCGCGATGCCTCTGGGCGGGGTATTGTGGAACATTCATTTGAAGATGGATTCCCGCCTTCGCGGGAATGACAAAGGGGCGCGGGCATGACATGGGGAGGGCGCAAAGCGCAAGAACGCGATTTATCGCCGCGAAGCGCAAGGAACCCATCTATGGGTGACTTATCACAAAAAAAACCGGACGCTATGTGAGCGTCCGGTTAAAGTCGTAGGGCCAGCGGATTAGTTCTGGACGTAACGACCCAAAATCTGGTTCATCTTTGAAGTCATTCGAGAATTCGGCAAGACCTCGGTAGCCCCGGCCGACTTGGCCGCTTTCATCTGGTCTTTCAGCGCACTCGGCGAATAACAGACGATCGGGATCTTCCGCGTCGATCCGTAAGAACGCAGTTTGTTAATCAACGAAGGGGCCTCTATGCCGTTAAGATTCAAATCGATAATGATCAGATCAGGACTCAGGTCCTGCGCCTTGGTGAAGATATCATCCGACCGAATCGCCTTGATCCCTTCGACTTCCATGCCGTCAAGCGCGGTCATTATCTTCGAGGTGAAAATCATGTTGTTGGCCGCTATAATTACTTTTCTACTCATACGCACAATTCCATTGCTAAGTTCGTGTTCCCTCTCATCTCGGAGCACCGACACCCAACATAATCCAGTGTTCCTATTATACGAAAATCTCGACCAGATTCCAAGAGTGTGACCGAAAAAACTTGGACTATATTTGGCAGTCGCATTGTAGCCCCCGTCGAGCTGTCGCTCGCCCGGTGTAACTTGTTGACGTGAACTCAATTACGGTTCGTCGGTCAGCTTTTTGTTGATTTCGATTGGCCTTCGCGATAATCTACTACCGATGAAAAAGACCAGAATCATCGCTACCTATGGGCCTTCCATCGCATCTGCCAAAAAAGTCGGGCAGTTGGTCGAGGCTGGGGTTAATCTGTTTCGGATCAACTGCTCGCACGGAGTAACGGCCGATTTTCTTAAGGCGGCTCGTATTATCCGTGAGGGTAGCAAGAAAAGTCGCTATCCTGTTGGCTTGATTATGGATATAGGCGGACCGAAGCTCCGCCTGGGCCGCTTCAAAGGAGAAATTGCGGTCAAACCGGGCCAGACGATCAATCTCGGTCGTCGTCGCTCCGACCCGGCCAAGAGAACGTTTGAAATCAATTATCCGGAAGTCCTCAAAGCTATCCAGCCGAAACAGAGGGTTTTCATCGATGACGGCAACATCGCATTCGATGTGATCACTGCATCGCAGGGCCGTGTAACGCTCAAAGCCCGCAACTCAGGCCAGCTTTCCAGCGGCAAAGGGATCAATCTGCCGGATTCCAAAATCAACCTGCCTACAATTACGGCCAAGGACAAAGACGACATCAAAACAGCAGTTCGGCTCGATGCCGATTTTATCGCCTTATCGTTTGTCCGCAGCTCCGACGATATCGAGCAAGGGCGTCGGCTGATAAAACGATGGAGCGGGAGTCAGCGGCTTATTGCCAAGCTGGAGAAACCGGAGGCAATCAAGCGGCTCGACAGCATCATGCGCCATAGCGACGGGGTCTTGATAGCACGCGGCGATCTTGGTGTGGAATTCGCGCCGGAAGAACTGCCAAGACTGCAAAAACAGATTATTGCCGAAGCCAACCAGCATCACATTCCGGTAATTGTCGCTACCCAGGTGCTTGAGTCGATGCGCTTCCATCCCCGCGCCACCAGAGCCGAGATCAACGACGTGGCGACAGCCGTCTATGACTTTGCCGATGGTGTCATGCTTTCAGCCGAAACTGCGGTTGGTCAGTATCCCCTGGAAGCGGTCCAGACTATGCGTCGGGTAATCGAGACTACCGAAGCCCACTTGCAGCCGCCGGCCAATCCGGTCACGCCAACGACAGAGGCAGAAATCGCACCCTCGATTGCCGATGCTGTCAGTCGTTGTCAGGAACTATGCGATGCTCAACTGATTCTCGCCTTCACCACTTCCGGTTTCACGGTGACGCTGATTTCCAAGTTGTTTCCGGCCCAGCCGATTATTGCGATTACGTCGGAACCGCGGCTGCAACGGCAATTGTCGTTGTGCCGCTCGGTCTACGCTGTCGAGTCCGATCAACCGCAGTCATTTGATGAGATGGTCGCTTGCGCCTCACAACTTTGTCGTCGGCTCAAACTGGCCCGCCGCGGCGACAAATTGATCATCACCGGCGGCGTGCCGTTCGGTTCGGCGCACAAGACCAACATGATGATGGTGCACGAATTGAAGGGGGGTACTCAGGCATGAGGCAGAGAGACATATTGAGAACGCTGCGAAACCCCCTCACCGTTGGGTCGGGTATTGATCCCGACAAAGGCGGGGTTGTGACTCCATACGCTGCGATTAGTAGGGCAGCATCCCTGCGATGCCGCCGAGATTGGCAGGATCACAGGGATCCTGCCCTACTCAAGACTAGCGCGGCGGGTCACACAAAGTCGTCGGTGCGAATGCGCAAGACCCACCGCAAGGCGCGATTGGGACTTTATCAGCGAGCTCTGGTCTGGGCCTTACTGGTTCTTGTCCCGGCCCTGGTGGTAGGGCCGCCGGTGACGGCCCAAAAAGCAAAGGCCAAGAAAAAGACAACCGGCCAAATATGCATCACCTTCGATGAACTACCGGTAGCCTCGTCGTTCACCGAAACCGACGCGAAACATGTTACCAGCGGCTTGCTCCGGGCTCTGAAGAACCACAAGGCGCCGGCGGCCGGATTCGTGGTCGGCAACTCAATCGAAGGAAACTATGATCTGCTGGGCGCCTGGCTCAATGACGGTCACCTGCTGGGCAGCCTGACCAAATCTCACCAGGACCTGCACCAGTTGGGCTGGGAGCCGTTTATCCGGGATCTGTCCAACGGTCACAATGCGCTTGAGCCGATGCTCGCAGGCTTCGGCCAGAAACAGCGTTTTTTCCGCTATCCATTCTTGCATTACGGCAATACTGTGGAGGCCAAGCGCGAGGTAAAAAGATACCTGGCCGCCAACGATATTTTCACGGCCCATGCCACCATTGTGGTAGAGGACTATCTCTACAACCTCTCACTGGAGAAACTGGGCGACGAAATCGACTCGGCCGACTATTTCAGTATCGGCGACGAGTATCTCGATCATGTTCTCGAACAGTTAAAGCGGGCCGAAGGGCAGGCCTCGGAAGTGCTGAAACGTCGCTGTCGTCACATTCTCCTGTTGAGGGCCAATCAACTCAACGCGGAATTCCTTGATGAACTGCTGACCCGGCTGGAGGAGCAGGGCTACCGCTTTATTTCATTGGATGATGCTCTTGATGACGAGTTGTATTCAGCGCCGGAAGCATATTTCGGTGCCCGCGGAGTGGGGTACATCGAGATGATCAGGAATTCAGACTCGGACCTGCTGCCGGCGGAGTAACACAGGTAAACCTGTTTTTCGCGCGAAGCGGCCATAAATGGCTTTCTCGCGCTTCGCGGTCATAAATGACTTTCTCACGCTTCGCGGTCATTAATGACTTTCTCGCGCTTCGTGCGTTACTCATGTCATGCCGAGCGGAGTCGAAGGATGAGCGCTGTCGAAGGGACGGGTTTCGACCTACGGTTTCACTTCACCCTTCGACTCCGCTCAGGGTGAGGTAGGGGTGCTCAGGTTGAGATTACTGCGGCGCGAAGCGCCAAGAAGCGATTTATCGCCGCACATCGCGAGGAGCCGACTTGTCGGCTTGCCCGCATCGATTTCCTTTCGTAGATTGTTCGCTGAAAGACTTTTGCCAAGGAGTGAAAAGTGTCCGGTTCACAGTTGCCGACAGAGTTGATCGACCAAATCCGCGCCCTGCCGCTGACCTTGAGCGAAGCAGTGGAAACTCTCGATGATGCCCAGCTGGACACACCTTACGATGTCGGCAAGTGGACTGTTCGGCAAGTCGTGCATCATTTGGCCGATGCGCACGTCAACGCCTTCGTGCGGATGAAGTGGATACTGACCGAGGAGAATCCGATCATCAAGCCGTATGATCAGGACCTGTGGGCTAAGTTAGCAGACGTTAAGCTGCCGATTGAAATCTCGATGGCTATTCTGCACGGCGTTCACTATCGGTGCTGCTTCATGCTTGAATCGATCCCGGAGGAGAGTTGGCAGAGAACGGCTGAGCATCCGGAGATCGGCAAGATCAGCCTGTACGATCTGGTCGAGATTATCGCCGTGCATGGCCGTACACATGTAGCGCAGATTACGCAGTTGCGTTCGGCTCGCGGCTGGTAGCAGGCCATGATAAAGCTGACCAATGTCACATATTCCTACCCTGAGCAACCGCAACCGGCGCTGAACCATCTCACTCTGTCAATCGAAGTGGGCGAATCGGTGTGCATCATGGGCGCCAACGGGTGTGGCAAGTCGACTTTCGCGCTCATGCTGGCCGGTCTTTTTGAGCCGCAAGGCGGACGTCTGGAGATTCATGATCCCAGCCATGCCGTTTTGCCGGTGGGTTTACTTTTTCAAAACCCGGACAATCAGATGGTGGCGGTTACGGTCGAGAAAGAGATAGCGTTCGCCCTTGAGAACCTGGGCACTCGGCCGGATGAAATGGAAGGCAGGATTTCTGAAACCCTCGAACGATTCCGGATAGGGCACCTGCGCAAGAGGCTTACCAGCGAACTGTCGGGCGGTGAAAAACAGCGCGTGGCTCTGGGCTCGGTGATGGTGCTGCGGCCGCCGATTCTGGTACTGGACGAACCCGACTCGTTTTTGGACCAGGCCGGTAAGTCATTCCTGGCCGATGAACTCAAACGATTGAAGACAGCAACCCCGGACCTCATTGAGATACGGATTACCCAGTACCCGCACGTGGCCAGGCAGTATGACCGCCTGATTGTTATGCTGGACGGCAGCGTGGTGGCCGATGGGTGCCCCCGGGAGATTTTTGCCGATGAGGAACTGTGTGTGCGGAGTTCTCTCAGTTGTTCACCGGCAGACTCAGATCAGATGATACCGGCGAGTTTTGACCTGACTCCGCCCGATGATGCGCTTCAGCAAATCGCGGCCGTCAAACTCGGCTTCGGCTATTCAGGCGAATCTCAGATCATCGAAAACTTGAGTTTTTGTCTGGAGGCCGGCGAAATCCTGGGTGTTGTCGGTCCTTCAGGTTCGGGCAAGAGCAGTCTGGTGCAGCTAATGTGTGGTCTGCTGACTCCGACTCGGGGTGAAGTTCGGCTGTCGGATGCCGAGGGCAGTCAACTTACACCGGATCGCCTGCGCGGCTCTGTGACCGCCCTGTTTCAGCAACCGGAGCGTCAGTTTTTTCTGTCCACCTGCACCGAGGAGATTGCCTTCGGCCCGTCCAACTTTGGGCGTGCGCCGGCCAAAGCCCAGATCGCAGCCCTGTTCAAACTGGCCGGGCTAAATGGTGAAGTATTCAGAGATCGCGATCCCATCACCCTGTCGGGCGGTGAGAAACGAAGGCTGGCCTTCGCCGCCGTGTTGTCGATGCGTCCCCGCTTTGTCCTTTTCGACGAGCCAACCTGCGGGCTGGACCAGGAGGGAGTCGGGCGCTTTATTCAATTGTGCCGACAGCTCAAAAAACAACGGGTGGGAATGATGATTGTGACCCATGACGGCGATATCATCTATGATTTGACCGACATGGTACTGACTCTGTCAGACCATCAGTCGGCGCGACTGCACACCAAAAGCGAGTTTTTCGACACCCCCGGGCTGGCGTCGATTGTCTCAACGCTCTCGGGCGACCGCGGATGAAGATAGTGCGTTTTTTTTATCACGTCTGCTTGACTGCGTGGCCGAACCTGTTATTATCCAACGACAGCGTAATAGTTCACCATCCGTCGTCCTCTTGACTCAAAACGCCGACAACGGATGAACCTTTTAAAGTGATCCTGTGAGGTCACCAAAGGACGAGAACCAAAGCGATGACCTCTGCCATAATTCCCGCCGGACAAACTCAAACCAAGGAAAGAGCCATCTTTTTTTTCGATACAGGAGGTATCTTTGCCTGCCAAGAATGACGTCGTAATGGACGCCAAGAAAATCAGCCGCGCCTTGACCCGAATCGCCCACGAGATTCTGGAACACAACTTAGGTCCCGACAGTGTGGTGCTCATCGGTATCCTGACTCGGGGCGCTCCGCTGGCGCGCCGTATTGCTGCCACCATAGAGGACATTGAGGGTGTCCAGGTGCCGGTGGGCCTGATGGACATCAGTTTGTACCGCGACGATGTCCACTCCACACTGGCCCAACCGATTGTGCAACGCACCGATATTCTGTTCGAGGTGGTTGATCGCAATGTGATTATCGTCGACGATGTCCTGTTCACCGGCCGCACCGTTCGTTCGGCGCTGGATCAGATTGTCGACTTTGGACGGCCACGTACCATTCAACTGGCCGTGCTGGTTGATCGAGGCCATAGAGAACTGCCAATCAAAGCCGACTATGTAGGCGCCAACATTCCCACGGCCAAATCGGACCGGGTGCTGGTGCAGCTTGATGAAAAGGACGGCGCCGATCAGGTCCGGCTGGAACATGATGAGAAAGCAGCCTCGGCCACCAAAACCGGGAAAGCGGCCAAGTCCAAGACAGGGAGGTCCAAATGAGCCGATTGAGTTCACGACACCTGTTAGGGCTTGAGGGTGTTCCGCGCGAAGATATCGAGAAGATTCTGGACACGGCCGTTACTTTCCGCGAGGTGATCGAACGTCGAATCAAAAAGGTTCCCACCTTGCGCGGTATTACGGTGCTCAACCTCTTTTATGAACCGTCGACGCGCACCCGAATTTCATTCGAGTTGGCCGAGAAACGCCTCTCGGCAGACACCGTCAATTTCAGCACTTCGACATCCTCGGTCAAGAAAGGTGAGTCGCTACGCGATACCGTGCAGAATATCGAAGCAATGAAAATCGACATGACCGTGGTACGACACTCCTCTTCAGGCGCTCCATATTTCCTTACCCAGTGCATGGACACCAATATTATCAATGCCGGTGACGGTTGCCACGAACACCCCACGCAAGCACTTTTGGATATGTTCACGATCCGACAAAAGTACGGCAAACTGGATGGGCTGCGCGTGGTGCTGGTCGGTGATGTAAAACACTCGCGCGTCATTCGTTCGAATATCTGGGGTCTGCAAACGATGGGTGCTTCGGTGGCCGTCTGCGGACCATCGACCCTGATGCCCTATGAGGTGGACCAGTTCGGTTGTGATGTCTACACCGATCTCGACGAAGCGCTTGATGGCGCCGACGTTGTGAACGTAATGCGCATTCAGGAAGAGCGTCAACAGTCCGGGCTGTTTCCATCGCGGCGTGAGTTCTCGGCTCTGTTTGGCGTCAACCGGGAACGGCTCAAACGACTCAATCGAAACTACACAGTCATGCATCCGGGACCGATCAATCGCGGTGTCGAGATGTCCTCCGATGTAGCCGACGGCAAGAGTTCGGTGATTCTCGACCAGGTGACCAACGGTCAGGCAGTACGTATGGCGGTGCTCTATCTGTTGTCGGGGCGGACGGAAGGAGAAACCGAATAATGGCAAGCAAGAAATATGATCTGGTGGTAACAGGCGGGCGAGTCATCGATCCGGAACTCGGCTTCGGGCGTGATGCTGATCTGTTTATCAAAGACGGTAGCGTGGCCAAGATTGCGCTGGAGGGAAAATCAACGACGCTGTTGAGAGGATTCGCCGACGATCAGATTATTGACGCCTCGGGCAAACTGGTGGTGCCCGGATTGATCGATATACATGTGCATCTGCGCGAACCGGGGCGCGAGGACGAGGAAACGGTTATCACCGGGTGTCGCGCCGCGGCCGCCGGTGGGTTTACCTCGGTCTGCTGCATGCCCAACACAACGCCGGTGATCGACAACCAGGAAACAGTCAAGTTCGTGCAAGACCGGGCCAAGGAGGCCGATGCCCGAGTCTATGTGGTCGGCGCTATCACCAAGCAGTCAAATGGGGCCGAGCTGTCGGAAATCGGTGACCTCATCAAGGTCGGAGCCGTTGGCATCTCCGACGACGGACGCTACCTTCAGAACCCACAGATCATGAGGCGGGCGCTGGAGTATGCGAGTATGTTCGGAATTCCGGTGATGCAACATGCCGAGGATGAGTTTCTCTGTGCCGGTGCTGTCATGAACGAATCGTACCAGTCGGCCCGGTTGGGTATCGCGGGAGCGCCGTCGGTGGCCGAGGAGATCGCGGTGCAGCGGGATATTGCTCTTTGCCGCGTGACCGGCAGCCGGTTGCACATCCAGCATGTAACCACCAAAGGAGCCGTTGATGCTATCCGTCAGGCCAAAGCGGACGGGATAAATGTCACTTGCGAAGTCACCCCGCACCACCTGGTGCTGACCGACGAAGAAATAGGCAAAGAGTTCAACACCAGTCTCCGTTGCAACCCGCCCTTAAGGTCGCACGAGGATAAGGAAGGTGTGCTTGAGGGTTTGGTGGACGGCACTATCGACTGCATTGCCTCCGACCATGCGCCGCATTCGATGGAGGAGAAGGACTGCGAGTTCGATCAGGCGCCGCCGGGGATGATCGGACTGGAGACGACACTGGGGCTGGTAAAGAAATTCGTCATCGACAAGGGATACCTCAGTTGGGCCGATGTCATTCGTAAAATGACAATCAACCCGGCCCGTATTCTCAACCTGCCGGGCGGCCGGTTACAGGAAGGAACGGTGGCCGACATTACGATCATTGATCCGGACAAGAAGTGGACGGTGCGCGAAAAGGATATCCGGTCGCTTTCCAAAAACACGCCGTTCATAGGCTGGAAACTGGCCGGTCGTGCTCACATGACTTTGGTCGGCGGGAAGGTTGTCTTCGAACGGTAGCAAGCGAGCGATGAAGTTGTTACTCTTGTAGGGCGGGTCCGTCTTCGCCTGCGCGCCGCGGCGTGAACCCGCCATTGTTGTGCGCCAGTTTCTTGTAGGTCGAAACCCCTGGCCCGAAGGGATGCCCCGAGCGGAGTCGAGGGGTGCTCAACGAATTGTGCCGGTGTGATCTTCAGATCGCGCCGGGTAACGTGGCCGAGTCTGAAGACTCGACCACCACAGGTGACAGGTCGATTTTTTTCACGCTTCGCGCAATGTAAGTGTGAGTGCGTCTCGACTCCGTCACCCTGAGCGCAGTCGAAGGGTGAATTGCCAGGGCTCATGCCACGACTGCACTCGGCATGACAAATGTACAACAAATTGAGATTGCCGCGTCGGCCACTGCGTTCCCTCCTCGCAATGACGCCGATGAGTCCACATCTCATCCGTCGCTGTTCTGTCGGTTCTTGGTTTTGGCCCGCCTAAAAATTCTGACCCGACAGTCTGGTAGGTCGAGACCCCTGGCCCGAAGGGATGCCCCAAGCGCAGTCGAGGGGCAGGTTTCGACAGGAGAACTGATCTTCCCCAACCGCCACCTTGACAGGCTGGTCGAAGGCGGCTATCTTACTGTGACCATAACCTCCTCGCAGGGTGGGTCCGTCTTCGCCTGCGCGCCGCGGCGTGGACCCGCCACAATCGGCAGGTTTGAAGACAGACCTGCCTACAAGAAGAACGCAATGGTCAGGATCACGGTCCGCCGCGGCGGACTGACCTGCAAAGACAAGACACCGAAGACAGAGCTACAAGGAATGATATGGAAATCAAATACCTCGATCTGCAAGCCAACTACCAATCGATCAAGCCCGAGATCGATGAGGCTATCCGAAAGGTTCTGGACAGTTCCGCCTACGTCCTGGGACCGGCGGTGCAGGAATTCGAAAGCGCCTACGCCGACTATTGCGGCACCAAGTTCGCCATCGGCTGCAACAGCGGCACCACGGCGCTGACCCTGGCCCTGCGGGCACTGGAAGTCGGACCGGGTGACGAAGTCATCACGGCGGCCAACACGTTCATTGCCACGGCTGCCGCCATCGTTCATGCCGGAGCCCGACCGGTCTTGGTCGATATCGACCCGGAAACACGAAACCTGGACCCGACGCTCTTGAAGATGGCCATCACCTCACGAACACGGGCCATCATTCCGGTGCACCTGTACGGCTGCCCGGCCGACATGGACGCCATAACACAACTGGCCGCCAACCATGATATCCCGGTACTCGAAGATGCTGCACAGGCGCACGGGGCCAGGTACAAAGACCGTCCGGCCGGATCGATGGGCAGGCTGGCCGCATTTTCGTTTTATCCCGGCAAGAACCTGGGCGCCTACGGCGAAGCCGGTGCCGTGACAACCGATGACCCGGAGCTTGACCGCAAGGTCCGGATGCTACGCGACCATGGTTCCAACAAGAAATATGTGCACGAGTTGCTCGGTTACAACGCTCGCATGGAAGGTATCCAGGGGGCGGTGCTGAAGGTTAAGCTGTCGCATCTGGATCATTGGAACTCAGAACGTAACCGGGTGGCGTTGCTGTATAACCGGTTACTGGCCGCGGTGCCGATCAAGTTGCCGAGATTCGATGATGACCTCAGGCAAGTGTTCCATCTCTATGTTATCGAAACCGAACAGCGCGATCAGATGCAGAAGCATCTCAGCGAGAGCGGTGTGCCGTCGTTGATCCATTACCCGATCCCGATCCACATGCAAAAGGCGTTTGACTATCTCGATTGTCGTGAAGGGGACTTCCCAATTACCGAAAAGATGGCCGGTGAAATATTATCTCTGCCTATCTATCCTGAGATGACTGATGAGCAAGTGACGTATGTTGCCGACCAAGTGAAAGCGTTCTTTGGCTGAGACTAACGAAATGCGTTTTCGAATCTCAAGAGATACGGTTATCGCCCTAAGTCTGCTTGCCCTGATCCTGGGTTTGCGATTGTGGCGTCTGGATGCCGATCCACCGGCTGATGTTTCCGGCTCTACCGATATCTACACCGATCCGCCCCAGTACACGCTCTATGCAGCCAACTATGTCGAGGCCGGTGAGTTTAATCCGTACCACGACAACCGCTACGTGTTCTTTTTGAAGTCATCGGTCACCGTTCTGGCGACGGTTGTCTTCAAACTGGTCGGGACCGGCATGGTCGAATCGAAACTGGTTGGACTTATCTACTCGTTCGGCGGGCTGTTGTTTTTCTTTTTGTTTTTGAGGAGGACAGCCGGGCATGCGGCTGGATTGATCTACCTGGCCCTGATCGGTCTCAATTTCAGCCAGTTTTTCTTCGGGCGTTTTCCGTTCTTGGAGAACGCCATGTGGTTCTATGCCGCTTTGAGTCTCTTGCTGGTAACGCACGCCCGGAATCCGGTCGGTTATGCCGCTGGAGGCGCAGCCCTGGCTGTGGCTGTGTTTTTCGGCAAGATCACGGGAATTGTGTTTTTGTTTCCGTTTGCCTGTATGCTTTTGCATGAGGCATTGGTGTCCGACAAAAAGGCGGGTCGTTTCAGGCCGGCGATCTTTTATGTCTCAGGTTTTGCTTTGGTCATGTTGTTCTGGATTGTCTTCAGCTACCTGCCAACGCAGCAGGAGGTGACAGGTTATATCGGCGAGAAAACGTTGTCGCTCTATGGATCGCCTGAAGGGCTGCAGTCTTTTGATGATTTCGTTTGGAAACTTGTTTCCTTCGGCGTGAACTCGGAACTCTTTCCCAGGATGACCACAGCGGCGCTTTTGGGAGCGGTGTATGTGGGCTACCTGTTCTTCCACGCCGGTAGATTGGATATGTGGAGGAGAAAATCCTCGGCTGTTTCCAGCGGACAGCTTTTTGTTGCAGCCATGATAGTTGCTTTCTATGGCTCACTGATGATCTGGAACTATCAACCACTTCGGTATGAAATGGTGCTAATCTACCCTTTTTGCGGGGCTGCCGCCATTCTTCTGGCTCGTTGGTGGGCGGGCTTTTCGACGTCCGCCACCAGAAGCAATATACCCTGGTTGTTTCCGGTTATGTTGTTCCCTATTGTCATGGTGGTCGTAAGTCAGTCCTGGTCGGCCATGGCCGAACGATGGGGCTGGCCCTTCGCTTTTGATGAGGTCAAGTTCGAGGCTGCCGGAATAGCTGCGATTCTGACGCTACTGACCGTGGTGACGGTAATACTGGTGCGCAGATACAGCATAAGTCTCCCGCAGATGGCCGGTCGAGTAGTGGTGATAATCGCCTTTGGGAGTACCATCGGACAAGGTGCGGCGCTCGGGGTCGGCTGGTTTAACTGGACTACTTACACCATGCGCGACAATTCAGCCGATCTGGGCATGATTCTCTCGCCCGGCGCGGTGTTGTCAGGCCCCTATGCCGCCACCCTGACTCAGGACAACGACCTCGGCTGTATTATTCACATGTTCGGCGTAGTCGAGGTTGACACCACGTTGTTTGCCAGGTTCCCCATCACCCATTTGCTTCTCGATGAAGCTAACGAACAACGCGCCCGCAACGACCACCCCTATGTGATGGGTGGTGCTGTTCGGATTTGCGCCTATCGGGTGGGGCGTATGAATGTTCGGTTGTATCGGATTGCCGGTCACACAGGAAATCCAACGGCTGACAGCTATCAGCTATCCACATTTGAGAAGCTGGTCGACAGTTATAGGTCCGGTGAATCCGATCAGGTGGCGCAATACCTGCAGGAGTTTACTGAGACTTATCCCAACAGTATGTCCGGTTATCTGTTGGCCGCAAATATGGCCCAGACGACCGGTCAATACGCCGAGGCTGAACAGTTGTTGAAAAAAGCTATTGAGTTTTCCCCAACGAACTACAATCTTATCGGAACTCTGGCGGTACTCTATAAGAATCGGTATGACGCTACGGGAAGTCTGATGTATAAGAACCTGGCCCTGCAAAAGTTGGAACGCGCTTTGAAATTCGCTCCGACCTCCAACCGGATGAAGGCGCTCTACGCTGAGCTGAAAGGTCCCGACAGTGACGGCTGACAATAAATACGATTTCCTGGTAACGACAATTGTGCCGGCCATGAACGAAGAAGGCAATATCGAACAGTTTTGCCGGTTGTTTCATGAAATGGACCAGGCGGCTCCGTTTGATAACGAATTGGTAATAATCGATGACGGCTCGACCGACGGAACACTGGATAAGATCAAAGAGGCCGGGCGGAAGTTCGGTTTTGTGCGGTACGAATCGCATGGGCGCAACTTGGGCCTGACCGAGGCGCTGTTGACCGGATTTGGCCTGGCTCGGGGTGATGTGTTCGTATTCTACCCGGCCGATCTTCAGTTTCTGCCTGAGGACATTCCCAAGCTGGTCGCCAAAATCGCCGACGGGGCCGATTTGTGTGCCGGATGGAAACAGGGCAACTACCAGAAACCATTCGTCTCGGGGGTCTACAATAGACTGTCACGAAAGCTCTTTGGACTGAAAATACATGACCTTAATTCATGCAAAGCGTTCAGGCGGGAAGTGGTTGAAGAAGTGTTCCTGCGGCGTGACTGGCACCGTTACCTGGTGCCCCTGGCCGCCGACAAAGGCTTTCGTATAGAGGAGGCAAAGGTGACCCTGCACGAACGAAACTGGGGCGCCTCCAAATTCGGTTCCATCTGGCGCATACCCATCGGAGTGCTTGACCTGCTGGCCGTGAAATTCCAGATCACCTTCTTGCGCAAACCCCTTTTGTTCTTCGGCTCAATAGGTTCCATCCTGGTGATTCTGGGACTGGTGGTCGGACTGGTGGCCATTTACCTGAGACTGGACGGAGAAGGCTATCGACCCCTGTTGTACCTTGTCATGTTACTGGTTGGAATCGGCTCAGCGTTATTCCTGATGGGTTTCATGGCCGAAGGACAGGTTGCGGTCAAAGATGAGATGTCCGACTTGCGCAAAAAGATGATGCGGCTCATGCGCTATGACAAACCAGGTGGCGGTACTGATAACCACTAACCGGCACCCCAAACCGTCGCCTTGGCCCCAAAGCGATTGTGGGGAACTTATCACGATGGCAGTTTTATCGACCAGCGGCGGCGATTGTCCGGGTCGGCCACTGTCACCCCGAACGCAGACGACGCATGGGCGGTCGTTTTTTGGTACACCACCTATAGCGAAGCGCCAGGTGGGTTTTTCTGAGTATCGGGTAAACCCACCCGCCGCGAGGCGCTCTGGGTGGGGTACCAGGTCACAACCCTGCCTTCGGCCTGTCCAAGCCCCGACACCGATAAATCGGTCTTTTGCGCTTCGCGCTCTTTGGTGCTACATGGCGAAGCCCGCGAGACCCATTTATGGGCGGCTTGGCCGCGTCAGGTCACACGAATCTACTCGCGCAGATTCGCAAGACCTGACGAAACCGGGTCTGGGAACTTTTTCAACACACGGCCTGTGCGCGGTTATCTCATGACCTTCAAGAAAACAGTCGGTACCATTCTCAAGATAGCCCTGACCCTGGTGGTTGTGTATTTTGTCTATCATCAAGTAAACAGTAACTGGACTGACATCAAAGAGTACCAGTGGCAGATCGACTACTGGACGCTCCTGCTTTCGGTCTTGGTCGGTCTCGGCACTTTCGTTATTATGTCCTCCAACTGGCAACGATTGATCCTCGGTTTTGGCCACAAAGTGTCACTGACCAAATCGTTTCGGATTTTCTACCTGTCCGATATGGGTAGGTACATTCCGGGGAAAATCTGGCCGCTCTTGGGTATTCTCTACCTGACCAAAAAAGAAGGCATCCCTCCCGAACAAGCAACGGCTTCGTTTGTGTTGGTTCAGATGTTCGCCATCCCGGCCTCTTTGTTGGTATTCGTGGTCGCTCTACAGTTGGAGCCGGGATTATTGGTCGACCAGGTGGCCGTGCTGGGCGCCACCAGCACCTATCTGCTCACCGCTGTTTGGATTGCATTGTCGGCGCTGTTGGTGCTCTGGCCGCAGCGACTGTTGAGGATGGGTAATGCTGTTTTGCGACGGCTCTCACGACCCCAGGTGCACTTTGCGCTGGACAAAAAGGTTGCCCTCAGACTGTTCGTTGGTTATGCTGTCGGCTGGTTTTGTTACGGTATCGCCTTCTATCTCTTTGTTATGTCGGTGATACCTCAGGCCGATCTGTCGCTGATTGCCGCGGCGGGGATTTTCAACGCCGCCTACCAGATCGGTTATCTGACATTGTTTGCTCCGGGTGGTCTCGGTCCCCGCGAGATGGTCATGGGTTTTATGTTGGCGCCTTTTCTGGGACCGATTGCTCCCCTGGTGCCCGTTTTGGCCCGGTTGTGGGCTATCCTGATCGAAGTCACAGCGGCCCTGATCGCCCTGTGTATAAGAAAGTAAGCAAAGTGATCCTGTATGGCTAAGAAGAAACGCACCAAACAACCAACTCAGCGAGTGACCAGCCGCTCATTCGATATCGAGAACTCCCCCTGGTTTGCGCCGATAGCTTTCGGCGTGATCTTTATCGCGTTGTTGGTCCTGTTCGGTGGGTTCATCTTTTCCGACAAGATGCTCTTCGGTTCCGATACGATTCAGGCAGGTATCTTCTTCAGGTCATATCTGGTCGACCATGTCGCCGAGCATGGAAGCGTGCCCCAGTGGAATCCGTATATCTTCTGCGGCATGCCGTATGTCGAGGCTTTTCACGGTGACATTTTTTATCCACTCTCGGCATTGAAATTCGTTGGGTCCATCTACCGTATGCTCGGTCTCAACCTGGTGATTCATATCTTCCTGGCCGGGCTGTTTATGTATCTTACGGCGCGGCGGTTCCGGCTATCGAAAGTCGCGGCTTTGATGTCCGCTGTCTGCTACATGTTCGCCGGCTATCTGATATCGTTCGTAGCTCCGGGCCATGACGGTAAGATATTCGTCACAACTCTCTTTCCGTTGGTCATCCTGTTTCTTGAGCTTGGGTTCAATAATAGGGGTTTGAAACAGTTTTTCATGTTCAGCACGCTCGGCATGGTGCTTGGGGTGATAATCTTGTCACCACACCCGCAGATGTCATACTTCACTCTCTGGGTGGTTGCGTTCTACGCGCTGTTCAGGTTGATTGTAATGCTGAGAGATAAGCAAGCCCTGCTTTCGGTCCTGCGTCCTGCCTCACTAACAGCCTACGCTGTGGTGGTTGGGCTGCTTCTTTCGGCCATTCAATTCTATCCCGGGTATCTTTACACATCTGAATTCTCACCGCGCGCCGATTCCAAAGCCGGTTGGGAGTGGGCGACCTCGTGGTCGATGCACGAAGAAGAGGCCATGTCTTTGCTAATCCCGGAGTTTGCCGGGACCTCCAGCCAGAACACCAGAACCGCCTACTGGGGGAAGAACTATTTCAAAGACAACTCCGAAGCGGTCGGGGTAGTCACTATCTTTGTGGCCATGATAGGTCTTCTGTTCTACCGACGGAAGGAGTCATGGTTTTTCGGCGGGTTGGCCATATTCGCTCTGGTGTATGCATTGGGTGCGACGACCCCGTTGTTCAAACTGTTCTACTATCTGATACCAAAAGTGAAAGCGCTTCGAGCGCCCTCAATGATAATGTTCATCTTTTCGTTTTCGGCTGCCCTCCTGGCCGGCATGGGTCTTGAGTGGTTGCGTGATTCACGCAACCGGTCGTCGGAGTCGAAACCGTTTTTCAATTTCAATTATTGGCTGCTTGGATTGCCCGCTTTGATGCTTCTGTTGGCTTTGATATTTTCAGCAGGCGGTAAGGGCGCCCTGAGTGCATGGTGTTCGGTTTTCTACGAGGATGCTCCCCGGCAAATGGTTAACCAGAACATGTCCAAGCTGGACCTGGCTTATGTTAATCTTCCGGCTATTCAGTCCGGTGCCTGGCTGGCCTTTTTGTTCTCGGCGCTGGCTTCAGGCGCTATCTGGTTGTTTCGCTCAGGACGGGCTGGCGCCGGCGTCTTGCTGGTGGTTGTCGGCGTCTCAGTCGTGGATGGTGTCCGTTTCAATCAACGCTTTGTCGATACTGTCGACCCCAACCAGCATTGGGGACCCAACCCGGTGGCCGACTACCTCAAAAATCAGCCCGACCATTACCGTGTCATGAATTTCAAAGCGATGCCCGAAGATATGTTGCCGTACTACGGTGTCGAAGTTGTGACCGGCTATCACGGCAACCAACTGCGTTGGTTCGATGAACTGCTGGGAGGACCGGGAGCAAAAAACCAGATCAACCCGCGTCTGTTGAACCTGTCCTCAGCCGGTTATATCGTAGCGCCGGCCAATCAGCAAATGCCGGATGGCTATTTCGGTGACAAACCGGTTACGGCGGCCGCCATTTTCGGATCGGTCCAGCTTTACAGAAACAACAACGCCCTGCCGCGCGTGTTTTTGTCGGACAAGTATCGTCTCTTTGATGATCGTAAGGAGATATATCCCCTGATTCTCCAAGGGAGTGAGAACCTTCAGGATATCGTGTATCTTGAAAAAGAACCATCGCTTTCGATTACCGAAGACAGCACTCTTGCCGACAGCGCCTGGATAATTGACTACCAAACAGACTCTGTGACGGTCGGCGTAAGCTGCGCGGCCAACCAGTTGCTGGTGCTGACCGACAACTATTTCGATGCCTGGCACGTCAGTATTGACGGCAAGCCCACTGAGTTGCTTCGGTCCTACGGCACTTTCCGCGCCGTGGCTCTGCCTGCGGGAACCGAGCAGGTGCAGTTTTGGTACAATTCTGAAAGATATGCAACCGGCAAGATGATGACCACTTCGACACTCATATACCTGCTGTTGGTATCTGCGGCCTATTTCCTTTTTCGCCGCCGAAAAGGACAAACAAAGGAAGAACCTCTTTCATGAGTCAACCTCAACGCGCTCTGATAATATTCCCTACCTACAACGAAGCCGACAATATCGAGAAGATAGTCCATGCGGTTTTGCCTTTGGACCCGCGCATACATGTCTTGATAGTCGACGACAATTCCCCCGATGGGACCGGCCAGATCGCCGACCGACTGGTAGCGGAGGACGAAAACGTCAATGTGCTGCATCGTGAGAAGAAAGAGGGACTGGGGCGGGCCTATCTGGCCGGGTTCCGGTGGGCTATCGAACGAAAGTACGACTTTATCTTTGAGATGGATGCCGATTTCTCGCACGGTCCGGAGTACATCAGGGACTTTCTGAAAGAGATTCAGGAGCACGACCTGGTTCTCGGCTCCCGCTACATCTCCGGAGTCAATGTGATCAACTGGCCGATGTCGCGCCTGCTGTTGTCTTACGGCGCCAATGTCTACACTCGCATTATAACCGGTCTGCCCCTGAGAGATGCCACCGGCGGGTTCAAGTGTTTTCGTAGGGAGGTTCTTGAAGCGTTGGACTTGGATGCCGTGACGGCTTCCGGCTATTCTTTCCAGATTGAAATGTCCATGCGGGTGTGGAAAAAGGGTTTCAGCATCAAGGAGATTCCAATAATTTTCGTCGATCGCACGGCCGGTGAATCCAAAATGTCGAAGAAAATCATGCGTGAGGCTATTTGGATGGTCTGGCTGTTGAGGTTGAAGTCGATGTTCGGCAAACTTGGCTAGGATAAGACGCCGGTTTTGGTCAAAAACAAAGTCTCCATTGTCATCGTAACTCACAATTCCGCACCCGCTCTTACGGGTTGTCTGGCCTCTCTTCATCACGCAATTGAAGGTATCGAATCCGAGTTGGTCGTGATCGACAATGGGTCCGACGATGATTCCCCTGAACAGATAAAACACCAGTTTCCCCACGCGAAGGTTGTTGTCAATGTCAAGAACCGAGGTTTCGCGGCCGCATGCAATCAGGCCCTCAGGGAAACCGATGGGGAGTTTTTGCTGTTTCTCAATCCCGATGTCCGACTGGATTCGGACTGTATTGAATGTCTGAGATCGGTCATCCAAAACGATCACAAAGCGGGGGCGGTAGTACCCAGGATGCGAAACGTCGACGACAGCTTTCAGGCCACATGCCGACGTTTTCCAACGATATACAACATGGCTTTTTCACGTGGTTCCATCTTGGCCAGATCGTTTGGCAACTCACATATCTACACCCTTGGGGATTTTCGCGAGACAACGGTTGTAGATGCAGTGGCCGCGACCGTGTTGATGATCAGGCGATCGCTTCACGACCGCGTGGGTGGTTTCGACGAACGGTTTTTCATGTACATGGAAGACACCGATCTGTGTTTGCGCCTGAAGTCGCTGGGCTATCGAAACTACTTTGTGCCCGGGGCGGGCTCTGTTCATGACTGGGGCCACGGTAGTAACGCGGGTGGTTCGGTGCGTGCCTGTCGTCATCATCTTTCGGTGTGGCGGTATTTTCTAAAGCATTTGCCCAACGGGTTTTCACTGTTGGTGTTGCCGATGATCCTGGTATTGAATCTCCTGGTCGTGCTTGCCACTTTGCTTTTCAGGCGGGGGAGGGGGTAAGCCATGCCGTTTGACTTGATTTTGGTGGTAGGAGTTACGTCGCTGGCCATCACGGCCATTAGTTTACCGGTGTTGATTCGATTGGGTCATCGCCATGAACTGCTGGATCGACCGGGAAAACACAAACGCCACAAGCGGCCGGTGCCGTATCTCGGCGGCGTGGCTTTGTTCTTTGCCGTTTGGTTGGCTTTGCTGGTGTGCGGGCTGGTTTTTCCAGAATGGTCCCCCGGCGCCTCCTCGTCGCTTTTCTACGTCTTTTTGGGCGCCATGGTCATAACCTTGGTGGGTTTGGCTGATGACCTTTCGCCTCTTTCGGCACATGTCAAACTGGCCGCGCAGATTTTGGTCGGGCTCATGCTTTACGCGGCCGGGATCAGTGTGGAGTTTCTTACCACCCCGTATGGTTCCGTCGATGTTGGCGCGGCCTCACTTTTGATAACCGTTCTCTGGGTGGTGGTCATGACCAATGCGCTGAACCTGATCGACGGTCTCGACGGCCTGGCCGGTGGTGTAGCCCTGATCGCTGCGATCACCCTTCTGGTCATCGGTCGGCTGCTCGACTCAGGCTGGGGGGTGTTGTTTATGCCAGGTCTGATCGGCTTTCTGGCCGGGTTTCTCGTTTACAATCGTTATCCTGCCCGGGTTTTCCTGGGAGACTCAGGCTCCATGCAGTTGGGCTACTACTTTGCCGTTTTTAGTTTGTTGGCGCCTTTGAAGTCGTTCACGGCGTCGGCTTTGTATCTTCCCCTATTGGCTTTGGGTGTACCGATCCTGGAAACAGCGGCTTCGTTTTTACGCCGGATGCTGAGCGGTCGAAACGTCATGCAGGCTGACCGCCGCCACCTTTTTCACTACCTGTCCCTGGCCGGACTTTCGCCCCGAAAAGTGGTGTTGGTCTTCTATGGGCTGGGCGTTGTATTCTCAGGCTTTGCCCTTGGTATGTTCTTGTGGAACCGGGTGATTGTCCTGGCCGTTTTGGCCGTTTTTATGGTTGTTATTCTGGTGTCATTCTTTATTTTAGTGACCGGTTTGGTCGCTCGTCGACGTCGCAATCGACGCTCGGCCAATGGAACCGTCGAAAACGACAGAACATAGAACGGCAGAGCATGGTCGACAGACCCTATTTGGAATTTGAACGCCCCCTGGTCGAGTTGGAAAAGAAGATCTCCGACATGCGCGATTTCTCTGTTGGGGAGAGTATCGAGCTTGACGGCGAGATTGTCGGTCTGGAGAAAAAACTGGCCCGCTTGCGCGAGGACATCTACACTCGTCTTACGCGGTGGCAAAGGGTGCAGTTGTCGCGTCATCCCAAACGTCCCTATACACTCGACTACATCGAGATGATGACCACCGACTTCGTGGAACTCCACGGCGATCGTGGATATGCCGATGATCGCGCCATGATCGGCGGATTCGCTCAGCTTGACGATATGCCGGTGATGATCGTGGGTCAACAGAAGGGTCGTGACACCAAACAGAAGTTGATGCGCAACTTCGGCATGGCCCATCCAGAAGGCTACCGCAAGGCGCTTCGTTTATTCCGGCTGGCCGAGAAGTTCGACGTCCCGATCATCGTGCTGATCGACACGCCCGGTGCTTTTCCCGGGATTGGCGCTGAGGAGCGCGGTCAGGCGGAGGCTATCGCCCATAACATCAAGGAGATGTCCCGCCTCAAAGTACCGATTGTTATTGTCATAATCGGCGAAGGTGCATCCGGTGGGGCGCTCGGTGTGGGCGTCGGCGACACTGTCTTGATGCTTGAGTACGCTTGGTATTCGGTGATATCGCCCGAGGGCTGTGCCGCCATTCTCTGGCGCGATGCCGCCAAGGCCTCGGAGGCGGCCGAGGCGCTGAAAGTAACTTCCGATGATGTAATGCGACTGCAAGTGATTGACCGGGTAGTGGCCGAGCCAACGGGAGGAGCCCATCGTGATCCCGCAGCTACCGCCCAAACGTTAAAGAAGGAGATCCTGACCGCCCTGGCGGAACTTAGAGCCAAATCTGTATCTGAGCTATTGGATGATCGGCTGGCCAAGTACCGCAAGATGGGTGAGTTTGAGGAACGTTGAGGAATCCGATATGGCTTTGTCAAACCAATTGCTGGAAAAACTGGCTTGTCCCAAATGCAAGGGCAAACTGAATTATCTCGAAGTGGAAAACCAATTGCTCTGTGAGAGCTGCAGGTTGTCATACCGTATCACCGACGACATACCGGTGCTGCTGATTGATGAAGCCGAGAAATATGAATAAGGGTGTGATCTATGAAACTATCTAAATTCTGCGATGAAACCCTGGTCAATTTCGGGCTCAAGACCACCGAAAAGGACGGAGTGATTGAGGAGTTGGTCGAACTCGTGAGTCATTCCAATATGGTCAAAGACTCAGACCAACTTCTTAAGGACATCAAAGAACGTGAGAACCTGGTGACAACAGGTGT
This sequence comes from Candidatus Zixiibacteriota bacterium, assembly GCA_029860345.1. Classification (NCBI taxonomy): domain Bacteria; kingdom Pseudomonadati; phylum Candidatus Zixiibacteriota; species Candidatus Zixiibacteriota bacterium. The sequence goes on along the minus strand of JAOUBJ010000001.1, from coordinate 611,810 downwards.
TGGATACGGTGTTGCCTTCCCGCATGCCAAGACAAGGTCGGTGAAGGGGATCGTAATCGCTTTCGGGCGCTGTGACGATGGTGTCGACTTCGACGCCATGGACCACAAGCCGGTAAAGCTGTTCTTTCTGATCGCTGCGCCGGAGGATGCTATCGGCGCCCATCTGAACGTGATGGCTCGTTTGTCGTATCTGATGAAACCTGAAGAAAACCGCAAGAAACTTCTGGAGGCTGCCTCACCCGGCGACGTCCTGGCCCTTATGGATGCTGTCGACTGACCAGGGATTGAATCTGACAGGCGTCTGCGATGCTAAACAGGAGATCCGGTCTTTCCTATAAGAGTTGGCGTGCCGTTAATCTCGGTGTTATCCTGTCCCTGGTAATCATCCTGGTTGTCGGCTTGCCCGGTTTTAATAAACTCATCTGTCAGGCCGTTCTGGACGCCACTCACCTTCCCTTTCAAAAAGTAAGCTCGACCGTTCTGGATTTGGACGGTGTGAACGAACAAAACCGCCTGCTTCGGGATTCATTGGCCTCGGCTCGCCTGCAGGTAGGCGCGCTTTCAGAGGCCGGTCGCGAAAACGTTCGACTGCGTTCGGTCCTGGGCTTCGAACCGCCACCCGGCTATCGGCTCCTGCCGGCTCGCGTTGTGTCCGTTACCGGTGGCCAGCTACCTATCTCGGCAGCCATTAACAAGGGGTACATCGATTCCGTACTGATCAATCAACCGGTCATCAATCAGGTCGGGCTGGTCGGACGGGTGCAGCAAGTTATGCCGGGTTATGCCAAAATACAGTGTCTGACCGATCCGCTCAACCGCGTGGCCGGTCGCGTCGCAACCAGCCGGGAAATGGGAATTGTGCGCTATCTGCCCACAGAGGGCATGGTCCTTTCGAATTTTCCAAACCAGGGCGCCATTGCCGTCGGTGACACCATATTGTCTTCCGGTTTCGGTGGTATCTATCCGCCCGGGTTGAAGGTGGGTGTGGTGACATCGGTTGAGCGACCGCAAAACATGCCGTACTCGATGGTCACGCTTGAGCCGGTGGTCAATTTCCGCACCATTGAGGAGCTCTTTATTCTCTTACCGGAGAACCCATGACACGCGCTCTGCCGTTTGTGCTATACCTGTTTTTGATGGGCCTGCACGTTGTGGTGCTCTCGGGTGTCACCGCCATCTACACGGCCCAGATCAATCTGGCCGCTTTGCTGGTTCTCGCGGTGGCTGTCTACAAATCTGAGTTGGTGGCGACCTGGTTCGGTTTTGCCGTGGGACTGGTTCTGGCGTCCGGCTCACCCGATCTTGTCGGCTGGCACGTACTGTGGCTGGCCGGACTGGGCCTGGCGGCCTATCATGCGCGGGAAAGACTAAACCTGGATTCACTGTACGCCAGACTACTATTGATTGTGGGCGGCGTCTTCCTGCATAACATTCTGATCCTGCTAACGAACGGCGGCGTAGACTTCTGGTACCAGTTGACTGCCATCGCCTTACCCGGAGCCGTCTACACGGCGCTTCCGGCCTGGTTGTTTTTCCTGATCAAGGAAGGCCGCATCACAATAACGAAAATCAAGGCGCTATTCTGAGTGTTTCATGCAACGCTCCACCCTAAGCATTCAGTATCGTGAAAAGGCCGGCCTGTTGATCGCGCTGATCGTTCTGCTGATTACGATTGGCGGTTTGGTCAAACTGCAGATCGCCGAACACGCCGAACTGGCTGAACAGTCTCTCAACAATCGGATCAGAGTCCAGCCGCTGGTGGCCGGTCGAGGAACGGTGTACGATCGTGAGCATCGCATTATCATAGACAATCGACCATCGTTCACGGTATCAATAGTAGCCTCCGAATCAGTCCGCGATACAACCGTGCTCAATCTGGCCGACCTTATCGGTCTGGACACGGCCGAAGTACTCAAGCGGTTGCGTCGAAACATGGTCAGTCGCTACCAGCCGGCCCCGATAATGCGCGACGTGCCCTTTGAGATGATAGCCGTGATTGAGGAACAGGGGAGTCGTTTCCCCGGTGTCAGTATTCAGATGGAAGAGGTCAGGCGCTACACGACCGGGCTTGGGTCTGTCTGTTTCACCGGCTACGTGGGTGAAGTTTCCGAGGCGGAGCGGCATCGGGTCGACGATGTCGACTATCGGCTCGGTAGTATCATCGGCAAAAAAGGTATCGAGAAAAGGTATGACGACCTATTGCGCGGGCGTGAGGGAACGGCCTACATCGAAGTCACCGCCTCCGGCCAGAGTCGTGGCCCTTACGAAGGGAAAGCACCCGTCCCGGCGCTGGCCGGCGCCGACCTGGTGTTGACCATTGACAATGATGTCCAGAGGGAATGTGTCAACGTGCTCGATACTTTCTGCTGTGGCGCTATCGTGGCCATGGATCCGCGCAGTGGAGACGTGCTGGCCATGACTTCTTATCCCGGTTTCGATGCCAACATATTCTCGACCGTCATCCCGGAGAGCTTGTGGCAGAGTATTATGGCCGACAGCACCCATCCGCTGCTCAACCGGCCTATCACCGGCCTTTATCCGCCCGGTTCCACCACCAAACTGGTGACCATCGGGGCCGGTCTGGAGGAGGGCTTGATAAGCGAAAACTCTACCCTTAAACCGTGCTATGGTGGCTGGCAATTCGGCAATCGTTACTTCCGCTGTTGGGCGCCGGCCGGTCATGGCACGACCAATGCCGCCCAAGCTCTCGAACAGTCTTGCGATGTTTACTTGTACCAATTGGGAGTGAAGCTCGGCGTGGACAGGTTGAGCCACTTCTTCGATTTGTGTGGATTCGGTTATGTAACCGGTCTCGGATTGCCGGGCGAAGAGGACGGTCTCAATCCAAACAGTGAGTATTACGACCGACGGTACGGAAAGAACAAATGGAGCCGTGGACTGGTTTTGAACAACTCCATAGGACAAGGTGAGATCCTGGTCACACCGCTGCAACTGACTCAGTTTTTCTGCGGTCTGGCCAATGACGGCGTTGTATACCGCCCCCGTCTGATTCTTAAAGAACTCCATCCCGACGGACGAGAGTCCCGCCCACCGGCCAAAGTGGCCAGGCGGCTGCCGTTCACAGCTTCAACCTCGAAGATCCTTTTGGAAGGGTTGCGCCTGGTTGTGCATGGAGAACACGGTACCGCCCGCGGTTTGAAGAACGATCTTTACAGTTTGGGTGGAAAGACCGGCACGGCCGAGAACCCACACGGTGAGAACCACTCGTGGTTTGTCGGCGTGGCGCCGCTTGAAGCCCCCGAGATCGTTGTCTGCGCCATTATCGAAAACGCCGGCCATGGTTCGGATGTCGCGGCGCCGTCGGTGAAGAAAGTAATCGACGTTTACATGCAGAAAAAACTCACCCGGCTGGTCGATTCGAGTCCTGAAGCGGCGGAGGGTGATTGATGCTGAACTATCGCGATCTTGACTGGCGGGTGATCGGCGCCGCCTTGTTATTGTCACTTATCGGTGTGCTTTTGATCATGTCGGCCCAGCATCATGCCGAGTCTGTTTACCGCCAGAATTTCTACCTGCGCCAATTGCTATGGCTGGTGCTGGCCTTGGTTGGGTTCATGGTAGTAGTACACCTGCCGCTTAGGCTCTTTGATGTCAGTGCTTACTTGTTCTATGGAATAACTCTGGGTTTGTTGGTTCTGGTTTTGGTGATCGGCAGTTCGCGGATGGGTGCAACGCGATGGTTCTCATTCGGCCCCATAAACCTGGCGCCGTCCGATGTAGCCAAGCTGGCCGTAGTGTTGGCGCTGTCACGGTTTTTCGCATACACCAAGTTACCGCCCGAGTCCAAACGGAGGTTGGCCCTTTCGGCCATCCTGACTCTGCTGCCGGTGATGTTGATACTAAAACAGCCGGACCTGGGCACTTCGCTGGTGTTTTGGATCATCCTTTTCGTGTTGTGGTTTTGGTCCGGACTCTCGCCGGTCTATTTGGTGTTGATCCTGTCTCCACTGGCATCTCTGGTGGCCGCCTCGCACTGGCTGGCCTGGGCGTTGTATTTTGTCGTGCTGTTGGTTTTTCTGTTTTTGACGCGACCCGGGTTGCTCTTCAGTGTCATGGCGGTGGTGGCCAATCTTGCCTTTGGGATAATTACGCCATTTATCTGGAATCGTATGGCCGACTACCAAAAGTTGCGCATCCTGACTTTTCTTGATCCCGGTCGTGATCCTCGTGGCGCCGGGTATCAGATTATCCAGTCCAAAATCGCCATTGGGTCCGGCGGTATCTGGGGCAAGGGGTTGTTGTCCGGCTCACAGACGCGGCTTGATTTTCTGCCCGAACGTCACACCGATTTTGTCTTCAGTGTCCTCGGGGAGGAGTTCGGTCTGTGGGGCGCTCTGATTGTGATCATCTTGTTCGGCATAATCTTCTATCGTGCTGTCCGAATTGCCGCCCGATGTCGTTCACGGTTTGCCGCCGGCGTTACCATGGGTGCGGCCGCTGTTTTGTTGTTTCAGTTCTTTGTCAATGTCGGAATGACGCTTGGCTTCATGCCCGTCACCGGACTGGCCCTGCCGTTTCTTAGTTATGGCGGCACATCGCTGATGTTGACCTGGACGTTGATCGGATTGATCGTATCGGCGGACTACCGTTGGCAGGAATACTAACAAGGTGTCAGAAGAGTATCCCGAGGAGGTTGCGGTGGGTCTTGCTGTCCGCCCCAAGCAAGGCTTGAGGCGGCCACCCGATGTGCCAGTTAGTAGGTCGGAACCCTCTTAGTGGTTCCGACATTGGCGTGTGGCAGAACCAGAAACTGTTCTGCCCTACGGCACCAAGACTGAGGAACCATGGCTGAATCATTCTTCCGTAAAGTTGGAACGCCGCCGATTCTGGTATTGGCCTTTGGAGCCATTTGTATCAGCTTCGCTCCGGTCTTCCCCAAGATGCTCGGCAGTAGTATGGGACCTACCGCGACCGGATTCTGGCGGGCCTTTATCGGTGCCGGTTTCCTGTTTGCCTGGGCGGTAGCGTCACGGCAGCGGCTGATAATGCCACGGGTGATTTTTGGCTGGTCGCTACTGGCCGGGTTCATTTTCTTTCTCGACCTGTTCTTGTGGCATCGTTCGATCATGTATTCTGGCGCCGGAATGGCCACTATTCTGGCCAATATTCAAGTATTCGTGACAGCCGTTCTGAGCTACTTTGTTTTCAAAGAACGGTTGTCGATCAAATTCTTCGCCGCAGCGATAGGCGCGATCATTGGCATCGTGTTGTTGATCGGAGTCGGTAGTGACTTTGAGTTCACTCGGCTGTACCTTACCGGAGTGCTCCTGGGTCTTTTGACCGGGTTCATGTTTGCCTCTTACATTATTGTCATGAAACTGGCCGGGCAGTTCGGTCCGCGTCCTGATTCTCGCGTCTTGATGGCCTGGACATCGTTGTTCACGGCTTTCTTTTTGGTCGTGGCTTCAGGCTGGGAAGAGGCTCCGTTCATGCCGCCGGACCTCTATGCGCTCGGTATCCTGATTGCCCTGGGGTTGGTGGCGCAGACGGTTGGATGGTGGTCGATTACCGTTTCGTTGCCCAAACTCGATGCCTCCAGGAGCGGGTTGGTTTTACTTTTGCAGCCGATCCTGGCCACCGTGTGGGGATGGTTGATCTTTGCTGAGAGTCTGACTTTCATTCAAATGCTTGGCGCTGCTATAACTTTGACTGCGATCTACTTCGGCAGCCTGCGCCGTCGAATCTGACACACTGGTTCGACTCGCATGCGTTGTATTGGTGCTATTTGATTGCATCTTCGGCTTCAGGGGTTATATTAAAGACAAGCGCAGACATTTTGTTCGCATCTAAACCTGGAGGTAATCATTGTGTCAAAGGGATTAGTTCTTGTTGTCATGATCCTGATCGTCTGTCTGGCCGGTTCAGCCTTTGCCGAACCGGATAGTCTGTGGCTTGGTCAACTGCAGGCGTACTACGTAGGGAACACCGTCTTCAAAGTGCCGCTCTATTACTCCAACGACACCCCATTTAATTCGCTCGGCTTTCCCTTTATGTTCGTCTCGACCGGAGGTCCTATCATACCGGACTCGGTCACACTGGCCGGGCGTACTTATGGTATGGACATCTTTCAACTCTTTCATGATTTCACCAGCAGCGATTACGGTGGCAATCCGGACTCTACCTGTGTCGGTTTGATTTCACTCAGCGGTGAAATCCCGGCCGGTGAGGGCGTGATTGCCGACTTCTGGTTTTCCGGAGGACAGGTGGGCGATCTGATCTCGTTTGTACCAATCGAGTTTTATCCACCGGGCTGTGCCATTGGTCCCGACGGTCCGGAGGGACCACCTGTACACGTTGCAACCGCTGTTTCGATAGTGGTCGGCGGCACCGAGATCGTATGTCCGAGCGCTATTGCGGGTCAGGCGACACATCCGATTTCGTTTGTCGCCAACGTGCTGGGTACGGCCTCACCGTTTGATCTGGAGATTCTGTCTTTCGATGGACCGGCCCATGATAACGATCCGATACTCTCCGGGAGTGATCCCTGGACCTTCACCTGGGTGCCGGGGTTCAATGATCTTGGCGAATTCAGTGTGGTCTTGCGCGCTACTGACGCTGACGGTGGGACAGTCGATAAGAGTGTCATCATCAACGTGACGGAGTTGCAAGTAGATCCGTGCGACGTAGCTCGAGGCGACTTAAACTGCGATGGCATCGTGGACATTGCCGACTTGATCTTCATGGTCGACTGGATGTTCTTCACCGGTCCTGCGCCTTTTTGTAAGTGAGTTGGTCAACAACTCTCCTCGCAGGTCAGGACCTCTGTGGTCCTGACGATGTGGCAGGTTCACGCCGCGGCGCGCAAGCGAAGACGGGCCCGCCCTGCTAAAGAAAAGCGACAGGCCACACTATCCGCGCTGCCGGTCTCAAGACCAGTCACACCGACAAAAAAAGGCAACCACTCTCGTGATTGCCTTTTGCATGCATATCAATTTACCAGCCTAGTCGACCAGCACTTTCTCCAGCCGCTCCACGATGTAGTCGATGTCGTTTTCATCAATGATTAACGGCGGCGAGATGCGAATGGTATGGCCATGACTATCATTGGCCAGGAGTCCCATATCCAGTAGTTTTCGGCAATATACCATGGCATCGCCGTTGTTGACCTCGATACCGATGAACAATCCCTTACCGCGTACTTCCTTGACATGGGCGGATCGTGCAGCGATATCGTCGATTTTCTTTTTGAGAATGGCTCCCATGTGTTCAGAACGACCGGTCAGGTCTTCTGAAGTAATGACATCAAGAGCGGCGTTGCCGGCTACACAGGCCAGCGGGTAACCGCCGAAAGTGGAGCCGTCGGAGCCGGGTTGGAAAGCCAAATCCATCATCTTGCTGTTGGTGACAAAAGCCGACAGCGGCACCAGTCCGCCGGAAAGAGCCTTACCCAGTATAACGCCGTCCGGGGCCACCCCTTCGTGCTCGAAGCTGAACATCTTGCCGGTTCGTCCCAGCCCGACCTGGATTTCATCGAAGATCAGGAACAGATCGTTTTTGTCGGACAACGCTCTGAGATTTTTCAGGAATCCCTCTGGCGGCAGGTACATGCCGCCCTCGCCCTGCATTGGCTCCACCAGGATACCGCAAGTGTTTTTGGTGATAGCTTTTTCGACCTCATCGATACTACCGTACTCAACCGACACAAAACCAGGCGTCAGCGGACCGAAACCTTGTTTGTATTTATCGCTGGATGAAAACGAGACCACCGAGATCATGCGTCCGTGGAAATTGTTGTGAAATACGATCAACTCCTGTTGACCATCGGGAATACCTTTGACTTTCCAGCCGTAGTAGCGGGCCATTTTGATGGCCGTTTCCACCGATTCGACACCGCCGTTTTTGCACAGACCTTTGTTGCCGTTGTCCCCGAACCGAGTCCCCAGTTGCGGCACCAGTTCGGCCAGTCTTTTCAAAAACAGGGTTCGCGTATCGGTGTAGACGACGTTGGATATAACCGATGCAAAGCCGCCCTGCAAAGCGTCGATCAAGGCCTGGGCGATTCTGGGATGGCAGTGGCCGGGGTTGGCGGCCGAATAGGCGGCCAGGCAGTCGAGGTATTTATTGCCGTTGATATCGGTCAACCAGGCACCCTCGGCCTGACGAACGACCACTTCGAGCCGGCCGTAATGGTTGGCGCCAAAGGTGCGATCATACTCAAACACCTGCTGGTCCGGAATCTGAGAGAATCCGATTGATGAACGGTTCACGGTGTTGGTATCAGTCATGTAGGCACCTCGCTATCTGGGCATTTATTTCGACCACAATTATCACAACCACCCATAATAATATATAGCGGCCCACAATTCAAGGGGGTCTCTAAAAAATAAGTGCAGATTGATCTTGTAGGGCGTCCGCCCCGGCTGATTAGCGGTTTCGCCAGTGAAGAACGGCAGGACCAGGTGCGGATAGGCGGTGGCGCATGTGCTGTCGGGCGGGGTCGTCCGACACCGCCCGCGAACTCCCTCTGTCGGCGCACGAGGACGTACACCGACCACACAAATGTGTCGGGTCACAACCCCCGCAGGAAGCGGGGTCCAAGACCCAACACAACGAATTCTGGGTATATCAGCAGGCCCAAAGGACCCGGGCGGCTAAATGGTACCGCACACCGGGGCCGGCCCGGCGTTGAACATATAATCCACCAGGTAAACCAGGTCGGCAATGTCCAACGAGCCGGACCCGTCGACATCGGCGTTGGCCATTATCGGCGGCGGCGGACCCTGGTTGAACATGTAGTCGACCATATACACCAGGTCGTCGATAAACGGCCCGAAGCCGCTTCCGTCAACATCGCCGGCCTTGCAGATCTGGAACATACCGTTTAACTCAACCGGCGCGACTTCGGCGCGACGAGCTACATATTTCGGAGTATAGCTTGAGTAACTGGTCAGCGAAATCGGTGATGAATCGTACCCCTGGTCGGAAAGACAGGTAAACCACAAGCTGAGCACGGCTCCAGAGTCGGCCAGTAGTTCATTTATGCCGTTGGTGCGAAGCCTGTATGTGGCGCGATCGTTGGATGGGCTGTAGCTGACAAGCTGCTGGTCGGGCATGAACTCTGTACGCAACCCGGTAGTGGTCGCCGAGTCGTACTGCATATCCATTTGTCCAGCCCATGTAAACGGAATCCAAAGCTCGGCCAACGGCAGACTGTTGACGGCATAAACGTCGAATCGCGTCGAGATGCCTACGGTGCTGGCCACCTCGGGAATCTTCAGCGTGTCTCCCTGGGCCCAGATCATCTCCCGGCTGATGCGGAAGTACGGCCCTTCGGGCGTCTCGATTGTAACCGAGACGTCGTAGAGACCGGGCTTGACAAAAGTGTGCGACGGATTCTGCTGATCGGCGCCGCCACCATCATTGAAGTCCCAGCTCCAGTCCAGGACGGTCTTTTCGGTAGTTGCCGTGAAATTGACATCCAATGGCGCCGGACCTTCAACGACATCCGAAGCTATTTCCACCACGGCCAGCCAGCCGTCGAGAACATCTGTGGACCAGCATTGCATCCGTCCGCCCTGCTGCTGCGAGAAATTGATGCGACACTCCCAGGGGGAGTAGCTCATGATATTATTCGGCTCGCCCGGCGACCACGGGTTGCCGCTGCATACATCGGTACCGGAAGCCGGGCTGCAACTCCAGGTGATTGGTGTCGGATAGGTATCCGAGCACAGATCGCCGGTGTAATCACGGTCGAAAGCCAGTGGCGATTCGTAGCAGTTGCCGCACTCGGTTACCTCTGCCACACCGTGATGGGTGTGCCAAAGTCCCAGGTTGTGGCCCATTTCGTGCGACATGGTGCTGTAATTGTATGGTGGCATCTGGGTCAGATTCATCATTATGCCGCCCTGAGCCGTCAGGCAGTCCGGGTCCCAGGGGAAACAGCCGTATGAAAAATAGGAGTTACCATCGTGGACGGAACCGACAAAGAAATTGCACTGCGACTCCGGATCAAGAGCGTAAAGGGCCTTGGCCTGATAGAAATCGCCGCCTCCATCCATGTCCCGAAAGCGGGAGTCGGCGATATAGCGATAGTCGTAATCGAACTGTATCCTCAACCCCAGATACTGGTCGTTCATGGCATCGACGCCCTCTTGCAGGTGAGCGACCGATATGGCCGGGTTGCTGCCGTTATCCTCGGTGAAGATATTGAAATATATCCGGACCACTTTGATCGGATCATCGACCGCCGGAATCCAGGTATCTCGCACACCGGGGTCGTCGCAAATGCCGTATTGTGGGCAGCGACCGTCACTCTTATCCACCGGATTGTTCAACTCGTACATCACCTGGGTGAAACATCCATCACCGAGCGGTCCGACATGTTCGGGCTTGCCGGCGATATCGGCTAAAGCGTCGGAGGCTGTTAACATCATTAATGGAAGAACCAGCAGTACGGTCAGACAGACCTGCACAGAAGTTTGCTTGTGGTTTTTTTTGTCCGGCGACATGAACATGAAACGGCTCCTTTCGAGACGACAATGAGTACAGTTACCAAAGCCTGAGTGAGGAGCTTCAGTAGCGGGGTCCCTATAAAGTACGCAAAAAACGTTTTTTTGCAAGGGGCAATTCAAGCCCTTGATCCAGGCATTCTGTCAGGGACCGACGGGGCATCAAGTCCAGCCTGCCTAATTCCCCTTTAACCTCTCAAAGGCATATAGAAGGCCGACCGACCAGCTGAATCCGTTTGAGCCGACACCCTCAATATCACGCCCGGCCAGCGAGCTGAATTCGGCAATCACATACGATGCCTCCCCGCGAAGAGCGAACAGCGGCGACAGATTGTAACGCAGTCCAGGACCCAGCTTAACACCCCACCCGGAGAATTTCTCATCCTCGGGTCTGTCATCGAGACTGTAAGGGACGTCTACAATGACGCCGTCTGAAACCAGTAGGAACTGAAGAAAGAACGACGTCATCAAAAAGTACTGCAAAGACGACCGTCTGACTGCATTAATGCGCCAGCTAACCCCGACTTCATGACGCCGCGCCGATAACGGTATGGACAACCAACCGGCATCGTGGGCAGCGGTACCATAATAGGCTTCAATCGAGCCGCGCAGGTCTCGCGCACCCAGAGCCACTTTCAGTCCCAGTCCGGATGAGACTTTGGGTACCATGTAGAGCCGGTAGCTGTCTTCAAAGTAGGTAGCGCCATCCATGTCACCGCCCACCGTTTGGGCCATAGAACCAATCGCAATATAGGCCCGTCCGACACTGTCGGGCTGAGCAGCAGACAGTATGGCGGGAATAACAAGTAACCCCAGCCAAAGCGCAAGTGGGATCAATCTGGTACGCCGCTGAGCGGGAGTGTTGAGAAAGTTAGAATCCTCGTCATTGCGAGCCATCCTGCGCTTCGCGGGGGAGACCGGCAATCTCATGCCTCGACTCCGCTCGGCATGACAGATGTACAACGAATTGAGATTGCCACGGTCGCCTTCGGCAACCTCGCAATGACGCCTTCGAGGGTCCATCGACATGCCCCGCCGGATGAGTCTGGACTGGGTTCAGTTGTTATGACTAGTTGCAAAGCGATCTCGCGTTATCCGTTGTACCGAGGAACCCATCTGCCGCTGCGTTCTGGGTGGGGTGCCGGTTGTTTCAGTTTGCACCCGCCACCACCTCATGCTGAGCGGAGTCGAAGCATGAACTTCCGCTCTGACGAACTCTGAGACGGCAACCCGCAGGCATTCGAGTAATCGGGTTCGCCCTGCCGGCTGTTTTTCGTCAGGACCACAAGGGTCCTGACCTACTTTTCCTGTCCCCGCAAATCATCCCACAGCCCCGCCTCGGCGGGGTGGGCCACCCGCCTTATGCGCCAGGCTTATCGCGGTCCAGATAGTTCTTGAAAGCTCCCAAGAGATCAATCGGAACCGGGAATATCAAAGTCGAGTTCTTCTCGGCCGAAACCTCGACCATCGTCTGAAGGAACCTGAGCTGCATCGCGTTGGGCACTTTACCAATAACCTCGGCGGCATCGGCCAGTTTCTGTGAGGCCTGGAATTCACCCTCGGCATGGATCACCTTGGAGCGTCGTTCACGTTCGGCCTCGGCCTGCTTGGCCATGGCCCGTTGCATCTCCAGTGGCAGGTCGACATTCTTAACCTCGACCACACTGACCTTGATACCCCACGGCTCGGTTTGCTCGTCGATAATCTGCTGCAGTTCGGCGTTGATCTTGTCTCGATTGGCCAGAAGATCATCAAGCTCCACCTGACCCAACACCGACCGCAAGGTCGTCTGCGCTATCTGGTTGGTTGCCTCGAAGAAATTAGCCACCGACACAATAGCCTTATTCGAGTCGGTTATCTGGAAATAAAGTACGGCGTTCACTTTGATCGAGACGTTGTCTTTTGTGATCACGTCCTGCGGCGGGACATCGTAGGTGATTACGCGCAGATCGACACGCACCATCTTATCGATCATCGGAATGAGAATTATCAATCCGGGACCTTTGGCGCCGATCAAGCGACCGAGCCTGAAAATCACGCCTCGTTCATATTCTTTGAGAATCTTGAATATGTTGAATATTAGCACCAGACCAGCGAACGCAATAACTCCAAGAACCGGAAGTGTCATTGGGAACCCTCCTTGGTTAACTGTTAATCTTCACAATCAGTGTTAGTTTGTCCACGGCGACTATCTCGACAGTGTCGCCGGGTTCGAGTTGTTGGTCAGTTTGACCTCTTGCTTTCCACAAGGCACCATCGACATAGACGAGACCCTGTTTGCGCACCTCAGCCGTTTTTCCGATCATTCCTTCATTGCCGGTGGTCGGTTGTCGTTTGTAGGCGCGTATCACCATCCAGGCAGCGATACCGGCAACGAGAGTAACCAGGATCGTCACTGTTATCAGGACCGACAGCGATACCTGCAAAGCCGGGTCCACCGTATCTACAAGCATCAATCCACCCAGGAAGAACGAGATCAATCCGCCAATTGTCAAAAGGCCATGGCTTATCACTTTCACCTCCGCTATGAACAGCACAATGGCTAATATTATCAGGGCAACACCTGCGTAGTTAATCGGCAGTGTTTGAAAGGCGTAAAAAGCCAGAATCAGCGAGATGGCACCAACGACGCCGGGAAAGATGGAGCCGGGGTTGTACAGTTCGAGCATGATGCCAAGGCTGCCGAGTGAGAAAAGAATGAGCGCGATGTCCGGCGAGGTGATGATCTTTAAGAACTTATGCACGAAAGTCATTTCGATTTCGCGGGTGCGAGCGTTTTTTACTTTGACCACTTTCTTGCCCAACGGGAGTTCTGCTTCCTGGCCGTCGATTTGATCCAGCAGGTCTTCGAGGTCTTCAGCCCGGAAATCGATGACATTCTTTTCCAGTGCATCGTTATCGGTGATCGACACCGACTCTCGCACGGCGTTTTCCGCCCATTCGGCGTTGCGGCCACGCTTCTCGGCAGCGGCGCGAATCTGAGCCACGGCGTCGTTGGTGATCTTTTCGTTCATCACCGAGTCGATCTCCTCGCCGGAACCGGAGACAGGATGAGCTGCGCCGATATTGGTGGAGGGCGCCATGGCCGCAAAGTGCGAGGCATAAGTGATGTAGACTCCCGCCGAACCGGCGCGAGCGCCCGATGGTGCTATATAGGTACAGACCGGCACCGGTGAATTGAGGATGTTTTTGCATATCGACCAGGTCGGCTTGGTGAAGCCGCCGGGTGTGTCCATGATGATCACCAGCAAGTCGGCGTCGTTTTCGTCTGCTTCTTCGATAGCCGCTTCGATTCGTTCATCGGTAACGGTGCCGATGGCGTCCTCGATCACGACGGTGTAAACCAGCGGTACACTGGGGGGTGGGGTGGTTGCAGTGTCCGCTTCGGCCAGAGCAGAATCGCTGCCGGTCGAATCGGTAGCCTGGGCTGTTCTTATGGAAAAGGAAATGATCGGGGCGACCAGTAAGAACAGCGCCATAATCAAAAGCACTGTATTCCTCACTTTCATACTCTCAATATGGTTATACGCTACCTGGATGTCAATTGTTTAGACGGGTCGGTAGTGATGATCCAATGTGTCGGATAGTGCCAAGCTGAAGGTAGGGCAGAACCGCTTCTGGTTCTGCCGCGTCTGTGGGCGGCAGACGCCCTCGTCTGCCCCTTTACGTTGGCGGAACCGCTAAGAGGGTTCCGCCCTACAAACTGATTGCCTCCGCGCCGGGTCTCACCCGCCTGCGGCGAGAAGGACCCAGCGCAACATCAACACCACTACCCTCCACAAAAAAAACGCGACCGGTGTTGCCACCGACCGCGTCCACACTATGCGTAGGAGTAAACTGTCTACTTCTTCGACCAGGCGGGAGCAATATCCATCCCGGGACCGGTCAGGCGTCGTTTACCGTTGCCGGTGATGTCGATAATCCATACCGAGCCGTCCTGGGTCGAAAACGTCAGCCACTTCGAGTCCGGCGAAAACGACGGTTTGATCGGGTGAATGTAGGTCCCTATCGGCGCTGCTGTTACCAGATACTTCTCTGTCAGATCAGGGGTGGCGATATACAGGCCGCCATCGTTCATCGAGTTGCTGATGTAAGCGAGCCATTTGCCGTCCGGCGAGAAAGAGGGTGCAACCAGGTTGACATTCTGTTTGGCCATGGCGGCGATGTCACCGAACGGCATCATGTACTGCCCGGCAGGAATCACGGCCAGTCCGATCGGTCTCACCTGCTCGAAGTAAACACATACGATATCACCCTTGGCGTTCATGGTCGGTTTGATCAAAAAATCCTCGCCCGGGTTGGCCCAATCCTTGCGCAAAGGTGCGAAGTCGCTGCCGTCGGGTGCGAAGGTACATATCTGATAATTGGGTCGGGTGGTGTTGGCATTGTTGGCGTTGACATCTTTGTAGAAAACTACTTTGTTGGGGGAAATCCAGTCCGGATCGCGACTGCCCAGGTCATCGGTCAGTCTGGTCCACCAAAGTTTATTGTTGGCGTAAGCGGAGTCCATCCAGGCAATAAACAGATCGTACACTTTGTGTACACCACCGGTGTTGTCCGGCGCCTGCAGATTCACTATGCCGGAGCGGGTGAACATTATTTGTTTACCGTCATGCGACCAACTGGGCCGACCGTCGGCATTGCCGACTTCGCAAATCAATTCTTGCTGGCTGCCGTCGGCATTCATAACCCAGATGTTCTTGTCACGCACAAAAGCAAGTCTGCCTGTTGGCTGACCGATAGTACCGGCCTTGTCGGCGGGAAGCGTTTCGGCGGCTAAGACCAGCGGTGTCATCGTGACCAACAGCGCGCCTGCTGCTATCAATAATCCAATTATCCACGAATAGCGTTTCAAATCTGTTCTCTCCGTTTCAGGTTCACCGGTCGCCCAAGGTACAGTCGCTGGCAGCCGGTGTCAACCCCGGCGGATTGTCCTGTCTACCAACTGAAAAACCGCTTGATCTCGAACCGACCCTTGATACCGGACAGGTCCAGATTCACGCGGCCGGCACTTGTACCGTCGAAACTGGCGACCACTTCTTCATCCCGGCTGTTATACCATGAAACGTTCTTGAAGTTCAGCATCAAGTAACCGATGTCGCCGCCAACCACCAAGCCGTTCCAGCCCAACGGGTAATCGCCGCCAATGTTGGCCGTAAAGCCAACGCCGGTACCTTTGTAGGTGATATTGGTATTCTCAGATGACGACGTGGCCAGATTCAGATTCTGGTAATTGTCCCACAGGTCCCAACTGGCCTGATAGTAGCCGACGCTACCGCCGATCCTGATGGCCGGTTTGGTCAACTGTTCGTTCACTGTGGGCGGGTTGAAGACAAAATACTGCACGCCGGTGGTGATGCCCCAGACCTGGACTTCGGACTTCAGATTATCGATGGTGGTGGCCAAGCCGCCGGGCGGATTATAGTCAAAAGACCCGCTCTGATTGTCACCCAATTTGAGCCAATACTCGCCACCAATCGACCAACCGATTTTCTCCTTGAAAATCAACCCGGCTTCGAAACCGAACGAACTGGCCAAATCCAGCCAGGTCAGCGAGCCGTTTGAAATGTAGCCGGACTCATTGGTAGCAAACTTGTTGTAGTCGTTTTGACGGTTGATCCGGTTCATACCGAAATGACCGGAGAACCAGCTTAGGCGGCTGGTATGTTTTTCTTTGGCTCTCTTGAGATAACGGTCGACGATATCCCGTTCTGCTTCTCCGGCGAAGGCCGGCGCGATCGAACAAATCATCATCACGAATACTGCGAAGATTGCTAACAGGGTACGCATGGTATCCTCCGATAAAGGCTAACTGTTCACTTTTTGACTATATCGGAAATTGGTTAGAAATCTTGACGTTTACCCACAGCCATCTGAGTTGCTTTTTCGCCGCCGTCTTATTAGATTTAGCCAAACAAAAGAGTATAGACAGGGATTGAAGCTATGACGAACTCAGATGCCGACACTAACGGCGGTCTAAATATCGCTGACCTGTCCAAATGGATTAGACTGTCCGTGTTAATCCTTGTTCTGCTACTGGGGTTTCAATCGGCCCAGTCCGACCAGCAGACACCTTCAGCCGAGGAAGGATTCATGTTCAGATCGATGGGCATGCCACCCCTTTGGAAACCATACATCAGTCCCATGGTTGCCTGGGGTGGTGAGGGGGTCGACGGAAAGGTCAATGGTGAGCTTAATCTCGGCGTCTACAAAGATGCCGTCAACCCGATCTGGGGATTACTTGGTCTGGTAAGTGAAGGATACCTTAGACGGGGGGAAAAGAAGTTCGATGGAGGATTTCGTTTTCTTGGGGCCAGTCGGTTTTTGTTCCTGCAAGCTGGCGCAGACTATTCGTTTCGCCAGGAGAACTGGTCATTTCTGATGTCCCTCTCTCTCCCTCTGCGCCGGGGTGGCCCGCTTGGAATGGGCGGGAGTTTGCGTTTCGACTGGCTCCCCGGGCGCGACCGCTCCTTCAGTCTCGGTCTGAGTATACCCCTGGGCCAACCCCATCTGGGGAAAACCCGTCCAAAGGCCGACCGCGTGCGGCTTCCCCTGGCCGGTCGCACCGAAAAATCAGATTTCGTTCCCACGGCAGAACTTAAGGAAACCCTCGGCTTTGTCCGACATGCCGCCGAGTGGATCAACATCTACACTGCGCCGTTCTTGGACCAGGGTGCGGGGAAGGATGAATCCGATATTGCCGAGTTCATGACTTTGGTCAACAGCCTGAAGAGCCACATGCACGCCAAGGACTCACTATATCCCGCAGGACATACCTTCGAGGCGGAAGTTGAAGTCTACCACCACGAATTGGCCAAAGCGTTCTCACTAGCGGTCGGTTCCGGCGGCGCAGTTGGCGAGGGCTCCGCCGGTTCTCGAATCGCGGCAAGGGCCAGGTCGATTATTCTCGACGAAGTGCTCCTCCCCTACAACCGGCTCCTCGGTCAGAGAAAAAGACACGACTCAGTCCTGGGACTCGGGTCGCGAGGGGCAAAGCTGTTTGGCGCGTACATCAACAACTCCTCAAACCTCCCGGCCGAGAAGCGCGAGGCTGTGATGTATGTTTTTCGGACCCTAATTGAGTACATCGAGGAGAACCGTCACCGCTCCAAAAAAACATGGGGCGAATCGCGGCTTGTTTGGCTCCCCCTGCATTACGCCCTTCGCTTTGAGGATCATGACAGCGAGATGGAGCTGGAGGGTATCATCGAAAAGGCGGTTGAGCAGGAATTCACACATGCCAACGATGTTCACTATGTGATTAACGAACTGTTCCAGCCGGAATTGGAACGGATGATTCATGCCGCCGAAGACTACCATGTTCTCTGGATACATGATTTCCGAGGACGGGATTCAGAAGGCAATCCGGATGAAGTCTCATACCGGCAGACAATCAACTCGTACTTTCACGCCTTAATCTCAAAAGTGAAGGCATACGATACGACCGGGAAGATGCCTACCTACATGCTCTTCCTGGACCAAAACGGCTTCGAGATCCATAAGGCACGACTCTGGCTGGCCCTTCTGGAAGACCCGATGGGCCACGAGATTGGTCTTTCTCGGGAGTTCCGCCACTGGGAAGAAGCCATCCGCGCATCCCAGGAGGAACTCAGGGCTGCGGTGGCGCAATCGGAGGCGCTTCAGGCCGATGCCCGACGCTTCGGCCGGGAATGGCTCGATAATCTCATCAAAGTGCACGTCAGCGTCACCAACCCGTCCGATCTGTCGTTCAGAAGCGCCGACTTTTTTGCCTACCTCCCTTTTATTCCTGACAATCTCCTGCGCGATCACCGAAAGATCGCCTTCTACGACGTCACCGAGCTGGACCCTGCAAAAGGCGGGGCTATCTTCACGGGAATGGGCGTGGGCGAACATTATGTCGGTCCGGCCTGGGACGACCGGTCGGTTCTGGCTCGCGGGCCTGTCCTGGTGGCTCTCAAGGATGCAGCCCGAGACCTGCTTCTCTCTCAAGGTTACAACCTGAGTGAAATCCCGGTTGTCCTGCGACCATTGACCAAGCCGGATAATTACGATGATATGTTATTGGAGCTTCAAGAGAAAGGATGGCTGGCATCGGCCATGCAGGTTCACAACACCACCGGATTCGGTCCCAAGAACTCCAACATTATCAAAGCCATCCTTTACAACCTGATGCCCAAAGGCTCCCATCTCTACATCCCCGACTCGCTCTGGAACAGCGGTTTTTGGGGCGCTATGCTGTTCGGTGCGGCCTGTCGCGGCTGTGTTGTTCTGGTGGTTTCCCCGGCCCTGGAGAACGCACCCAGCGCCGAGAATCCGCAGATGTCCAGGGCCAACGAACTGTTCACACGATTCGTGATTCTTCAGAACGAAATGCGCCAGGAGATCGAGACCGCCGGCGGTTTATTCAAAACCGGTATCTACAGTATGGACGTGGACGTTGGAGACGTTGTCGGCAAACTTCAGGCTCTCAATGACGGTATTGCCCAAAGCGAAGTGTTCCAAAGACTATTCCCCTTTCCCGCCTCGGTTACCGAAGCAGTGCGGACGCTACCGGAGTTGTTGATCGCCGAGGGCTTCAAGCCGACATACATTGTCGACGACTCACTCAAGCAAAAAGCCAAGTTGCACCTGAAGACCCAGTTCTTCGCCTCCCAGCGCGCCATTAGCTCTATCCTCCCGCTGGAAGGCTGGGGACCTTTCGTGCGTAAGTATATTCTGGCCAGAGCCAAACAGACGACCGGTCGAGAAACCCATACCAACGCCACGGCCATAAGAGAGGTCTTGAAAGAGGAGGCCGCGGCGCTGATAGAATCGTGGTGGGGTATGGGTCTTTCGCCCAAAGAGCAGGAGGAGGTCATTCTGTTTCTGAGCGTCGGCTCGCACAACCAGGATTATCGCGGGATGATCATGGATGGAGAGACCATGTTCCTGATCGGGCGTACCTACGCCATGATCGCCTTCCTTGATTTCGTCTCGATAATGGGACAGACGACATGGGTGGAGGATGTGCAGCAACTGGAAGAACTCCTTCCGCGCCACGGGGGTTTCTGGAGGTGGGCCGGCCATTATCTCAAGCTCGCTCTCTAGCGGTCACACAAATCGTAACGTCGTCAAGACTCGTAAGTCAGGAGACCAGCACTCCTGACCTACAGGATTATATGGCGCACTAGGACGTACACCACACACACAGTTTCGCTGCTGGTCGATGTCGGAACCGCTAAGAGGGTCCCGACCTACTCAAACTGAGAGATGTTGTTCGTAGTTTTCTGGATGTCAGGCCGCGAAGCGGCAAAAAAGTGATTTATTACCAGCCGCTGGGCTTTTTGGCCGAGCCGAAAGTGAAGCCCTGTTGTTTGAGAAAAGTCTCGGCTTCGTTGCGGGTGCGGAAGGTCTTGGACTGTTTGGCCGAACCGGCTCGTGCCCACATTTTTTGAAGCTGCTTGTAAGTTGCCGGGTTGTCAATGATGTTCACCGACCAGACCATGTTATGGGCAAGGCACCATTTGAGATGGTTGGCGACAATATCGGTCACTTCGGGATAGGCGATTTTCCAGGTTGACAGATCGGACAGTTTGGCCCAGGGACTCTTGATCAGTTCAACCGTCTGCTCTTCGAAATCTTCTTTGAAACTCCGGGCCGTCTCAATCTTCCAGACACCGAAAACCTTCACATTGGCCAGACGATTGGTGAGGTCCGGATCAATCGTATACTCAAAACTCCAACCGTTCATAGTTGTATTATCCTAATGGTGATCCCCTGTCGGATCGAAAAAACGTGGCATTCATTAAGCCGGATAGACTACAATATAACAGATAATACCACGCCGTCAACGTCAATCACAACAGGATGCATCTTTTTTCTATTCATCTACTCAAACCATGTGGGTCCCATAACGGGCGGCGGACCGCCGGTGAACATAAAGTCGACCAGGTATACCAAATCTGCGACGTCGTAACCATAATCGCCGTTCATATTGGCCCGCCATTTCGGGTGCGATGGTTCGGTGCCGCCGGTGAAATACCAGTCGACCATATATACCAGATCGGCAATGTCTATTAAAAAATCACCGCTTAGGTCACCGGGTCGATAATTGAAATCGAGATGGACCGGTCCGTTGCCCAGCGTGAAACGATCCTGGATCGATCCGGCTGAATCGATCGGCGTCACGAAGTTCGACATGCCGCCGACAAAAACAGACGAATCCTGATATGGCACGGCTGTCCAACATCCGAAATCGACCACAAGCGGGTCGGCCGGTCCGTGCAGCAGTTGACCGGCGGCGGCGTTATAGGTGTAGACGTAGCCGTCAATGTCCCAACCTCCCGCGGCCAGATAGGCAACGCCGTCCGGGCTGATCGATAACTGGCCGGGCGAACCGCCTATGATGACGCTGTCGACCACCGAATCCAGGGCGGGGTCAATGATGTATACCACGCCGAAACTCGACCAATAGTCACCGGTGCAAACGACATGGATACGCTCCAGGGCATCGACAGCCAGGTACTGAGGGTTGACGCCGACGTTGATATCGTACAGTTTCTCATCGCTCTGGGTATCATAGACAGCAACTTTTCCCTGCCCGTAGAGAAATGTCCCCGGGTCAAAACCGGTGACGGCGATGTATGCTTTGAAATCGTGGATAATCACACCTTCAGGCGAGGTTCCAACATCCGTTTCCTTGACGACACTGCCGGAATCCATGTCTAACTTGATCAGACTGTTGTTAACGAAACTCGTGACATAGGCGGTGTGGTTGTCCAGAAAGGCCATCCAGTATGGATTGGAGGCGGCGCCGGTGCTAATGAAGTCAACAGTAGCCACACGGTTTAAGTCAATCACTTGAATCTCGTCGGTGCCGGAACAGACCACGAAGGCCAGCGTGTCGCGAACCACAATCTGGTTCGGATATGAGAGCACGTCGGTTCCGAGTGGTAGCAGATCGTTGGATACGACCGTTGATGCCAGATTGATTCGGGACAATGTCTCACCGTTGGCATTGATTACCCAGGCCGTAGGGTCCACGGCCATGGCGGCCGGTGTGATCGTCAGATACCATACGGTAAACAAGCTTGGCAGCGAGAGTAATAGACTTTTCATGGTTTGGTTCCTTTGGGTTGGTAGCTGATGGTAAGCGAGAGGTTGTAGGCTCGGCCCGGCATGGGATGCTGCGCGATCAGGACATAAGGCTCATCGGATAGATTGTTGATTCTGCCGTCCAACCTGAGGCGCCAGTCTTCGGCGATATTGAGTTCCGATCCGACGGTTAGATCATGCAAGCGGTAGGGATCGTACCATTTCTCGTTGCCGCTTAAGGCGTAACGCCGCCCCACCCAGCGGATGTCGTAAGATGCAAAAAGAACCCCATAAGCCAGGCTGAGAGAGAATGTAGTGACATAAGGTGGCGTGTAGACCAGGCTTTTGTCGTAGTCGTGGTGGTCGGGCCGCTTGTTGAGAGCGTGGGTAATGCTGTTGCCGTAAGACATTTCCAAAACATCGTTGAACAAGGTCAGCTTAACAAAATCCTCATGCCCTTTGATCCTGGCGAATCCAAGGTTCTGGGGTTTGAAAGCGCCGTCCGGCGATGATTGCAGCCAGAGGGTAAGGTCCTCAACGTCTTTGCGGTAGAATGTCATTCCGGCGGCGAAGGTGATAAACGCAACCTTGGTGCTGACCTCAAGAGAACCATCGAGATGCTCGGCCCGTTCCGGTCTCAGGTCCGGGTTGCCGGCCGAGCGGCCGGTCCCCTGCCAGAAAAGAGCACTGAATGAAGGCAAGTTAAGTGACCGGCCCCACGAGGCACGGGATACCAGCCGCAGGCGATCACCCCGGGTGATCGTGATCCCCAACCGTGGCGACCATGATTCGGTGTGGACAACGTGGCGCGTCAATGGTTGAGGGAAAAGAATCTGCTTCTTGTCGGGGTCGGTGGTGGCGTGGTCGTAGCGGAGCGATGCGGTCAAGGTGAGATCATCGAGCAGGCCGGATCGTGAAAGATCGAAAGGATACCGGCTGCTGACAAAAAACGAATTGGTACGTCGTCTGGTAACCGCGGTTGCATACACCGTCCGGAGCAAGTCTTCGTGGTCGAGTTGGGCGTACCGGTATTGGTATCCCGCTCGAAGCTCGGACAAGTCACCTGTTTGATAAACAACTTCCCCTTTGACGTCGAGATTCTTGTCGGTGTAGCGAGTTTCATACTGATTGAGCAGAGGTCCAAAGCGATCAGAAAAGAACTGTACACCTCGTGAATAGCCACCACTCAAAGATGCACCCAGCCGGTGCGAAAACTGATGATCCAGACGACTGCTAAAGAACAACCGGTCGTCCTCACGATAGGCATTTTCGTTTTGCCCGGAGGCTTTGTCCGGCAGCCCGTTGCCGGCATCGTAGAGTTGAAACGAGTATCCCAGTTGCGTGCTGCTGTGCGACATCGTGCCGGAGCCAAAAAAGCTGCGACTGCTGCTTGCGTTATTGATGCGGGGACCGTGGTATACCGTGTTGCCGGGGGAGACGTGGTAGTTGTAATCGAAATCGCCCTCCGATGTTCGATTGTCAAGAGCCACACGTTGGGTCACGTTGACCGAATTGATCGGCACTTCCAGGCTCACGCTCTGCCGTCGCGTACCAAAGGAACCTGTGGTTACTGTAGCCTCAGCGGTGGCCGGCCTTAGCGAGGCCGTGGGATGCGTGATGATATTCACGGCGCCGGCCAGCGCATCGGGACCAAATTGCGCCGAGGCACCGCTTTTGTACAACTCGATCCGCTCAACTGCCGACACCGGTACGCTGTTCAGATCGGCCACGCCGCTTGATGCAGCGTTCAATCGATGGCCATCGAGTAACACTAACACCTGGTTGGTCGAACTACCTCGGATACGTATCGTCGCCTGACCTCCGGGTCCGGCACGCTCGACCTGGACACCTTCCACCGTTTCGAGAATGTCCGAGACATCCTCGGGGTGGAGTCGTTCGATCTGTTGACGATCAACCACGGTGACACCGTTCGGCTGTATTTGTCGTACTCCTTTCACCGTGACTCCGGATACCGGATAAGTCTTGCGGTCGAGAGTGATCCTGACTTGTCGAGTGATATCCGGCAACAGTTGCAAGTCGGATGTTTCGTTGGTTTCGAAGCCGGGTGCGGTTATCCGTAGGCGATAGATGCCGAGAGGTACGTTATCGAACGCGAACGATCCGGCGTCATCGGTAGTCACGCGATATGAAGTTCCGAGCAGAGACAACTCGGCGTGAGGTACAACGCTGCCATCCTCTTTTGAGATTACGGTGCCACTGAGACGGGTGTTGGATTGGGCGCGGAGATTGCCTGCAGCGAACACCAGCGGCATTAACACCAGTGCCAACAGGAAAAGCTGCTTGACGGACCACTTGCCGTCGAAACCTCGCCCTTCGACTGCGCTCAGGACGACACGGCCAAGCAGTGTTTTCTGCCCTTCGGGCCAGGTTGTTCGACCTGCAAGACACTCTGGGTTCGGGAGAGATTCTGGGCTGTTTACAAAATGCCGCCGCATGACGTGCCCTGGGTTGCCGGCGGCGACGGGGTTAACCGGTCAGCCCGCGCTGACGGCAACAAACAACGATAAAGCTGTGGCAGGTTTCCTGGCTTGGGCTTCATTCCCCCGGCGAGCGCCTTCCCCGTCAACGACGAGTGGCTTGATGCCCGCGGAGTAGCCCTTACAGTAGCGGGGCTGCGACGGCTTTTAACCGTCTTCCCTATTATCCATCCCGATGGACGGCACCACAACGACTGGCGGTAATAAGGGTGATCGATATGTGAAAGTCAATGATGTATTCTTGTTCTTAACTGTTTCTTGTGGTAGTCGAGTCTTCAGACTCGGCTACGACGACCCACGCGATCTGAAGATCACGCGGGCACGACTCAAGTTCATCATTCGACTCCGCTCAGGATGAGGGTGTGAGTAAATCAGGACCCCTTAGCGGTTCTGACATCACGCGCTTCGCGGCCATAAATGGCATTCAACCCTTCGGGGCAGGGCTTTCGATCTACCCGAATTGTCTACTGCCCTGTCGCCGTGCGTGTCTCCAGCTGCCGCACCTTGTCGGCCAAGAGTCCGGCTATTATCCGATGACCGGCGGCATTGAAATGGATAAAGTCGTGCCGCGTGTCGTCGTACATCCCCTCATGAACATTGAGTTCCATCTCGGCATCGATCATGTCGACATCGAGAGCCGTCGCAACCTGTCGTGTCTGCCAGCAATAGACCTGGTGAAAGCGAACGACCGGCGCCCAACCCCGGTTGTGACCATAGCGATCCAATGACGGAGCCGGCGAGGTCAGAAGTATCGGCGTGATACCCCGGTCGATGCAAAGTCGGCAGATCGCCAGGAGGTTGCGTGCAAAACCCTGATGACTGACCCGGTAGACAATAGAATCTCGATCCCAGGTCGAGTCCGGATGCGCTTCGAGTTGAGACAGCAACAGTTTCTTCAGTAGTCGATAGGAATGAAGTTTTGACAGTTGATTCTGGCAACTGAGCAGTATCTGAGGCGGGAACTGCTGTTCCTCGTCGGCAATGCCGTCGGCCGCCACCCAGTGGTCGTTCCAGGCGAACATGATGGTGACGATGTCCGGATCAAGTTCAAGCAGTTCCTGTTCAAGAAACCGCAATCCCTGAACCGTACTGTAGCCGGGAATGCCGGCATTGATGACTTCGTATTCGCCATCGAGCATCATCTCAAGTTGATTAGAGTACGTTTGTTGATCGGTAACCGCCCATCCGAAGGTGCAGGAATTGCCGAGTGTCAATATACGTCTCTTCGTTTTTGTGCGGCTGACTTCGCCACCGCGCAGACCACGTGAGTTGATGCGGTAGCTTCGTCCCTCAAAAAACCGGGAGGTCACATTGCGTTCGGTCCGAAAGCGCCAGAACAGTTGCCGGTCTTTCTTGAAAACATCAGGGTAATCGAGCGCCCGGTTAAGAACGAAGAAACGATTCTGAAAGTAATCATCGACGCCACTCACCCGCACGCCGATTTCAACCAGCGTAACGAATACGGCCAGCACTATCAGGGCCGCGACCAGCCGAAACAGTTTGGATTGCCTTCGAGCCGACATGGTGCGAATGATAGTGACGAGGCCTGGACTTGTCAGCTTTTATTGTGTCTCGATTATGGGCGCGACAGCCTCGGCAATTGTGCGGGCGGCGACTATGTGGCCCTGCCGGTTGAAATGAATCGGGTCGTTGGTCACATCATCGAACAGCGTGTGGTGGTTGTCGAAGGCTGCCTGCAAGTCTACCACCGGCGCTTCTTCGTATTGTGAGGCGCGGACCATCTCTTTTTGATATAGTTGGTGCAGGTGATGGAAGTTCGACACCGTGCCTTCATAGTAATTCTCAAGCGAAGCTACCGGCGGAATCAAGAGGACCGGCTGCACGTCGAAGCTTCGAGCCATGCGGACGATCTCTTTGAGGTTGGCAAAGAACTCAGGTCTGGATACGCGCTTGACGCTACCGATGTCATCGAGACGAGCCTCGGCCTTTTCGCTTGTCAGTTGTAGAAGTCCTTTACGCAACAATCGGTAGAGCCTCAGTTTCGAGAGCAGGTTTTGTGATTCGATCAAAAGACTGTTACTCAGTTGCTGAGCGCTGTCCGAGACCGACCGACCGGCCGGGAAGTGATCATTGTGCCCGAACATTACCAGAACCATGTCCGGTTGCAGCGCGATTAGATCATCGGATAGGTATCTTTTTCCCTGGAACGAACTGTAGCCGGGCACACCGGCGTTGATGATTTCGACCGTCCGGCCGGGTATCTGTTCGTTCAGCAGGCTCTGTAGTCGGTGCACCCAGGTATCTGCAAACGACACGCCCCAGCCGAAAGTGCAGGAGTTTCCAACTGCAATTATTCGATAGGCGTCCGACCTGTCGGGCAGGTCGGGTCCGCGCATTCCCAACGAGTTGATAGAGTAATCGAGATCGCTGAACAGTCTGGAGGTAGTGGTGATTCCGGGACGGAACCGCCACATCAGACGGGCGTCACGATCGTATACCTCGGGAAAGTCAATGTCTCGATTGCTGGGAAAGAATTGGTTTTGATGATACAAGTCCGGCGCCACCAGGGCCAGGGCCAACTCGATAACCACCAGGAAAAGAGCGACCGACACGAAGGCGGCGAGCACTCTGACCGTCAACGATACTGTCTTTGGGCTGGTTGGCATTCAGCAGTCCGGCGATAGAGTGGTTAGAACAGCGAATAAATGAACGGCGCAAGGGCGGAGGACTCGGTGAATACGACCAACAGGGACAGCAAAAGCAGAAATACAAGTATGGGGCCGAGCCACCATTTCTTGGAAGTCTTCAAAAAGTAAAGAAACTCTGAAAATATTCGCAGTCGTCGAAACATCGCACTTCACCTGAGTCGTGTTGGTTGATCCGTCCGAGTTTTTTGGAACGCGGTCAGTCGGCACTTTTTTCGAAAACGAACCGATCAACCGTCTCGGTCGGCAGTTGTCGCTTATCCAATAGATATCGGCCCATCAGCAAAAAGTCAATACCGCCGGAACAGAAAGTAGCGAAGGCCTGCTCGGGCGTATGGACAATTGGATGGCCGCGCAGGTTGAACGATGTGTTCAGCAGTACCGGCAGGCCCGTGATCTTCCGGAAGGCTTCGATTATGTCATAGTACATCGGATTGTCGTCGCGTGACACCGTCTGAATCCGTGAAGATCCATCGACATGGGTAACAGCCGGGATTACGGCTTGTTTGGATTGCTCAACCTGGAAGTTGAACAACATGTACGGCGATGGTTCATGACACTCAAAATATTCCGAAGCATATTCTTCTAGCACCACGGGTGCGAAAGGACGGAATTTTTCACGGTACTTAACGGCAGCATTGATTTTCTCCTTCATCAAATCGTCACGCGGGTCGGCCAGGATCGACCGAAAGCCCAGCGCTCGGGGTCCGAATTCCATCGCGCCCTGGTAGATGGCTACAATGTGGCCATTGGCGATACACTCGGCCAGCCGCTCTTGTCTTGCCTTAAGCTCAAGATCGAGAAACGGGATGTCATTTTTGTTTAGGAAGTCACCGATCTCGTCATCGGTAAACTCAGGTCCAATTCCAAACTCTCGCTGGGGCTGTTTGTCGTCGCCTGAGATTTTGTAGTGTGCATACAACGCCGCGCCGATCGCGCCGCCTGAATCACCGGAGGCGGGCTGAACATAGATTTTGTCAAAAATGCGCTCTTTTAGCAACAGTCCGTTGGCTTTGCAGTTGAGGGCGACCCCGCCCGACATACAGAGGTGTTCGCAGCCGGTTTCCTTGCGTACATGGCGGGCCATTCTGAGCACGATCTTTTCGAGAACCGCCTGAATCGATGCAGCTACATCGTTATGAAACGGTGCTAATGCACTCTCTGGTGTGCGTCTGGGCTGCCCGAACAGCGCCTCCAGTTTGCGGCCGGTCATGGTGCTGCCATAGTGAAATGCGAAGTAGTCCATGTTCAGGTGGATAGAACCATCGTCGTGGATTGTCACCAGTTCATTCTCGATCACCTCGGCAAACCGAGGGCGGCCGTAAGGGGCCAGCCCCATCACTTTGTACTCGGCCGAGTTTACCTGAAAGCCGAGGTAATAGGTGATAGCCGAGTACAAAAGCCCGACCGAGTGGGGATAGTGCATCTCGGCCAGCAGACGCACCCGATTGTTTTCGCCGATTCCATAAGAAGCGTTAGCCCATTCACCTACGCCGTCAACGGTCAGAATCGCGGATCGTTCGAAGGGCGAACTAAAAAAGGCGCCGGCGGCGTGCGAAAGGTGATGGCTGGTATACAAAATCTCGCCGTCGAAACCAAGGTCTTTGTGAATCACCATGTCGGTCCAGAGTTTTCGGCGCAGCCACACCGGCATCGCTTTGAGAAAGGCGCGGTAGGATCGCCCCGGCATGGCCATATAGCCGGTCAGGATGCGGTCGAATTTGGTCAGCGGTTTGTCATAGAACACGATGTAGTCGAGATCGTTGATCTTAAGCCCGGTCTTCTCAAGGCAGAAAGTCACCGCCTGCACCGGCAGTTCCTGATCGTGCTTAATGCGCGAAATCCGTTCTTCTGCAACAGCCGCAACCAGCTTGCCGTCGATCACCAAAGCGGCGGCTGAGTCGTGATAAAAACATGAAATCCCAAGTATGCGCATGGCTAACTCTGGTGCTTGAGCGCCTCCCGGTCAGGTTCCGGTAACTTGGCCGGTTGCCAGTTACTGCTCTTGCGACGTTGCAGTCTTCTCTTTGCCAGCGGATCCCAGCCGAAGAGTCCGAAGACAAACCCGGTCGGGACCAGCAGCAGAAAATAAAAAAGCGTCAACAACAGCGCAGTTTGGAACCGGGCGATCCGGAGCGCCACTTTTTTCCAGCCGTTCCAAACTTTGCGGGCAAGTTTTCTCATGTCGAACCGAGCATCCTGTCAAAAAGCCGTTGATTAAGACCGCATAATTCCTTATCACAATTACAACGTGTGAATCTATGTAGAAATGGCCCAGCGGTAAACCATATTTATCATCGGCAGCTAAGCAGTGTTGATAACAGACGGAAAAACTCTAATAACCGGTGCTACCGGATCGTTGGGCAAGCAGCTCGTTCATGATTTCGTCCAGCGCGGTGTACAGCCGATTGCCCAGGTGCGGGAAAGTTCGGATACGGCCTATCTGGACAGGGTCGGGCTGGAAAAGCGAAAGTGCGATCTCAACACGGCGCCTTCGTTCCAAGAACTGCTGCGAGGTATCGATGCTGTGATTCATACCGCGGCATGGGTGAATTTTCGTCAGGACAGGCCGACGCAATTCGCCGCGCTCAACACCGTGGCGGCGGTGAAGCTGTTTCAGGCGGCGGCCGAGGCCGGTGTGAAGAGATTCGTTCAGGTGTCCACTATTGCGGCCGTTGGGGCCCGCGCACGGCGAAACAACAAGACATCAAAGGCTCTTAGTGAGTCCGACCTTATCAACGAAGAGCACGATTTTAACCTCGCCCATCTGCGCATCCCGTATATTTTGAGCAAGCATTCTGCTGAGGATCAACTGCAGAAACTGGCCTCAAACTCATCAACCGAACTGGTAATGGTCAACCCGTCTGTTATAATAGCGCCCTCACGGACCGGCGATGACAGGGGGAAAGCGCGCAAGAGTTTCAAATGGCTCCTGGCGCCCGATCTGCCCAACCGGATCAACCTGGTCGATATTCGCGATGTCGTGCCCGGCGTGATCGGCGCTCTGGAAAAAGGACGACCGGGGGAGCGCTACATTCTGGCCGGTGACAATATTACCGTGCGCGCCCTGTTGTTGGATATATCATCGATTCTGGGCGTGGCGCCACACCTGGTCAGACTCCCGCGCACCCTTCTGAATGTCGCATCGCGTGGCGCTGTGACCTGGTCGAAACTGACCGGAAAAGGAAAAGTATCCTTCTACCCCGACCTGGTCAGATTGCTTGAATACGACTGGGCTTATTCATCCATGAAGGCGAGGCGTGAGTTGGGCTTCACCAATCGTTCGATTGAGAGAAGTCTTGAGGACCTGCTCACAAACAACATGACCGGCACCTACCTTAAGCCGTGATCAGAACAGTTCATGACAATAGTCAAACATTAACAGAAGAGGAGTCATCTATGCGCAAGCTTGTTCTGCTCGTATGCATGCTGACACTGACCGCCACAAGTTCACTTTCGGACGTCAAAGCCGGAGTGAT
This sequence comes from Candidatus Zixiibacteriota bacterium, assembly GCA_029860345.1. Classification (NCBI taxonomy): domain Bacteria; kingdom Pseudomonadati; phylum Candidatus Zixiibacteriota; species Candidatus Zixiibacteriota bacterium. The sequence continues at coordinate 581,643 of JAOUBJ010000001.1, read as the reverse complement.
CCCAACCTGGGAATCTGAATCCGGAAGGCTTGGTTTCTTTCCCATCTCCAACGAAATCTCGGTTTACCAGAACTATGACGATGCGGGCGAAGATCGCGGTCGCACTTTGCAGGTTATCAGCATAAACGGTTTTCGACTGTTCACCGACTTCAGTTTTGAGTTCACAGCCGATTTCAACTGGCAGTACTCATACGCTGATCCGTTTGATTTGTCGTTGGGGATGAACAGTCGGGATCATTACATCGAGTTGTCCGTCGTCAAGCCGGTCACATCGATGCTGAGTCTTAACGTGCAACGGGTGATAGCGACCTTTGAGAACGAATCTATCAATCAGGTCGGGTTTCGTTTGTCGTTTTAGCCGGATGATTCAGTTGCAATAGAAAAGGCGGAGCGTCCTTGCTCCGCCGTCCATAGCGGTGGGGAGATCTACACCAATCAAAGAAAAGACTTCAACCGCCCACCGCTGTCTATATATTATACGCTCGACGCTTGAGATTTGTTCAAACAAAACGAAGGCTTGTTAGTCCTCCAATGCGACCGGTGGCATCATCGAAACCGCCTTCGACTCCGCTCAGCATGAGGTTGTTGCATCGAGTAGGTCAGGACCCCTGTGGTCCTGGCAATTGGTGCCGGCGTGATTTTCAGATCGCGTGGGCCATTGACACCGAGTCTGAAGACTCGGCGAGCACAACGCAAGGAGGCGAGCACAACGTGTGGAGCACCCGTAGGTCGAAACCCCTGTGGTTTCGACATCACGCGCTTCGCGTGATTCTTCACTGCCCTCACAAAGACCGCAAGTAAGGCGGGTCCGTCTTCGCCAAAGGCCCGCCGTAGGAGGGAACCCGCCATGCGGCAGACGTCCTCATCTGCCCCAACCTCTCACTGAGTACTTTCTCCACCTCACCCTTCGACTGCGCTCAGGGTGACAAGGTCGCGACGCACGAGGACTTACACCAAGCACAAGGTGTCGGGCGGGTCGCCCAACACCACTCTTCAACTGCGCCCAGGGTGACATGGTATGAGATTGCCGCCTCGTCTCCGCCAAAGGCGGAGCCTCCTAGCAATGACGGAACAATGGGCGACGCGCGAAGAACAGGTTTACCTGTCCTTAGTTGCAAAGTGTCGGGTACCGCCCTATATTCGCCGGATGCAAACGTCGCTGCACATAATGGCCCTGGTGGAGTCGCTTGAGTCCGAAGCAATCGGCGCCCGTATCACGGCTACCGAGTTCTACAAGAAAGAACGGGCCGTCTATATCATCCTCAAGAAGGACAAGGCCCGCCTCGCTCTGGGGCTGCGCTATCACCCAGCCGGAGCCGGACTCTTTCTGGTGCCCGCTTCCAAGATACGAGTAGAGACCAAAGAAAAACCGCGTTCGATATTCTCCCTCGAAGAAGGATGTATCACGGCCGTCGCGCAACTCGGATTTGATAGGATAATTTCAGTCACCGTTGAAAAGACAGACGGCAGGTCTCACTTGCTGTTTGAAGCGCTGGGTCCCAACGGCAACCTGTGGCATCTTAACGATTCGTTCGGCATGCTGGCCAGTCTCAGGCGCAAAAGTTTTACGATAGGTGAACGTTATCAACCACCACCGCTGCCGGACAAGCTAGATCCACGCGAGGTGACAGCCGGGTCAATAGGGTCGGCTATGAATGATCAGACGTTACAATCAGTGTCTGCCGTTTTGGCCAAAACGGTGCACGGTTTCGGTCGCACTCTGGCCCGGGAGGTGGTCGCGCGCGCCGATTGCGACGGATTGTCGGTTGATGCCTGTGACGAAGCTGCCTGCATGCGTCTGGCTCAGCAGATCAAGGAAACGGTGGGACAGTTTCGAGGCGCATCGGGCGGACAGCTATATGATCATCCGGACGGTGTCGAGGTCTATCCCTTTCGCCTGAAAACGTCAGCGCAGACGGCCACCAAGTTCAAGACGCTTTCGCTGGCCACGCTGGCCATGTGCGATCTGAAAAGGTCAGGGCGTGAAGAAGCCGACGACGAAAAGCGACTCCTGGGTGCCGTCGACCGTCAACTCAAAAAGCTGACCAGGCGGCTGGCCAAAGTCGAAGAAGACCTCAAGACAGCGGTCGACTTCGAGCGATACAAGAGAACGGGGGAGTTGTTACAGATAAACTTCGACCGACTTAGGACCGGGTTGGACAATATAACAGTTGACGATGTCTTTGACGACAAAGGTGAGACGATCTCAATCAAGTTGGACCCGGCTCTTGCGCCTCGCCAAAATGTGGAGGCGTACTTCAAAAAATTCCGCAAGGGGCGCGACGGTGAACAACTGCTCAAGAGGCGGCTGGAGATAACGAAAGGCGAGATTAGCGCCATAACCGAAATCCAGGCGGCCCTGCACTCGAATTTCGAATCGGCCCTCAAGCGATACGAACAGGAACTCACGGCACTGGGTGGTCGGCCCGGCGGTGGGCAAGCTGAGCAGACTGTCCGACTGCCCTATCGGGAGTATCTGTTGACCACCGGGCTCAGGCTTTTGGTGGGGCGGGACGGCGCCGACAATGATCGCACTACTTTTGACCACGCCCGACCATACGAGTTGTGGTTCCACGCTCAGCAATGCCCCGGTTCGCACGTGGTACTGAAGTTTCCCAACAAGTCGTTCGTTCCATCCAAGGCGGAGGTCGAAGAAGCCGCCGCCGTGGCTGCATATCACAGCAAGGCGCGCAACGACTCGCTGGTGCCCATCGTCTATACCGAACGGCGCTACGTGCGCAAGCCACGCAAGGCCAAGCCCGGGTTGGTGACTTTACAGCGGGAGAAATCGATAATGGTGGCGCCGCGTCCACCGCTGACGAAATAGCCGTCAGCTCGGTTACGCTTTGGTCAGAAGTGTGATCAGTTCTGAGCGGTCGGGATACTGTCGGATGAGTTGTTCACGATGTCCGGCTTCGTAGTCATCAAACTCAAAACCGGGCGCCACGGTGGTTCCCAGAAGGGCATAACGACCACCTTCAACCAATCGCGCTCCTTGCCAGGCGCCGTGCGGTACTAAGGCTTGCAGGCTTTGTCCTGTCGCCAGATTGCGACCCAACGCAAGCACCCCACTGGAACCGTTCGGATGCAATTGCAGCATGGTCACCGGGTCCCCGAGGTAAAAGTGAAACATCTCATCGGCCGGCAGGCGGTGCATGGCCGAAAAGGTCTCAGGGGTCAGCAAGTAGTAGATGGCTGTCGACAGCGAACGATTGTCGGGGAACCTTTCGGGTAGAGCTGCATGATTGATGATGTCATCTGAACGGTAGGTCTCTCGGTAGAACCCGCCTTCAAGCGGTAAAGGTTTTAGGTTCAGTAATTCGATGATTTTGTCTGCGGTTAGGTCCGGCATTTTCTCTTACAATTCGTCGGCACTCCATATTCTGGTACGATAATAGCACACACCTTACATACTGAACAACAAGAAAGGCGGGAAGAGGTCGCCCTATGTATGCGATCCTCCCGCCTTGTTGCACAGCGGCAGAGGGGTCTGAGAGCCCTTTTTTTAGAAACAGATCTGCGGCGCTGCGCCTCCGGAAAACATGTAGTCAACCAGGTATACCAAGTCGGCGACATCTACTTGTTCGAGTATATCGCCTATCAAATCTCCGTCGATGTTTGCCTCTTTCCAGCAAATGGGATCGGCGCCGGCGTTAAACATGAAGTCAACCAGATAGACCAAGTCGGCAATGGTGATCTGGTCGCCCGGATCGCCGTCGACGTTGCCCCGTATCCCGGAGCAGCAGTTGGCATAGACTACTTCACCGTTGACTGCGACCGGTGAATATGCAGCCATCTCGCCTGAATAGTTGGGCAGGCGATCGGTACCACCCGACGAGTAACCGTCAATTGCAATCGCCGCCACATCGCCCACGCTGCCTGAGACTCGTTGAAAATAGAGTTTCAGCACAGGTCCGCTTCCGGGCGGCAAATCCGGTGAAGTCCCGGCCAGCGATGAGCGTAGATTGATGGTCAGTTTTTTGCTGGTGGGCACAAAGTGGACTTGCGCCTGTTCTTCGAAATAATCTGTCCGGCAACCAGCGGTTGAAAACGAATCCAACTCCAATTCCAAGTCACCGGCGAAAACGACCGGGATGTTGATTTCCTCCAGCGGGATGGTATTATAGGCGTAGACCACTACCTCGACTTCAGGGTCGGTGCCGACGGTTGCGTTATCGGCGTACATCGTGTCGGCCACCGCGGCGACCATCTCACCCTTGATAACATCGTATAACTCACCGCCGACATCGATCTGCAAACTTACATCGTATAGCCCCCGATCTTGAAAAACATGATTTGGAAACTGCACAGTGGCGGACTCCTCATCACCGAAATCCCAGGTCCAGGTGTCGACGGCAAGACTGGTGTAAGCCTCAAAGTTCACTTCAAAAGGTGCCCAACCGACGGTCGTATCTGAGAGCACAGCTATCAATTCAAAAGAATATCCGCCCGGCCCGCCATAGGCGCCCATGTCATTGCGCAGACCGCCGCGCGCCGGCCAAAGGGCATCGCCGACCTTGCTTTGGTTTTCAACATCGTTTTGTTCCGTCGCAGGGTCACCGGCATCAACACATGGGGAAGTAGCTTTTATGTAGAAATAATCTTCGATCATTTCCGGGTCTAGTTCGATATTCCCCTCGCCCGGGAAGCCATCCTGCACGGCGCAATAAGAGGCAGTCACCGACGTGACGTTGCTGATCTGCGGATTGGAAGTGCCGGTGTTACCCCAGATGATGTTGCCTTTGCTGTTCACATGACCACCGTAGCTACACCATATACCGCCACCGTTCGAGTTTGATTGGTTGTATACGATAGTGTTGTTTTCAAGTACGGTAGCCGGTGCCCCGCCCGTTCGCCAGATACCGCCGCCACCGTAATCCGAACCGCCGATGTTGTGGGCGATTATGTTGTTCCGGACAATGCCGCCGCAGTAGTTGAAGACAATTCCCCCGCCGTATCCGCCTCCATGGTTGTTCATGATAATATTGTTGCAGATCTCAGCCTCGCCGTCTCCAACCCGTATACCGCCGCCACCGGAGGAGGCCATGCCGCCCGATTCGTCGGTTGCCTGATTATATACAATGCGGTTGTATCGAATGAGTGGTGCACAGCCCTGAACCAGAATCCCTCCGCCCTCGCGATAGATAAGCCCAGCCCCGTGCTCATCGAGCCATTTGGTGCCGGTGCCGTTGGTTATGGTGAAACCCTGCACGGTGACATTATTGGCGTAAGCAATGATAATACAACTGCCCGTGTCGGGGTTGGTCGGGTTGGAACCGTCTATTATAGTTCTGAGAATGTGAGCCGGGTCTTCATCCAGCATGTAATGGCTGGAAATTGTCACATTGGTTGACAATCTGAGGTTTTCATAATATGTCCCAGGGGCCACCAGAACGGTGTCGGAAATAAGAAACGCGGCATCGATACCGGCCTGGATAGTGGGCTGGTCACCCGGCACGTTGATAATGTCCGCCGTGACATCGGCCGCGCCGACCAAAGTGAAGACCATCACCATAGTCGTCAAGGCGGCCCATTTCAAAGGCAGACTCCACCGGATAGCTTGAGCAGTTTGCATCCTCATGCTTTCTTTCCTTTCGATGGCTGATCTTCAATGATCAACCATATTTGTTTTTGCGTGTATTTCTCGCTGCTGCCGATTAGTCGAATACTGTTCACAATCCTTACAAGTTTTTTTGTCGCAGTTACTGCGCTGAAAATAGATAGAGTCCCGCTGCCACACGGTGCGTTTTTCAGGCGTGTAATAATGTTGATTTTCAGCTGCAATTCTTGTTTTGTAGGTCAGAAACTGTGCACTGTCTATGATAGCTAAAGGAGAAGGAATTGATTATGCATTCATTGAAACTGCTCGGCGCTGTTGTGATTGTGGTTTCTATTATAACCGCCGGTTGCTGCGACCAGGGCGCCTCGATTGAACAACAGAACATCGCGACTGTATTTCGTGTCCACGAGGAGATGTCCAAAGGCAATGTTGACTATTTCGATGAGGTGTTGGCTGAGGATTATGTTCGGCATTGCCAGGCCATGCCGCCGAGATTTCAGGAAATGCGCGGCGCCGAGCAGTTAAAGGAATTCGTCGCAGACTTTCTGAAATCGGTCCCTGACTACCGTGACTCCATAGGGCCGATCTTCGCTCAGGGTGACATGGTGGCCTATGTCGCGACCGGTTTTGGTACCCAGACCGGGCAGATGAACGATCTTCCGCCTACCGGGAAAGAGTTCACGATTGTAAACATAGTTCTGCAGCGCTTTGAAAAGGGCAAAATCGCAGAAACCTGGGTAAGTTGGGACAATGTGTCGATGCTGGCCCAGTTAGGGTTTTTCCCTCCGCCGGAACCGGAGCCGCCGCAAGAAGAAGACAATAAGTAGTGATTTATCACCCATAAATGGGTTCCTTGCGCTTCGCGCGTCATTCCCCTGGTATCGTTCCTGCGAAAGCAGGAGTCCAGTCTTCGTAGGGCAGGTCCTTCATGGACCTGACACCTATGTCAGGACCACAAGGTTCCTGACATACTGAATGCTAAGCGTCCAGTCACTTGCAGACAGATTGGTGCATGTCATTCCGGCGAAGGCCGGAATCCAGGACTGTATTCTGAGACTGGATACTGGCCTGTGCCAGTATGACGGAGAAGGAGAAGATGGATTCCCGCCTGCGCGGCAATGACAGTGGGGCGCGCCCAATCTCACCTTGTGCATGCGTTGTGGTGGTCGAGTCTTCAGACTCGGCGATCCCACCCGCGCGCTCGGCCGATCACACGGACACAACAAACTCCGCTACTGACTGTCGGCGTCCCGCAACGTCTGCATGATTCGTCTGCGGGCATCGGATGAGAGTTCGTTGCGCGAGGCTTTGACACTGGCGTCGTCTTTGGCCCGGGCGCGGGTGGCTTCGGTGATGAAAGTCATTTGCGTGTTATATGCAGTGCACCAGTGGCAGAGATCCAGGTGAATCCGGAACATCAGGCGGCCCCACAATGACAGTTTCCCATCCTGCGCCAGCGAGATACGCTCGGTCATGACCTCGCAGGAGGGTATCTTCTTAATGACCCAGTTCAGGAACCTGTGTTTTAGTTTGGTCAATATACTCATACTACCTCACGCCGGCCACTTCTCACCACCGAACCAGTTCAACTCCAGGCAGCGCCTCAGTTGACGGCGGGCTCGATGCAGAATCACCCACAGATTGGTCGGGGTGATCTCTAAATCCTTACATATTTCGTCGGTGCTGATCTCCTCCATCTCGTGGAGGGTAAAAACACCGGCCATCCGGTCTGGTAAGCCCTTCAGGCATCGATCCAAAACCTGCCAAAACTCTTTCTTGTCTAAGTTGTCACCCGGATTGTCGCCCCAGTCAAGGGGTGACCTTTCGGGAATCCAGGCCCCCGGGAATTCGCCGGAGTCTCTCATTACTTTTTCCGACTCACAGGGTAGTTTTTCTATCTGATCGGTGGGTGTTTCGCGGACCGCCTTGCGCCAGTAATCGACCACTTTATGCTTGAGAATACCGACCAGCCAGGTGCGTTCCGACGATGCGCCGGTAAAGCTCAAACGACCTTTTAGCGCCGCCAGGAACGTCTCCTGCACGGCATCCTCGGCGGCCGTTTGGTTGCGCAGCCGCGAGTAGGCATAGTTGTAAAGATAGTCGCCGTGCTCATTTACCCAAACTGAGGGGTCGGCGGTGGGTGTCTCTTTCTTGTCGTGCTCGTCGTTCATAGTTTTAGTCTGTTTGAGTCGGGAGCAATATACTTCGCTCTCACCAGGCGTCAAGTCCAAGCAGGTGCAATGTTGATCTGGTGGGCTGATGGGCCTATATTGAAAAATGCTCAACGAAATCCCAAAGTCGATTCTTCTGCAGATGCGCCGCCTTGAAGAAATCGACGCCCGCGACCGAACCGACGGCACCACACGCATGGCCCGGCTGCGTCAGATTCCGCCCGACACCGGACGGTTCATTGCGATATTGGCGGCCTCAGCCCCGCCGGGTCCGATGATCGAAATCGGCACCAGCGCCGGTTATTCTGCATTGTGGTTAGCCCTGGCCGCCCGACAGCGAGATGGCCGCCTGGTTACATTCGAAATCCTGGCCGACAAAGTCGCCCTGGCCCGTGAAACATTCGAGTTGGCGCAGGTGAATGACGTTGTAGAGTTGCGACACGGTGATGCACGCGAGCTTCTGACCGACGAAGAATCCATCGCCTTCTGTTTTCTCGATGCTGAGAAAGAACAGTATGCCGATTGCTACGATTTGATCATTCCCAAACTTGTTCCGGGCGGGATCCTGGTGGCCGACAATGTCATCAGCCACGCCGATGATCTGCAGCCGCTGGTCGACAATGCAGCCTCCGACCCCCGAGTCGACAGTGTCGTGGTGCCCATCGGCAAGGGGGAACTGCTCTGTCGAAAATTGTAGTCCCTTATCCAGCATTTAGTGAAACTTCCAAACTGCTATGGCGTAACTCACACGGCAGAGATCATCAGCGCCCGACACCTTGTTGAGATTGAAACTCGTTGATGATCCGTTCAGTTGCAGGTCTCGTTAGACCTCCGGTAAGCAAAGAAGACACGAGAGGATCAATCGATGAAGTTTGTTCAATATGTTATGACGACGGTTTTGGCAATGGGTCTTCTTGCGACCCATCTTGTAGCCGCCCCGACACCGGCAAGCCAACGCGGTACGATTGAAGGGCGAATCGTCGACGCCGAAACCAAGGACATCTTGATCGGCAGCAGTATTGCCATTGTCGGCGGTCTGACCGGAACCCGGAGTGACGTCGAAGGCGACTTCAGCCTGTCAAGACTTGATCCCGGAACCTATGCGCTGAAAGTCAGCCATATTGGTTACGAGCCTAGGCAGTATGACGATCTTGTCGTGACGGCAGGGGAAACTCTACGCCTTGATTTTGAACTGACACCCAAGCCGATTTCGGTCAAGAACATCGTTGTGTCACCAAGCAGGTTTGCGATAATGGAGACGACGCCGAGCGTGCAGCAGTCTCTTTCGCGCAAGGATATCGAATCGATGCCGCAGTTTGGTGACGATATTTATCGGGCCGTGCGTCGTCTGCCGGGCACCTCCTCAAACGACTACTCGGCCAAGTTCACCGTGCGAGGCGGTCAGCACGACGAAGTGCTGGTCCTTCTGGACGGCATGGAGCTGTACGAGCCGTTTCATCTAAAAGACATTGACGGCGGTGCCCTGAGTATTATCGACGTTGCATCTATCGAAGGGATCGACCTGATGACCGGTGGTTTCACGGCCCCCTACGGCGATCGGATGAGCGGCGTGTTCGATATGAAATCGAAACGTCCGCCGGTCAATGAACGAAAGTACTCGTTTGGCATCAGTTTCATGAATGCCCGCGCTATGTCGCACGGCAGCTTTGCAGAGAACAAGGGTTCCTGGCTGTTCTCGGCGCGACGTGGGTATCTCGACCTGATAATGGATATGGTCGACCCGGAGAGCAAGTTCAGACCCAAATACTACGATGCATTCGGCAAGTTGCAGTACCAACTCAGCCCGTCCCATGTTTTGTCGGCCCATGTTCTGCACGCCGGTGACGATCTGTACATGGTCGACGATGAGGACGGTGAAGCGGATACGGTCGATACCAAGTACGACAATTCCTATTTATGGCTGACACTGCACTCATCGCTCAAGCCGCAGTTAACGGCGCGTACTATCGCCTCGATGGGAGTGGTATCCAACCAGCGCAAGGGCGCCTCCACCAATCAAGATTTGTCGTTCGATGGAGCGGCTCACGACGAACGAGAATTCGACTTTGTCGGTATCAAACAGGATTGGGAGTATGAGCTGTCCAATCGTGTCTTATTCAAGGCCGGGGTCGATTTTCGCAGTCTGGATGCATCGTATGACTATTTCGCTGCAGAAGACCAGCTCTTTGTAGATGAGACGGGTCAGATCGAAGAACGAATCGATAGCACCGAGGTGGTAATGGAATCATCGGGTGAACGTATCGGTGGATACCTGGCCAACCGATTCAGGCTGTTCCCTCAATTGACTACCGAACTGGGCGTCCGGTACGACCATGTCTCATATTCCGGCGATGACAATTTTAGTCCGCGTGTCAACGCTGTTTACACGCTTGGCGAACGTACCAGTCTCCGGGGGGGCTGGGGACAGTACTACCAAAGCCAGCGGATTCATTCTATCGCCCTGGAAGACGGCGAGGACGACTTCTTCCCGGCCCAGAAAGCGGTGCACTGGGCGCTCGGACTTGAGCATCAGTATGAAAACGGACTGCACCTGCGGCTTGACGCCTACCACAAGCGCTACTCCGAGTTGAGACCGCGCCATCTGAATTTCCTGGGTGATCTCGAACTGTTCGGTGAGTTGGAAGAGGATCGTATCTCTGTGATGCGCGACGGCACGACGGCAAAGGGGATCGAGCTCTATCTGAGAAAAGAATCCAGCGGCAAGTTCACCTGGTGGGCCAGCTATGCACTTTCGTGGGTAGAAGATGATGTCTCCAATGTGCTTTTGACGAACCCGAATCACGTTGATATGTCCTCGGGACCGACAAGTGTCCCCATAAACCAAACTCTTGCCGGCCCGTCCGATCAGCGTCACACGATCTACTTTGACGCCAACTACAGGCCGAACCACAAGTGGCAGATGAACCTTGCCTGGAACTATCACACCGGTTGGCCGTTTACACCCGCCGTCGTGAAGGAAGTTGCAACAATCGATGGAACCTACTACGACTTTGACGCGGGTAAACCGTACTCCGAGCGTTATCCTGCTTTTAGCCGTGTTGATTTGCGAATTAATCGGTATTTCAACACATCGCGAGGCCAGATCACGCTCTTTGCGGAGGTCATCAATTTGCTGAATCAAAAGAACGTCCGGCACTACACTTACAACCGCCAGTGGAACGGAAGAAGTATGCGCCTGACTCGTAACGAAGAGCATTGGTTTAAGATAATGCCTTCGATCGGCGTGATGTACAGTTTCTAGACTCATAAACCGCTCGCATTCGGAAGGCGGGGTATATGTCCGGATGCGAGCGGAGAAGTTTTCCCAAACCAAATAGAATCTTTTTCCAAAGAGCGCTTCGGCGGCTCTTTAGCCGGCCGTGGTTCGCACAGTTATCACGCTGCAGAGTATGCACTTATGCATTGTGCAGCGCTTCGGCATCATCATTGCAATGACATGGTTCGACGCTGTTGGCAGGACGCCGACGACTTTAGGAAGGTTGCGTTGATAGGAAGGTAATGATGTTCAAAAAGATTCTACTCATAGTGGCCCTGATGATCGTGTTGGTGGCCCTAAACTGGTTTGAGCAACTGATAGCACAGGACCTCAACAGGCTTACGGACGAGCAGAGGTCAAAACTACTCGAAGAGTACCATCGAAAATCTGCATCAACCGGCAAAGTAGGGAACTACACATCACCGGTTGAGATCGATGGCGACCCAAGTCGCAGTTTTGACTATGAAAGCCCGGCCGAGTTGGTGCCTAACCAACCGGAAGTGAAGCCTGCGACTGTCGCATCGCTTAGACCGTTCGGCATTGAGTTCTTTGAGCGCACGGCGGAAACGTCGCCGCCGGCTGATGTCGCGTCGCTGGATGACTACGTCTTAGGACCCGGCGACAACCTGATCATCTTTCTGTGGGGTCGGGTGGAGAAAGAGTATAACCTGACCGTCGACCGCGAAGGCAAACTGTTCATTCCCACCGTGGGCGAGTTGACCGTTTGGGGTCTTACGCTCGGCCAGTTCACTCAGCGCGCGCAAAAGCGGTTCGGGAAAGTCTTTTCCGATTTCGAACTGACCTGTTCGCTCGGAAAGATTCGTTCCATCCGTATTTACATCACCGGCGAGGTTCAGAGACCGGGAGCATACACGGTGTCATCACTGGTTTCGTTGTTCAATGCTCTGTCGATGGCCGGGGGACCGAACGAGCGCGGGTCTATGCGCCTAATCAAGTTGATGAAACAAGGGAAAGCCAAGGCCATCGTCGATCTTTACCGACTTTTGTTGGAAGGTGACAATTCCACCGACGTTCGTTTGGAGTCCGGTGATGTGATCTTTGTCCCGGTGGCCGGGGCGCGTGTAGCCATCAAAGGTGAGATCAAGCGACCGGCCATCTATGAACTGAAGGGTGGCGAAACGGCTGAGGACCTTATCAATCTGGCCGGCCACGCCACCGCCGAAGCGTATTTGGAGCACGTCCTGCTGGAACGGGTTTCCGAGCACGATCAGTGGGAGGTGCTGGATCTGAATCTGAGCAACGACCCGGCCGAAGCTACTCACACGGTAGCCTTGCAGGATGGCGATCACATTACTATCAATTCGATATTCAACGCCAAAAAGAACCTGGTGGCCCTGTTTGGACTGGTCAAACATCCCGGTTATTACGAACGAAACGACTCTACTCGCGTTTCCGACGTCTTAGGCCAATCGAAATTGCAGCCCTACGATGTCTATATGGACCGAGCCGACCTCTTCCGCCGTCATCGTGACCGGCGGGTCGAGGTGATTGCGCTGGACTTGACAAAGGTGCTGAATGGCGACCCGGCTGTTGATATCCTGCTGGCCGATCATGATTCGATCCATGTTTATTCAATTGACGACGTTCGCCACCGCCGCCGCGTTTATATCGAGGGTGAGGTCAGCCGGCCCGGCTGGTATCCACTCTATGATGGTATGTCAGCCGACGATCTGGTCTTTCTGGCCGGTTCATATACGCGCTCGGCCGATCGCTCACAGGCGGAACTGGCTCGCATAGATTTGGCCGGCGGTGTGACTCTTGAGTATATTGACCTGGTACAGGACGCCAAGCGTCAAGCTGTAACGCTTCGGGAAGACGACCATCTGTTCATCAGACAGATACCGCGCTGGCAACAGGAGCGTTCGGTGAGAATCGAGGGCGAGGTTGTCTTTCCGGGAGAATACGTGCTGACCGAAAGGGGTGAGACGTTGTGCCAGATTCTAAACCGCGCCGGTGGTTACACACAGGCAGCCTTTCCCAAGGGATTGGTCCTGGAACGGCCTTCAATCGCCCAGGATTTGCAGCGCGCAAATCTACCATTACTCTTGGCACGATCCCAGCCCCTGGTGGTTGATAGTCTGGGTCGTCCGGAGAAACAGACAGAAATCGATTACGATCAGGGAGCCATGAAACGGATTATAATAGACACCGACAAGATTTCCAGCCTGGTCGAGTGTAACTCCAACATCGTGCTCAAGCCGAATGACCGCATCTACGTACCGACCATCCCGACCGGCGTGCCGGTTATCGGCGCCGTTGGCGCCAATGGGACAATCGGTTTTGAACGGGGTAAGAAAGCCAAACACTATATCAAGCGAGCCGGAGATTTCACCCGCCGCGCGGACAAGAGTGAGGTTCGCATTGTGCGAGCCGGCGGTGAGGTCTTGTCCGGGGGTGCGCTCGGCAAACGAGTGGAACTGGGCGACATGATTGTCGTTCCCACACGCATACAAAAAGATCGCAACTGGGGTAAGAGCATCGGCACCTGGCTGTCGGCAGCTACCGGTGTTCTGACCTCGGTTTATATCATCAGCAAGCTCTGATCAAACAAGATCACACGCATCTTATCTTACCTTCCTAAGGGCTGCCGCCTTCGCTGTTGCGGAGGCGGCGGTCTTATTTGCGGCGAAAGAAATGCCCATCAAGACAGGAATAAAGCTCCCCATGGCTGCGTTGATTGTTTCAGCGTCGGCCCGCTTCGCATTGTAATCACACTCCTTGTGTGTTGAAAGGCAATCGCTTACGCGCGCGGCCCAGTATCTGCGCGAACCGGCACAGAGCTTGCAATACCTGAGGGTGACAAGAACCCTTTGTGCACTGTAAAGTCATGGAAGACAAAAAACAGAGACACACGCAAGCGATCCTCAATCATCACGCCCCAGGTGAGCAGTTCTTGGCTCATCGATATCAAGCGCAAAAGAAAGCTCCCTTTCCGAAAGGACAGTACCTATGATAACGACTACCACCAGCAACAGTGTTCGTCTGGATCAGTTGACGGCCGACATCGCAAGAAAGCTGGCCGTCGATCCTCAGACGATCCTGCCGTTCGCCGACTACATTGACCTTCTGGGCGACCTGCTGACCCAGTTCGGCGGTCCCACGTCGCGCCTGGTCGCTGCCGGTCAGGTGACTTCGGAAGTAGCACAGGCGGCTGACCGCTCGCAGATTGAAATTGAGGAACGGCTGTCGCCGTCGCCGTTCTCCAGCCGTCCGCAGTCGGTGATAGAGGGCGTCAACGCCCGGTCCGACATCGTTTACATAGCCAATCCCAATCGAATTACCGGCGCTACTTACTCCTTGTCTAATCTCGAAGAGATAGCCAACGCCGTCCCTGAAGGAGCGCTGATTGTCGACGAATACTACTTCGACTACTACGGTGTGTCGGCGCTGCCGTTAACCGAGACACACTCCAATGTTATCGTGCTCAGGTCGTTCACCGCCGCCTTCTCGATCAACTCGGCCGATATCGGATTAGTGTTGGCCGGTCGTCCTGCCATTGAGAAGATCGCCCAGGCCCACAGCGGATCAGTGTTCACAAAGGCTCTCTGCCGCACTGTCGAATCGGTCCTGACCAACGAGGAGGCCGTGGTTAATCGCATGGCCGAAGTGCGTCAGGAATCGTTGCGTATCGCCCAGGCGCTGGATGCTTGCGGTCTGTTTTGTCGCACAACTCCCGCCGATTTTCTACTCATGCGTGTCGCCGACCCGAAATCATTCGGCAACGCCCTGGCTGCCGACAAAATCGCAGTGGACAATCTTCACGGCTATCCTCAAATGAAAAACTACGTTCGTTATCGCATCGAGTCTCCGTTGAACAACGATCACCTTATCAGGGCCGTACAGCGAATGATTCCGGATCACTTCCGCATGAAGCGTCCGGATGCCCGTCCGACCAAAACGCACCACGGCGAAGAGACAATTGTGCCGTCGCCGGTGCAAAGCAGACTGCAATCAGTCACGGAGACAAAGGCTTCAAACCGCCTGGAGGAGACGGTCGAGAACGAATAGCACCGACATTGATTAGACAGCTTGGAACTGATGAAAACTAAAGCCGGGAACAGCAGCGTCGATAACTATCCACAGGGCCGGCAGGCTCAGAGATGGGGAAATCCTTATAAAAGGCGGGCTGCTTATATGTTCTACTCACCTGCAGAATTATCACCAGAGTGGTGTCGGTCGACCCCGCCCGACACTCGCCTTCAAAAGCAATGGCCGTCAGGCGAGTCGCCTGACAGCACGATCCCCGGTCAAGGGGGAGCGCGGTGAAACGGTTTACCAAAAAGCTACTGTTGTCGATCCACGGCCAGATAGGCTCCGCTTTCCTTTCGGTATTGGCGCTGGTCGGTGCTTTGGTCCTGACCGAAACGTTGGGATCGAACTTCATCGAGATGGCAGCCATTTTGGTACTGATCCGTTTGGTATACCGGTTGACCAGGGGACCCAAGCCGGTGCTGACATCGGCCTCGATCCGCCGACGGTTAGGTGGTGTAATGGTGGATGAGTTGACAATCCTGTTGGCTTTGTCCGCATCTGCATTTATGCTCAACTGGGCTGTTACCAACCTGACCATGGGCGTGTATTTTGCCATAGATCTGCTTTTGCAGTCAACCGGCATGTTTCTGTCACGGGTCACGCTCGCCTACCTGAGGGAAAGAGCGCGCGTGAGCAAAACTCTCACCTTTGAGAAGCAGGCCGTCATTGTCGGCACCGGGCGTCAGGCCCAACGTTTAGCCGACCGGATTCTCGACTCCCCGGATGTCGACACGCTATTGATCGGTTTTTTGGATTATCACAAGGACTACCTATGGCGCTACCGCGACGTGCCGTTGATCGGTCGACCCGAAGCACTGGAGAAATTGATAGCTACCTGTCAAATCGACGCTCTGATTGTCGCCGTGGAACCGCCCGATCTGTTGCGCACGCGCCCACTGTTTGAGTTGGCTGAGCGTATGGGTGTCACTATCTGTTTCCTGCCGGAACCGTTCCGGCCGAAAGTGGCCAGAATGCGTCCCGGCTTCATGTGCGGATTGCCGACAGTGGTCTATCGAGCCGTACCTGAGGATCAGTCTCTCCTTTTGGTAAAAGCTCTGGTTGACCGTATTGGTGCCTTGGTCGGGTTGTTACTGGCCGCGCCGCTGATGCTGGCTACAGCTATGGCAATCAAACTGGAAAGCCGCGGACCGGTTTTTTTCCGTCAGGAACGCTCCGGCTTGAACGGCAAGACATTCAAGCTGTTCAAATTTCGCACTATGTGTGCCGACGCCGAAGAAAAGAAAGATACCTTGAAGGAGCAAAACGAAATGAGCGGCCCGGTCTTCAAGATAGCGCGTGATCCTCGGATTACAAAGATCGGACGAATCCTGCGCAAGTACTCGATCGATGAAGTACCGCAGTTCTTCAACGTTTTGCGCGGCGAGATGTCGCTGGTGGGACCACGCCCGCCCCTGCCCAGGGAAGTGGCCGAGTACGACCCCTGGCAACATCGCAAACTCTCAGTGAAACCGGGCGTGACTTGTTTGTGGCAGGTCAACGGTCGCAACCAGATCGATTTCGAAGACTGGATGCGGCTCGACCTGGAGTATATCGATCATTGGTCGCTATGGCTCGATGCCAAGATACTGGCCAGAACCATTCCGGCGGTGATCAAGGGTTCCGGTACCTGAGCGGTCATTCCAGACCGTCGGGACGGCTGCCCCGGCCTACTCGAAGCATAGGATGCTGTTATGAATCGTTCAATGATCTACAGAATATTGCTGGCCCTGCTGTTCCTGGTTTTTGCTACAGGCTCGGTCGGCGCAGAGTTGCTCCCATTAGGCGGCCCCGAACAGGGATTCCTGTACGAGCGCTTTCAACGTCTCGATGCCCTCAACCTGGATCGGTACGATTTTCAGTTGGGACCTTATACCTTGGATCGGGACGATCTCATGCTGGGTCCGCTGTCTCCTTTGAAAGATATCCCTCAGCGGAGTTTACGCCTCTCCGCCTTCGCTTTGGAGAATTTCCGCAGTATAAAAGAGTCATCGGCCATCAGCCTGGAATCTTTTCGCGGCGCCGTGGCTGCACGTCCGACCGACCGTTTGTTCGTATATGGCAATTTCGTTTTGGATGAAGCCAGAGCGCAGGATGAAACGTACACCGGGAAGAAATGGCGCGGTTTTGCGGGCGGCGTCGAAAACGCTTTCGCCCAGTTTAACACGCAACGATTCAAACTCACGGTTGGTCGCTTTGCATCGTTCTGGGGCTTGCCCAACTCGCTGGTGCTGTCATCGAATGTCAGCCTGGACGGTTTGGCGTACCGTGTCAAATGGGGTCGGCTCACCTTGTCATACCGGCTGGCTCGGCTTGACGGCATGAATCCGGATCAGGACAGCACGGCCCAGTTTGAAAACCGGTATTTCGCCGGTCACCGTCTGGACATCCATCTGCACAAGCGACTGCGTGTTGGCCTGTTCGAGACGATAGTGTTCGGCGGCGCCGGTCGACAGCTCGATTTCTACTATCTCAACCCGCTGATCTTCTTTCATGGATCGCAACTTAACGAAGGGGCCAACGACAACAGCATGATCGGCCTCGATTTCACCTTCAAACCGAAAGTCGGCTATAAGCTGTATGGCCAACTCCTCATCGACGACTTCCAGATCGACAGCCGGGAGCAGCAGGATCAGGAACCTGACGAGATAGGCCTCATCCTGGGGACACATCTTGTCGACCTGATGCCGTCGCTCGACCTCCAACTTGAGTACAGTAAGGTCACCAACCGAACCTTCAACCAGATGCATGAACGCAACCGTTATCTCTATCATGGACAGTTACTGGGCGGGGCGTTGGGTAATGATTACGATCACTGGTCGATCAATCTGACCCGGTGGTTCGGTGAGCAGATCGCATTGTCGGCAACAATCGATATCCACCGGCAGGGCGAGGGTCGGGTCTCGGACGAATGGAGCAGCCCCTGGATGGAGATTGAAGGGACATACACAGAATCGTTCCCCACCGGCGTTGTCGAAAGCAGCCGCTTGTTCGCAGTCGGAGGGCGAGGCTTTGTGGGCAACAACTTTTTCGTGCATATCACCGCTGGTCTGGATTGGAGGAAGAACTTCGAGCACATCGAGGGTGAGAACCAAAACCGACCTTTCATCAGCATTCAGCTATCGTCGTTTATCTTCACCACCGTCGGCGTAGACTGAGTCTTGGGTAATTCGGACCAATTTTCTCCACAAATCGTAAAGCATAGTTTGACTTAGGGTTACCATCGCGTCGTGGTCGGCGGAAGGCTTGCCGCAGCGTCCGGTGGGGAACATCGATGGTGGCTTGATTGTTATCCGTCCAGTCGGATGAAGCGAACAAGCAACAACCAAAGGAGTCCAACCGTGAGAAAGAGTCTGACCATTCTAAGCGCAGTATTGCTGGTTGCGGCCGCAGGCGCACAGGCCTGTGATGACCAGGGAGCCACAAAAACAGCAGCCGTTACAACCGAGGCTGCCCATAAGACTTTTGACGGCACCCTCGTCTGTATGGGCTGTGACCTGAAGAAAGCGGAAGGAGCCCGCGCCTCTTGCTCTGCCTTCGGTCACAAACATGCTGTAAAAACGGCCGACGGCATCTATGTCAACCTGCTTGAAAACCAGTATTCGAAAGATCTGCTGGCCGGGGACAAGTATCACAACAAGCTTGTCAAGGTTCATGGTGTCTATCATGCCACGGCCAACCAGCTTGACGTTGAAACATTCACCGTCGACGGAAAGCAAAAAGGCTGGTGCGACGGCTGCAAGTCAATGGACGGATGCGGTTACGCTTCCAAAGGTTCGACCGGCAAGTAGATAGTATTGTGAAACAACACTCCGCTTGGTAATAGCATAAAGTGAAAAACCGCTCGGTGTCCGGACCGGGCGGTTTTGCTTGTTCAAATCTACACCTGAAAGATGTCCAAAGAATGAAGATAGATGAGAGGTCCCCAAATCTAAACACCAGCAAGGGTTTCAGTCGCTCAATGGGTATGAACAAGATCTGCTCCCTGCCGGCTCGCACGGTTGGTGCTTTGCTTCTCGGGGTTATGATCACAGGTACTGCCGCGTGCCGCTCGCAGGAGGATGCCAAAATGGAACAGGCCGAACAAACCGAACACAAACATACCAACTACTTGATCGACGAAAACTCTCCATACCTCTTGTCGCACGCTCACAATCCGGTGAACTGGTATCCATGGGGCGACGAGGCGCTGAAGCGGGCGCGTGAAGAAAACAAACCGATCTTTCTGTCCATCGGCTATGCCGCCTGTCACTGGTGTCATGTAATGGAACGAGAGTCGTTCGAGGATGAGACGGTCGCGGCCCTTCTCAACGAACACTTTGTCAGTATCAAGGTGGATCGGGAACAGCGGCCGGACCTTGATCGTATCTACATGGCTTTCACCACAGCGATCAGCGGGAGCGGTGGATGGCCGATGTCGGTATGGCTGACACCCGAGTTGAAACCATTCTACGCCGGTACTTACTTTCCCTCTGAGGCCAGGTATGGGCGGCCGTCTTTTATGGACCTCCTCACTCAGATAGCAACCGCCTACCGCGATAACCCCAAGGGGATTGCCGACCAGGCAAGCCAGGTGTTTGTTCAGGTCTCGCAACGTTTTGAGACCCGCCTGACCAAGAGCAATTTAAGCCGTGAAATGCTTAAGTCGGCGGTGCAGAATCTTCGTGGCAACTTCGATGACATGTACGGTGGCTTTGGTGATCGCCCGAAGTTTCCACACGCGATGGAACTATCACTTTTCCTGCGTCACTTTCAGCACTCGGGCGATTCGGTCTATCTGACAGATGCTCAAAAGGCTCTGGACGGAATGGCCAACGGCGGTATTTTCGACCATCTGGGCGGCGGCTTTGCGCGCTACAGCACGGATCGAGCCTGGCTGGTACCGCACTTTGAGAAAATGCTGTATGACAACGGCCTGCTGGTGCCGCTTTATGTCGACGCCTATCAAATCACCGGCGAAGAGAGGTATCTCGATATCGTTCGGCGCAGTTTGGACTGGCTGCTCAGGGAGATGGTCGATGACAACGGCGGTATCTACTCCACCCTCGATGCCGACAGCGAGGGGGAGGAAGGGAAGTTCTATGTCTGGAGCGAAAGAGAAATCGTAAACGTGCTCGGTAAAGAGGACGCGGCGTTGTTCAATCGCTTCTACAATGTTACCGTTGGCGGCAATTTCGAAGGTCATAACATTTTGAACATAGATCCAAACTCCCGCAAGGTAAGAGAAGGATCGGATCGCGAAGACTTTGACAGTTTCCTTAGCGACTGTCGGGCTAAACTGTTCAAAGCGCGCAGCAAGAGAGTACGCCCGCTGACCGATGATAAAATCCTGACTTCGTGGAACGGACTGGGCTTGACGGCGCTGTGCAAAGGGTATCAAGTCACCGGTGACAAGAGATACCTTGAAGCAGCCCTGAAAAACGCAGATTTCGTGCAGGAGCAACTCTATCGGAGTGGGAAGCTGACACATTCGTTTCGTGAGGGACGTCGCTCGGATGGAGAGTTTTTGGAAGATTACGCATACTACACTCAGGGCCTGCTGAATCTGTACGAATCCGACCCCTCGGGCAATGGACGGTGGCTTGAGTTCGCTAAGGAACTAACCACCAACGCCGTTGAGTTGTTTATGGATGACTCAGGCGTCTTTTACCTCCGGCCGGCCAATGCCGACGATCTGATCGTCCGTCCTCGAAGTGAGCATGATGAGTCGGTCCCCGCACCTGCATCTATTATGGCCTCCAATCTGCTCAGGCTCAACCGCCTGACCGACGAACATTCGTTTTTCGATGCCGGACAAAAGGCGCTTGATGCTCTGTCCGGCAGGATGAAAGCCAGTCCCGGCAGTATGTCTTCGGCCATGATCGCACTGGACTATTATCTCTCCGACAAGATTGAAATCGTGCTGGTTGGTGAAGGCGAGGTTCGTAATGCGATGCTCGAGGAACTGTATTCAAGCTACCTGCCGAATCGCATCATTGCCATCGGCACGAATTCCACCGGGTCCGGTCCCACGCCACTTTTTGAGGGGCGCCGTTCTGAAAACGGCGAGGTCAAGGCTTATGTTTGCCGTAATTCTGTCTGCAAACTCCCGGTTTCCTCGGTAGCCGAATTACGGGCGCAGTTGCAGGGGATTTAGCAAGGTGCATCGATGGGCGGCAGACATCCTCCTCCGCCCCTTTCCAGTCCCAAACGAGGTTTGAAACGGCCACCCAGAGTCGGGACCACCAAGGGTGACCGACCTATGGGAACTGCCCTATTTCCGTCCCAAACTAAGGAGGATGTGTCATAAATAGCGTTTCGCAGGGTCCTGATCTCGACGCAGTCGGGATTGTGACCCTGCGACTTGTGCGCGGCAGACGTCCTCGTCTGCTGCTGTGCTTTGACTGCGCTCAGCATGACATCCGCGTGGCGCACGAGGACGCAGAGCGCACACGAGACCTGCCGAAAGTAGTGGGTTGGAAAGTGGACCCATTTTTTCTTTACCACTTGACAACTGGGGAGCGTTTCGGTATACTCAAATTACTAAAAGGACTACTCCTTGTTTGCGAAACCATCGAATGGGTTCGGCAAATATGGCCGACTGCCTTACCGACTTCTCCGCCTTTGGGAGGCGGATGACGTGGAACGTCAAAGCTCAGACGTAAACCGCACACCACTTGCTGTACACACCCGACGTCGGATGCAGATCAACTCAGCTACCTTGTGGCTGAAAGGACGCGTATCGCGAATCAGTATGATCACAACCGACCCTTAAACAGGAATGGAGGCTTGTCATGAGCAAACCTTTAATGGTGTACACCAAGAACTTCAAGAAGACCAAGAAGGAAGTCGAGGAAAAAGGCGGTCGCATCCTGCACCGATTGGGAGACAGCGTATCAATCGTGGAACTTCCCAAGCCCCATAAACTCCGTGACCTCAGCACCCACGACACAAAGGTGCAACAATTTCTCGATGAGCAGCAGAAGCTCATTGCCAAGGCCTGGAAAGCCACCCATGCCTGCAAAGGCACCGAACTTGAAAGCCTGATGACAAGGTCGACAAGGGAGGGCGCCAAATGGGATTCGCAAGATTTCAAGTCTCCCCGCCACCATGATGCCGGTCGCGGGCTCAAACTAAAAGGCCGAGGCGCAGCGACCATGGCATCGATGTCCACCGGCACCGGTACTAGTCTCTATATGACCGATTCTGTTGCGGTCGGCGTAGTTGTCGTTGGCGGCGACAGTTGGCACAGGATCCCGGGCGGGCTCAAGCATGTATCAGTGGCTGCCGACGGCACGACCTGGGGAGTCAACTCCAAAGACTATATCTATCGGCGCGTTGGTAATAGTTGGGAGAGGATTCCCGGCGGCCTGAAACAGATCTCGGTTGGCAGTTCGACCCAAATCTGGGGAGTCAACTCTAAAGATTATATTTATCGGCGCGTTGGCAATAGATGGGAGAGGATTCCCGGCGGGCTCAAATATGTATCGGTGGCCGCCGACGGCACGGTCTGGGGTGTCAATTCCAAAAACTACATTTACCGACGCGTTGGTAATAGTTGGGAGAGGATTCCCGGCGGCCTGAAACAGATCTCCGTTGGTAGCTCGACCCAAGTCTGGGGTGTCAACTCTAAAGACTATATTTATCAGCGCGTTGGTAGTAGATGGGTGAGGATTTCCGGCGGGCTCAAACATGTATCGGTGGCCAAGGACGGCACTGTCTGGGGTGTCAACTCCAACGACAATATCTATCGCCGTGCGGGCAATTCGTGGCAGCGGGTACCCGGCGGACTCAAGCAGGTCTCCGCGGGAACGGTCAACAATATCTGGGGTGTCAACTCTAGAGATTATATCTACTCAGGGTCGAGCGCTTCCGGATTGAGTATCAGTTCGGCCCAATACCAGAAGATCATAGCCGAGGTAATTGAAGGATTGAACTTCCTGGCCAATGTCAATCCCCTCGCTAACGTCTCATTTCACTACGACTTGAACTTCGTCACAGTCGACGCTGTACCCGGGCCGGACCCCAACATCTCAGGCGCCTATGCCAAATACGAAGATCCGTGGCGTAACGCAGCTATGAAGAAGCTGGGTTACTCGGCGAATTACCAGGGTGTGGTAGACTATGTCAACGCATTGAAGCAGAAACTGAGCACCAACTGGGCCTATGCGGCTTTCTTCACGCAGTATCCTCTCAACCATTTTGCTTATGCCGGTGGCGTTAGAACAGTAATGGACTATGATAACGATGGCTGGGGACCCGATTCCATCAACCGCGTTTTCGCCCACGAGACATGCCATATCTTTGGCGCCGCGGACGAGTATGGTTCGTGCGGATGCGGCAACAGCGGCTATTATGGGATTCCGAATAAGAACTGCGTAAACTGCACCAGTAACCAAGCAGCTTGTCTCATGGATGCCAACGTTCTGTCGCTCTGTGGTTGGAGCCGAGGTCAAATCGGCTGGAGCTTCTGGGAGCAGATCCCGGGCGGGCTCAAGCATGTATCAGTGGCTGCCGACGGCACGACCTGGGGAGTCAACTCCAAAGACTATATCTATCGGCGCGTTGGTAATAGTTGGGAGAGGATTCCCGGCGGCCTGAAACAGATCTCGGTTGGCAGTTCGACCCAAATCTGGGGAGTCAACTCTAAAGATTATATTTATCGGCGCGTTGGCAATAGATGGGAGAGGATTCCCGGCGGGCTCAAATATGTATCGGTGGCCGCCGACGGCACGGTCTGGGGTGTCAATTCCAAAAACTACATTTACCGACGCGTTGGTAATAGTTGGGAGAGGATTCCCGGCGGCCTGAAACAGATCTCCGTTGGTAGCTCGACCCAAGTCTGGGGTGTCAACTCTAAAGACTATATTTATCAGCGCGTTGGTAGTAGATGGGTGAGGATTTCCGGCGGGCTCAAACATGTATCGGTGGCCAAGGACGGCACTGTCTGGGGTGTCAACTCTAGCGACTATATCTATCGCCGTGCGGGCAATTCGTGGCAGCGGGTCTCCGGCGGACTCAAGCAGGTTTCCGCCGGTGCCAGTGATAAGGTGTGGGGCGTCAACGTGAATGACAACATTTACAGACGAAAGGTACTGGCCACACCATGAGAAGTCGATGCTCAAAACACCTCTGTCACCCGGGAGTTCTGTGATGACTCGTGACCTGTTATTGTTCACTTCAGACTTCGACGCCGCCAAGGCCGAAGTCGAATCCATGGGCGGTGCTGTCACTCAGCAGTTTGGTCGCTGTGTATTTGTAGCGCGGATACCTGAAGATTTGGCGGTGGATAGCCTGACCATGGCCGGCACGGAGATGCCGGAAGGTCTCGATGACGCATCGCGTCTTGCGGTGGACGCCTGGAAAAACAAAGGTGAGAAATTCGATGACTCGGAGGCGAATAAGCACGAGGGCCGCAAATGGGATGCGCCCGGGTATGAGCCTCCCTGAGATATAGGTGGCGAGGTCTGACATCGCTCGTCGCCTTAGCAGATTCTGATTCTAACGTTTCCGGACCCCAACCACGGGGCAGACCTACCGGTCTGCCCCCGTCGGGACATACAGACTTCAACTCTGCTCACCCCTCGACTCCGCTCGGGGTGATATCGATAAATCGGTTTTTCGTCCTTAGGGCGTTGTCGAACCCAACCTTGACCTCTGACACATACGCCAGTTTTTACTATTCCCTTTACCTGCTTTGGGCCATATCTTGGATCGAATCGCAAGGCTGTGCGGTCGCATCTTGACCACCGGCGTTTTATGTGCTGCCAGGCGACTCGCCTGACGGCCATGAAATTGAGGATGAGATTGACCTGGCTACCACGGAAACCGGAGTGCAAGCGCGCGAAGCGCGAGAATCAGGTTTACCTGTGTCGGGCGGGGTCGCCCAACACCACCGGCGAACCAATAAACCCACCCGTTGGGTGGGGTACCTGTCGTGACCACCAACGTATAACGACAAAGGAGATCACATGTACACAAGATACCTGTCTACCATAGTTATTACGATTCTGTCAATCGCCGCTTCGGCGGCCGGCCAAAGTGAACGGATCAGCCTGTACGATTTTGCCGCAGCCTACCCGCAATCAATGCCGACATTCGTCGGCGATGGTAACGCTCCCATGCTGCAAAGAGAAACCATCGTGGCCATAGACCTTCAGATCGATGCCGACGGCGTGGTGTCGAATGTCCTGACCGCCCCAACCGCTCATGCCCGCCTGGCCAAGTACATCGATCCATACCTGAAGCAGATTAAGTTCGCACCGGCAAAGTTGAATGACCAAGAGGTGTCGTCCACGCTACCCGTGGAGGTGCTTCTCTGGCCGGGGGATCGTTGGCCGATATTCACTTTTCCTGTGGATTCGCTCGGCCATCTTAACAACCGACGATTGTATGATCACTGTCTTGAACAAAACGACATCACACAGCCCAGGGTGACACGGTTCGGATCATATTACGCTACGCCCAACGTGGACACCACGGCAGGATCGTATCGTTATGTTCTGTTCGCAATCGATCTGGACGCAACGGGCGCCGTCCTTGAAAGACGCATAGTGAGAAGTACTTATCCCGTATTCGATGAACAGGTGCTGACGGCTATATTGTGGAGCGAGTTCGCTCCGGCCAGTGTAAAAGGTCGGTCGATCCCGTCCAGCCTGTATCTGTTGGTTTCCTTCTTTGGTCCGGAGGCTTATCCAACCCCGGTTTGGCCTCCGAATCCGGACAGTACATCGAACCCTCTTGAGTTTCTCAGACTACGGTCCTTTGCCGACCAGTCCGGTCTTATGTCTCTGCCTCTTCCGCAACGCCTGCCTTCCTATATCTATCCGCTGGGGGCGGACCCGGTGCTTCATCGGGATACTGTTTCGGCCCGTGTTCAAATTGACACTCTGGGGCAATGTCGTTTTATGGGCTCGGAGCAGACAAACTCGGAGATTCGCTCCGTTCTCGGCCGGATAGTGCCCAAAATCAAGTTTTTCCCGGCCCTGGATTTTCAAGGTCGAGCCCAAAACTACTCGGGCCGGGCCGTTTTCGAGTTTACCGGTGAAGCCAATGTACGAGTTCATTGTGCCTGGCTGCGTTGAGCCGTAGGCCCCCGCCCTTCATGGTAACCTGTTGTGGTGCATCTATATAACTGTGTCAAATGTGCGCCGCCAGCCTTCCGGGTCGACGCATAATCTGCGTCGGTTGACTCTGCACTTTTTCTCGCCAGATTCTCTTTCCTTGTAAGCTCGTGCCTTACAACAACTAAACGATGCGTCACAGGCTTGGCTAGCCTAACCGGCACAGTAATTGTCTTATCAGACGGTCATATAGCGGTTTTTGAGCCGCCTGGATGAATGGGAAGAGAACGTAGGTTCGATTGTATAAGGCGAAGGAGAAGTGTTGTGATTAAACGAGCGACACGCGCTATGAACGTAGCGTCAGGAGTAATTGTTTTGGCAAGTGGAATATACATCGACTACTCGTTTGCCGACCTATTAGGGCTTGAGACCCGGGCTCTAATCGGTATTTTGGCGACTCTTTATGCCTTGGTGCGGCTGGTTCCCTGGGTGAAAAACATGCAGCGAATGGGACGTCGCACGACCCCATGACCGCCTCGAAATATTCCCTTGACTTTAACGACATATCCTGTATTTTGGCCCCTTATTTTGGGATTCTTCGTATGAGGGTTCTTGATTTGTACATTACGCCTCGGAATTGGCGCCTATCTGTTCTCGCGACCGCGTTGATCATTGTGTTCGGCGCTACGGTCGC
Organism: Candidatus Zixiibacteriota bacterium; assembly: GCA_029860345.1. Classification (NCBI taxonomy): domain Bacteria; kingdom Pseudomonadati; phylum Candidatus Zixiibacteriota; species Candidatus Zixiibacteriota bacterium. The sequence goes on along the minus strand of JAOUBJ010000001.1, from coordinate 554,849 downwards.
ATACTCGGCTGATGATTTGAAGCCGAACATTGTCGAAGCTCTGGACGCGGCCGACACGGTCAAGGCGATGGAGTTGTTGGAAGCCGAGATCGGACTTGATCCGGGCTACCACATGAATTACAACCAACTGGGCAAGATATATTATGAACGCCGCCAGTTTGGTCCGGCCAGGGACAATTTCCAGTTAGCCGTCCAGAAGAAAAAGAAACATTGGGAGTCTCTTTATCTCCTGGGTCGATGTCAATTGGAGCTGGGCGAGATTGACGAGGCCGAAAAAACTATGAGCGACGGCCGCAAGCGCGCACGCAAGTTCGACGTTGCACAGTTTGATAACGGCTTTGGCCTGGTGATGATGGCTCGCGAACGGTTCTCCGATGCCGACTTGGCCTTCCGGGCTGCGCTCATTCTCGATTCAAGCAACGCCGAGTATCACCTCCATCTTGGTGATGCCAATTTTTATCAGGGCATCCCTTCTCTGGCCATCAGCGAATACGAGTTGGCCCTGCAAGTCGACACGGCATCGTTGGAGGTGTATTACCATTGGGCGGAAGCTTGTCTTGAGATGAGAGACTACACTTGTGCCATCGATAAGCTTAAGGTGGTTCTCCAAAAGGATAGCACCCACGCCCCGGCCTGGATGCGTGCCGGAGGTATTTATTTCAAGGCAGCCATGTCGATCAGTACGCGGGATGAACGCAAAGCCCGGTTCATGGAAGCCATCGGCGCCTACCAGCGTTATCTGGAATTGTCCGAAGTTAAACCGGACACGGCCAATGTTCGCGTCTATTTCGAGATTGCCATGGGCTATGTTAACGTCGGTGGCGCCGAGCAAGCGGTGAAGTATTTTGAAGATGTTCTGTCGATTCCCTATGTGCCCAGAGATATATATTTTCAATACGGCAAAGCGCTCTGGGGCGTGCAGGATTTTGTCAAGAGTGGCGAGGCTCTTCAGAAACATCTGACATGGCTGGAAGACCCCGACAACGCCGAAGCCACAAGGATCAAGCCGGTCGAACTATACCAATATCTGGGCGACGCTTACTACTACCGCAAGGACAAGGACTTCTACAGCGCCATCAAGTACTACAGTCTTTCGCTGGATGAACGTCCCGACCAAAAACGACTTCTGTATAATGTCGCGGTTTCCTATCACAATGAGAAACAATACGCGCAGGCCCTCGATTACTATCAGCGGCGAATCGACATGGGTATCGATACCTCCAAGAACGCCGGTATCTACAAAAACGCCGGCTATTGCGCCCTGAACATCGCCAACCAGGACGGTTCGGACGACGAGGAGAGCCTCGAAGAAGAGGACATGGAAGAACCAGTCGACTCAGGGATAGACCCTAATCTCAATTATTACGAGGTAGCTGTCGGCTACATGGAACAGTATCTGGCCATCAAGCCGGAAGAGGTCAAGACCATTCTTTTGGTGGCCAACACCTATCTTTATCAGTTGTCCGACTGCGAAAACGGTGTTAAGTACTTCAAACGTTTGTTGGAGGTAGAGCCCAACAATTGTGACGCCAAGAAGGCTTTGGGATATGCCTATTTTGGCGGCGTGTGTACCAAGAACTATTCAAAGGCGTTGACCCATCTGCTGAGTGCGCAACAGTGCCTGGCAGCAACCGACGGCGCCTGTAACGATGTAGATCTCATTGTGTGGATTGCCCAGTGTTACCATACCAGAGCGGCTGAAAACAGTTCAGACAAGGCAGCGTCCTCAGATGACTTTCAGAAAGCCAATCAATGGTACACCAAGTGTCTGAACTGCGAACCGGGTAATCAGGTATGTAAGCAAGGACGTGACGACACCAGTTTCGAGTTTTAGCTCGTGGTGACCGTCGGTCAAACAGGAGTCTGAATGGCTGAAGACAACAAAAAGAAACCCTCGGCGAGCCGAATCAGCGAGCAACAACGGTATAGATATGTCGGCTTCGATGTCCATCCCGGACGCATCAAGGATCAGTTCAAGTCCGACACCGAACGAAAGAAGTTAGTCGAGCGGGTTCGCGAGAAACGTGACCATAGGAGTGACTTGGGTGCGTTGCGCGACGAATGTACGCTGCTCGAAGACCGCGTATCGTTCTCGGATCGAATCGTTTTGGCCGCGTCTTGTGTGGCCATGGTGGCGGCGCTGTTTCTCCCTTGGTATTCGGCCTACAACGAGACAATCGAAGAGTCACAGGTCGAGGCCGTGGCCGAAGTAGCTGACAGCAGTGTGGCCGACGACAGCCTGGCCACCGATTCAGCCGCCTTCGCCACCGAAGCCGCCACCGATGAACCAGGGGACACCACCGGCGCTGCTGGTCAGGTGGACGACGGAGCCGGGGTTGATGATGGTTACAGTGCAGCGCCCAAGGAGGAAGTGATTCACGGCTACGTTGCCAAAAAGAAAATCACCAAGGATTACTCGCGTTTGACCGGCTTGGGATCTTTGGCTGCTTTGGGTTCAGTTGGTGGACAGGTCTTTTCTTCAGGGATAGTCCTTATTTTGACCGGGTTAATATTCCTGGTTCTGACTTTGGCTAGCCTTTTGTTGCCGGCTTACACTCTGTTTGGTCTCTTCGGACTCAAGGGTACTGCCGACCAGAAGGCGCTGAAACTAAAATCGATTTTGAGATTGAACTGGGTACCGGTGCTGGTTTTCACGGTAGCGCTGGCCGCCTCATTTGTGGGTGGTGACTACAGTTTCGATGCGCCTGCTTTGTATCACAGTCTGGGTGACAGCTATGGACCCGGCGCGTTCATGGAGAGTCTCTCCTGGGGTGTTTTCGTAACCCTGGGAGCCTCGATAATGTTAGCTGTCAAAGGAATAGAAATTTAGGTTGGTCTGTTTTTGAGAGGATGAAAAGAAGTGGTTAAACAAACAATCTTTGTGACCCTGAATGCGCTGATAGCATTCGCAATCGGTTTCGGTCTGTGGTACGGTGTTTTCAGAACATCGGATAACCCAATTGTACACTCGATTTATCAGGGTGGCCCCCTGGTCGTGCTGTTGATTATGATCTTCATCATGTGTCTGGTATTTGTCGTCGAGCGCTACTTTTCGCTTTACGGCGTGGCCAAGGGCAAGAGCTCGGTGCAGGTTTTCTTTAAGAACCTGATCGGTGAAATCCAGAAGGACGATCTCGACGGTGCTATGGCTGCTTGTGACAAGCAGCGCGGTACCACCGCCAACGTGCTCAGAGCCGGTATTGATCGCTATCGCGAAGTCAAAGCTCAGTCTGATCTGGACGGCGAAAAGCGAATCCAACTGACCCAGTCGGCGATTGAAGAAGCCAATGCCCTGGAAGGACCGCTTTTGGAGCGCAACCTGATCGCTCTGTCGACAATTGCATCGATCGCTACCATGGTCGGTTTGTTGGGTACTACCATAGGCATGATCCGCGCCTTCGCCGCCACCGGTAACGTTGAGGGTGGTGTCATCGACGCTTCGGCGCTGGCCGTCGGTATTTCTGAGGCGTTGGTTAACACCGCCGGTGGCCTGGCGTCCGGTATTCTCGGTATTTTCTTCTACAACTTCTTCGTGAACAAAGTGGATGCCTTCAACTACACCACTGATGAAGCTACCTTTGAAGTCCTGCAGATTCTCAAAGAGAAGGAAGGGATCTAATCTATGGGTAAGAGACGCGTAGCCATCAGGATCGATATGACTCCAATGGTGGATATTGCCTTCTTGCTGTTGATCTTTTATATGGCCACGACGCAGTTCAAACCGCCGGAAGCCCGCGCGGTCGAGTTGCCTCAGTCACATTCACAGATCGAGTTGCCGGACAAAGATGTCATCAACATCACCGTCACCAAGTACGATTCGATCTACGTCGACTATATCACCAAGGTTGAGATTGAGGTCGAAGGTAAGCCGATGATGGTAAACGCGCGGACGGTTCGGCCATGCGATAAATATTCGGTGCACAACGAGGTTAACCGAGCCCGTGCCGTTAGCTACAAAGCGCTGATTGTGGTCAAGGGTGACAACCAGGCTTCATTCGGCACGATGCAGGACGTTATGAAGTCTATGCAGGAAAACGAACTGGAACGCTTCCTGATCATCACCGATCTGGAAACGTCGCTCGGCGAGGACGAATGAACGATTGGACCTTTTTGATCGTTTAATATATAGAGACGGAAATGGACCGAAGGAGAGTGATTATATATGGGCGGTGAAGTAGCAGAACGAGCATCAAAGGGTCAAAAGAAGGGTCTCAGGCGACCAAAGCGGAGAATCGCCATCCGCATCGATATGACGCCAATGGTCGATATCGCCTTCCTCTTGTTGATTTTCTACATGGTGACGACGGTGTTCGCCATGCCGCAGGCGATGGAAATCAATCTGCCGCCGGAAGAAGAGATTGAGAAAAAGGTCGACATTCGGGCATCCAATCTCCTGACCATCCGTGTTGACGAAGACGGTCGCTACTGGTGGAATATTGGCTTTGTAAAACCTGACAGCTTGCCTGAACTATTGCCGACCCATCCGGATACGCCCGATTCCATTGTATACAGGCTTAACCCGGATACGCTTCAGGGGCTGCTGGTGGCCAAGAACCGGGCCAACGACAAACTGAACACGCTGATTTTGATACACCGCGATGCAACCTACGCGGATATGGTTAATATCCTCGACGAGATCGATCTAATCGAACGATCCTGGAATGCTTTTACGGCGGAGCAGAAGGGCATTGAGGTGGGGGACATTCCCAAAGACGAGAAGTTCTCCTACCGTTATGCTCTCGGCGAATGGGATGAAGTCACCGATAATAGAAAAGTACAGGCGGCCCGTGACGCCATCGGCCTGTGAAAGAGGTGAGTTAGAAAATGTCAGTATACTCTTTGTGGTCTCCTTACGGCGCATTTGAGCTGAAGTCGAAATATCAGCGTAACTTCCTCTATGGCACCGGCCTTACAACCGGTATGGTACTGTTGGTCCTGCTGGTTGCCTGGATTACCTCTATGAAGGGCGAGGTTGATACCGACATGGCTGCTGCTGTGGTTATTAAGACTGTTGCTGATTTGGGGCCGCCACCCAGTATTGCCCGCAAACCTCCCCAGGTCAAGGTGGAAGCGCCGCAGGCCATTGCGCCCAAGGTAGGAATCCCCAAACCTGTTGCCGACGATGAAGTGTTGGACGACGATGTTCAGTTGGCTACTCGTGACGAGTTGGCCGAGATCGTGGCCCCCGATATCGCCACCGCTGCCGGTGAAGGCGGCATTGAGATAGATATCTCCGAGGACGACTATCTCCCGGCGCCGGACGAATTCATTCCGCTGGAGATCCAGCCGGAAATGATTTATCAGGAGGTTCCGGATTATCCCAGATTGGCCAAACAGGCCGGGATTACCGGAATCGTCTGGGTCAACGCTGCCTTGGATGAAACAGGCAAAGTCATCGACGTAGTAATTGCCAAATCATCCGGAACCGTGGCCCTTGATGAGGCTGCGGCTAAAGCCTCCTGGAATTGTAAGTTCAAGCCGGGTATCCAGAACGGTCGGCCCGTTAGGTGCCGTGTGGTCTACAAGGTAGACTTTGTCCTTGATTAAACGACGCTCATAAATCGTCCGGTAGCGGGCATCTGCCATGAATGGGAGGTGCCCAATGACTGGTCACTATCAAACCGCTGTTCACGCGAACACCCCAACCCTCTTTCGCGAAACTACAGCCTTCCTCATGAAGGCAAACTACCAACGGCACATGCTGTACGGCTGGGCTGTGGCTCTGGTGGTCGTCCTGGTGCCCGTCCTGGTAATCTCATTGTGGCCGGCGGAAAAGATGCTTGTCATTGAAAGGGATGCTACAGGTAAGGACACCGTCAGCGTCAACTTGTTCTTCGAGCAATATGAGATCATCAAACAGAGGCCTGGCCAGTCAGGCGGTAGTAATCCGCCCCCGAAACCGGGCATGACCGGTCCCTTCGTTGATGACGTTACGTTGGTCGAAGACGATCTTGATATCGAACAGGAATTGGAACTCGGTCAGGGCGGAGAGTACGAGGACGGTTCGTTCGATGATTACGACCCCTTCGCCCCACCCGGTGGTGGTGGTGGAACCGTCTATAAACCGGACACCAGAGACTACGAACCCAACTCGCCCGATCTTGATCGGCCGCCGGTTTTTATCGCCATGGACCAGCCTGAATACCCACCGCTGGCCAGACGGGCCGAAGTGGAGGCGGAAGTAATCATACACATACTTGTCGATGCGGCCGGTAAGGTAGCCGAGGTCCGGGTCGAGAAAGTGACCAACCCCAACTTCGGTTTTGCTGAGAGCGCCATACGAGCCGCCAAGTCGGCTGTGTTCAGTCCGGCTATCGCCAACCATCAACCGGTACGTTGTTGGGTGGCCATACCGGTGAGATTTGAGATGGAATAAGGGATGCCATAAGGTGCTGCCGGGCGACTCGCCTGACGGCCGGTGAGGGATATGGAAGGTGTCGGGCGGGGTCGCCCAACACCACGTGTCGTTGTGTTGGCCGCGTCTTCAGACTCGGCTACCTGGCCCCACGCGATCTGAAGATCACGCGGGCACGATGGAGGGTGCTGCCGGGCGGATGTGGGTGGCCGTCTCAACCTTTGTTCGGGACGGGTCAGGTGCTGTCAGTCGACTCGCCTGACGGCCGGTGAGAGATATGGAAGGTGTCGTCCGGGATCGCCCAACACCACGTGTCGTTGTGTTGGCCGCGTCTTTATTGGTCACCGGCTCAATCAAACCAGCCAAACTGCCGATAATTCATTGTATGCCAGAAAACGGGGACTAACGTTAATGGAACAGAACACAGACACCAAAGTCGAACTTGATAATATCATCGCAACGGTGGGCGAACTGCCCGCCTCGCCGACAATCGTCAGCACCGTCATGGGTCTGACGGCCGATCTTGACTCGCGGGTTGAGGATATCTCAAAAGTGCTGATGAGCGATCAGTCACTGACTGCCAAAGTGCTGAAACTCTCCAATTCTTCCTTCTATGGACGGCCCAAGAACGTCACCACCCTGGAAGAAGCCATAATGATACTCGGCTTCTTCACGGTGCAGTCGATGGTAGTGGCCACCTCAGCCCACTCTATGTACACCAAGGATGACGCCGAGGGATACAAGGCTAAGTTATGGCGTCATTCGCTTTCGGCGGCCGTGGCGGCGCGTCAGGTGGCCAAGTCGGTCCGGCATCCGGAGGCGGAACAGGCTTTTATCGCAGCGCTCTTGCACGACATTGGCAAGCTGGTGCTTTTGCAGAAGATGCCCACCCGCTACCAAGAGATCGTGGCCGAAGTGGAGGAACAGAAGAAGACCTTTCTAAACGTCGAGACCCGCGAGTTGGGTTTCAACCATTGCGATGTCGCTGCTTTACTGCTGGAAGCCTGGGATTTTCCGACCGCCCTGACCGAAGCTATCTTCGCTCACCATCTGCTGCCGCCGGTTGAGGAAGGCAAAGCTGCACCGGTGGCCCATGTGGTGCATCTGGGCAATTGTCTGGCCAAGAGGCTGGGTGTCGGTTTTGGCGACGCCGTCGTCGAGAATCTGAGCGATCTTAGATCCGCCCAGGCGCTCTCGCTGGACGAAGCCGGGATCGAGCAGTTACTTGAGGAAATCACCGAACATTACGAAGCCGAAATCTCCATATTTGAAGAATCATGAAGCGAACAATTGCCAAAGACCTCAGACAGAAACTCGAGAAGTTTTCCAATCTGCCATCGATCCCGCAGATTATTTTCAAAATCAAGCAGGTATCGGAAGACCCCAAAAGCTCAGCGGCTGATCTGGCCAACTGCATTCTCTCCGACCATCAATTGACCAGCCGTATTTTGCGCATGGCCAATTCGAGTTACTATGGCAACTACGCAGGCAAGATCAATACCGTTACTCACGCTATTGTGATGATGGGCTTTCGGGCTGTGCATAATATCGCAATCTCCATGTCGGTCTATGAGGTGGTCAACAAACTCTCTGAAAAAGGCAATTTCGATCTGACCTCATTCTGGACGCGGTCTCTGAGCTCGGGCGTGATTGCCAAATATCTTGCGCACAAAAGCAATCAAAAGAAACTGATCGAAGTGGCTTTCATAGCAGGCTTCATTCACGACATCGGTCAGGCTATTCTGGCCGGTGGTTTCCCGGACAAATACGAACAGATAGCCAAACTGGAACCGGACGCGCCTGATATCTGTGAGACCGAGCGAGTCATCCTGGGTATCGATCATCAGGAAGCCGGCGAGTATGTCGCGGGGATTTGGAACCTGCCCGATACGTTGTCCAAACCTATAGCGAGTCATCACCGCATCGACCTTCCACCCGGCGTCAATTCCGATGAAATCGTCGTCGACATTGTTTATCTCTCCGATCTCCTCTATTCCCATGTCATGGGCGGCACCGATCCGGAATCTCCCACCTACCGCGCCGTAATAGCGCAGGCCAAGGCGCTGATCGACATATCCAAAGAGAGCATGGTGCAATTGTTGACAGAATGCCGCGACCAGATATCCGAGATTGCCAAAGACCTCCAGATAGATATCGATAACGAGTTCGAACATCAGGCAGCCCAGGCCACCGAAGAAGACGAACACGGAATGCGCGAAAAAATCAGTAATCAAGAAGTGCAACTGGCTTTTCTGCGTAACGCCACCAGCGCCCTGATGGAGGCCAAAGCTGCCGACGAGATTCTGCAAGTCGTCTGTGAGGCGCTATTCCGAGGGTTACAGATGGGCATGGTACTGGTTTTCGAGTACGATTCCAAGTGGGACAGCTTTGCCGGTCGAGTCGGTTTCGGACTGGAATCGCAACAGGCGGTACAGGCTCTAAACCTTTCGGCCAAGGGGGGATTGTTCGAGCACATGCGCAAAGCCGGTCGGGCTGTCACCTTCTACAAAAAGAGCCCGGAATTCGCCATGACCAAAGATGAAGCCCATAGGCTCAAAGTAGATTGTTTTGCGGCTGTTCCCTTGAAAATCCTCGATGACGTCCAGTATGTGGTTTTGGCTGCACCGCCACGGGAGGGCGGCGCTATCACGGACGATACGCTGGCCTCCATAATGTCATTGACCAACCAAGCCGGTATGGTTCTTGAGCGCAATCTGCTCAAGGCGAAGATGACACCGGCCCAGTCGTAGGTCTGGACCCTTGCGGTCCTGATGGTCGCGTCAGGTCTGCAGGAGAAGAGAGACCGGACCTACAAATCTATCTCGTATGCAGGTGGATCTTCTTTCGCTTGTAGTCGACCGTGATTTTGTGACGATTCAGAAAACTTCCCCCCAGGATACCTTCAAACTGAACCTGTCCGGCTGATTGTCTGAGGTTTTTCAAATCCCGCACGCTCACCATGACACCCGTGGTCGAGAGACTGTCATCCACCTGGATCGACTCCATTCTGGCCCGAGCGCCGACCAGACTGGATATCCCCAACCGTTTCGCCAAGTCTGGGGTGACCAGGGTAGTTGATGCGCAGTAATCAAGAATCATCGGGGCTGTTACTTTGTCGTTGAACACAGCCTCGACCACTATTAAGTGACGGTGGATTTTGAAGGGGATGCTCACGAATTTCTTCGTGGCGAAAACGTCCGGTTCTTCCATCTTCATTTCGAGTTTCCGGCGCGGATAGTCGACAGTCACATAGAACTGCCGCAGGATTTCATGACCCATCAGGCCGTCCGGGTAGCCCAGACGCTGGTCCTTGATGAGTGCGCCCAGATCGATAGCTGATGCTTTCAGGTTATACAGTTGCTCGCTACCGAGTTTGAGCGAGCGCAATTCGACCCATGAGGCGGCACTGGAACCCTCGACACCGACTATCAATCGGGGTGGCGGTCCCCCAACTTTTGACAGGCTGTTTTTCTCAGCGAACTTTTGATCGATGTACAGCCGATCGGCGCCGGTGTCGATTCCAAAGCGACCCTTGACCCTACCGTCGATCAGCACCTCGACCTCGACCAGCCCACGATCGGGATGAAAAGGAACCTCAACGGCGCCGACCACTGCGACGACACACAAGAGCGCCGGGAACAGAAACGGTATCGTGCGTCCGATCATAGTTGAAGCCTCATTGGTTTGTTGGACAGGTCCTGATTGCAGTCATTGTGAGCGAGTCCGCGCTTCGCGGAGGAGCACGGCAATCTCATACCTTGACTCCGCTCGGCATGACATCAGTATATCGAAATGAGATTGCCGCGGCATCACGCGTTTGGCGTGATACCTCGCAATGACGACTCCGCAGGTCTCTCGACACTCCCTCACCAACGATCACTCGGCCGGGCGATCAGGCTACGTCCGAGCGTCTGCGCAAAAATGAGACCACGCACCCGGCCAACAACAGAGTGGTGCCGATCCATACGAGCACAATCAACGGCTTTTTGGTGATGTCCAACACCAGCACTTCGGGTGAACTGCCTTCCATCAAGCCGGGGATATCCAGCAAGACGGCTCCCTGATCGGCCAGGACCTTCTCGACATTGACCGGTATGGTACCGAGATCGTCAAGAAAGGCCGGTTCGCTGATGTACGTAGGTTCGCCGTATTGATCGGTCGAATAGACCAGCCCCGGGGTGAGGGTGTCGACATGGCCGTTATGTTCGACGGCCAAGTTGACTGAGACCTTCAGATCTCCCGACCCTTCTGAATGACTACCCATCTCAAAGGCGAGGAAGGTCAATTGATACTCTCCAAGCTGATGCGTCTCGCCTTTGGCTATCTGTAACCCGCCTCCCTCAGCCGCTTGAATCTGCTGAGGTGCGAAGTAGAGGTCGTTCAGCAGGTATCTCTCAATGTGTGGGCGTTTCATCAACCCGTCCATGCGTTCGGAGTAGTACAACTCCGGCCTGATCTCATGGCCGCCGTCCCCGTCATCGAGAGTGAGAATCAACTCGTTTCTGGGATGCATAATGCCGTTGGCCATGCCGATGTATTCCAGCTGTACGCCGTAGCTTTCGCCACCCTCTTCGGTAGTCAGAATCAGTTGTTCATTGGTTGCAAAGGCGGACGACACAACCACGCCGATAACCATGATTCCGAACCCAAAGTGAGTCAGATGTCCGGCCATAGATTTCCATCGATTGGGCAGGCAGCCGGCGGCCGCGCCGAGATTGGTGACAATAGCCATCGAGGTCATTGCAAACAACAGAAGAAACATCGGCTCACGAACGCCAACCAGAAGCGACACGCCCAAACCAATGACCAATCCGACCAGCGATGGCGCCATTTTTTTGCGCCAGTCCGGCTTGGCCAGATACATGGCCATAGCGGCGATGGTTATTGAAAAAGTAACGGTGAAAACGAGGCCGATGCCAAAGACAGCCCATAAGATACCGAAAGCACCAGCCAACGGCACACCAGCACTCGCAATCAGACGAGTGCGCCACGACGCCAGTTTGAAATTGTCCTGCTTGGTAAACGGTGACACGGCCAGCATAAGTGAATAGATGACTGCTAACGGCAAAGCGAAGTCGTTGTATGTTTTGATGTCGGCTGCTCTGGGCTCGTTGGAAAAAACAGAAGTCAAAAACGGCAGAGAACTCCAGAACAAGACTATCATCGAGAATATAAACAGCAACGCCGTTGCCGCGACCAGTGTGAACTCACGTCCCCAGAAATTGTAGTCGATGCGAACATGACCCACCGATCGAGCGCGGGCCGCAAAGAGGGCTATCGTCATCACAGTGAAGGCAATTAAGAACCCGATCAGGTAGACATTGGTGCCGAGGTCGACAAAACTGTGTACCGAAAAGTCGGCCAGCACGCCACTGCGGGTGAGAAAGGTGCCGTAGATTACCAGGATGAAGGTCAGCGCTCCCAGTAGAATATTGGTTTTGCGGAGTCCACCATCGGTTCGTTTCATGATCAGCAGACCGTGCAGTAGGGCCAGTGATGAGAACCATGGGATCAGCGAAGAATTCTCCACCGGGTCCCAGGCCCAATAGCCGCCCCAACCCAGCGTCTTGTACGCCCAGTAACCACCGAGGATGTTACCCATGCCGATCATAAGAGCGGTCACGGCCACCCACGGGAAAATCTGCCTGCCCCAATCGGCGTACTTGTTGGTGATCAGAGCAGCCAAACACAGCGCGAACGGCACACCGGCAGAGGCATATCCGACGAAAATGACCGGCGGATGAATCACCATCCAGAAATCCTGCAACAGCGGATTGAGACCCATGCCGTCAGGAGGCACATGATCGATCATTGCAAATGGTGAGAGCTTCACCAGTATAAACAGGAAGAACAGATTGATCGCCGAGTAAACAACCATCGCCCAATTGCGGTAGAGTCCGCCCCATCTCAGAATGACATAGCCGAACGCTGCGCTGAGGAACAGCCACAAAAGGTAGCTCCCTTCCTGGCCCGCCCAGACGGCTGACAACATAAGCCAGAAACCGAGGGTGCTGTCGGAGTATTCGTTGACATATCCGATGGCGTAGTTATGGCTCAAGAACAGATAGAACAAGTAAACCAACGCCGCAGTGGCGCAGATCATAAAGGTGTGATAACTCTTACGCGCAAGTCCGTCAGCCGAGTGGTGGCCGCGGGCGGCGCGGAAAAATGAAAACCCGATCAACAGATTCATGCCGAAGGCGCACAGAATCAGCAACTCTCCGGGACTATTCCAACTCATAATGATTCACGCTCCTGTGGCTGCATTGCCATCCTGGTGCTTCTCGATATCCTGGTAACCATCGGTTCCTTCACCCTGATACTTGGAGGGACATTTAACAAGCATCTGTTCAGCTTCGAAGACTCCGTCTGAACTCTTGCCCTTCAGGACGACCGACGTTGCCTGCTCAAAATTGCCCGGAACGACGCCGTGGTACACCACCGGCATCCGCTTGGCTGTAGCTTCGTTGGTAGCCTCAGCGTCATAGATCGCAAACTCCAGTCGTTGTTGCTCGGCGTTGAAGTTGACCACATCGAAATCGATCTTACCCATGACCTGTACCGTTCGTTCAGCGGTTCGGGCCTCGTCGATTGACACATACTGAATCGTTGTCTGCATGAACGAGTATCCGCCCCAAACAACGAACAGGACAATTATTATGCCCCCGATGATATACTTAGCGTTCAACGATTTTTCTCCTCGAGTTTTTTGACCTTGCCGTCAAGACGGACCAGATACAAGAACAATCCGATCCAAACGACCAAAGTCACGGCCATGGCTACATATATGCCGTCCATTTCAAAACTCCAAATCTTCTCGGGCGCGAACCTGACGACTGACACGATTGCTCAAGTTCAGCATCCAAAGATATAGTACGGTGAATAGGGCCAAAGATGAGAAGAAGATCACTCGCACCATTGGTCCCATTGTGAATTTCATGTCTGAATCGACCACCGAGTCGGCCGGGTGTAGCGATGGAATCATGCGTGGCAGCACGAAGACCAAGAACGGCACCGTTACAAAAGCAAAAATAGAATAGACGGCCGAAAGGGCCGCGCGCCGTTGCTGATCCGGTATGGCGCCGCGAAGCGCGAAGTAGGCGCCGTAGATTAGCAGCAGGATGAACACCGAGGTTTGCCGTGGGTCCCAGTTCCAGTAGGAACCCCAGGTGATTTTGGCAAAAAGCGAACCGGTCGATGTGGCCAGCAGACAGAAGACCAACCCTAGTCGGGCGGCATCGGCAGCCCGGTCATCGAAACTGATGTCGTGCTTTTTCAGATAGACTATTGAGTAGATCATCGACATTGCGAAAGCCAGCACACATATCCATGCTTGTGGGATGTGATAGTAAAAAATCCGGCTCGACTCGCCGATCTGTTGCTGGGGCATAGGGGTGATATAGCTGGCGATTATCATCGCCGACATCGCGAGAAATAGTAAGATTTTCCACCACATATCGAACCGGTCTCCAATTCCGTATCAACTCGGCGCAAGTATAACCTAAACCTGCGAAAAAGCAACATTGTTTCGGCCACCGAAACGGCGTCGTTTTGCGTCTGAGATTATACAAGATTGGTGCGGTTTTGAGGGTGATAAATCACTTTTGCGTGCTCCGCACCGCTTGTCCCCCTGAGTCTCCTGGCCTCACCCTGAGCGGAGTCGAAGGGTCGGGTGGCCCGGACTTCAGGTCTCTTTTGTAGGGCAGGTCTGTCTTCAAACCTGCCAATTCTGTGCGTGGTGTACGTTCTCGTGCGCCACGTTATCAGGTTCAGGCGGGGACGTCTGCCGCCCACGAAACGAAGACGACTCAATGTTGCGCTGGGTCCTTTCCGCCTTGGCGGGTGAGACCCTGCGCCTCGAAACCGTAGGGCGGCATCCCTGCGATGCCGCCTAAATTGGCAGGAGCACAGGGCTCCTGCCCTCAGAAGACGACTGACTGTGGCGACCTACGGTTATTGGCAAGAACGGTACCCCAACCAGAGGCTTTGCGTCGGGTGGGATCGTTAGTAGATACTGGGGTACCCACCTGTCGCGAGGCTTTGGATGGGGCACCGTACTTGAAGACTGGATACTGGCCTACGCCAGTATGACAAGCCTGCGGACTTCAATCCTGCCAGACGAACTTGAAGAGCATGATGGAAGCAGTAATCATTACGACTGCGTAGGCGGTAAGAAACTGAAGCTCCGAAGCCACCGCCCACAAATTGCCGCCGTCGAAAACGGTCTCGGTCGCCGCCACCAACGCCATTAACAGCGGCATAAGGATGGGGAACGAGAGCACGGCAAACAGCGCTCCCTTGACCGAGGCGCGCGAGATGATCGCCGCGACCAACGTTGTCGCACCGCTGAGTCCGATCACGCCGAGAGCCAAGACCGGAATAAAAGTCAGCGCATGTTCGGTTGGGGCATCGGTGAAGATGAAAAAGAGGGGCGTTACGATCAGGGTCATGATAGCCAGCAGGCTGAAATTGAAGAGCAGTTTGCCGATGAAGACCGGGTCGGGATCGGCCAACAATCTCAGCGCCAGGGCGGTACCGGATTCTTCTTCGCGGATAAACACCTGGGCCAGTCCGGACATTGCTGAGAAAAAGATCACCACCCAAAACAGCGCGGCCAACAGTTTTGCAGAGAGGCCGCTTTGGCCCAGCGAGAACGATACGACGGCCAGCGTCGTTATCGCGAACATCAGGATCGCGTTCAGTGCATACCGACTGCGCAACTCCAACCGCAAGTCTTTGGCGTATACGGCCAGTGCTTTACTAACCCAGCCGGCACTGCGCTGTGGCAAGGCGGTACTCCTCTTCTTCGTTGGTGGCGATAACCATGATACTGTCCGAACGCATCTGTTCGACGATTTCGAAGACCAACTTTTTGCCGTCGGAGTCGAGGTTGGAAGTCGGTTCGTCCAGAAAAAGAAAATCCGGTTTGCATGTCACGGCCAGTGCGTATTTGAGCCGCTGTTTCATTCCGGATGAAAACTCCGCGACCAAATCCATGCCCCGTCCCTTAAGGCCGACCCGTTCCATCACGCTGTTGATCTCTTTACCGGTGAGACTGCCGCCTGACACCGTTGCGAAAAAGGTCAGGTTTTCTTCGGCGGTCAGGTGGTCGTAGAGGTTGAAGTAAGGCGAGACAAAGGCTATCCGCCGCCGCCGGCCGCTGTCGTCCAATTCGGTGTCACCTTCCGAGAAGATAATCTTGCCTCGGGTCGGCCGTTGCAGACCCAGCAGGGTTATCATCAAGGTCGATTTCCCGGAACCGTTGGAGCCGGTGACGGCCAGCGAGTCGCCGGTTGTCAGATCAAACGACAAATCCTTGAAGAGCTTTCGATGACCGAACCGTTTGGCCAGATCTTGTGCGGCGAGTCTGAACATATCGGCCAATTAGCGGGAAGATGCGGCCAAAGCAAGCAAAAAGTGCCGACCAACAAGTTGGCTTCATCAGGTGATAATCAGCGGTCACTAAAGAAAAGTCGCAACATGTATGTGATCAAAACGATGGCCAGGACAAAACAGACCAGGAAGATCGCGAAGACCGACCATTGTGGATCGACCGGTATGGTGGAAGGATCGAAAACACCGTCGAGACGGATCAGTCGCAATACATGCCTGGTGGCGACCATGCCGAACATCGAGACGAATAACATCAGTCCGGCCGGTAGGAATTTCTTCTTGAAAAAGAAATGCATCGAGCCCAATGACAAGAAGATTGAAACGGTCAGGGCCCAGATTCCGACCGATCGCATCAAGGCCAATATGTATTCACCAAGGGTGAAAAGGTAGACCAAGCCGACCGCCATTGCCGCCACCATACCGTACAGGAAGGCGCGCCGAGCAATCTGAAAAACTGCATCGTTGTTTCGTCCAATCATCCCCACGAAGAAACCACCCACGGTGATGGCGCCCAGAATCATGTGTAGCCAGCGAAACAGATAGGCGCCGATATCGGGATTGATGGCGCCACCGCTTTGATCTTGGGCGTACATCATCTCAATGAGTTCGGGACGTTCGGCCAGGGAGAAGATGGAACTGTAGGCGAACGAAACGTAGGCGAGGGTGACCAGAGCGGGCCAGAGATATCGTCCAAAGCCACGGTCCGGTTTATCAGCGGCGAAGGAAGCGCCATAGAGCAAGTAGTAGGCAATCATCGCGGCGACCACGACAAACAGGAAGAACCAGCCACTCACGATGGCCGCCGAATAGACTACGCGACCATATACCAACTGCAAAAAGAGCAACGGAGCCACGCCCAGGGTGACGGTGGCGGCCATTACCGAAGGCAGCAGCTTGACGTACTTCCTGATTTCGGCCTGCTGCCATTTGTTTTCCAGACGGCTGAACAAAAGAACCATGGTGCCGCCGAAGACAAAATTCATGGCGACAAAATGCGCCGTCAGGGTCAACAGATGCAAAGCTGTTATCAGCCACAGTGGCACCGAAAGAAAATTGTAATCCGGCAGGTTCATTCGGTGGACTCCTTGGCCTGTTCGGTCATGTATTGCAGGTATCTGACCAGCGCTTCGCGCTCCGTGTCGTCGCCGGTGAATGGCGGCATCTCATCGGCGAAGTCGCCGGCCATATCGAGAATGTCGTGAACATCCTCGGGCTCGAGGTCCAGTAGCGACTCCGACTTGTCGTTGAAACCGTAAAACTCATGACACTTGCCGCAACGGACCTGGTACACTTTGCGTCCCAAGTCCACACCATCCAGATTGTAAATGTCCTTCAGCGACCTGTGGTCAAGTTGTTTGTAGAGATGTGCGGCGATCAGGTTGGCTTCCACTTCGGTTCCCAGGAATGGCGGCATGTTTCCTTTGAAGACATCCGCCCCTTTGATAAGCCCGGCGATGAACACTTCGTCGGTACCATCTAATGCCGGTTTCAGCGGATGGTATCCATCGATAGTATGACAGTTTCGGCAGGCCCGCCTGAATAGATCGGCGCCGTCGTCGCCGGTGCGGTATTTGATGTGCGGCAACAGCCCGTCTTCTGAGTAGGTGTCGGCCTTGGCCAGTTCCAGTCCGTTGCCGTACATGTAATCGTATATGACATACGGTTTGCGGATTGATTCGCGCATCCACTCGAACGACCCAAACCAGGCCAGCCCCAGGGCCATCATTATGATGCTCACCACCAGGTTGACCCGTTTGTGCAAGAGCA
This sequence comes from Candidatus Zixiibacteriota bacterium, assembly GCA_029860345.1. NCBI lineage: Bacteria > Pseudomonadati > Candidatus Zixiibacteriota > Candidatus Zixiibacteriota bacterium. The sequence continues at coordinate 537,334 of JAOUBJ010000001.1, read as the reverse complement.
GACCGACCAACAGGAAACCGATAAGCAACAGTTCGCCGAACCACCAGGCCAGCGCTTCGGAACTTGTCGTGGTGGGCATGGCTTCCCGAGCCAGAGTGGTAATCGAGTCGGGAATACTCTCCCAGAACCAGGCAAAGGCCGGCCACATGATAGCCAGCCCTACCAGTCCCCAAACAGCGTTCAGGCGCACGATACTTGCTTTGAAGTCAGATTTCTTATAACGCGACACGACCAGCGTACTGTACAATCCGGCCAGCATGACACAGATACCGGTGCGCAAGACCAACGATGACCAAAAGGTGTCGTTGAAAAAGCCTTCACAAAAACTGCCGCTGGTCAACCAGCCGTCCGGGGTCAGCATAAATGAGAGAATGCCGTTGATGATGAAAAGTGACATCCAGGCGGCTATGAAATATATCCAGCCGAGGATCAAGTGGTTGCGCGCCGACATTTTCTCCCAACCATAGTAGTACAAGATGGCCGCCAGAATCTCGATGGCGAAGAAACACCACTCGGCTGCCCATCCCCAGACAAAATGATGAATCAACGCCTCGGTGCCGGCCGGATTCAACAACCCGATGATGAACCAGATGGCCACACCGGTCAGAGCACCGAAAACCAGCGTTACCAGAATAAAAAAGCGGCTGAGTGTTTTGAGGAAGTCGAGCTTCAGCTTGTCCTGGTTTCGTCGGGCCAGGGTTTCGGCCACCACCAGGTAGAGTCCGCCGCCGATAGCAAAGTGGGAGACAAAAACGTGGATGGTGGCGATGGTCGCCATCATCATTCCGTAGCCGAATGGTATGTCCCAAAACGGATAGTTCATCTATGTCGACCGATCACACAAACTTGAGTTCTGAATCTGTCTTTCATCCGCCTCAATCATGGACTGATATTTGAATGTTGTCAACAAAACTTTCACGAATTCCAAGTCGCTCTGAGCACCCGAAGCCAGTTGTCGCGACAAACTTTGGTCAGGGCTGCCTCATTAAAACCAACCAACCTTAGCGCATCAACCAGTTTGGGCAATCCCGCCACATCGCCCAGTTCTTTGGGAATTGTGGCACCGTCAAAGTCACTCCCAAGGGCGACATGGTCAATACCGATGCGTTCCACCAGATACACTATCTGGTCGACCAGGGCCGACAGCGGCGTGTCCGGTTCAACTTCGCCGTCGCCGCGCAGGTCATTGCGAAAAAAACTGACTCCAATCAGCCCGTCTGACTCGCCGATGGCATCCAGTTGACGGTCGGTCATATTTCGGGCCGACGTACAGAGGGCATGGGCGGCGCTGTGTGACACCACCAAAGGTCTGTCGGTGATGGCGGCTGTGTCCCAGAATCCCTTCTCGTTTAAGTGAGCCAGGTCAATCATGACACCGAGTTGGTTACATTCTTGCACCAGTTGTTTCCCGGCGTCGGTCAGGCCGGGGCCGACATCCGGCGACGATGGAAACATAAACGGCACGCCGCATCCGAAATCGTTGGGACGACTCCAGCAGATGCCAAGCGATCGTAAACCCTGTTGGTAGTACTTGTGCAAGGCTTCAAAACCGGTGTCGATAACTTCGGCGCCTTCAAAATGCAACACCACAGCCAGGGCTTTTTCATGCATAGCCTGCTCGATCTCGTCAACTGTACACACCAGACGCATCTGCCCGTCGGACTCGTCTATCAGTTGGAAAAGATGCTCCATCAGCATAAGCGTCGTAGCCCGGGCCGATTCCAGCGAAACGGGCGAGGCTAGTTTGACGGAGTACCCACCCTTGCTAATGGTCACATCTTCTTTGGGCGGTCCTTTCATCCAGTCATCGTTGGTGACAAAAATCGCAAACAGACCGCCTCCAAAGCCACCGGCTAAGGCTCTGGGCAGGTCGATGTGTCCCTTGTCGCTTTGTTCAAAAAAAGACCGACCACCTCCACGGTGGGGGTAGTAGAGGTTCATGACGGTGTCGTTGTGACCGTCGAAAATCAGTTGGGTAGTTTCTTTCATAGCCGATTAGATGCAAGAACATTGTAACGTTGTCAAACAGATTTCGTACAAGACCATCAACGGCTTCTCAAGAATCCTCTTGCCAAGGTGCCAAATGTCCGTTAATTGAAGGTAGATGCCTTTACCAGGTTAGCAAACGATGGATACTACAAAGATAGCAGACAGCTCGTCAGATCAGCCGACCAGCCCGAAGGTCAGTTCCGCCTTATTCGCTATGCGGGGGTGGCGCAAGTGGTTGCTCTTGATTGCCGGCTGGACTTTTTTGGGGCTGGCGCAGGCGCCGCGCCAATGGGCTATCTACTGTATCGACGGTGTTCCCTGGGTACCCTGGAAACAGGCGGCCATGTGGGCGATGGGCGAATGGTACATGTGGGGTCTGCTCAGCCTGCTAATAGTGCGTATTACAGCATGGATAGCAGTCGACCGAAAGAACTGGGTACGAGCCGGGCTGGCTCATCTGGGACTGGGGATACTGATCGGCCTCGTACACATCTATCTTTATTCAATGATTCTTGTCGGTCTGCGTCTTCTCTACGATCTGCAGGTGGGGATGACCTTTGACAGTATCTGGCCCTGGTTCACAGGTGCTATCTGGACGCGGCTGCATGGCGCCGTGCTCACTTATGCTCTGATCGCATTCGTTTGTTACGCTATTCGATACTACCGTCGTTACAGCGACGAGCAAAAGCGTCTGGTGGCGGTGGAAGGTCGTTTGGCCGAGGCGAGGTTGCAGGCGCTGAAGATGCAGCTTCATCCGCACTTCTTGTTCAACACCTTGAATGCCATTACGGCGCTGATCCACACCGAACCGAAAACTGCCGATCAAATGACAACCCGATTGAGCGATCTGTTGCGAGTGGCCTTAGATTCTGAGTCGGTGCAGGAAGTATCACTAAGGAAAGAGCTGGCCTTTTTGGACGGGTATCTGGAGATTCAACAGCTCAGGTTTCAGGATCGGCTCATCGTCAATCGTGAAATCGCCGGCGAGACCCTGGACGCCAGGGTACCGAATCTGATCCTCCAGCCCCTGGTGGAGAATGCCGTGCAACATGGCGTCTCGCGTGGTTCCGGACAGGGAGAAATCACGATAACGGCGCGTCAGGAAGGTGCTGTGCTCAGACTCTGCGTGGCCGATAACGGTCCCGGGCTGAACGGCGACCCGACCGGCGATTCGTCGAACGGCCTGGGCTTGGCCAACACCCGTGAGCGGCTCAAACAACTCTATGGCAACCAACAGTCGGTTCAGTTTGAAAACGGTGACCAAAAGGGCCTGAGGGTAACGATCAGCCTGCCGTTTAACGCTGAGCCGCCGCTTCCGGCCGGAACAGATCATCAATGAACAATGCCGTTGAAACGCTCATTGTTGATGATGAGCCGCTGGCCCGCCGGCGAATTCGCACCCTGCTGAAAGATCATCCAAGAATCAGAATCATCGGCGAATGTGCCAACGGTCGCGAGGCGGTACACTCGATTGTCGAAACGGCGCCGCAACTCGTCTTTCTGGATATCCAGATGCCTCAGCTTGATGGATTCGAGGTTTTTCAGACGATAGGTCCTCAGAGGATGCCGGTCGTGGTTTTTGTGACTGCCTATGACCAATATGCCGTCAAAGCGTTTGAAGTTCACGCCGTGGACTACTTGCTCAAACCATACGACCAGGCCCGCTTTCATGATGCCGTCGATCGTGCCCTGCGCGAGTTGGCTCTAAGGCAGGGGGGCGATGGTTCGTCCGAGGCGGAGTCGCTGATGGACAGCCTCTATAAAGAGAAACGACTGCGCCGACGTATCCTCATCAGAGAAAGTGGGCGCATTACCATCCTCAAAATCGACCAGATCGATTGGGTCGAATCGGCCGGCAACTACGTTAAACTGCACGTCGGACGGCGAACGCATCTTCTGCGCGAAACCATGAAGGGGATCATGCAGCAACTGGACCCGGCCGGATTTGCGCGTATCCATCGCACTGTAATTGTCAACCTGGACCGGGTCAAGCAACTTGAAGCTCATCTCCACGGAGATTACCTGGTGCAGCTTGAGGACGGCAGCCGTTTGCCGCTGAGCCGACGGTTCCGCCCGCAATTAGATCAAGTCCTCGGCGATCTCTGATCAATCCGTTTATCACTCTTCAATAGCCGCTCGTCCCGCGCCGCCGCTGGTGGTCACACAACCGCAACGCCGGGGAACCTGATTCGTCAATGGGGTAAGTCGTGTTGATCCGGAATCAATGTAAGGTTGATGAAATCCGGACGACCATTTAGTTGATCGACTAGTCGACAGATTGCGGGACTCACGACTTATGAGACGCAGCACATCAATTGAGAGATAGGAGACTCACGATGCGTGCAACAACGAGGCAGACGGAAAAAAGTTACATCCAAAACAAATTACAGACCAGCCGCCTTTTCGGGCGGGTTCGGTCGACCCAGTCAAGGTTCGTGTACCTGCTGGTGGCAGTAACCGTTGCGGGGTTCTTACTGTCACCGCAGGTATACGCCGAAATCTCATTCTCGCGACTTCAATTCGCCGAAGTTGTATCGAATGGTGGTATCTCAGCAGGTGTCGCCTGGTGCGATTATGATCGGGATGGTCAGGTCGATCTGTTTATTGCCAATTGGCAAGATCAGAACAATTTTCTGTATCATCATGAGAGTGATACGCAGTTCACTTTTATCACCGACGGGGCGATTGTCAACGAAGCGAGCGGCGGTTTCCAGCCCTTTTCGTCCGGTCCCTGTTGGGGTGACTATAACAACGACGGCTTCCCGGACCTCTATGTAGCCAATCAGTCGAACCGTGCGAATTTTCTTTATCTGAACAACGGAGACCAAAGCTTCACCAAGGTCACCGAGGGCGCCATTGTGACCGACGAGGCCACGTCATACACCTGTGCCTGGGGTGACTATGACAACGACGGCTTTCTCGATCTCTTTGTGCCCAACAGTCTGAGCACCAATGCTCTTTATCATAACAACGGAGACATGACGTTTACACGTATCTACGATGAACCATTCTTAACGGATATTGGCTACTCGTGGGGCGCCGCCTGGGGCGATTACGACAACGACGGATATCTGGACCTGTTCGTGGCCAACACCGGTCATGAACACAATTTTCTCTATCACAACGAAGGTGATGGGACGTTCACGAAAGTGACCGGTAGTCCGGTGACTTCGGATGCATCATCCTCGCATGGCGGTAGCTGGGGTGACTATGACAACGACGGAGACCTGGACCTGTTGCTGGCCAACGGTCAGTATAACCCGCCCGGCGAACCGGACAAACTCTATCGCAATGACGGTGCGGGTGTGTTTGTTGAGCTTACGTCCAGTGTGGTGGCCGCCAACACCGGCCCTTCAGGCAGCGGTACGTGGGGTGATTTCGACAACGATGGCGATCTGGATATCCTGATCACCAGATACATGGCGCCTAACCGATTGTATGAGAATGACGGCGCCGGTGATTTTACAGAGATAACTGTCGGTGAGATCGTGACGCGCCTGGGGAATTCATCCGGTACCGGTGCAGCCGACTACGATGACGACGGCGACCTTGATATCTATATGGCCAACTGGGAAGACTACGACAATTACTTGTATACCAATGAGAGTTCGACCGGCAACTGGATCAGAATCAAGACACTCGGCGTCGTGTCCAACAGTATGGGTGTCGGGGCGCAGGTGCGTCTGACGGCGACAATCGGCGGCAACAGTGTTACGCAAATGCGAGAGGTGCGCACTAATTATAGCCACCGCAGCCAGAGTGACGTCCGGCTGAGTTTTGGACTTGGCGATGCCACGGTCGTTGACCAGGTAATCATCGCCTGGCCGTCCGGCATGGCCGACACCATTCTGAACGTGACAGTCAACCAGGATTACACGGCCGTCGAAGGTTTGTCGGCTCTTTGCAACGGTGTCGATTCCGACGGCGATGGTCTGCTTGATGTCGGCGAGGGTGACTGCCCGACCGACAATTGTCCGGCCGTTTTCAATCCGGGTCAGGATGACACTGACGGCGACGGTGTTGGTGATCTGTGCGACGCTGATGTGTTCACTGAGGTCGTTTTCAGTGCTATCGTGTCCGATGGTCGCGGTTCACGCAGCGCCAACTTTGTCGATGTCGACAACGACGGCTGGCTTGATGTGTTCGTCAGCAACGGGCAGAGCGGCGGCGACGACAACATGCTTTACAAAAACAACATGGACGGCAGCTTCACCGAAGTTGTTACCGGCGACATTGTATCCGACGGTCGCAGTTCCGACGGCGCCACCCTGGCCGACTATAACAACGACGGCTATGTCGATGCCTTCGTGGCCAACTGGTACAATCAAAACAATTTGCTCTACCTGGGCGACGGCGCCGGAGCGTTCACCCAGGTGACCGCCCAGCCGCCCGCGACCAACAGTGGCTATTCCGAAGCAGCCAGTTGGGGCGACCTGGACAATGATGGTGATCTCGACCTGTTCGTGGCCAATTCCTCAGGCAACTTGCGGAACTTTCTCTATCTCAACAATGGTGATGAGTCCTTCACAGCCGTGACCTCAGGACCGATCGTCGATGAGGCAGTGCCCTCCCGCTGCGGCGTCTGGGGCGACTACGACAACGACGGCGATCTCGATCTATTTGTGGCCAACGAGTCCAACGCCCACAACTCCCTTTTTGAGAACCAGGGTGATGGTTCCTTTGTGCAGGTTACCGGCCAGGACATCGTCAGCAATTACGGCAAGTCCTGGGGGGCCAGTTGGGGCGACTATGACAACGATGGATACCTTGATCTGTTCGTTGCCAACAACGGCTTGTCCAACAACTTTCTCTATCGCAACCTTGGCGACGGTACTTTTGAGCGCGTGACCAGTGGGGTAGTCGTATCCGACTCCAAGAATGCCATCGGCAGCAGTTGGATTGACTATGATAACGACGGTGATCTCGATCTGTTCGTAGCCGTGGGCTATGGTGGCGTGCAACCATGTTTGTTTTATGAGAATGACGGCAGCGGAAACTTCGCTCAGATCACGGACTATGCAATTACCAAAGACACCGGATGGGCCTACGGATGCGCCTGGGGTGACTATGATAACGACGGTGACCAGGACTTGGTGGTGGCCCGTTGGTTTGGTGAGTCGGAGAACAACAATCTGTATCGCAACGAGGTCGGCAGCGCCAATAGTTGGATCAATGTCAACTGTGTTGGCGTGGTCTCCAACAATTCAGCCGTCGGCGCCAGACTGTCGGTCAAGGCGACTATAGACGGCGCGCCGGTGTGGCAAACGCACGAGATCTCGTCGCAAAACGGATACTGCACTCAGAATTCACTTAACGCGGAATTCGGTCTTGGTGACGCGGTGTTGATAGATTCGCTGGTTATTGCCTGGCCGTCAGGTATTGAAGATATCTATACCGACCTTGATGTCAATCAATTCGTCAACGCCATCGAAGGTGGCGACCTTTGCTACGCTGTTGACTCGGATCGCGACGGTTACGCCGACCCCGGCCAGCCGGCCGACGCCTGCGGCGTGGACAACTGTCCGGACGTTTTCAACCCGGAACAGGTCGATGTCGACGGTGACATGATCGGCGATGTGTGCGACCTGTGTCCCAATGATGCTGAAAACGATATCGATTCCGATGGTTGGTGCGCCGAGGTCGACAATTGCCCGAGCACACCGAACCCCGGACAGGAAGACAGCAATGGCGACGGGATTGGTGACGCTTGCTGCTGTATCCAACGTGGTGACATTGACTATGACGGCGGCGGTCAGATATCGATCGCGGACCTGGTCTACATGGTGGACTTTATGTTTTCCGGAGGCGATGCCCCGGCTTGCATGACGCAAGCCGATGTCGACGCTGATGGCGGTGCTTTGGTGACGATTTCTGATCTGGTCTACCTGGTTGACTATATGTTCAACGGCGGACCGGCGCCGGGTGCCTGTCCAGCCTGAACCGTTGGTGACGACACTGTCCGGACGTGCCGGAAGTCAGAGAGGTCGACATCGCAGCTATGGGACGGCGGACAGAAAGCTCAAGAGGTAAAAAATGGATGCGAAGCGAAGACTGTGTCAAATCAAGAACCACTGGCACTGGCTGGTGGGACCGATGGCCCTGATATGGTTGTTGGTGAGAAGCGGCGCCAATCCCAAGCGGCTGACCTATCCGTGCCAGCGGGCGGCGATGCCGGTTGCGGCTTCTTGGGTCTTGGCGGCTGCCGCCTTTTTCGCCGGCAGTCTTCTGCTGAGACGATTCGCCAAAGTGAGCGCGGTTGCAATGGTGCTGGCTGGAGTCATTTGGATGATAGCCGGCTCCCCTGATGTCTCGCAGTCACGGACGGTTCGCTGGCAGATGGAAAGCATCGCGCCACCTCCGGTATGGCAAGTGCCCGACCCGACTTCCAAAGTTGTGGTCCTGGACGGTCTTCGCCCGGCCATGGTCACGTTGGCTGCAGGCGACGCCTCCGTGCCGGATGAGAATCTCAGCGACGATGTTATGGATGAACTGCTGGGCGCGATGACGGCCGAGGGAATTCACCTGTATCGAAATCAGTCACAGCCGGAGGGTGTTGTAGGGGCCGACAACGTCGTGCTTATCAAGGGCAATTTCCAGTGGACAGCCCAGAACGTGACCAGCGCAGACCGGGTCAAGGGTCTGATTTGGCAAATCCTGAATCACCCCGATGGCTTCACCGGCGAGATAATAGTAGCCGATAACACGCAGGATCACGGTACCGGCATCAACGATTTCGACAACAACTCGGATGACCAAGAACAATCAATCGTTGATGTTGTCAACAGCTTCTACGACAAAGGTTACCCGGTGTACCTGGTCGACTGGTTCAGCATGTTCTACGAAGTCGTGTGGGAGTATGAACTGGGCGACATGAGCGATGGTTTTACCTATGACTCTTACACCCGCGTAACGTATCCGAAATTCCGATCTCCATCGGAGCAGTATTACATCTCAGCCGGCAAGGGCATCTGGGATCCGCAGACATCCAGCTACGATTCCTCCAAACTGTGTATCATCAACTTCCCCGTCCTTAAGGCGCATTGGATGGCCGGTGCTACTATCGCGGTAAAGAACTGGATAGGCATGGGCACCATAGCCTATTACAACGAGCGCTACGGCGGTATAGACCCGCTTCACTACACCTACTTGTTTACTCCCTATGCGCTCACGGCACGGATTATGGAGGCAACGTATCCGAGACTGAGTATCGTCGACGCTTCCTGGACCACCTGTGACGGTCCGCACATTTTGGATACTCTTGCCCGCACAAATATGATCCTGGCCTCGACCGATCCGGTAGCGGTGTCATGGTATGCCGCCAAGTACATTCTCACCCCGGTTGCAGATCGTCCGAATGAGACCGATCCCGATCTGGCAACGGGGCTGTATGGCGAGTGTCTGGACAACTGGACAGCCTACCTGGTCGACTCGGCCGGGATGCCGTGCACGAAAGACTCGGCTGAGATCACCGTCTCTGACGGGGGCGTCAATTTTCAAGTCGATACTGCCTTTGGATCGGTTCCGCTGGAAGTCGGTTTTGAAGCTACCTCCCTGCTCTCCGTTAACAGCTGGGAATGGGATTTCGGTGATGGCGGCTCATCCACCACACCATCAGCCACCCACACATACGAAAACCCCGGATTGTACGACGTGACTGTGTCGGTCGATTCAGACGGCGACACTCGTACTCGCACCAAACATCGTTATATCGCAGCCTTGGCCGATACGCTCGCCGCCTCGACCTTCGACTTACCGATCGGAGGGAATATCGAATTGGTCATCAATGGCGCCAATGTCTTACCTCTGAATAGTATTACAATTCCGGTGGAGTTTTCAGGTACATTGGATTTGCAGTACGACTCCATGTCGGTGGCCGGATGTCGAACTGAGTTCTTTGAAGATGTACAGATTCTGCATTACTCGCCCGTGGGCAAAAAACTCACGTTGCAACTTCAAACATCGAGCAACTACCCCGGTTTGCAGGCTGGAACCGGGTCGGTAGTGAAGCTGCACTTTCACACCGTGGGAGCATCGTCGGGCGATTCGGTCGCGATTCTTCTCGATGGCTACACAGTGGGCGCCAGCGATCATCTGCCGCTATTCGCCGGGGTCTGGCCCGATTATGCACCGGCCACAGTCGCGGGCGTCGTCCGGATTTCCGACTGTTGCAAAGACATACGAGGTAATGTCGACGGTGATCCACTGGACGTCGTTGACATCGGTGACCTTGTGTACTTAGTCGACTTTATGTTTTCAGGCGGCGCTGATCCGGACTGCTGGAAGGAGGCGAACATCGACGGTGATCTCATGGGCGATTATACTCATGATATCACCATCGCCGACCTGGTTCATCTGGTTGACTATATGTTCAACGGCGGTCCGCCGCCGGGAGCATGCCCGGCCTGAACCGTAGGTGATGACATGGTCCCCCGGGTGCTGGAAATCAGAAAGGTCGGCACCTCAGCCATTGGAAGGTGGACAAAAAGCTCAAGAGGTTAAAAATGGATGCGAAGCGAAAACTATGTCAAATCAAAGATAACTGGCACTGGCTGGTGGGACCGATGGCCCTGATTTGGCTGTTGGTGCGAAGCGGGGCCAATCCCAAGCGGCTGACCTATCCGTGCCAGCGAGCCGCAATGCCGGTGGCTGGGTCGTGGATATTGGCGGCGGCGGCCTTCCTGGCCGGAAGTCTCCTGCTGAGACGATTCGCCAAAGTGAGCGCGGTGGCGATGGTGTTGGCCGGTGTCGTCTGGATGATTACGGGAGCGCCCGACGTTTCTCAATCGGAGGAAAGACGATGGACGCCCAGTGCAGTCGAAGTACCTCCGGTCTGGGAGGTGCCTGATCCGATTGCAAAAGTTGTGGTGCTGGACAATATCGCACCGAGTCTGACATCATTGGCGGCCGGTAGTGCCTCGGTTCCGGATGCATCGCTCAGGGATGCGGCTATGGACGAACTGCGGAACGTAATGACGACCGAAGGAATTCACCTATACCGTACCGCCGAACATCCTGATGGAATCGTGGGCGCCGACAACGTTGTCGTTATAAAAGGGAACTACCAGTGGACGGCCCAGAATACTACCAGCAATGATCGGGTCAAGGGACTGATTACGCAAATCCTCGAACATCCCGACGGCTTTAGCGGTGAGATAATAGTCGCCGACAACACTCAGGATCACGGCACCGGCATCAACGACGCCGACAACAATTCCGACGACATTCGGCAGTCGATTGGTGATGTCGTGAACACTTTTTACGCCAAGGGATACCCGGTGTTTCTGTTGGACTGGTTCTCCATCTTTTACGCCGTACCGCAGGAGTACGACCAGGGCGACATGAGCGACGGCTATCTGTACGATCCATCGACTCATGTGACCTATCCCAAGTTCCAGTCTCCCTCGGGAGACTACTATATCTCTGCCGGTAAAGGAATCTGGGATACAGAGAGCCAAACGTATGACCTGGAGAAGCTGTGCATAATCAACTTCCCGGTGCTCAAGGCGCACTTTCGCGGCGGTGCAACTATCGCAGTAAAGAACTGGGTGGGCATGGGTACAATTGCCTACTACTATCAACGCTATGGCGGTATCGACCCCTTGCATGACGTCCTCTACTTCGGCCCCTACGCTTTGGTGGCCCGGATCATGGAAGAGACGTGGCCCCGGCTGAACATTGTTGACGCTAACTGGACATCCTGTACCGGGCCCCTAACGCTCGACACGATTGTGCGCACCAACATGCTGTTGGCCTCGACCGATCCGGTGGCCGTATCGTGGTATTCAGCGAAACACATACTGACCCCAATCGCCCAGTATCCGAGTAGCGAAACGAACCCGGATGATTCCCGGAGTCTCTACAACTACAGTCTGACCAATTGGGCGAACTATCTGGCCGACTCAGCCGGTTTGCCCTGCACCATGGACTCCAGCCGAATGATCGCCACCGACGGTGGTGTCAACTTCCACGCCGACACCGTGATTGGCTGGGCGCCGTTCGATGTGACCTTTGAAGGGAGTTCGTCGTTATCGGTGGACAGTTGGACCTGGGCTTTCAGCGACAGCGAAGCCGCCAGCGGTCAGACAGTCAGCCGCACTTTCAACGAAGGCGGTATCTACGATGTCGGTCTCACCATCGACGCCCAGTCCGATGCTCGCACCCGAAACAGACAACATTACATAACTGTCCTGGCCGATACCATTGTCGGCGAGCAGGTCGAAATCGAGAAAGCCGGCTCGGTCGAAGTCACACTGTATGCCACCAACAATGCTCCTGCCGACGACATCATGATTCCCGTCGAATACTCCGGTGATCTCGAGTTGTATTACGACTCCTTCACCGTCGCCGGATGTCGTACCGAATCGTTCACCTATACGCAGATGATTCACCTGTCGCCGGCGACGAAGAGATTCACCTTACGCATGAGAGTGGGAGAAGGCCCCTACCCCGGACTTATGCCGGGCACGGGTCCGATATTGCGACTTTTCTTTCACACCGTCGGCATACCCGATGTCGGTGACAGTGCGGTGATCCAGGTGGATGGGTATCAGTACAGCTCGTTTGATCGACGGCCTACATTCAGTGGTGTGCTGGCCGAATACGAGCCGATCTCGTCAAACGGCGTGGTAAAAACGGTTTCCTGTTGCAAAGATATCCGCGGTAACATCGATGGCGACCCGGCTGATATCGTAGACATCAGCGACCTGGTGTTTTTGGTCGACTTTATGTTCTCAGGCGGCGCCGAACCTACCTGCTGGAAGGAGGCCAACATCGACGGCGATCTGATCGGCGATGTTTTCAAACAAGTGGACATAGCCGACCTTGTGTACCTGGTTGACTACATGTTCAACGGAGCGGCGGCCCCCCCAGCCTGTCTGGTCGAGTAGACCCTCCGTCTCTGCGTCTCGTAGGGCTGTCGCTGCAACGAAGCGGCGGAACAAGTTCGCTTGTTCCGCCGTCTTCCGGTTTTGGCGAAGATGGCAGCCTCACAGGGATGCCGCCCGACCCGAATTGAGTTCAGTATACACGACATACAGGGGCGTTCGTATCGCACCAGGTTCCGCGTAGGGGGCGGCCTTGCGTCGCCCCGAAGGAATTCCCCCTCGACTCCGCTCGGGGTGACTGAAGTCGGCGGACACAAGGCCCGCCGCTGCGCGGTAAGCGCAGCACTAGTTTGTGTCTCGCATTCGGCGGATCACGGTCGGCCGCAACCGTGGTCAGGGACATGCAACCGGTGGCGGACCGCCCGTGTACATGTAATCGATTAAGTACAACAGATCGGTTATCTCAAGCGGGTCGGCGTAGTCGCCGTTGACATCAGCCTCTTCAAAGCACGGCGGCTCGGGACCACCCCGGAACATGAAATCGATCAAATAGACCAGATCGGTGATATCGATCACGCCGTCCATAGGATCGGCGGCGTCACCCCGGATGCCGACGCAGCAGGGCGCCGGGTTGCCGATCATGGGGATGCCACCGAAGAAATCGATACAACTCAAAAGCAGCGTGTCTTTCGTGCCGTATCCATGAGCCACGAAATCGTCGGTGATATATTCCACCGGCAGATTGACCAACAGGCTGTGCCACGATGAGTCGACGGTGACGGCGCAGACACTGCCATTGTTCCAAACCGTAAGAGCAGCCGATCCGCCGCCGACCGGGGTTACGATGGCATTGTCGGACCAGACCGGCGGTGCGGCTATATAGCGGAACTTGCGACTGTCGCCGATAGGATTGCCGTCGACACCATCGAAAGCAAAGGATCGATGAGCGCCTATCACTACCGCGCCGAGATAGTCATGCAGAAAAGATGAGTCGAGCAAGGTCAGGTCAAAGGCGCCTGAGATAGTCGACAGCAATAGATTGCCGTCGTTGTCGAGATACTGATTCATGGCCGCCAGATCGCCTGATTGCAAAACGTTGTTCGATGAGTCGCCGGTGTGCCAGAAGACTATACGATGGTCCGACAGTTTTGCGCCGGACGGGGTACCGTCGGTTTCTTTACTGTGAATCGCATAAGGGATGCGTTGCCGATATAGCACATCGGCATACATCTCTTCATAGTTGCGACCTCGGTCATCATCGACGATCAACACCTGCGGCGGGCCGATGTTGGCCTCAAAGCTGAAGCTTCTGGAGTAGGCGTCACCACCGGCTGTCGATCCCGTAGAGTCACAGCTTATTGTAAGTTCGAATGAATCTATAGTCGGCACAAAGGCATCGGCCAGCACGAACTCGATGGGTGAGGAGTTCATGTAGTCCAGCTCGTCAAAAGTAGCTGCAACCGCGGCCTGCCCGACCGTGACGGTAACATGCGGACTGTTGGCGGTAAGGGTTGCCTGGGCGTTGAAGGCCGTTCGCATTTGGTTGGTGACTCGGCAGTAGAAGCGGATCGTTTCGCCCGGTTCAAAGTAGCCGTCGCCATCGCCACCGGGGGGGGCATCGTCGAGCACCAGCGAATCGTAATTGCTCAGCTCGATATACGGTCGTGACCATTCGAGATCAAAGTCGGCGTACATTATCGAGTCGGAGTTGGAGATATTCCAGACGCCTATCTGCGTGGTGGCGCCGTGCGTAATGCCTGAATCGTTGGTGTGCGTACTGGGGTTGGTCAGATCATGAAAAGCACGCGCCCATGAAGCACCGGGGAAGGGATCACCAGCGTCGCCCCGACTGTTGCCCAGGGCGATTGAGTTTTGACCATCGGCCTGCTCCATAGCGACGTGGTACCAGAGGTGGTTTATGTTCGGCCAGGGAGCGTTGTTGTCGACATGAAAGATGCACAACCCCCATGCAGGCAGGGCCGCGTCGTAGCCAAACGGTTGTTTGTTTTCAACCACCCAAAACTCACTGTCGGTGGTAACGGTGTTGTGCAGTCGATAGGCCACCGGGTTGTCCTCGACCGACGGAATGGCTACCTGGTGCATGTTTTCGGTGACATCGATCAGGTTTAGAAAGCCGACCTCCGATTTGCACCAGGCGATCAACTGCGCCGGTACCCGCGAATCGCCGTTATAGCTGCCTGAAGCCATCAGCGCCCAATTGCCCAACCCGCGCGACGAGGGAGGATCATAGTCGATATCGTACAGGTCCGGCAGACCAAGGAAGTGTCCATACTCGTGACAAAACACGCCGATCGGTGACAGACCGCCCTGGTACTCCTCCGGGTTCATGGTGTAGGCCGACATGGTAACACCGTCGTAGGCCAGCGGCGGTTCGATACTGCTTTTGTGCGACCAGATGCCGTAAGCCCCGGTCTCGGCCCCGGCGCCTGAGTGGATGATAATCAAGCCATCGCAATAACCATCGTTGTTGGAGTCGTACTTGCCGAAATCCGGCACGTCCGGCGCAGCGATCTCCACGGCGTGTCGGGCCAAATCTCTGCCGCGACTCATGCCGTCGTCACCGTTCTCATACCAAGCATACGTCTCCGGTGCTTGATACCAGCCGTAGAGGTCACCTTTTACCAGAAAGGTTCCGTAGGAATTTTCCAGAAAAAAATCGGTCATCGAGCCGGTCGGGTTGAGGTAACCTTCGGAAAAAAGCACCGAGTCGATCAGGCTGGGATCACCTTCAGTGCCGTTTTGCCAGGGGTGGTCGACAAAGTCAACCAGGATGACCAGTAGATGCACGGTATCGATAGCGTCGGTCAAGGCCATGCTACCGGCAAGACGTCGATGGTCGAGCGGTGTGTGCTCTTCCGGGCTGTTGCCTCCGGCCATTCGGAAGGCGTTGAAGGTTTCCACTTTTTTCTTCCAGACTCCCTCGGCCACCCATTTCTCGATGGCTTCGTCGGTCGGCGGGACAGCCCGGGTCATCAGCGGCAGTAGTCCGATGAGAAGCAAACAGACGAGAGCGACTGACAATCGATGCGAGTGCGGTGGTTTATTGGGAGGTGGTGGGGTGTGGCGGCGGGTCTCTGTCATCTTGTCGGTTCCGAAATCAGGCGTGTACATGCCGGTTTCAGGCGGAAAGCGAGACCACGCAATCATTGACAGGCTGCGGGCGGCGATCCGCCGGTGAACATATAGTCAATCAAATACAGAAGGTCGGAAATGTCAACTTGTTCCGAGCCGTCGGCGTTGACGTCGGCCTCGGTCATGCACGGCGGTTCCGGCCCGGTGAGGAACATGTAGTCGATCAAGTAGACCAGGTCAGCTATGTCGATAATACCGTCCATGGGATCGGCGATATCACCCCTGATTCCCTCACAACAACCCGACCCGGCGGATACGATCGGAATGCCACCGAAGAAGTCGACCACGCGCATTATGAGGGTGTCCTTGGTGTTGTATGTACTGAACTGATCGGACAGGTATTCGATGGGAAGCGTCAGTAGCACAGAGTTGTAGGACTTGCGGTAGGTCAGACCGCAGATATCAGGACGTCCCCCCAGGGTCATGGCTGCCTGGCTGCTGTCAACAAGCGAGACCAGGTCGACGTCGAACGGCGACGGCACCGAGGGCATATAGCGGTACTTGGTGTTGTCACCCAATTCGCTGCCGGTAACGCCCTGAAAAAACGGCCAGGCCAGACTGGACTCCCAAATCGCTCCGAGATAGTTGCTCATAAAGGCTGAGTCCAACGTGTGAAGCTGACGAGCACCGGAAATAGTGGATACCATCAGGTTGCCGCCGGCATCGAAGTACGACTTCATGGCTGTAACATCATTCGCATCAAAAACGGAATCGGCGAAGTCACCGGTGTGCCAAAAGACCATGTGGTATTGCTGCAAAGTCGATCCCAATGGAGAGCCGGCGGTATCTTTGTGGTGGATGACGTGGGGGATACGTTGTCGATAGAGAATGTCGTGATACACATCTTCATAGTCGGCACCGCGGTCATCGTCGACAATCAAAATCTGGGGCGGCCCCAGGTCGGTCTCAAGTTGAAACTCGGTTGTGTACCACGCACTGCCCTCGTTCGACGGTGTCGAGTCACTGGTTACGGTGAGCGTGAACGAATCGATCACCGGCACGAAGGCATCGGCCAGGACGAACTCAATCGGTGAGAGATTCGTGTACGAACCGTCATCGAACGAGCTTGTCAGACTTACTTCGGGCACGGTGAATGTCACGTTGGGATTGTCAGTGGCCAGCAAGATCGTGGCGTTGTGGGCCGGACGCATTACGTTGGTCAGCGTGCAGTAGAAACTGATAGTCTCGCCGGGTTCAAGAACATTGTCGCCATCCCCCCCCGGAGGGCTGTCATCAAACTGATACGGATCGGCTCCGACCTCAAGCGGCCAGGGACGCGACCAGTCTACATCCAGATCGGCGGTCATTGTAGAATCAGAGTTGGAGATATTCCAGAGACCGATACGGGTAGTAGCGCCGTTGTTGGAGGGTCCCGAGTTGTTGGTCCGCGTATCGGGAACGGTGAGGTCGTGAAAAGCGCGAGCGTTCGAGCTGCCCGGCCAGACATCACCGGCGTCGCCGAAACTGTTGTTGTAGGCCAGGGCGTTGTCACCATCGGCCTGCTCCATAGCCACGTGGTACCAATCGGGGTTCTGATTGCTGGGGCCGGGCGCGTGCATATCAATATGATAGATGCACAATCCTGATGACGGCAGACCAACATCAAAGCCCACCTGCTGACGGTTTTCGACAACCCAGTATTCGTACACGGTGGAGAGGTCGTTTTGCAGGCGATAGGCCTGGGCATTGTCCTCAACGTTGGAAATCGTAACCTGACTCAGGTTCTCGGCAACATCGGTGAGTTGCAGGAAGCCAATCTCGGCTTTGGACCAGGCGGTCAGGTGCGCCGGTTGACGGGAAGCGCCGTTGTAACTTCCGGTGGCCATCAAAGCCCAATCGCCCAATCCATTGGAGAGCGGTGCGGCACTTACATCGTATAAATCGGGCAAACCCAGGAAGTGACCGTACTCATGGCAGAAGACGCCGATCGGTGATATCTCGCTGTAGGTCTCTTCCGGATTCATGGTGTAAGCGGAGATTCTGACGCCATCTATCCAGACCGGAGTGATGTTGCTCTTGTGCGACCAGATACCATACTCTCCCGTCTCGGCGCCGCCACCGGCATGGATAATGACCAGCCCATCGCAGTAGCTATCACCGTTGGAGTCGTACCTGTTCCAGTTAGCCACGTAGTTGCGCGCCGAGTCCAGGGCTGTTGACGCCACCTCGCGGCCTCTGGTGAGGCCGTCGTCATCACTTACATAATAAGCGTAGGTCTCAGGCATCCGGTACCAGCCGAAGATATCCCCTCTGACAACGAAGTTGCCGTAGGAGTTTTCCAGATAGAAATCGGTCATCGATCCGGTGGGATTGTAAAAGTCCTGGCTGAACAGTACCGAGTCAAACTGATATGGTTCAGCGGCAACACCGCCGACGGTGTATGGGTTGTCCGAGAAATCAACCAGAATGACAATCACGTAGGCGGTGTCGATAACGTGCGCGCTCAGGGCCAACCGCCGGCCGGTTCGGTCTTGCTTCAGAGGTGTATGTATTTCGGGGCTGTCACCCCCTGCGGCCCTGAACGCTTGATGAGCAGCCACGATATCATCCCAAACCCCTTCGGCTATCCATTTCTCGACAGCTTCTTTTGTCGGTGGTGCGGCAAGTGTGGGCAGTTGAATCATGATCGAAACTGCAAGGAGAGCTAATGCTCCCATGATTCGTCTAACGGGGTCCAACTAAGGCTCCTTCATCGTCCAGGTTGTCTATGACTACTTATATCGGCCACAAATGCTTGATCCGCCTGTGCAAATCGGCCCATAAATGGGTTTCTTACGCTACGCGGCTCAAGGCCTCACGCTGGTTCTTCACCCTCTTACCCGGACCCTCCACAACGTCACCCTCAGTCTCGTTCCACTAACAGTAGGTCGAAACCCCTGTGGTTGCGACATCCTGCGCTGCGCGGGGTTTTCAGCCGTCCGTGCTCTTTGGTCCCGCGTTGTGAAACCCAGGGGACCCTCTTACGGGCGGCTTGGCCGCGGCATGGTGAGCGGAGCCGAACCATGAACTTCGGGTTCTCTTTGATCCGCAGAATCCTGCACGCTGGATGCGGGGCGTGACCCGGCGGAACGTGCAATCCGGTCCAACCAAGGTCTGAGGCGGCCGCCCGAATCGAGGACTGGATTCTGGCCTTCGCCAGAATGACATCGAAAATAGGGAACCTACTTTTTCTTCACCTTCTGCTTGCAAAGGACACTGTAGAACTCGTTGAATACGAGTTCGGTAGGTTCTACGCTGAACGGTCCCAACTTGAAAGTATCGTGCAAACCGTCAATCGTTTCACGCAGGAAAACAGATCCTTTATCGCCGGCGACAACTCGCATCACAACAGGCATCTTGAAAGACGCATCGACGTCCCGTGTGACAACATCCCCTTCGACATAGTACCCTTCGTCCTGGCTTGTGATCTTATACTCAACACGATAGTCCGGGAATCCGGTCTCATAAAGCCAGTGTTTGAAAAACCAGTCGAGCGGTTCACCGTAGTGTTTCTCGGCCAGCTTGACGATTTCGTCATTGGTGTAGCTTTTCATGCTTGTGATCAGGGCCAACTCATGCATGAATTTGAGGAAGACCTGATCTGTGTGCGTGCTGACATCGTACATGAGAAGTCTGAGCATGTGCAGGACCCATAGGCCCTTGTTCGACCTGATTTCCTTTTTGGCTCGGCTTCCGACAGCCAACGGGCGATCCCGCTTAAGGTCGTCGACACGATAGACGGAGTCACGCCGGTGCAGCAGGTGGGAATACCCGACCGCACCGAGGGCCGACTGTAGAAACAGGACCCCGGCGTACTCAGGCGCAGCTTCAGTCAGCCACATCTCACGATCCGTGGCCGGCCGCATCAATGATCCGAACCACTGCCGAGCCACCTGCCGTCCGGCTACCGCATGGAAACCACCAAGGGCGTGCATGGAACCCTCGGTGACGCAGGCGATCTGAGGTATGCACATGACGCCGGGCATACTGTAGGTTCCGGCCGGGCTGACGTAAACAGAGAAGGCGCCAACAGGCGGTCCAAACTGAGACGACATGTAATTGAATGCTTCCAGCGTTGTCTCTTCATACGTTTCCTGAGGGATGAAACAGTCCGAATACTTTTTGTCCATCAGTTCCCAGACCAGAAAGTTCAGCGGCAGACCGGATTCGGAAGCGACCGTCATAGTGTCAAGACCGGAAGCGTAACACTGATAGAGATACTCACGGTATGGATTCTGGGGCGTTACTTCGAAGCGCTGGCGTCGTCCGTTGACCTCCTCAGCCGAGCCGATACCGGGCATGAAGTAGTTGAAGTCCTTCGGTGTGACAAATGTGAATGTATGCGGGCTGACTTGTGGGTTTGCCACATAGGGCATGGCGTGGTCGAACTGTTTCCCATGATACCACAGAGTGAAACTCAGGGTGTCTCCCCGCGATCGGTACTGAGGCAGGACAACACCAATAACGGCGAAATCCTTACGGCGGTGGAAATCGACCGGCTGGCCATCGTAGTATATGGAGTCTGTCTTCAGGTTATGATGCAGGAACAGAGTGACGAATTTCATGCTGTCGGCATTGACCAGCACTTGAATAGTCGTCTGTGCTCCTTCAAGAAACTTGCCGTCGAGACCGGACATCTCAATCTCGGCCTGACGGTCGAGGATCGTGGTCGAGTAGTTAATATCCGACATCAGAGCATCCTGGTAGACGTTGCGTTCCTGTCTCTGGAAAAGCGCGCCGTCGGTGGCCACGATGTCACCGCCCTGGTATTCGTATGCCACCTCGACCTCTTCCGGCCGGTTGGGGTCGAACATGTAGACATATCGATTGAAGTCAATCCAGAAGAAACCATCGGAACGGCGTTCATAGATGGAACGAAGCAACTGGAAGTAGTTGTCGTAAGTGTGGTGGATGATCGGTCGGAAGAAAATCTCTCCCTGTGGCTTCTTGGCGCCGATGTTGAACTGCTTCCATTTCATCTCAGTGGTGTCGGTGGTAAATCTCTCCTTAACCTTGAGATCGAAGTCATCCCCTATTCGGATAAAACAGGTTTTGAACACCTGGTCGACCAGACTGTCACCTGAGACGGCCATCAACGACTGCCGTTCCATGTGCGACGGAATCTCTATCCGGGCACTACCCTTACCGATAAAGATCGCTGTGGTGGGACGTTCATTCACATATCGCAGTAGATAGAGATCACCCTCCTCAAAAGTAAACGTGGCCACATCTTTTTCGTACACGAAGTCGCTGATTGTGGCCTTTTCGCAGGCATGGTTCATCAGGTCTTCAGAAAGCACTCCGTAGTCGCTCTTGAGCTTCCGGAAGAAATCCGTTTCAGCCTGAGAAACAGAGACGAGCAACAAGACGATCAGACAGATGTTCAATATTCTCTGGCGGTACATTAAGACTCCCTTCATGTAGTCAATTTATCAGTAAGACGTACCGACAGCCAAAAGCGTCCAATCGTTGCCCGCCCGGGTGACTGTCCGGCGCCTACTCGGTCATAATCTATGTCCGAGTAACTGTACGTGATGTAGACACTACTGTCAACGGAAATTCCGAAACGCAGGTGCTGTCGGGCGAGGTCGCCTGATAGCTTTGATCTTGTGAGGCTGCCGGCGCGGCGGATTACGGTCTCGGCAACCTAGTGTCGAACAAGGCAAAACCAAGGAATCCCGCGTGGCGCGGGATGTCAGGACCGCAAGTGGTCCTGACCTACTGCTGAAGAGGCAACTCCTGTATCCGGACAAATCGAAATGGACCCTATTGACTAACATCTGCTCTGCGTATAATATGTATCAAACGGTTTTGCAAAGGAGTGCCTATGGCTGCCTATATCATGGCCATGACCCTCAATCCGAACGCCAAGAAGCAACATGCCGATTTGCCGCACCAAATCGACGAGTCGATGAACGCTTTTGCTCGGCACGGCGTCCATGTCGATCAGTTGTTTGCCACGCTGGGGCGGTATGATTATCTGGCCATGTTTAGCGCTGATGATCAAACGGTTGCTTTCAAAGTGGCCTCGGAGATTAACGGTCTGGGTTTGTTGGAGACCGAGACCTGGCCGGTGATTCCCTACGACGACTACCAGCAGTTGCTGGTCTGAGAGCCCTCAGATTTCGGCTCACAGAAAAACGACGAAGCCCTTGAAGCGGCAGATGTAGTTGCACGCTAAACAACGGCGTGACGGCGCTCGCTCCAGCGGCGATGGACTGTTGATCGGTGGTCGGGAGCGCCACTTCAATCACGGGATTTACTACGCCTACATCGAAAAGCCTTGCAAAAACAGCGTTAATCCCTATAATAGTGGATAAGTAGACTGAATTTTCTATTGTATCTTCTCGGACAAGCTCCATGAGAGGAGCTTACCCAGGAAACAGACCATATCGAGTTCTCAGATACTTCGGAAGTCTCATCAGGAGAGATTGCGAATATCAAAAACGCAGGACCCGTAAATCGCAACCAGACAGACACCACGAATGGAGTGTTTCTATGCGGAACTTCTATGTTAGTCTAACTCTGACTCTCTTCGGAATACTGTTTTCGACATCCGGCGTGATGGCCGGTGTTTATGTTGAACTGGTCGACACCACCGATTGGGAAATCTTCGACACCCTCCCGACCAATGAGCCCTTGACCTGGTATGTCAAAGCGGATAACGACGTCGGCAGTACCGTAACCTCGATGTCCAACAGTATTAGAATATACTCGCTGCAAGGAGCCACCTGGCAGGTGCCCACGTATGCTGTCGGTCCGGACTTCACCACTTACTTCGACGTCAATGGTATAAACGTCCTTAGTTTGGATGGCATCAGCGACGATATGATAGGCATATCGGCGCTGGCCTTGTTTACGTCTGGTATGCCCGATGGACAGACCGGTCTGGAACTCTTTCGATTCAGCAGTGAGATCAGCGACACCGATTTCGGGGATACAATCTGTGTGGACACCGCCATACTCACGCCCACCGGCGCGTGGATGTGGGCGACGTCGAGTGGGTCAGCCCCACCTGGTTGGGGCGGGCCGTACTGCTGGACTATCGGTGGACCGAGCACCTGCTATGCCGACGGTGACGCCAACGACGACGGTATCGGTCTCAGCACCGGCGATCTCGTCTACCTTCACGCTTTTATCTTTAGCGGCGGTCCGGAGCCCCCGCAACTCTATAGCTGTAATCTGAACGGCGACGACGTGGTCGATGTGGCCGACTTTGAGCTCTATGAGGATTACTTCGTGTTCGGCCTAAGCGTGTTCGATCCCTATGGCGGCTATCCCGTACCCAGCCCGTGCGATCCGACCCCGGTACCTTCCTGCTGTACCGGCATCCGCGGCAATGTCGACGGTGATCAGGAGGAGAATACCGACATCTCCGATCTGGTCTACACGGTCGATTGGATGTTCCTCGCCGGCGATCCACCGCCCTGCCCACAGGAGGCCGACCTCAACGGTGACGATGTCGTCGACATAGCAGATTTGGTCTACATAGTTGATTTCATGTTCAACGACGGGCCAGCGCCGGGGGCGTGTCCTGGACGGTGAGTGTCCAGCGGAAAAATAAAACCAAGCGGAGCAGGATTTATGCCTTCTCCTGTTTTCTGTGGTCGGTGACTAACATTGGCGGACTTTCGTTGCGGAAATCGGTTAAACATTTCATCGATTTGCACGTCCAATATTGCAGGCAGGAAACGACGTTTTTTTAGATTTCAAGGACCCTCGAAGCGACTCGATAATAGGCCTGCGGGTCAGTTTTTCCGTGCGAAGACTGTTTTGTTTGTGTAGAATATAGTGCGACAATCGGAGGAGTCAGTTCAAACGGAATGACTGACGCAATCACTTAGGCACAGGATCAGTGCCGACACATTCATAGGAGGGAATCATGAAAACCACACTTGTAACACTCTTACTGGTGAATTGCCTATTTGCGACCGCATGGTCCCATGATGAGGGTATCCCGGACACGGTCAGAATCGAAGGGGACACGCTCCAGGTGGGTGTATCGATGCCGATCAGAATGGCCATTGCCAACGATTACAACATCCGGTTGTTCAGTTTCGGCTTGATTTCGAAGACACTGGACGGCGGATTCGCCAAGGCCGACTCGATTATCTTCGTCAATCGCATGGGCAGTCCTGAGGTGTTGGAATGGCGCATCGTAGTCTTCAGAGACTCGGGGGGAGTGTCGCCCGACATGACAATTGTGTCGGCGCGGACTTTCGCCAACCCTGTGATGCTGGCGCCCGGCAACGATGCTGTTTTGGAATTATACCTGACCGGGCTGACGCCGGGTGAGATGGTGGTCGATAGCGGGTTCTTCCCGCCCGTCGGAAAGTTCGAGATAATCCATGAGTTCCCTCACGGGGACTATTGGCCGTCATACAGACCTCAGTTTGTCACCGATACCCTAACGGTCATTCAGGGCAGTCTGCCACCTTTATTGACTCTGCCCGACGAAGAACCCAGCACCGATGCCGGGACCAAAGTGTCATTCAAAGTCGAGGCCGAGTCGCCGGAGGACAACGTCGTTGAAATTGAGTTGACCGAATTTGCTCGTTTGGAAGGTGGGGCCGGGACGCCTGTCAACGCACCTTCGTTGAACGGTAACAACCCGGCTCACTTCAGTTGGCTGCCTACCGAGGCCGATGTAGGGCTGTGGTCGGCCGGCTTCCGCGCCTGCGACGTGACCGGACCCTGTGTGAACGGCAATGTGACCATCCAGGTGGTAACTGATGATAATTATCTGGTTAGCTTTCACCAGGTCGAGACGGTCGATGCACCGGGGACCCTGGCTATGGCTCATGCCAACACCGATGACGACCCCAAGCCGGAGTTGTTCATCTGCTCAAGCGGTTTGTTGAAAGAGATCACGGCCTCGTTGTGGGACTTGAATGCTAACATGACGCTCTCAAACGTCTACAGTTTTGGGCGCGCTCGGCCGTTCAGAACTCCGGTAGTTGGACACCTGAACAACGATGCATACCCCGACGTGGCCATTGTCAGCACTTTGCCGCAGGGATTGCAGGTCTTCTACTCCGATGGCAACAACGGATATTGGTGCGACAGCATCAGTCTGCCTTTGGTCGACTCGCGCGGCGCGGTTCTCGGTGAATTCACTCGTGATCAGTACCTTGATTACGTTTACGTCGGAAGCAGCGGCATCCGCATTTGCGCGGGTAGCGACGATCCTGTATTCTTGCAGCCAGTCCACTTCGACATCGGTGAAAAGGCAATGTCGGTCAACTCGGCCGACTTTGACGGCGATGGGTTGGATGATCTGGCTGTTGGAACCGAGAGCGGGTTGAGAATCTTCAAAAGCGACGGCAGCGGCGGGTTTGAGTTTATCGAGTTTCACAACCAGACCTACGGTTCGCTTGACATCGAGATCACCAACTCAGGTTCTGATTTCAATAACGATAACATCTACGACCTCTGTTTGGCCACGCCGTCGACTTACGGTAGCCATAGCGAAATTGTGGTCTACCTGGGAAACGGCGACGGTACTTTCGGGCAGAGAGTCGTGCGCTCTCCTTTGGGCCATGTCATGGCCAACTGTGCGGGTGATTTCAACAACGACGGCGACCTCGACATCGCATACGTCAACGGGAGCGAAAACTACTGTGCCGTTCTGTTTGGCGATGGTGACGGAGATTTCACCAACGAGTTGAGATTTGAAATCGAACACTTCCAACCCCTGCGGATGGACTGTTTCGACGCCGACCTCGACGGCGATTTGGATATCGTGGTGGCTGCCTCGGGTACCCTCACCGAAGGAGCTTCACTGAT
The DNA here is from genome assembly GCA_029860345.1 of Candidatus Zixiibacteriota bacterium. Lineage (NCBI taxonomy): Bacteria > Pseudomonadati > Candidatus Zixiibacteriota > Candidatus Zixiibacteriota bacterium. Next base: position 511,604 of record JAOUBJ010000001.1, on the reverse strand, counting down.
ACTCTTTCGCAACCAACTCGATCCGCACGGATTCATGACCATGCCGATAGTTGTATCGGCCCTGGACAACGCGGAGATTGAACTTCGCGCGCCGAGCGGCCAGGTTGTAAACAAGATGCGAAGCTCTGTTTCGTCCGGTGAGTACTATCGCCGAAACGTCAACTTGAACACCATCCTGGACGACGGCATCACGGTAGGCGCTGTTGAACCGGGCACCTATGCCGTCAAGGTGCAGCCCAAACCGGATGCGAACAAGGCGGACGAGACGTTTTCACTGGAACTAACGGTTGGTGGCTATCCCTATCGATTCGCCGACAAAGCACCGATGTCGACCCAGGGATACGAGTTTGGGCTCTACCCGTTCAGCCGCTCCCCGGTTTACCCGCCGCCGGGTGTCTATGTATATCGCTCCGAGTTTACTTTTGAATGGGAAGGCAGCGGCAGTTTCGATTTCCAATTGGCTACCGACATTGAGTTCAACAATCTGGTGGCCATCGCCACGCCCTCAGGCAGTTACCTCCATTCGCCACCCTTGGACACGGCCCTTGCCGACCTGTACTACTGGCGGGTGAAACCGGTCGGCGCAGCCGAGTACTCTTGTGTTTATCCGTTCAACCTGAGACTGGCCGACTGTCTTGTTGGGGGTAACGTAGATCATGACGATGACGGAATAATTGCCCTGTGGGATCTTGTCTGGCTGATCGATTTCATTTTCAAGGGTGGTCCTGAGCCGCCGAATCTTGATGAAGCCAACATTAATGGGCTTGGCGCCATAGACATTGCCGATCTCGTTTACCTGGTGGATTATCTATTTACCGGCGGCCCGCCACCGGTACCTTGCAGGTAGGCTGGGATCGTCTGGTCTGATTGGGCTAATGGTTGGACACGGACAACACAGCGACTGAGTTGGAGAAAAAATACGCCCAGGAGGAGTCGAACCCCCAACCTTCTGATCCGTAGTCAGACGCTCTATCCAATTGAGCTATGGGCGCATTCCAGCCCTGAATAAACCGCCACACCTCAGAAAGTCAAGGTTTTTTCGGGACCGGTACCGCCTGGGAAACCTCACCGCTCGTATTGTATAGACTCGATCAGTTCGCGCACCTCGCCGGCCTGTGGGCTGTCGTCATCCACCAGCTTGAGATACTGGTCGAGATATTTCACGGCAGAGTCCGGTTGCTGTTGGTTCAACCACAAAAGTCCCAGGCTGTAAGCGGCTTTGTCAAACTCGGGCTCCAGTTCAACTGCCCGTCGCAGATATGACACCGCCGAATCCGGCTCGGAAACGCGGTCAAACGCCAGCCCGAGTTGGTAGTGAATCAGGTGGTTGGCCGGATCACTCTTCAGCGCCCGGTCCAACAAAAGCCCGGCCCGCTCAAAGTGTTTATTGGCGTAATTGATCAAAGCCAGCCGGTAACAAGCCTCGGGATGGGTCGGGTAACGCTTCAGAGCCGCACGATAGTTGGCCACGGCGCCGACCGGGTCTCCGTCTTTCTCTAACTCCATCCCCTTCAGAAAGTACTCATCGGCTTGGGATCTTTCGGCGGACTCTTCGGTGTCGGATGTTGACTTCATCAGAATGGCCAGCGCCAGCAGAGCCGCCGCAACAATGATAACCCACCAGACGGCTTTTTGTTTTGAGGCTGGGGAAGGGGTGGGCATCGGAGAGAGCCTACGATTGTGTAGTCAGATAGATGATGGCTGCCGCCAAGATGACAAAGGCTGCAAATATGACGGTAAGTAGTAGCTTATTGGGCGAGTCGTTAACAGGCGACGGCTGTTCGTCGTTGGCAGTTTCCGCCCGATAGTTTGCCATCTGCTTAAGCCAGGTGTCCTCGATTGCCAACAGTTCCGGGTTTTCGGAATCAAGGGTGAAGACATCGAGTTCGTCAAAACTGGATGGTGAAGTTTCCTCGACTCTGAACGCAATCACCGTGACGTTGTCGGCGCCGCCACGGTCGTTGGCCATCTGAATGAGGTCATCGACGATCCGTTTGAGGTCACCACCTGCTTTTTCAGCCGTTGCGAATATCTCATCGTCCTCGGCGAATCCGCAGAGACCGTCCGAACAGAGGACAAACGTGTCGCCCGGATCGACAAATACCAAACGATAGTCCACCTCGACGTTTTCACGAACCCCGAGAGCACGCGTGATCACATTTTTGCCGACCGAGCCAAGTCCTTCCGCTGAAGACATCAGTTGCTTGGACTGCATCTCAGCCACCCAGGAATGATCGGTGGTCAACGGCACCAACTGTCGTTCTTCCAAGCGATAGGCCCGGCTGTCGCCAACGTGCGCCACCGACATAACATTGTCTTCAAGCGCTACGGCCACCACTGTCGTGCCCATGCCGCTCAGGGCCGGATCGTTGGTTGAGCGGTTGTGGATTTCACGATTGGCCAGACGGATGGCCTTTACCAAAAGCTCTCCGGACGACGGCAAGGTTTGTTCCAGAGCCAGGTCCGGATCGGCCAGAAGTTCGTCGTGAAGATGCTTGAAGATCGTTCGAATAGTTTGCGAGGCCGACTGCGAGGCAACTTCGCCGGCTTGATGCCCGCCCATACCGTCGCAGACAGCCAGGACATTGCTCTCGCGGTCGATGTGGAGAGTATCCTCATTGCCGGGCCTGACCAACCCTACGTCGGTTCGCCCGACGACATTATAACGAAGTGCCACTATGTAACCCTGCTGTTTTCAGATTCGTTCACGGCTATTTGGTCCCTTCAACGAAACGAAATTGACCTGACGCAATATCAGGAAAGTGTGCTTGTCTGACAATAAAAAAAACCCCGATTAGTCAATCGGGGTTTCATAAATCTCAATTATTTGCAGGTGCCGTATGGCGACTCACCTGACTGCCCTGTCAACGAGTTGGGGCGCGGTCGCCCAACACCACTACTTCAGCAGCACCATCTTGCGGGTTTCCTGTCCCAAGTCCGTCACCAGACGGTAGAAATAAACGCCGCTGGCCAGCGATGAACCATCATACTCGACTTCGTGAGTACCGCTCGGCATCGTTCCGAGATCGATCTGCTCTATCGCCCGTCCCAGGACGTCGTAGATAGCCAGACTCACCCGGGAGCGTGACGGCAGCGTATACGAGATTGTCGTACTCGGGTTGAACGGATTCGGGTAGTTCTGAGCCAGTTGAATCGAATTGGGCAGAAGCCCCGCGCCGTCATCGCCGACATCGGTGGGAGAGTGGGAGGTCAGTAAAACTTCACCATCGACAAAGACAGACACATCATTCAATGAGTTCACTGTGTAGCTCAGCAGGTCGGCTGCCCCGTCGGGGGCGTCGGTGGGGATCAACACCTCAAACGACAGGTACACTTCCTCGCCGGGATTGGCATTGACCAACCCTTTCGTTTCGACGCTGATGCCCCAACCCAAATCGGATTCAGCCGTGATCGAGTACTCATCGAAGACATTACCCACATTACGAACGCCGACCACAAACTGTACCCATTCCTCGGGCTGGCCTTCTTTGGCTATCGGCGGGTCGGTCAGTTCGATGGCGTAAACGTCGGATGCATCGACAGTGACCTGCAACGAGCCGGTGGTCGTCTCAGAGGCATCGAGCTCTGAAGTGACGGCGAATTCAACGGTGTCGATACGATCACTTTCTGATGATCCCGGCCAGATGGGCAGTGAAACATCAAAGTAGACCGAAACCACTTCGCCTGAAGCGGCGTAGGTGAAACCGCTGGGGATGTTCAACGACCAGCCTTTGGTGGATATCGCTTCGACCGTGTAGAAGTCCAAGCCGTTGCCGCAGTTTCTAACGTCAATTTCGACCCGGACAATACTGTTTGGCTTTCCGATCCGATCGGCAGGCAGATTGATCGGACTCAGGCACATCACAGCATCATCGACAGACAGATTGACCTCAGCCTGCGCCTTGTCCTGCCAGTATAAATCACCGTCAAGAATCGATGTGCTTGGATTGCGATGATTCACCGTGAACGTGATCAAATCGCCGGTAAGCGCACCTTCATCGATATCGTCTGAGTAAATATCATCGCCGTAAGCGAACAACATCCCAAAAATGCCGACCGTGTCGTAGTTGGCGCCCACGGTAAAGGAACCGCAGTGAACACCATCGGGATCGTATGCGTCGATCTTGCTTCCCTGGGGTGCCGGCTGTCCGTTGTAGAACGCTTCGCCGATGAATCCCTTGTACCACGGTGTAGGTGTTACACCGGCGGTCACCGCCAAAGCCAGCATCAACACCAACCCTATCGCCAGACTTCCGATCGTGTATCTCTTGTTCACGCTTGATCCTTATCTCTTCCCGACCGGCTTCTAAACCGATCGGTGGTTCATTACTTTCAATCCAGTACGGCTTGCGCCTATTTCAACAAAGTCATCTTCTTCGTTTCAGTGAAACCTTCGGTCTTCAGGCGGTAGAAGTATATGCCGGAAGCAACAGCTTCGCCAGCGGAATTTGTACCTTCCCAAATGACCTCATTGACGCCGCTTTGGGCCACGCCGTCGAACGGTGTCGAAACCAAACGACCGAGTACGTTGTAGACTTCAATGGTCGCCTTACCTGAGGTCGGCAGGACGAAACTGATGGTCGTTTTGGGGTTGAACGGATTCGGATAGTTCTGGCCGAGCGAGTACTTAGTCGGCAGCGTGCCGTCCGAGTTACCTTTGGCCGTCAGGGCAGAGATTTCCATTTTGCCGCCGGTAGCACCGCTGAATGTAAAGTCCTCGTTGGTTTCCAGGCCGTTTATGCGCAGCGAGAACGCCTCGCCGGGACGGGCGCCGTCGATTTCGTCGGTTGTCTGGTCGTCGCCATAGACAGCCATGAATCCGAACAGACCATCCTGCTCGACTATGAAGCGGCCGATCATAAGACCCTCTTCGTTGTGAGCACTGACTATGCTGCCGGCTTTGACCGTGGCGCCGTCGACAGTCAGACGCTCTGCGTAGACGTTCATCCAACTGTTGGTAGCGGTGACGCCCTCAAGGCTACCCTTGGCCGCGAAGATGTGGCGGTTGGGCTGCGGCGCGATTTTTGGCCCTGCGCCCGGATAGGCCAGGACGCCGGGGAAGTCGTTCTTGAGCCAGTAACCGCTGCACGGACCCATTTCCAAAAGATCGTTGTGCAGGATATCACCCGGCTGATAGACTAAATTGCCGATTGACGGGTCCCAACCAAGCGCTACGATAAGATCGTCGTGAATCGAAGCCAGCGCTTCCTCGGTCGGGAGATTGTAGTCCGGCAGATAGGAAACAAGGTTCCAGCCGTTGATCAACGGAATGCCGGTCGTTACCGGAACCGCCTCACCGGCGATCTCAAGCGTCACATCGCAGTTAACTTTGATCCAGTAGCCTGAGAGATGGTCGACGAATTTCAGGTTGGAGAACATCGGCAGGTTCGGATCGTAGGTAAGACCCTCGCCCTCGAAGCCGAGCACGACTTCCAGACAACCTTCGATAGAAGCCAGCACCTCGATAATATCGTCGTTTTCGTGGTCGACATTCCAACTCACCAGGTTCCAGCCTTCCAGCAGGTCACAACTCTTGACAATGATATCCCCGACATCCAGACAAACCTGGTGGATATCACCATTGGCCGTCCACACCGTCGGGTCGGGAGTGTAGGCCTGGACGCCGTTGACATAGAGGCGGATGTTGTCGTCGGGATCGGCCCCTTCGTCGACGTCTGGAGTATACGGATCATCCCGGTAGATGGGCATGAAGCCATAGCGTCCGGCTTCTGAGACAAACCAACTGCCGCAATGTACGCCGTCGGGATCAAAGGCATCGATCACCGAACCGACCGGCAGCGGAGCGTTCATGTAAAGATTGGTCTCGCAGTAGAAGTTGACCCACTCCAAAGTTGGCGTGATCGGCTGCACCGGGGTCAGCACTATCATGATACCGGTTTGGGCGAAGTTGATATTCTCCACCTTTCCGGGGTAGTAACCTTGTTTGTAAGCGTAAACATCGAAGGGAATAATCTCAGAGTCAAAGAACTCAAAGAGACCGGAGGCATCCGAGTGCGTCTGATCGTCCCAGGTGTCATACGGGAAGTCGGGCCACAGTTCGACCGTGGCGCCTTCGATGGAGTGACCGTTCGGATCGACGACGTAGCCGCAGACATAGTTTTCGGAAGTACCGATGACGATACCACCGTTGATTATCGTCGGTACCACCGAGGCCGGTCCGGAACCGCAATCGTAGGTGAAGATCGGATCGGGTAAGATGCCGGTGATCGGGTAGAATCCCGGCGCGGCATGGCCATGTACGTTGAAGTGCATGGTCATCAATAAGCCGGTCGCGCCCGGGATCAAACTCTCACCGGCCGACACGGCGGCGGCGAGGTTAAGATCGTCGTTGCCCAGCGTGACACTTTTGTTGGCCCAACTTTCGATCAGGGAGCCTGCAAACGATATGGAGTCAAGTTCCACCAGGTCGTTGGTGGTGAATTCCAGCCAGACATCAAGCTCGGCCAGATCGCATAGGAACTCCATCGAAATCGGTACCGCCACTCGTGCACCCAGTACGGCGGGCACGGTGGGAATGCTTATAACATCGTCGTCGGAGGGCGGGATAGTCACGTTCAGGGTGACGGTGAAGTACTGTGTCATGGGCTCACAGACAACATCGGGATTGCCAACGACGGCCACAACCGCTTCATAGGTGTTGGCTTCCAGGGCCAGTCCGTCCACGCTGATAGTAACTGTTTGCTGGCTGCCACCAAACAGCGGATCGACTGTCAGCCAACTCTCGCCGGCCGTGACGATCTCGAAATCAAACGGTAACTCATCAGAATAGACGGTGAGATACTGGTCGTCCGGATTGACGCCGTCGGCGGTTGTCATATTAAACACAAATTCGGTTTGCGACAGAAACATCTCAACGCACGGCGGCGGTAATACAGTCACAGACACAGCGCAGGTATCGGCGCCGCAAGAGTTGGCCGCAATGAACGTGGCGGTGAAACTGCCGACGACATTAGCGCTGAAACAGACGGTGTCGTTGGCCCAGGTGACTTGGTAGTCCTGATTGTCAACAAGGATCTCAACCTCATCGGCGCCTGCAATCATCATTTCCTCACAGATCAGGGCGTCGGTTGAGTCGACCGTCACGCTCGGTTCATCGGGGCAGCTTATGACGGGTCCGCTGCCCATAGATACATTGATAACGACCTCGCAGAAAGCTTCACCGCAGGACTCCGAGACACCGAGATTAATAACATATTGGCCGGCCGTGTCGGCGTTGAAACACAAAACATCATCTGCCCAGGTGCCGTAGGAGACGGCCACCGGGAGGACGCTGTTCTCAATTACCAGGGGTATGCAAATGTCCCCGGGAGCACAGAGGAATTCATCGATCGGCAGGTCCGGACAGGCAATCACCGGCGGGAACAACAGCGTTACATCGACCGTGAAATCACAGGTATCGGCGCCGATGTCGTTGGTGGCTATCACCGTGAATGCATAAACTGCTTTACCGGGATCGAGATTGAAACAGAGTTGGCCCGCTTCCCAGGTGCCGTTGCTGGAGGTTACGGTCGTGGCACCAGAGATGGCCAGGGGAAAACAAGCAAACGAGCCGGCACAGCCTTCCAAGGCCAGAGGCTCGGTCGGACAGTCGATAACCGGAGCGGCCGGTTGTTCACCCACTTCAATCAGGATCGAGCAGGTGTCGGCGCCGCAGGCGTTGGAAGCTATTACAGTAGCTGTGAACGAACCGTTTATGTCGGCATTGAAACAAATCTGATTGTTTGCCCACGTTGCGGTGTAATCTTGATTGTCACTGGTAACCGTAACCGCATCGGCGTCACTGATTGGCAAGCCGTCGCAGATAGTCGTGGCCAGATTGGTTATGACAATCGGCTCGGTGGGGCAGGTGATGACGGGTGCCGGGTCCCAGGAGACATTGACCTCGATATCACAAGAAACAGTACCACCTGAGTTGGTGGCTTCAACATGGAAGCCCATCGGGCCGGTAATGTCTGCCGTGAAACAGAGCTGTCCATCAACCCAGGTGGCGCCTTCAACTGTTACCGTCTCAGCATCGGTAATAGCCAGCGGGATGCAAATCTCTCCACCGGGGCAGGCCGATGCAGCCAGCGGTTGGTCGGGACAGTCAATCGTCGGCGGTGGTGAACCCTGACCGATAGCATAGCAGTGGGGTCCATCCCAGGCGGGGAACACATCCGGTCCGGCCCATTTCCAAATACCGGACGGGGGATAGAAGGCTGAATCCAGACAAAGCGTTTTGCCCTCATCGGCAGCCGTGAGGGGGCCCACGTCCAGAGTGTAAGCGACAACGTCAAACCCGGCCGGCAAGCCGGTACCAAAGAAGCGGAAACCACCGAAGCCGATAGTATCGGCGCCGGAGCCTGTCACGCTGAAGGGGCTGATAAAAAAGCCACCGTCAAACTGCGCCTTACCGATGCCTACGGTGTCACCGACCGTGGTATTCCAGCCGGCTCCTTCCGGAGAATAAATGCGGAATCCGTTGGTGATACCGCCGTGGGCGTCGCCATCGCCGGTAAGTCGGATGTGGTAAGTTATCGGGACATCGAGCTCCAGATAGTTGCCGGGATTCAGTCCGTCAACATGGTCGAGCGACATACTTTGACCATAAGCCAGGCCGAACGGCAAGATCAACATGGCGCCTATGAAGACCAGATTTCTCAATCTCATACTGCTTATTCTCCTGAAAAAGCTCTTTAACAACACAACTTATATCCGACTCGTAAAAAACCGAGTCGCTATATCTCCCCGGGGAGCCGTTTTGGTCCCGGCGATATTTTTCTGACATGCCTCAAAGCAAAACCAATGCCGCCGCTGGGATGACCTTTTGGCCATTGATGCCTGAGATTGATGGAAACCATGTCATGTATTCCGGCCGATTATAGCCTCAAGGGACAATCCTCGGCACTCCGAGTTTTTCAACAGACAAATGGCTTCCCCAGTTTAGGACCCAGATCAGACCAGTTAAATCGTGGCTGCGGCAGTCAGTAGAGCCGCCCGTGTGCAGCCTTCATGTCAGACCAAGCAGGCAGTAGTAATGGCCTTCTTTGTTTATACGTGGGCCAGTGGCAAACTATGCCATCGCCCATGAAAATATAGCACTTACGCTTGGAATGTCAAGGGCTTAGGACCTAAGCCCTTGGCGCCTGAACTATCTTTGAACAGCTTGGTCAGGATCGCGATAAACGGCGTCTGCGGACCTCGAAAAAGGCCAGCACCAGAAGAGCGCCGCAAAGATCGGCAAAAACGTCGTAAACCGAGGCAAACCGGCCCGGAATCAGAGATTGGTAGAACTCGTCAAAAACCGCAAACAGCGTCAGAAAAAGTGCAGCGAAAATGCAACCTCGCCCCAGCCGGTTCATCCAGTCCCAGTTGGAAAACGAACGAAAAGTAAGAAAGGCAAAAAGGGCGTATTCCACAAAGTGCGCTGCCTTGTCAAAGGCGATATTCCGCACTTGAGGCGTGTGCAGGTCCGGAATCGATGAGATCGTGATTATCAGACCACCGTACAGGATCATCGGAAAATGGTAGTACAGAAAGCGATGCCATTTTCCGCTCGGGTTTTTCGAATTCTGCATGGGCGAATGGTTAAACATATTATTGATTTCGGTCAACCAAAATGAGTAATTCACCTGTGTCGTCAGCGCCCGGAAAGAGCGGCTACGTTACTCGGTGGCCCAATTGGCCGCCTGATAGAAGGAAGATGTCGATGTTGCCAAAGTATCTATCTCCGCCCAAAGGTGAATTGACGACACCCACCCAGACCAATTTTACCAAACTGCTCAGCGTCATGGCGGCGCTGGCCTTGGTGCTGGTGGTGGGCACGATCGGGTTTGTCATTATCGAAAACATGGCTCCATTTGATGCCTTGTATATGACGGTGATTACTCTATCAACTGTCGGCTTCGGTGAAATCACGCCACTGCATGATGCCGGTCGGGTGCTGGCTATGTTGTTGATCGTTTTCGGGGTCGGGCTGGGTGCTTATGCAGCGTCGACAATTGGACAGATTATTCTGGAAGGTCAACTCAAACAGGTTTTTGGCAGGAAGAAAATGGAAAAGAAACTGAAGAAGATGAGCAATCATCATATTATTGCCGGGCTCGGGCGGGTAGGTCGCCAGGTGGCCGAGGAGTTTGCCCGCCGCAAGGTGCCTTTTGTCATCATCGAAAAAGAACCGGAACCGGAAATGGAAAACGGAACCAACGGCTTTGTTTTTCTGAAAGGTGAGGCGACCGACGACAAAGTCTTACTGCATGCCGGGGTCGAACGGGCGCGGACACTGATTTCTACTTTGCCCGACGAAGCTCAAAACGTATACCTGACCCTGACGGCTCGGGCAATGAACAAGGATCTCCACATTATCGCGCGCGCCGATGTCGAAGGAGGAGAGAAGAAGCTAATGAGAGCCGGGGCCGACCATGTCGTCTCGCCGCACGTTCTGGGTGGCCACCGCATGGCGCTGGCTTCGCTACGGCCGAACGTCGTAGACTTCATGCACATCACTACCCTGGGTGAGGGTGGATTATCAATCGAGGAAGTGGTCATACCGGATGGGTGTCGGTTAGTCGGCAAGTGCATAATGGATTCCGGCTTGAAAAATGACTACGAGGCGACGATTATCGGCATAAAGAAAACAGGCGAACAAATGTCGGTTGCGCCTGGACCTCAGACTCTGCTGGAGACTTCCGACACGCTCGTTCTGATCGGCCCGACCGACGGCCTCGAACGGCTTGGCGAGGAGCTGAGTATCTAGGCGACAGATCGCTTTTTCGAGCTATGCGCGTTTCTGGGTGGCACCCTCAGACCCGGTTTGGGGGTGACTCCTCTTAATTCCCCGCCCCAAACAAGGTTTGAGACGGCCACCCATGGCCGGCCACCCCGTTCAAAACGGAGGAAGCGGATCACCGCCGCCGGTAACTTCAGAGGTTCAATTATGAAGTCGGGTCGATGTTTGATCTGGTCGGGCTCGACGGATGCCCGAAAGAGAAAACCGAATCATAGAACAAGGAGTGAAAGCGAGTAGACAAACTCAAAAAAGAACCGTTGCCATGAGAGAAAGTACGTCTTAGATTCCAACATCACCCGTCCGATTTGTGTGGAGACGTGTGGATGTGAGAGGAGGATGGATCTGGTATGGAATGGGTATCGAGTATTTACAATCAACTGAATATGGCATCCCTTGCTGCAGGCGCCATCCTCGGTACTGTGTGTGGCATGTTGATTCCGAGGATCGCTGTTTCTCTATCATCCGCGATTATGAGTTTCAAAAGAAATCAGCGAAAGAAGTTTCTTGAGTCCGGTAAGGTACACAAGTGGCTTCTCGATTATTATCGGGGCAGAGGAGCACTGAACGATCTCTATGTTTGCGTTATTGGTGGAAGTGAATCAAGAATACCCTTTTTCACAAAAAGAGATTGGCAAGGGACTACGCTAATAGCGCCTCATTCCGATGATATCGTAGTTCACAAACAAGCTTCACCCTATGTTGCTAAAGTAAACATGCGAATGCTGAAGAAAAGGCATAATCTGGGGCAAAGGATTTTTGGTGGCGGAGATACTCTTTGCCTCGATAGAATAACAGATCATGGAAGCCTGCAGTTACACGTCAGGCGTTGTCGGTTTTACCAAATGGCCACTGCGCTAGTATCCCTTGAAGAAGAAACATTCAGAACTGCCAGGTGGGGGAGACTCTTCCATACTCCAATTCGAGATGAGAGCTTATCCAGCCTGGAGGTAGCAGGAAAAGTAAACACCCTACCTTATTCAACAGGTTGCACTGTAGCGCTCGCCTTTCGAGAGGAGAATAGCTATGAACTCGCTTTGCATACGAGATCACACTCGACAATGACATTTGGTGGTACTAAGGCAGTAATTCCCAATTTTGGGTTAGAACCGAATTCATCTGAACGAGGGAAAAGTGAATACAGCATATTATTTCACAACTTCCTGCGGGAGTACTGTGAGGAATTATTCGATTACGAACAACTCATTGATACACAGAAAGAGCGCCGCCCCTCTCCTGACTGGTTTACGCAGTTGCCAGAAGCATCAAAGATTCTTGAACTGCAGTCTGATGGGAAATTTGAGTTGTATTTTTTGGGTTTTGGGATCGATGCGTTGAATGGTACTGGCAACATAGCTCTCTTAGCGATAATCGAGGATATCGACACTATTAAGTCAATAAGGATGTCAATGAAAGCAAACTGGGAGGTTGGGGCGGGAAGCTCCACCAGTGAATCTATTGAGTTTATCGATATTTATGATGAACGGTTGGAGACATGGTTGAAGAACCACAGGATTCAATATGGAAGTGCATTCACTTTGGCTTTGGCCATAAAACAGCTAGAGGCGCTTATGGAGAATCGAAAACTAAAAGGCACCGATGATCAGGTTTGATAGTAACGAGTATTGGCTAAAAACCACTTGGGACAGATACTCTCAGTTGCGAGAGGTTCCGACGAAGATCAGAGAGGAGTTCTTGAATCAGGAGGCAATGTTAATTGACAGCCTTGGAGTAGTTGTAAATCGTGGAGAGGCACACAAACGAATTCAGTTGTTGGACTTGGCTTGCGGAACCGGGAGATTCTCGAAGATCGTTTTAGACCTCTTCGGAACAAAGTGCATAATTACAGCGCTAGACTTGAACCAATCTACACTCGATATGGCGGAGCAAGTGTTTGGTGACTGTGTAAAGACCGTATGTGCAAATGCTTATAATGTGGGCCATATGTATCCATGTGAGTTTGACGTTGTTATTTGTATGGAGTTCTTTCATCATGTTTCACAACTAAGAATTCTATTGAATTCAATAAAAGACTCCTTGAAACCTGGCGGCGTTCTTATTGGGAGTTGTTTTCTAGAAGAGAAATACAAGGAATGGGATAGGTGCAAATATGGTTACACAAGATCATTCATTAGGTCTTCAGCCAACAGTTTAACAAAGTTCTTTTACAAATGGATGCCCTCAACAATCCAGGCGCTGGTGCGTGAGAAAGGGTTTGCACGGATAGAGCCTGTTAATGGGGACTGTTTCATCGAGATCTTAAGCAAAGACTATGTTCTGGAATTTGAGGAAAGAAATTACTACCTGTTTTTCAGGGCATCATTACAGTGATCCCGGGGCTGTTATTGAGCGCATGCCAGTCAATGAATCACATACCGTGCAAGTTCAACCGACCTCCTACATTGATCACTGGGTGGCCAAACCGCCCACGACATCCGAACACACCGTTGCGCCGGGTCCTTTCCCGCTGAAAGCGGGTGAGACTCTGCGCTTGGACGACCAGCAGGGTCACACTCCGCCGCGGCGGACCAGGACCCTGCTGAACGGCGATAAACCACAGGGGTTTCGACCTACCGTTACAGCCCGAATACCCCCACCATCGCTTGACAAACAGAGCCCTGTTGGTATATTATCACAGCACAAAGACACACCGTTCGTAATCAGGCGAGGACAGAAACCATGAAATGCACCTATGTGATGACTTCAATGTTCGGGCTTATTCTGTTTGCGGCAACATCGTTGGCCATACCCCCGGTCGGCTTTGAACCGCCCACTTACAATCAGGAGCGAGCCTGGGACAACGAAGAATATATCAACGCCAATAGTATTCTGATGTTCGTGACCAACCACGGCAATTTCGGACGCGACCTGGCCGGGGTATTTGGATACGACGGCGGGACTTTTTTCCCATTCGTATCAATCGACAACATAGAGAGTGGTGCGCTGACCAATTTCGTGCTCTACTCAGTCGGTCTCTGGCTGGGGGGCAAAGTCGACGGCCAGACACGAGTAGCCATAGCCGAATACTCCGACGAATATGTTCCGGGTCCGATGGCCAACGGAACTTATCAACCGGATGATCCATCGTTCAAGGTCTACAAACTTTACCGCGATAGCCTGGCCGACAATCCCAACCTCGATTATTTGAACTGGCCGGTCCAACAAGGTGCGCCGGTGAATGAGTTGGGCCAGCCGCTGATGCTCGGTGACCAGATGCTCTGGTCGGTTTTCAACGACGCCGACCCGAACCAGCACCTGAACGACGCCGGTGAAACGGCTCCGCTGGGTATCGAAGTCCAACAGACCACTTGGGCATCCGGTGGGCACGGGGAGGATAGTATCGTTGTAACTAACGAGATTGAAGTAACTCAGGCCGGGTCCTCAGAGGTCGAGGTGCATGCCTTTGTTACCGACCAGTCTCAGTTGACGTTGGATTCTTATGCAGTTGATATCTTCAATGACCCGGTCGCAGGTCCGATGTGGCAGCTGCGTAATGTCACCAATGCAACCGTTCTCATTGCCGACCAGGCTAACTTTTCCGGAACCACGATGCACACAGACGAGGGATTCGCAGTCCAGGTGGAGGCATCGACCTCGATATTTGGATCGTTTCAGGTGGTGGCAAACGGCGCCGGAGAGCTTGATCCGCCGGAATCGGGCGCTCATCCCACAGCCGGTTTCCCGGTACCGACCGACGTAGACCCCGACGGCTTTCCGACCGATGGGCAGCAAGTCGGCGGTGGGCGCTGGTTGTTCCATACCGGGGACAATGGTGGCACCTCGGGTGGCGGAAACCGTGGATCATTTGAAGCCTTCGAAGTCCGCGTTACTCGCAACGGTGGTAATGACGGCGTTATCGGCAACTGTGACTACGAGATGCGATTTACCGGTGACAACAGCAATCCCGGTGTGGGAGGAAGCTACGCGGTCGAGGCATTCGAGGATGACAACGTTTTTTGGGTGCCGTTCGAGTTGTGGAACACAGGCGTCGGGACACCGGATGATCCGAGTGATGACATTCGCCTGATCCCCCTTATAATCGATTGGAACGAAAACAACATCTACAATCTTGAGAACTGGGGGTCAGGTCCCGGTGGAACCTGCTCAGGCGCATGTGAGCACTCCGTATCCGACGGCGATGACGATCCCTTTACCGACTGGGTCTACTGGTACACATCGACCGACATGTCACCTGGTGAAGCCGGATACCTCGAAGCCGAAGCGGATATGCTGGATGGAAATGGGTATAGCTTCGCGAACTTGGCAGACGAAGTCTTCGCCCGCACTGTTCTGGTTAGCTGGAACGGTGGTGAAACGCCCCCCTTTGATCAGGAGTGTCCCGAACAAGGTACCGTTTTCAGAATTCTAACGCCCGATTTGGAACTTGATGCCGATCTGTTTACTTTCATACCAAGCTCCGCCATCAGCACTGTTGCCGTCTCCCCCGACCGGACAATCTATACCAAATACAAGCTGTTCAACAAAGGCGGCAACGTCATCGAGGACGCCTACATCTCGCTCTGGGCCGATCCTGATCTCGGTGAATACACAGACGATCTTGTCGGCTGCGACACCATGCTTGATCTGTTCTACTGTTATAACTCCGACAACCATGATGCCGGACATTATGAAGACACGCCACCGGCGGTAGGTTTCAGAATCATGTCCGGACCGATTGTACCCGGCAACCCTGATGACACCGCCGATTTTGACGGCGTGCTTATGCCGGGGTACAAGAATCTGCCAATGACGGCTTTCAGCAAGTATATCAACGGGACCGACCCGAACAACTTTGTGGAAACATACAACTACATGAGAGGTCTCTACGCCAACGGTACTCCGTACATGTACAACGGGAATGTACTGTCTTTTATGCACTCCGGTGATCCGGTAACAAACTATGGTGACCTGGACTTTGATCCCTATGACCGTCGCATGATGGGTAGCTGCGGACCGTTCACAATGATGCCCGGCGACAGCCAGTATATCTTCATCAAAATGGCTGTCGGTCAGGGTCCGGACCGGTTGTCGTCCATCACCGCACTGATTTGGGAGTTGGTTAAACCACCGCCGCTCCCGGTCGTGTTTAAGACAGAGATCGACCCCGACCCGGTGTCCATGATGATGCTCAACGCTCTTGAGCCTGTCGAGGCGGTGATCACTTTTGGATTCGATGCGGATGCTGAGACTTATAACGAAATCGATTTTGCTTCATTGGCTCTCAACGGATTGCCGCCGGTCGATTCGATGGTGGTTCTGCCCGGTTGGCCGGGCTTTCAGGGTGCCGTGGCCAGACTATATTTCCCCTTGGCCGATCTTCTGACACCTTATCAGCCGCTGTTTGATTTTGTGCAGCACGGCTATACGGTAAGCGGTCAGTATGTCGGAGTGGAGTTGTTCAGTTTCGAGACCGAATTGACGATTTACGGCCATCGTTCAGGTGATCTGAACCTCGACGGCAAGATTGACATATCTGATTTGGTCTTTATGGTGGAGTATTTCTTCACCGGCGGACAGGCGCCTGAGTTGTTGGAAACAGCGGACTTAGACCAAAACGGCAACTCCGATATCACCGATTTGCTGCTGATGATAGAATTAATGTTCGGTCAATAACCTGATTTTAGTGTATATTGGTCTCTCCGAGCCGGACGCTATTTGCGTCCGGCTTATTAATTGGCCGAATTCGCCGGCCGAAGAAAAAGTTTGCGTATCGGACGGCCAAAGCAGAGATTAGCTCAGTCGCCGGGGGCTCGAAACCCTGGCCGTTGAACTTGGAAAGAAATGAGATGAGGATAGTCATTGTCGGTGGCGGTGTGGTCGGCTACAGCCTGGCCGAACACCTGCTGAAAGAAAAACATCAACTCTCGATGGTGGAGTCGGACCCGGAGTTGTGCGGCCAGATATCGAGTAAACTCGACATCCAACTGCTCAACGGCTCCGGTTCATCCCCGTCAGCTTTGCTTCAGGCAGGGCTCGACGGCGCCGACATGGTGCTGGCCGTGACACCCAATGACGAAGTCAACATGGTGGTGTGCGCTTTTGCCGCTCAGTACAAAGTTGGCCGCCGTATCGCCCGGCTGCGCAATCGTGAATTCTCAGAAGAGCAATCGGCCATCGACCTGGAGAAGATTGGCGTTACCTCGGTTATTCATCCGGAAAACGTCCTGGTCGATCATATCATGCAGTTTGTCGAAACTCCACATGCTGTCGAGTCGGCCAATTTCGAGTCCGGGAAGATTCTGATGCGGGGTTATCGGATTACCGAATCCATGGAATTGGCCGGCAAAACGCCGGGTGAGATTCGCAACGAGATCGCCCCGCATGTCGTGCTCTTCGCTGCTGTCGTGCGCAACGGCAGTGGAATCATTCCCGATGGTGATGAGCGAATTCAACCGGGCGATATACTGTACTCACTGTTCCCACGGGAATCGATGGATAGATTCCTCGAACTGGTCGGGGTGGAATCCAAGTCGAGTCGCAAAATTGTCATTACCGGCAATTCCTATTCAACCGTACAACTGGCCGAGGCTCTGGACGATACCGACCACAAAGTGGTTTTTGTCGATCCCGATATTGAGCACGCCGAAAAATGGGCGCCCGAATTCAACAATGTCGAAGTGATCCACGGCGACTGCACCGAGCACGACGTCCTGCGCGAGATCAATGTCGATGCCGCATCGTTCTTCATCGCCTGTTCCGACGCCGCGGACTACAACATGCTCTCAGCCCTTCTGGCCAAATCCGAAGGTGCCCATGAAGTGATGGCTATCACGACCGAGTCACATCACGGCAAGATATTTTCCTCTATAGGGATCGACCATGTCCTGAACCCAAGGCTGACCACGGCGCGCGAGATTCTGGAGACAATATCGCGCGGTCATATCGGTGCGGTGGTGCGTCTCTCCGACGTCGACATCGAAGCGGTACGGTTCAATGTCGAACTCCACAGTTACGCAGCCGGGCGGCCTATCAAGAAAATGTCAAGCAAGCTTAAGAAGGGTTCGATAGTCGGTGTCGTGGTGCGCGAGGATCGTATGATCCTGCCGAGTGGAGATACAGTGATTGAGGCCGGGGATCATGTTATCATGATCACGCACCACAAGAATCTTAAGGCGATATCGAAACTGTTTCAAGCGCAATGAGGCCGCTAACACAGGTGGATCATGCATAAAACAGCCGTCGCTTATACTGTCGGCAAGCTAATGCAGGTGCTGGGGCTGGTGCTCATGGTGCCGTTGGCTATCGGCATTTATGACGGCTGGTCGACCGATATTTCCTCGGCCTTTCAGTTGCCGGAAGTCAGCGGCTTTGCCGTGGCCATTCTGTTTTCGCTTCTTTGCGGAACCGCTTTGGCCTTGTTGTTCAGGCGGGGAAGTGGTTATCAAGGGGTCAAGGAGGGCTATGCAATCGTTACCTTCGGTTGGTTTGCGCTGGCCTTTGTGGCCGCTATTCCTTTCTGCCTTTATTTCATGGCCGGCCGCGCTGGCAACCTGGGCGGTATAGCTTATGCCTTCACCGATGCCTATTTCGAAGTCATGTCCGGGTTCACCACTACCGGCGCAACCATTCTAAGCGACGTTGAGGCCATGCCGCGCTCGTTGTTATTCCTGCGCGCTCTGACCCACTGGTTGGGTGGGATGGGCATTATTACTTTGGCTATAGCCATCCTGCCGACAATGGGTGCTTCCGGCTACCAGATGTTTCGCGGCGAAGTGCCGGGACCCAGCAAAGACAAACTGATGCCACGGCTCAAGCAAACCGCGTCCATCCTGTGGGGTGTCTACCTGATTTTCACGGCGGCCGAAACCGTTCTCTTGATGGTCGGTGGCATGAGTCTGTTCGATTCGGTCTGCCATGCTTTTGCAACCATGGCCACCGGTGGCTTCTCCAACAGTAACCAATCTATCGCCGGCTACAACTCTGCCTTCATCGAATGGGTGGTGATCATCTTCATGTACCTGGCCGGGGTGAATTTCGTCTTGCACTTTCGCGCCCTCCGGGGCGACGTCCGTTCGATGTTGACCAACAAGGAATTCCTGTTCTACAATGGCGTCATCGTGGCGGCGGTGGTGGTGATCACGGGTGTGCTCTATTTCGGCAAGCTCGACACGGCGGAAGCCACCAGCCAACACTTTCGAAACGAACCGATGACCACTGTCGAATTCAATGAGCACTACAACGATCAACAGGCCAAGCTTGAGACTTTCGGACATACTTTTCGAGTGGCTGTCTTTCAGACGGTGGCCGTTGTGACCACGACCGGGTTTGCTACATTCGACTTTGATCTCTGGCCTAGTTTTCTTTTGATACTGATGGTGACCCTGATGTTCTTCGGTGGTTGCGCCGGGTCCACCGGTGGCGGCATGAAAATGATTCGAATAATGATCGTAGTGCGGATGGCCATCAATCAGTTGCGCAAGCTGACCCAACCCAGGCTGGTTGCGCCGGTCAAAATCGGCGAGGAGGCAATCGACGACAAGTTGATCATTAACGTGGTCACTTTTTCAATCCTGTTTGTCGGGCTGTTCGTGGTGGTGGCATTCCTGATGACCTTGTTCGTGCCCGACCTGACCACGGCGGTGGCTTGTTCGATAGCGACTATCGGCAATATCGGTCCTGGTCTGTCCGGTGTCGGCGCGATTGAGAATTATGGTTGGATTCCGTTGCCGGGTAAGTGGATTCTAGTGTTCTCTATGCTGTTGGGTCGGCTTGAAATATTCACAGTGCTGGTGATTTTCCGGTCGTCGTTTTGGCGGAAGTGAGTCATAAATGATTCTTTTGCGCTTCGCGGTGATGAATCACTTCTCCGAGCTTCGCAGTGATAAATCACTCATTGCGCTTCGCGGTGATAAATCACTCATTGCGCTTCGTGCGTCCTTCGCCTCACTCTGAGTCGTCCCACCTCATGCTGAGCGGAGTCGAAGGTGATAAATCACTTTTTCGCGCTTCGCGGTGATAAATCACTCATTGCGCTTCGTGCGTCCTTTACCTCACTCTGAGTCATCTCACCTCATGCTGAGCGGAGTCTTGCAGGGCGGGTCCGTCTTCGCCTGCGCGCCGCGGCGTGAACCTGCCTTTATCGGCAGGTCTGAGGACAGACCTGCCCTACTATTTTAGCAGGATCATCTTGCGGGCGTTGATCAAATCTCCGGCCACGATGCGATAGTAATAAACTCCGCTGGCGACCGGCGTACCGTCCTGACTGTGACCGTCCCACACCACTCGATGGAGTCCGGCCGAAACCGGCGCATCTACCAGCAGACGTACTGTCTGGCCAAGAGCATTCAACACCTCCACGCGCACTTGCGAGCGGGTCGGAAGATTGTACTCTATCGTGGTCGAAGGATTGAACGGATTGGGATAGTTGGCTGACAAAATGTAAGATTCGGGCATGCCCTCACCGTCGGCCGGCGCAGCCATCGGTAGAGCGGGCGTGTATGAAACGTCCAACACCGAGCGACGCAGTACAAAAGTCGGGTCTGGGCGTTTCGAGTCACCTGAGGAACCGCTTATTACGATTTCCAAGTCACCGTCCTCAAGGACAGACTCATGAACGCTGATCGAATCGGCCAGGTCGGGTCCGATGAGAAAGTGACGCCGACGGATACTGTCAAGGTCCAGCGAATCGACCGTGACTTCCAACTCGCCGGTGGCAGCGTTATGCAGGAACAGTTTCAGCTTGACCAGCCTGATGACACCATCCGGTATCAGGGATGGGTCGATGTCGTTCACCGAGTGAACGAAACTCAGATATGACGTCGCTTGGCCGAACTCGTCGTTGCCGGGCAGCACTGCGCTCCAGTACACTTTGGCGCTGTCATCGGACAACGAAGTCCATCGGAGTGTGGCGTCATCATCGATCTGTTCCTGGTAGTAGGCGTCGGATGCGAAAGCGCCGGACACGACAACCATCACCAAAGTCAAAAGGGCAAGGCAGATTCTCATGTTTATTTCCTCATAGGTTTATTGGCTATACAGAAGCAACAACTATACCGTCCTGCTCTGTAGTGGCAAGTGGTTTATTATCATGCGTTTAGTGCTGTTTCTGGGCAGTTTTCTGTGCAGAGTCTTGCTGTTTTGTGCGTGGAATACGAGTGTCCGATCATATTTCAGAACAATTTGCCTATTGCTGCCGTACTGCAAGAGAATGAAGGGTTACAAACCATTCTGTGCGGTTGTGCGATTTATTTTTGCACAAAACCGCACTGCCGGTAGTTGTAGATAGAGGTTGAACATGGCCGCTGTTTATACTATATTGGCCCGGTTGCAAAAATGACGTCTTTGATCCTGGCTGCCGTAAATATCGCCCGGCTGTCGCTAATACTACTCTTGCTGACAGCCGTTTTTTGTGCGGATAGCTCTGCCCAGGTGACGGACTCGATCCCGCCGCCCAGAGACCAAACCCGTTTTGACCCTCCTCCGATGGCCACGGCCGGTTATCCGAATTACACTTCACGAATCCACATGAACGGCTTGTTCTGGACGACTATCACCAATGCCGGTATTATCGGCAATATGTACGGCGCCCAACTTCCGGATCAGCGCAAGACAGCGCCGACTTTCTATTATCCGACGTATAGTCGTGTTCAGTATGGCTACTATGCCGGCCTGTGGGTGGGCGGCGTAGTCGGCGATGATACGCTGGTGACTACGGCCATCGACGAGATTGGTCAACGCGAGTTTTTTCCGGATTTCTATCCGGGCGGCGGTATTGAGGCCAGGTCAAACGTGCCCACCTCACCGCACTATGACCGTAAAGCCTCAGGCGAGATAGAATACCACGCCACTTTCACCGACACATTCGAAGATAATCCCTTCGTACCCTACAACAGTTACGACAACCGCACGCATAAATCCCTGAACTTGCATGTCTTGCAGTCCAGCTACTCCTGGTCACACCGGTATGCGCAGGACCTTCTGATTGTCAATTACCGTATCGCCAACATCGGGATGGATACCATCAAGTCGGCCTGGGTGGGTATGTACTACTCAGGCTGCGCCCATCATCGTAGCGAGATGCCTTATCCGTTTCCGGACGACGTGGAAGGGTACATTTATTCCCGGCCCCATGAGTTTGAAGAACTCGGCGACGAGCTGTTGAAAATTGCCTGGTTGGTGGACAAGGATGGTTGGGCGCAGACCTTCGGCTGGGACTTTGCCCGCTCACCTCATGCGGTTGGTATCGCGCCGCTGCATGTTCCAACCGGCGCTATCCAATTCAATTTCAATTGGTGGAATGGAGCCAGGGGACCGACTTACAATTGGGGTCCGCGTCGTGCCAAAACAGTGTTATATCCATTTAGGTCGTTCTACGGTGGGCTGGGGATGCCGTTGAGCGATCGCAACCGCTACTATCTGATGTCCAAGCCGGAGATCGATTACGGGGGATACGTGTCCGCTCTGGATCACTCCGACGATGGCTGGCTGGAACCTCCCAAATACAGCGCCACAAGAAACGTAACCAGCCAGCAACCGAACATCGTGACCTCTTTTGGACCCTTCACTCTGCCCCCGGGAAGTGTCGAGAACTTTGCGGTGGCCATTGTGATAGGTGAGGATGCCCACACCGATCAAATGGCCTACCGAGAGTTGTTCAACGCCAGGAACCCGAAGCCGTTTTTGGATTACCTCAACCTGGATGACCTCGTCACCAACGTTCGCTGGGCTCAAGTGATCTACGACAACCCCGGCGTCGATACCGATCAGGATGGCGATTCGGGCAAGTCCTTTATTCACTGGGACCCTGTAACCCTGGAATCCGTCCTGGTGTTTTACGAGGGCGATGGTGTCCCGGACTATCGCGGCGCCACCCCACCCCCGCCGCCGATTGTTCGTGTGTCGGCTGAGAACGGGCGTATCAAGCTCAGGTGGAACGGCTATGAGTCTGAGAACCACATCGACCCGATGACACGAACCCAGGACTTCGAAGGCTACCGGGTCTATCTGTCACGTTCGAGCCTGGAGCAGGAGGCAACACTGTTGGCTTCGATTGACCATGAAAACTTCAGCCGCTTTCGCTATGACCCCAGGCGAAATCGGTATGAACTGCGTGAGATACCGTTCAGCCTTGACTCATTGCAGATACTCTACGGCGAGTCGTTCGACCCTTTGGAATACACGCGTGTCACGCCCTTCGAACACAACGGTGTCTTGTATTACTTCGAGCCGGTGGATTACAATCAGTCTGACTTCTTGGACCCAAGAGGCATCCACAAGGTCTACCCCGATGCCGAGCTGGATACTTCCGACGTCGATGAAGATGGGAACATGCGTTACTATGAGTGGGAGTTCATAATAGACGGTCTGCTGCCGACGGTTCCATACTGGGTCGCGGTCACGGCCCACGACTTCGGTCATCCGGGCAAGTCTCTGGACCCGCTGGAGTCATCAATCAGTCAGTCTTTGATAAAAGTTTTCGCCCTCGATCATGGCGACGCGGTCCTGAAAGACGGCAAGCTGGATGTGTACGTGTACCCAAACCCGTACAAAGTGGATAACGACTACTACCGACGGGGTCTGGAGAACCGTCATGATGAATCCGGCGCCGACCGGGCGCGAACGATATATTTCGCCAATCTCCCGCACCGCTGTCGTATCAGGATCTACTCACTCGACGGCGACCTTGTGCAGAATCTGGTACATGACGAACCACCCGGAAGCGGAACTTCGTCGGTTCATCGCTGGAACCTGGTCACCCGCAACACCGAAGCCGTTGTTACCGGTCTCTATTACTGGACAGTGGAATCGGATTTTGGCAACCAAATCGGCAAACTGGTCATTCTGAAATGAGCGTAGCTTGTAAGGGCTGCAACGCTCATCCGACCAATCATGTGATGCCACTGAACAGTTGTTACAAAAGATTTGGAATCGTATATTATACTGTGGAGTATGTTTAGGATTGGAGACCCGATTAGTGCACAGGGTTTGTAACAAGTCAGTTTTGGTCTCTCTGATGGTAGTCATGCTTTCAGGGTTGATAACCGGCGATAGCTGGGCTCAACGCTTGTCACAGTTCTATGAAGCACCCAAGAAAAGCGATCGGCCTGATCAAAAGGCTGCTGCCTTTCCATATATTACATACCGGCTTCACGCCAACGGATACCTGTGGAATGTCGTGAACAACAACAGCATTATCGGCAACATTTTCGGCTTTGAGATGCCCGATGAAAGCAAACAGGCGCCGTCATACTACCATCCGGGCTATAATCGAAAGCAGCATGGCCGTTACTCCGCGCTGTGGGTCGGCGGCGTAGTTCGTGGGGACACTCTGGTCACGGTCGGTATGGATGTCGCCTGGGACTTCTGGGATGTCTACGATAGAGGCTATCCGATGGAATTCTGGCCGGATGAATGGCCGTTCGGCAACATGACGGTTCGCTCCAACGACCCCGGCTCACCCTACTTCGATACGGATGCGAGAGCAGAGCTTGAAGTCGAAGCGGTGTACACCGACACGGCCGAAGACTACTGGTGGATTCCCTACAACCCGTATGATGGTCGCGACCATAAATCAATGGGTCTAAAGGTGACCCAGACCAGTTACTCGTGGTCCTACAAATACGCGCGTGATTTCATTCTGATCGACTACCTGATCGAGAACAAGGGCAGGGATACGATCTACGATGGATTCGTTGGTTTCTATCACGTGGGTGGTGTCTTTCATCGCGGCGAACAACCGTGGCCTCCTTATGACGATGTTGAAGGTTACATCAGATCATTGCCCCATGAGTTCGAAGAGGTCGGCATGGAGGATCTCTGGTTGGCCTATGTTCTCGACAATGACGGGCACTCTTTTTCCATCGCCTGGGACTTCATAAACACTGCCTCAGCGTCGGCCTTTGCACCCTTGCGGGTACCCAAGGGCGCCAGCTTGTACAATTTCAACTGGTGGACCGATCAGGAAGGGGCGCGGTTTGCCTGGGGACCTCGAAAAAGAGCAACTCATGAGTGGCCCCTGCGCCGGTTTGCCGGAGCCCTGGGAATTCCCTACAGCGACGAACACAAGTATTACCTGATGTCCAAACCCGAGGTCGATTATAATGGCTACGAGACGGCGGTAGACCACTCCGACGAAGGCTGGCTGCCACCCCATGAGTATGCCGGTGTAACGGCGCGCGGGCATTTCCCCAAGGTGCTCACTTCATACGGACCGGTGACACTGCCGCCCGGCGCGGCAACCAATCTTACCATGGTTATAGCCATCGGAGAGAATGTACACTACGACCGCGTGGCCTATCGTGAGACCTTCGATACGCTCAACCCCTATCCCTTCATGGAACAATTGGATTTCGATGATCTGATCACCAACGTCCGCTGGGCCAAACAGGTTTTCGACAATCCCGGTATCGATACTGATTTTGACGGTGATTCCGGCAAGTACTTTGATCGATTCGATACCATGACCGGCGACAGCGTCAGAATCTACTACAAGGGTGACGGTGTACCCGACTTTCGCGGCGCTACGCCACCGCCACCGCCGGATGTGCGGGTTACCCCACAGGACGGTCGCATTATCGTCAGGTGGAACGGTCGCAACACCGAGAACTACTTTGACCCCCTCAGCTATGCCCGCGACTTCGAAGGATATCGCGTGTATATTTCCAGATCGGCCAATTTCGACCAGTCGGCAATGCTGACCTCATACGACAAACATAATTACAGCCGCTACAAATGGGATCAGCGTCGCCTGCGATACATGCTGACCGAGTTGCCGTTCACACTCGATTCGCTGCTGGTTCTGTATGGTGACGATCTCGATCCCTATGCCTACTCCTATGCAGATCCTCTGGAAGTGGGTGATGAGTGGTTCTATTTCGAGCCGGTCGACTACAATGTTTCCGATCTATCAACGATGTCAGGTATACACAAACTCTATCCCGATGCCATCAACGATACGGCCGATGTAGACGAAGAGGGACGGATGCGATTCTATGAGTACGAGTACTTCATTGAAAACCTTCTGCCTACGGTTCCTTACTGGGTGTCGGTGACCGCCTTCGATCACGGGCATCCGCCCAAGGGTCTGGATGCACTGGAGTCACATCCACGCCAGAACATGGTGGAAGCAGTGGCTATCAAGCAGGGTGCAGATGTGCTTCGCGACGGCAAACTGGATGTTTACTGTTATCCCAACCCGTATCGAGTTGATGCCAACTATCCGGAGCGCGGTTACGAAAACCGCGGCAACGAACTCCCGGCCGCCCGAGCCGGGACGATCTACTTTGCAAACCTGCCGCACCAGTGCAGTATCTCAATCTACACCCTGGATGGTGACCTGGTGAGACGACTGGAACACGATGAAGCTGAAGGTTCGGGCACGGCGTCGGTTCATCGCTGGAATATCATTTCGAGAAACACGCAATGGGTTGTCTCCGGTCTTTACTACTGGGTGGTCGAAACTACGTTCGACAGCCAGGTCGGTAAGCTGGTTATTATCAAGTAATTGGAAAGCTCTTTCCACCTCTGACAAGCCCGCATAATCTGCGTCTTCTGAATTAGTGCTGGCTATCGCGGCAGTCCGGTCGTAAGTTATCATTGACGGAACGAGACAGGTAGCTTTGGACAAGGCCAAAGCACCGACTGTCAGTCAAAGACACCAGAGTATGAGAGAGCCCCTCTGTTTCTTGCTGAATGTTCGGCGATGGTCCGGCGCAACAACGCCTGTTCGAATATCGCTGATCTTGGCCCTGTTGCTGATTGTATGTACCACTTTGGGTGAGCAGGCGTTGGCGCGTGAACCTCTGTTGTTTCACCCGGACAGTTCCGTGCATGCGCGTCCCGCCTTGAAAGCGGCCGAGTACTGGCCCTGGATTGATTACCAGTTACAGAACAACGGTTACCTCTGGACCACTATTCACAACAACGGCGCTATGGGCAATGTCTTCCGTTTTCAGATGCCGGAGGAATCCAAGCAAGCACCCACGTTTTACCATCCACGTATGAGCCGCGTCCAACATGGATACTACACCGCTCTCTGGGTGGGTGGCGTACTTAACGGCGACACGCTGGTTTCAACGGCGATTGAGACGGACTGGAAGGGCAACACCTGGATGCCACCCATGGAGTTCTGGCCGTTCGAGTGGCCGTCGAGTTTTATCTACACCACATCGGATGATCCAACGTCGGAATACTTTAGCCCCGAGGCGAAAGCGGAATTGCAGCACACCACTACCTATATGGACACGATTGGGTCCGGCTGGTGGATTCCATACAACGACTACGACGCCCGCAGTCACAAACCGCTCGGCCTCTCTGTCGCGCAAACGACCTATAGCTGGTCCTACAAATATATCCGCGATGTGATGATTGTCGACTATCAGATCGAAAACGTCGGCGTCGATACCATTTACGATGCCTTCGTGGGCATCTACTATGTCGGCTGCAATCAACATCGAAGTGAGCAATTCGCGCCGCCGGATGATGACGTCGTCGGGTACATCCGATATTGGCCGCACGAATTCGAGGAGCTTGGCGATGAACTTCTCAATACGGCCTGGCTGTTGGATGCCGACGGCTGGTCGCACTCGTTTGGATGGGATATGGTCAACACCTCGAGCGCCTTCGCCATTGCGCCGCTAAGGATTCCCCAGGGCGCCAGCCTGTACAATTTCAACTGGTGGTACGATAACATAGGCACCCATTACAATTGGGGTCCGCGAAAAAAGGGCACGGCTGACTGGCCGCTCAGACTCTTCGAAGGTGGCCTGGGTGTTCCGCTCAGCGACCGCGAGAAATACTACCTGATGTCCAAACCGGAAATCGACTACTCAGGCTACCGCGCGGCTATCGACTACTCGAACGGTGGCTGGCTACCACCGCATGAGTATGCCGAAGAAATCGCCAATGGGTTCTTGCCGGAAGTCGTGGTTTCATACGGACCGTCGACCATACCGCCGGGCGGCGCCGTTAATTTTTCGGTAGCCATGGCAATCGGCAAAGAGGTGCACTACGACCGGGGAGCCTTCCATCGGCTTTTTGATCCGCTTCAGCCCGATCCATTTGTAGCCCAGTTGGATTTCGACGACCTTGTCACCAATGTCCGATGGGCACGACTCATATTCGACAATCCCGGCGTCGATACCGATTTTGATGGCGACTCCGGAAAGTACTTCGACCGCTACGACCCGGAGGTTAACGACACCGTGAGGGTCTACTACGAAGGTGACGGCGTACCGGATTTGAACGGCGCCGCCCCGCCGCCACCGCCGGAGTTGCGAGTGATCCCGGATAACGGCCGGATTACTCTTCGTTGGAACGGTCGTCTCACCGAAACGCATTTCGATCAGTTCAGCCGCGCCCACGATTTCGAAGGATACCGCGTCTATATGTCGCGTTCGGAGATCGCCGATGAGCCGACTCTGCTGGCCAGTTATGATCGGCATGATTTCAACCGCTACACCTGGGACAGGCGCCGCAAACGTTTTATGCTCAAGGAACTGCCGTTCACCCTTGACTCCCTACAAGCCCGTTACGGAGAATCCTTCGATCCCCTCGAATACCGATACGGCTTCCCGCTGGTGGCCGACGGCAACACCTATTACTTCGAGAAAGTCGACTACAACGCATCAGAGTTGGGCCGCCCCGAAGGTATCCACAAACTCTATCCGGATGCGTTGAACGACACTACCGACGTCGACGAAGAAGGTCGCATGCGCTTTTATGAGTACGAGTACGTCATGGACAACCTGCTTCCAACCCTGCCTTATTTCGTAACGGTAACTGCTTTTGACTTCGGTCATCCCCCCAAGAGCCTGGAGGCTTTGGAGTCCTCACCTTATAAGAACATGATCGAGGTTATGGCGGTAAAGCAAGGCGAGGCGGTGCTGAACAACGGCCAACTTGATGTTTACTGCTATCCCAACCCGTACCGGCTGGATGCCGACTATGCCGATCGCGGCCTTGAAAATCGGGCCGGCCAATTTGCACCGTCACGTTCGGCCACTGTCTATTTCGCAAATCTGCCCAACAAGTGTACGATATCCATTTACACACTTGATGGCGACCTGGTGCGCAAGCTCCAGCATGACGAACAGCCTGAATCCGGCACGGCCTCGACACATCGATGGAATCTCATAACGCGCAACACCATGTGGGTAGTGACGGGCTTGTACTACTGGGTGGTCGAGTCGGACTATGGGTCTCAGATCGGTAAACTGGCCGTTATCAAGTAGAGCGGAGCCGTTTTCGGTTCTGCCGTCTACCATGCAGGTGCTGTCTGGCGACTCGCCTGACTTCGTGGGCGGCAGAAGTCCACATCTGCCCCATACCGCAACGTGGCGGAACCGCTAAGAGGGTTCCGCCCTACAGAATCTTGTAACCTCACCCTGAGCGGAGTCGAAGGGTGACCTGCCGTCCCAAACAAGCAGGCTGTGTCGTAATTGTATGTTCCACTGGTTCCTGCGTTCGCCGAAGGCGAGCGTGTGAACCGGTGGTTCCTGAGATTGTTCTGCCACAACACCATGCCGAGAATCGCAGGGTCACAACCACGCTGTTGGCGTGGTCAGGACCCCGCGAAACCCGTTTATGACACAGCTTGAAGGTTTGAGACGGCCACCCAGATCGTGCTACAGCCGATACAACATCAGATAAATCACCACGCCGCTGATCGAAACAAACAACCAGACCGGCCAGACGAGTCTCGCCAGCCGTCTGTGCCTGATGAACTTCTCGCGCCAGGCCAGCCAGACCGTGATCAGGATGAACGGCACCATTAATGCAGCCAGAATTACATGCGGCACCAGAATGGCGAAGTAGAGCGGGCGAGTCCAGTCGTGATGCGGATACGGTACCGATCCAACCTCGGCATGATATATAAGATAGCAAGTCAGAAACAAGGCCGACACACATAGGGCGGAAATCATGCATCTCTTATGTGCCGTCTGTCGTCCTTGTTTGACAAACCTGTAGCCGAATATGAGCAATACTGTACCGGTGCAGTTCAACGCGGCGTTGATTGTCGGCAGGTCGTTGAAAGTCACCTGGCCGTCCCGGTCAGTCTTGAGATATCGGCCTGGATCACAGCAACGCTGGCCGTGTCGGTGCCGCTGTAGTAGCCACGTATTTGTGCCAGCGTATCCAGCAGCACAAAGCGGGTGGTATGGGCGCCGGGAAGATCGTCGGCGGCCAGCTTGAATCCAAGCTCGGAAAGCTCGACCACTTTTTCGATAGGCGCGTGCAGGAATCTCCATCGATCATCGTTCACACCTCGTGCGATGGCGTACTGGCTTAACACCTCCGGTGTGTCGTGCGAAGGTTCGACCGAAATCGAAACAAACTGAATATTACTGTTTGTTGCATAATCGCGGTAAAGCTGTTCCATGTTAACCGCCATCAAAGGGCACGGACCTTTGCACCTTGTGAAAATGAAATCGACCACCGAAACCTTGCCCAGCATTTCCGTTTTTCCAAAAGCCTTGACCGACTGATCGGTAAACTGAAACTCAGGCAGCTCTCCGAAGAGCGCGAGTGGCTCTGACTCCTCGGTTGTCCATTTCATAAATACAGCGCTGCCGATCAGTATCAGGGTCAGAATGAACAACGCCACGATCAGGCCAATACCTCTCATGCCAACCTCCTTGACGAACGACCGGCCAGGTACAATAGCAGCAAGGTGCCTATATAAAGCGTCGGCAGCCACATGTGCATAAGCTGCAACACCGGTACCCGGCCCCACGGGATGAAGCTAAGACCGACCATTAGTTGCAGAAGCGACAGGACCAAAAGCACCCGGGCCGCTTTTTTGACCATCGGTGAACAGTTGTCTTTTATCCGAAGGATTTTGAGCATCACCAGCCATGTCGAGACAGCCAGCAGTATGCCGATAAACAAGTGAATGTGATTAGGAAGTCCAACTCGGGCCAGCCACTCCTGTTCGGTTAGTCCGGAAAATCCCGCGGCGATGATCTCAAGCGTTTCTCGCAGATGGATGCCCAGCGCAACTTGCAGGGCAGTTATGACGCCCAGACCGGCCAGCAGGTTTCGTGAGGTGTTGGGCAGGCGGTAGCTCGAGGATGCGTCCGCCTCCAGCATGTGGGCCAGGTGTGCAACGTAGGTCAGCAGGCAGACAATTATGAGCGCCAGGACCATGTGGGCGGAGACGATGATCGGTTTCAGTTCTGATGCGACCACCTGGCTACCCTGCCAGCCCTCGATCGCGACCAGCACAGCAGCAGCGATACTTGGATAGAGGATACGCGGCGTGCGACGGTATTGCATCAAGGCCAGGATCGCCGTGTATGCAATCAACAGTCCGACTATCATCCCCAACAGCCGATTTATGTACTCGGTCCAGGCCAGCCTGAAGTTGAACTGTTCGGTATCTATGTCGGGCGGTAGTTGTTCGACACTGGTCGGGGGAATCCATCGCCCGAAACATGTCGGCCAATCGGGACAACCCAGCCCGGCGCCGGAGACGCGCACCAAACCGCCCATGAGAATCAGAAGATAGGTTGCTATCGTCGCCGCCAGGGCCACTTTTCTGAAATCGTTCATCGCCTGTGAACCTCCTCTGTCCGGTTACGTCACGATGCCGTTGTCTTCATTGGCGTCCCGTGAACGACAAACGCCCGCAGTTACGCCATCTAATGACCTTCATCCATGATAGTGACAGTATCTGCACGATTCGCTGTTGAATCTGCTTCTACCGATGTCGAATCTGCACCGGTCTGAGTCTCGTAAATTATCGCGTCCTTGTCAATCGGTCCCGACTTGATTCGATAAATCTGGTCGCGCTGCATGGTGTCGAACATGGTGAAGATAATAAAGGCAGCCAGGAACAATATGGCCAGCACGAACACCAATAGATACACCTTGTTGTCATATTTGAGGTGCATGAAAAACAGCGCCACCAGCGTTGCCTTGATGGCGGCGATAAACATGGCCACGACCAGATTGTACGCTCCGAACTGGAAGAACGAGACGAGCACGGTAACAGCGGTGAGCACCAGCAGAGCACCACCGATTGTCAGATAGAGTGACAACGGGAGAATGTGCGGTTTGGTTTTGTCGTCATGTGCGGTCATCGTTCAACCTATCAAATAGAAAAGCGGGAAAAGGAAAATCCAGATCAAATCCACCAAATGCCAGTAGAGTCCGGTCATCTCAATCGGCGTGTAATATTCCGGCGAGAAGTGATCGCGGGTGGTGCGCCACATTATCCATCCAATCGTGGCCATACCGCCGAGAATGTGAATACCGTGCAGGCCGGTCATCAAAAAGTAGATGCTGAAAAAAATGTGCGGGTTACTGCCGGCTACTCCTTCAAAACTGTAAAACTTCCCCGGCAACTGGCCGAGGTGTATCTTGTGACTGTATTCAAAGTACTTCACAATCAGGAACACCAGGGCCAAGGCCAGCGTGATGCCGAGATTGATCAAAGTGGCGCGCTTCAGATCGAGCTGCATACTACGAATAGCCAAGGCCATAGTCACCGAACTGATAATAAGCACAACCGTGTTCAAGGCACCGAGCGTGACATCCAGGTGTACGTGGGCGTTGTGAAAAATGTCCGGATTCCATGCGCGATATATCGAATAGGCAACGAACAAGCCACCAAACAACAGCACCTCGGTCAGCAGGAAAATCCACATGCCCAGCTTGGCCGACTCACGCTGTTGTTCCACGTCGGCGAAGTGGTGTTCCAGATGATGCGGGGTGGCCGAAGGGTCGTGCATGGGGTTAGCCTTGCTCCTTCTCGGTAGGATAGGTTTCGACCGGAGTAACGGTGTCGTAGTCGTAGGGACCATGCGTGACTTTGGGTATCTCATCGAAATTGTGCGGCGAAGGTGGCGAGGTGGTGCGCCAGTCGAAGGTCAGGCTACCCCACGGGTTGTCACCGGCCGGTCGTCCGCGGAAAATGGCCTCGATAAGGTAGATAGCCATAATGATGAAGCCCAAACCGAGCACCCACGAACCGAACGACGAAAAGGCGTGCAACGGTTGATACTGGTCGAGGTAACTATAGTACCGGCGCGGCATCCCCTGAGTACCCAGGAGGAACTGGGTGAAGAAGGTCATGTTGAATCCAATGAAGATCAACAGCGCAGCTACCCGGGCCCAGCCTTCGCTGTACAAACGTCCCCAAATCTTGGGCCACCAATAGTGCAGGCCGGCCAGGAAAGCCATCACCGTTCCGCCCATCATAGTGTAGTGAAAGTGTGCAACGATAAAGTAGGTGTCGTGCAGGTGGACATCTACCGACAGCGTCCCAAGAAAAATACCTGTCAAGCCACCGATCGAAAACAAAAACAGAAAACTCAGGCCGTACAACATCGGCGCTTTCAGGTCGATGGACCCTTTGTACATCGTTGCCACCCAATTGAACACTTTAATACCCGAAGGTATACCCACGAAGAAAGTCAGAAACGAGAAGATCATAGAAGCCAGTTCCGCCTGACCGCTCAGGAACATGTGGTGTCCCCAAACCAGGAAGCTCACAAAGGCAATGCCGAGGCTCGAAAAGGCGATCGCCTTGTATCCAAAAATCTTCTTGCGCGAGAAAACCGAAATAACTTCTGAGATTATACCCATGCCGGGTAGAATCATGATGTAGACGGCCGGATGCGAGTAGAACCAGAAGAAGTGCTGGAACAAGACCGGGTCGCCCCCCATGGCCGGGTCGAAGATACCGATGCCGACCGTTCGTTCGACAATCAAGAGAAGCAACGTGATCCCGAGCACCGGTGTGGCCAGCACCTGAATGATCGCCGTGCCATAGAGTCCCCAGACGAAAAGCGGCATCTTGAACCAGGTCATGCCGGGGGCGCGGAGTTTGTGAATGGTGACTATGAAGTTCAGCCCCGTGAAGATCGATGAAAAGCCGAGCACGAAAGCGGCGAAAGTCATCGAGATAACCGATGTTGACGTCTGCGTGCTGTAGGGTGTGTAGAAAGTCCAGCCGGTGTCGACGGCGCCGGTGAACAAAGAGAAAAGCGCGATCAGCGTTCCGAGAACATATATGTACCAACTGGCCAGGTTGAGGCGCGGGAAGGCAACGTCCTTGGCGCCGAGCATCAACGGCAGCGCGAAGTTGCCCAGTATGGCCGGGATCGATGGTATGATAAACAGAAAGATCATCACGGCGCCGTGTAGGGTGAACAGTTGGTTGTAGGTATCGGCGTCGACCAAGATTTTGTTCGGGCTCAACAGTTCCAGCCGCACCAGCATGGCGAAGAACCCACCGAGCGCGAAAGCTATCATGACACCGAACAAATAGAGCACACCGATCCGCTTATGGTCAAGCGTGTACAACCAGCCTTTGATTCCGCGTGGCTCGCTCAGATAGTTGTGCTGTGCAACCTGATTATTCATGCGTCGGCTCCTCGCCTTTGTTCAGCGACTTGATGTAAGCGATCAAAGCGTCGATCTCATGGTTCCTCAAGAGTCCCTGATAGGTCGGCATCACCGGTTGATACCCGGCCACCACTTTGGACATTGGGTTCAACATCGATTCCCGCAGATAGTTCTCATCGACCGTTGTCTCGGTACCGTCTTCAAGCGGGACCGAGTGTCCAAAGATGTTGTTCAAACTGGGACCGGTTGATGACGAGCCGTCCATTTTGTGACAGGTGTTGCACGCCTTGGCCACGAACAGCCGGGCGCCGAACTCTTCAGGTGGCAAGTCGGAGCCCAGTGACGCACCTTCTTCGAGCCAGGCCAGGTAGTCTTCGTTCGAAACCACCTTGACCGCGCCGATCATCTCCGAGTGTCCTTTGCCGCAGAACTCGGTGCAGAATAAGTTGTATGTCCCTTGTCGGGTAGCTTCAAACCACGTTACGGTGTATCGGTTGGGCAGCACATCCATCTTTACGCGGAACTGAGGAACGAAGAAACTGTGGATCACGTCTTTTGACGACATAAGGAGCTTAACCGGTTTGTCGATGGGCACCACCAGTTCGTTCACGGTGGTGACACCGTCCGGATAGTCGAAACTCCAGAACCACTTCTGGCCGGTCACTTTGATTTCGATAGCATCCTTGGGCACCACGTTCATCTTCATGAACCCCCGAAATCCCCAGATGAACACGATGATGATCAGCACCGTTGGTACGGCCGTCCAGACTATCTCCAAAGCCGTGTTGTGATCCACCCCGGATGTTTTGGCTCGTTTGCTCCGCCGGTATTTCAGCACGAACAATGCGGACAGCACGACCACAATACTGAAAATGACCAGCCCGGCGTACAATATGAAATAGAAAAGAGCATCTACTTCTGAGGCGATAGTCGAAGATTGCGGCGGCATTATCGTTGTAAAACTGCTATCCATGCTTCCTCAAAATCCTGCACCCTGCGTTGTCGGTGCCGGATTGACTGATTTTCGTTTTCGTTCACGCAACCAAAGAAACAAAAGCAAGGCGCCCAAAAGGGCCAGAGTTAACAATCCACCCAGTTTCATTACGTTGCCGGCAAATACCACATAACCTCCGGCATCGGGGTCGTAGTGGAAGCAGTACAGGATTATGCGATCCATGGTGCTGCCGATTTTCCCCTGCGACGCTTCCACCAGTCCGAGTCGAAGATCACGTTCGTTAAACTGGATGCCGTAGAGGTAGCGGCTAATGGTTCCATCGGGTGCAAGTATTGTCACCAGGGCGGGATGTGCCCATTGTTCGTTCGATTCATCCCAGTAGTACTTGAAACCGACGGCGTCGGCCAAAGCCCCGGACTGTTCGGACACGCCGGTGAGAAAGAGCCAGCCTGCGTCAAACCCGTTGGCCGTAACTGTCTGGGCATAGTTTTCTTTTTTGGCTGCGGCCAGTTCGGGTCGCTCATCAGGCGCAATGCTCACCGACAGTACAGTGTATTTGTCACCCAGCGGCCAGCCCAGGTCGTTAAGGCCGTCGGCCAGTCCGTTGAAAACCAGATTGCACAACATGGGACAACGATAATACCCCAGGATTATCAAGCAAGGTTTGTCACCTTGCATGAACTCACCAAGCGCGGCGGTGCGACCGGTTTCATCGGTGAAGACCAGGTCCAACGGTACTTTCTCTCCGAGATGCTCTTCGACATCGATAGCTTTCAACTCGACCGGTTGGTCACGCACGATCTGGGCGCGTGAACACGGTGTCACCATCAAGAGCAAAAGAGGCAAAAGAACCGCCATATTCCGGAGCATGATTGCAGTACCGTGCATCTAACGGTTCCCTCCGGATGTTGCCCTGCTGGGGCTGTTCTCCTCGGCCATCAGTTTAAGGGCGCTGTCGATCGGTATTCGATAGGTGCCGGTGACGGACGGCTTCAATTCGTAGGTGGTCAGGGTCTTCTCTTCGAGCACGCGCAGCTCCAGCAACTTCTCTGATTCAGGTTCAAGTGTAAGCTCGTAAATCTGTCGTTCTTTTTCATACACAAAGTATTCGTAGAGGGCTATCACCGACCCGGCTATCACGATAATCGTAATAATCGTGATGGCACCTACCCATCGCACATTTATGTCGTGGCGGTCGTAGCCGTCGTCTTTGTGCTCTGTCTGTTTGTCTGAGTTTTCGCTTGTCATGTTTCACTCTAATGGTTCACAAAACCAATCGATTTCTCCAGTCCGGGATCATTCACCGGCACCAGCGCTTTCCTGGACCAGAGCCTGAAGAAGTACCAAAGAAACAAACCACCAACGCCAATCATAGTAGAAATATCCATCCAGGAAAAATGCGGTCCGTGGCGGTGCAGATTCGGCAGTACCAGCCAGTGCAGATCCACCCAGCGCATGGTGAGTATCCAAAGTGCCATGATGGTCAATACCAGCGGGCTCCGTTTGGCCCTGCGCGTCAAAAGAACAACAAACGGCAGCACGAAATGGCCGAAGATAATTATCAGACTGATGTAACGCCACGGGTTTTCCCAGCGGTGCAAAAACCAAACGGTTTCCTCCGGAATGTTGCCGTACCAGATGAGAAAATACTGCGAGAAAGCCATGTAAGCCCAGAAAATTACAAAGGCAAAAGTCAGCTTGCCGACGTCGTGAAAGTGCTCAATGCTGATCACGTTTTTTAACACCCCGCGTCTGCGCATATACAAAGCAGAAAGTATGACAAACGACAGCACAGCCAGAAAACTACCCGAGAAAACGTAAACGCCGAAAATCGTCGAATACCAGTGGGCGTCGAGAGACATCAACCAGTCAAACGCCGCCAGCGTGGTGGTTATGGCAAACAACAGCATCCCGGCCGCGCTGATCCGCCTCGAAGCCAACGGCATCTTTGCCTGATGTTCGGAATCCTGTCGAATGGATAGCCGATACAATAGCCAGGCAGTGGTCGACCAGATGGCAAAGAAGATCACGGCACGGGTCACGAAGAACGGAATATTGAGATATGCAGCTTTCTTTTGCAGGAGTTGATCGGCCGCCACAATGTCATCGTGGCTCCAATGGTACAATTCTGAAATCCCCAGCAGGACCGGCAAGAATAAAACGGCCATCAACGGTAGGACCATCATGATAGACTCCGACAATCGTCTGAGTACCGTGCTCCAATTGGCGCCGACGAGGTGATGCAGCATAGTAAAGAACAGTCCACCCAGGCTGATCGACAGCCAGAAGACGAAGGCGGTCAGATACGAGTGGAAAAACTGGGCTGCATCGGTGGCGAAACCAATCGCACTCATGGCCAGGCCCGCGATACCCACAACCAGAAAAGCCGTACCGGTCGCACCGGGATTATGCAGATAGAAATTCTCGCTCGTCAGGTTCATGGTTGTTCCACCTGCTTCAGGCTATCTTGAATCTGCTCAGGCAGGTCGTCGAGAGTAGCATTCTGACTGCGTTGGAGGGCTCTCAGGTATCCGATGATGGCCCAGCGGTCATCGACCGGTAGCTGATGCTTATATGACGGCATGTTGCGGACACCGTTGGTAACTATGTCGAAAACTTCTCCATCCGACATTCTGCGAACACGTTCGTTATGGAACGACGGCGGTGGTGCATACTGGTACTGGATCATGATCCCGCGTCCGTCGCCGACCCGTCCGTGGCAGGGCGCGCAGTAGATATCAAATCGTTCTCGGCCGCGTTTCAAGGATGCCTTGGTTATCGCGGTCGGCATGTGGGCAATAAACGTTCCAAAGCCGTCTTTACCGGTGAAGTAAGCTACGTCGTCGCGCAAGTCACCGCGGGCCACCGTTCCCTCGACCGGCCGGCGCATGGCTGAACCATCGTCGAAAAACTCACTTGAAGATTGCGCTTTGTACTTGGGTTGATCGTCCATGTTGGGATTGAGATGGATAGGTTCGCGTTCTGATACCCGCTCACGAACACAGGAGATGCCAGCCAAACATACGAGCGCCAGAAGCGACACCGAAACAATCGTTTTTAGGGCGCATCGCGTCACTCGCGCACCTCCTCTATCGAATTCGCCCCCAACGAGGTCAGTAATTGTCTCACCTTCGCATCTTCAAACTCAGGATCGTCGGCCTCTATGCTGATAAAGAAGCCACCATCGACCACGCGGCTGAACTTATCGGAGTTGAACAGCGGATGGTTCAGTCGCGGCAGGCGGTTAAGACCGAGCAGACCGAAGAAAGCTCCAAAGGCCGACAGTAACACCGTGATTGCAAACGTCACCGGCACGAATGCCTGGTATGAGAAGAGCGGCTTGCCCGAAATTACCAACGGATACGCCTGTGAACTGGTCCAGTACTGCAAACCAAGCGCGCCCAGAAGACCGATGGTCCCCATCACACCGACAATGTAACCAAGGGGCGAACGTTTCAGCCCCATAGCATCGTCCATACCGTGAATCGCGAACGGCGAATGACTGTCAAACTTTTTGATGCCGGCTTTGTGCACGACCTGGGCTGCATCGAGCAATGCCTGGGGCGTGTCAAATTGCGCCAGCAGTCCGACCAGTTTCGCGGTGGCCCTGCTCATGGCACCTCTCCGGCGGCAACGGTGGAAGCTTCCTTGTGATGTACTTCCGCCTGTGGCAGGACACCTTTCACTTCGGACATGGCCACCATCGGCATGTATCTCAGGAACAATAAGAAGAGAGTGAAGAACAGCCCAAACGATCCCACGAAGATTCCAATGTCGTAAATCGTGGGCGAGTAGTAGTCCCAGGCCGATGGTAGATAATCGCGGTGCAGGGTCATGACGATCACGAACCGTTCGAACCACATGCCGACGTTAATCAGAATCGACGCTATAAACATGACCCAGATGGTGGTGCGAAGTTTCTTGAACCAAAACAATTGCGGCACTATCACGTTGCACGAGATCATTATCCAGTAGGCCCAGGCATAGGGGCCGAAAGCACGATTTATGAAGGCAAAGGATTCGTACTCGTTGCCGGAATACCAGGCGATGAAAAACTCAGTGGCGTAGGCGTAGCCGACCATGCTTCCTGTTACCAACATGATAATGCACATGCGTTCGAGATGCTTGAGAGTGATGATGTGGGTCAGGCCGTACAGTTGCCGTGCGATCACCGACAAAGTCATCACCATGGCGAAACCTGAAAAGATAGCACCGGCGACAAAATACGGCGGGAAAATCGTGGTGTGCCAGCCGGGAAGTAAACTGGTGGCGAAGTCGGTGCTGACGATACTGTGTACTGAGAGCACCAGCGGTGTTGAGATACCGGCCAGCACCAGGTAGGCGACTTCATAATGGCGCCATTGACGGTTGCCGCCGCGCCAGCCGAGCGAGAAGATGCCGTAGAAGAATTTCCTGATACGTCCCACGGCGCGTTCGCGCAGCGTTGCCAGGTCCGGTATCAGGCCGACATACCAAAACAAGAACGAGCATATAAAGTACGTCCCAACTGCAAAGGTATCCCACAACAGAGGTGAGCGGAAATTCGGCCACATGCTCATCTGGTTCGGCAGCGGCAGGGTCCAGTGAATGACCCACATGCGACCGACATGTATAGTCGGAAACATCAAGGCGCATATCACCGCGAAAATCGTCATGGCCTCGGCGAACCGATTGATCGATGTCCGCCAGCGTTGACGAAGCAAAAATAGAATTGCGGAAATCAATGTTCCGGCATGACCGATACCGACCCAAAAGACAAAATTGACAATGGCCCAACCCCATCCAACCGGATTGTTCAGACCCCAGATACCGGTCCCCTCCCAGACAAGATAGCCGATCAAGCCGAACAACATCAACGCACCGGCCAACGAAACTGTAAAAGCCGGATACCAGTACTTGGGCGGCTTTCGCTCGACGATCCGGGAGACATCCTGGGTGATCGATTCAAATGTCGGATCGCCACCGATCAGTGGTGGCTCCAGGACAGCCGTGTCCGATTTGTGGGTATCAGAACTCACGCCTTAACTTTCCTCAAGCTCCGGGTTGGGGTTGCGTATCTTGGCCAGGAACGACGTGCGCGGCTTGACATTCAACTCGGACAGCAACTCATAGCCACGGTTGCGTTTTTTCACTTTGGAGACTTCGCTGTTCGGATCGTTAATATCACCAAACACGATAGCGCCGGTCGGGCAGGTTTGTTGACAAGCTGTGACTACGTCACCATCATTCAACTTGGCCCCGGCAAGTTTGGTGTCGCGACGGGCGCGATTGATTCGTTGAGTACAATATGTACACTTTTCCATAACGCCGCGAGAGCGCACGGTGACATCCGGGTTCTGCGCCATCTGAGTCGTTTCCGGAATGTCTTTGGTGAAATTGAAAAAATTAAACCGGCGCACTTTGTAGGGGCAATTGTTGGCACAATAGCGCGTCCCGATACAACGGTTGTACACCATCGTATTCAGGCCCTCTTTGTCGTGCACGGTCGCGGCCACCGGACAAACCTGCTCACAGGGGGCGTTCTCACAATGCTGACAAGCCACCGGCTGATGAACCATGAGCGCATTCTCAGGCTCGCCGTTGAAATAGCGATCGACTCGCAGCCAGTGCATCTCACGACCTTTTTGCACTTGTTCGCGCCCGACCACCGGAATATTGTTCTCACTTTGGCAGGCCACCACACAGGCGTTGCAGCCGATACAGGCGTTGAGATCAATGGCCATGCCCCACTGGTATCCCTCGCTGTAATCATGCTCTTCCCACAGC
Organism: Candidatus Zixiibacteriota bacterium; assembly: GCA_029860345.1. Taxonomy (NCBI): domain Bacteria; kingdom Pseudomonadati; phylum Candidatus Zixiibacteriota; species Candidatus Zixiibacteriota bacterium. The sequence continues at coordinate 470,808 of JAOUBJ010000001.1, read as the reverse complement.
GATGTCAAAGGCGGATGTTCAACCATCTCACGCGCGAATTCCGGATGTTTTTTGTATTCGTCAAGAGTTGCTTCGCGCACGATGGGACGGCCCTCCATACTGGAATGATCCTGCGTGTTGGCCATGTCATCGCGGCGACGTCCCGTTTTGGTCATTGAGAGACCGGTGGCGAAATGCATGGCGTCGGTGGTGCGAAGCTCGTATGTGTTCACGCCGACATTGCTGCCGACACGACCGGCCTGGGTCCGTCCGTAGCCCAGCGGCAGTATCACCGTTTGGTCAGCTTGCCCCGGCACGATCCAGATAGGTATCTCAATACTGCGTCCCTTTAGGGCCAGCGTTACGATATCACCGTTGACAAGATCAAACTCGTTGGCTGTTGTCGGACTGATCAGCGCTGCATTGTCCCAGGCCAGTTTGGTGACCGGGTCGGGCAACTCCTGCAACCAACCGTTGTTAGCGAATCGCCCATCATAAGTAGAGTAGCTGGGCGTGAAGATGACTTCAAGGTTAGAGGCCTCAGTCACTTGTCGCGCGAACACGCGGTTTTCGAGGATCGACTTCGCAGCGTTCGGATTCGGTCGTGGCCCGGGTCCTTCCGGTTCCAGGCGGACAATACCATCGTGGAGCACACGTTGCCAGGATTTCTCGAAGTCACCGGAGGACATCATCCACTTAAACGTATCACGAACGATTTCATGACTGGATTTATCAGTTCCCGACACCATGAGCGACAGCAGTTCCACTTCGCTTTTCGCGCCGTGCAGCGGTTCAATCGTGGGCTGAATTACACTGTAGGTACTATCAGCAGCGCGCGCGTCAGACCAGGATTCGAGGTAATGAGCCTTAGGAAGATACCAGTTGCACTCTTGCGCCGTCTCATTTCGGTGAAGCGAGACATGCATGGTGTTTCTGGTGTTCTTCAGTAGTCTCTTAAAATCCACATCGGCCGGCATATCGAAGACAGGGTTACCACTCAAGATAACCATTGTGTCGATGTGACCTTCAGAAACGTCGGCGGCAAAAGAACCTAAAGCGCTTGTGTCGGCTACCGACGATGAACCCCCACGAACCCAACGGACAATTGGTTCTCCAGCCATAACATCGTTCAGGAGCGCAACCAGACCGTGTACCTCCGGCGATAAATGGAGTCCGGCAAGAATGACAGCGCTTCCTTGTGCAGCCATTAGGTCTCGTGCCATGACTGCGATGCTCTGAGAATGTTCACCGAAACCGTGACTTTCCGGAATGTCGCCGAGATTGAGCCCCTGTTTTTTCAACTCGACCGCCAGGGCTTTCAGGAATGGCCCGATCTCCGACGGTTTGAGCCGGAGTCTGTGGTCGGCAGAAGCACCGGTAACGGTGTGAGCGCTTTCAACCACATATAGCCGGTTCATCTCATCGTTCTCAGTCGCCACTTTGCGGCCACTGGCGAACCCGCGAGCCATCGTGATACTCTCCGGTTCGCCAAGCAGGAAGTCTGAGTCGACGGCTACGATCACCTTCGCAAGATCAAGTCGGTAAACCTGTCGGTGATCTTCGGACGGTGTATAGCTGGCCAGTTTTCGACCTTTAACCACATTCTCATCACTCACCGGCTCCCATGTCGCCCAGGTCGCTCTGGGGAAGCGTTTCTCAAACTCACGTTTGAGCCTGAACAGTGTCGGCGAGGCGAACGGTTCGGCCAGAACGGCCAGCCCCTCACCTTCGTTGGCAAGAAACTTCTCTTCGAGCGTCTTCCAATGTGCCACGAAATAATCCCATGATGCGTCGACACCGTCGTGCACCACGCCACCGGCCCGATCCGGATCGTACAGATCAAGGATCGACGCTTGCATGTAAGCACTGGCCGCACCCAACGACGACGGATGCAGCGGGTTCCCCTCGATCTTGGTCGGTCGGCCCTCGTGGGTTGTCACCAGGGCGCCGTAGGACCGATTGCCGAACGGCATGGTGGTGGCATACTGTTTGGGATTGCCGGGAACGATTTCCTCCGGCGCCTGCACGTAGGGGATGATTCTCTCTTTGGGACGGCGGCATGAGGCCAACCCGGCCATGGCCATTGAAGCGCCCATAAGGGTCAGAAAACTGCGTCGCGACCAGGAGTTGTCGCTGCTATGCCCGGCGCTGTCAGGTACCGGGTCGAAGACTTCGCCGCCGGCGGCTCTTGCTTCGAGACTGCGCCAGTATTGTTGCTGTTCGATCTTTATCTTGTCACTCATCGGTGGCACCTGGAACAATCGGTCGAGGGGGAGAGCTTCATCTTTTCGATATGGTCTTTGGCGAACTGGTCATGATCCTGGCGCGGCGACCAGGTCATGTTGGTCACCTCTTCAACCGGCCTCAGGTGCGGCTCCGGATTGCGATGACAGTCCAGGCACCAGGACATGCTCAACGGCTCAACCTGCCGCACTACCTCCATCCGGGCCACGTTGCCGTGGCAGGAGACACACCCAACTCCGGCCGTGACATGTGCGCTGTGGTCAAAGTAGGCATAGTCGGGCAGATTGTGAACGCGCACCCATTCTATCGGCTGGCCAGATTCCCAACTGGCTCGCACCGGGGCCAGCTTTTCGCTCTCCGGCAGGATAAACTTGTGGCAGTTCATGCAAGTCTGAGTCGGCGGCAACGATGCTACCGCCGACCGTTCGACGTTGGTGTGGCAGTAACGACAGTCCAAGCCCAGATCACCGGCATGCAGTTTGTGGCTGTAGGCAACCGGCTGTACCGGTTGATAGCCTACATCGGTGTACCAGGGCGATCCAAAATACCAGACCGAGGCAACCACGCCGACCGCTGTCAGAACTACGCCGAGGCCGACGTATAGCGGCAGCCGATTGGTCCATTTGGGAAAGAATTGTGCCAAACCTGCGTCTCGTTATGTCTTCGTTTCTCAGTCGTTGTCATTGCCCCACCGTGTCCGCTCGGTGGGTGGTCACTTTCTCTAATCCTGCATCGTTTTTCTTCTGCGGCAAATGTCGGCGCCGCTCATTGTGTACCATAACAGTACATCATTCGGACGGTTCCCACCTGCGCCAATGTCCGGACAAATCATCGTACCACGCCGCTCCTCAGACAAAGCGATCCACTATAATGGCCGTAAACAGGCCAAACAGGTAAATCAGAGAAAACCTGAAGAGCCCCGCCAGACGGTTCGGTCCGGCGCCCCGCTTGGCGATCCAGGTCTTAACCAGGTACACGCTGCCCAAAAGCAGCGCCACGGTCATATACAGCCACTGCATGCCAAAGAACACCAGGCTCAAGCTGAGCCCGAACAAAACCAATGTATACCGAAAAATGCTGTCCAGCGCCGCCTGATCACCTTTGACCAATGGATACATGGGCAACTCGGCTTTTTTGTAATCATCTTTGAGCCTCATGGCCAGTGTCCAGAAGTGCGGCGGAGTCCACAGAAATATGAGCAGGAACATCAGCCACGGTAGTGCCTCCATCCGGCCGGTGGCCGCTGTCCAGGCCCCGACTGGCGCCATAGCGCCGGCAATCCCGCCGATTACGATGTTCTGTGGGGTCGACGGTTTTAGATATAATGTGTAAAACAGACCGTAGAAGAGAATATTGCCCAAAGCCAGCGCCGCCGTGAGCAGGTTGAACCAGGTGGCGAACAAGACAACACCGGCCACGCCGATCAATATCGAAAAAGCCAGCGCATGGGACGGTTTGACCCGACCGGTCGGCAGAGGGCGTCGTCCTGCGGTGCGAGACATCTTGGCATCGATCTCTCGTTCGAAATATTGGTTAAGACCGTTGGCCGCGCCGCCGGTCAGAAAAAGCCCGATCAGCACCAAAAACAAGCGGATAGGAGACGAAAGCAAACTTCCCTCGACGATCAGCGCAGCCGCACCGGTGAAAGTGACCAGCAACATTATAGTCGGTTTGGTGAGTTCCAGATAGGCGCGCATCTCAAGTCCGGTCCGCTATGGCATCAAGCCTGATTCGGTGTTTCGGTTTATTAGTCACTTCGCATTCTCCTGTCTTTCGTTACCAGTATGCAACAAACGCCACACTGTCAGGTTCCAACAAGTGTTGCCGGTTTGTTTGGCTGTTTATTATGACCGACTGTCGAGTTCTTGAGCACAATGATTGAATCTAAGAGACTGCCAACCGATGAGCAAGGAAGATCATCACACCACTCCAACTTGTCTGACCGCTCACGACCGATTTTGCCCTTGATTACGTCACGGGTTCGCTGTAGATTCAACGCGGCCCCCGGTGAATCGAGACCACAGATATGAGAGGAAATCTATGCGATTGTCAGTTTTAACTGTTCTTCTGGGGGTGATCCTATTGGTGTCGCAAATCCGGGCGGGTGTTGTCACCGGCAAAGTGACCGGCCAGGAAACCGGCGAGCCGCTGTCGGGCGCCACCGTGCGGGTGGTGGGAACTTCACGCTCGATGCTGGCCAACGACCAGGGATCGTATCGGATTCGTCTCGATCCGGGCAGCTACCAACTTAAGTTCAGCCATGTCGCCCATTACTCGGTAATCAGCGAGATTGAGGTCACCGAGATCGACCAGATGTTGAATGCCGAGCTGCCTTCGGCACTGATCGAAGTTCCCGGCACCACTGTTTACAGTCGCGCTTATGATCCTGCTCAGCGCATCATAATGGAGGCCATCCGACGAAAAGAAGAAATCCTGTCGCGGCTCGGCAGCTATGATTTCGATGCATACACGCGCCTGGTGATCCTGGATGAATCCAAATCGGACACTGAGAGCGTGGTTCTCATCACCGAGATGCAGATGAAAGGCTTTTGGGAACAGCCGGATAAATACAAAGAAATTATCACCGCGCGAAAAGTAAGCTCGAATGTGCAGGCGGAGGGGACGCTGGTCACAATCGGTGAAATCCTCAATTTCAATGCTAACCGGATCGAGATTGACCGTTATGCCGTGGTGTCGCCGACGGCCACCGATGCACTCGACTACTACAATTACTACCTGATCGACACGGTGTTCATTGACGATCAATTGATCTTCCGTCTCGAACTGGAACCGAAAAACAACGCCGACCCGTTGTTCGTCGGGACCATAGACATCGCCGATTCATCGTTCGAAGTAGTCGGGGTCGACGGCAGTTTCTCGGAGGGCTTCGAGACACCGTTTATCGACAGCCTGAAGTACCGCCAGCGGTGTACTCAGTTTGACAACGAGTATTGGATGCCGGTCGAAATCGGGTTTTCAGCCAATATTGACCTGCCGATTCCGGGAATGCCGATCTACTCGGCCGACTATGTGGCCGCGCTGCACAACTACTCGTTCGAAATCGAGCATGAAAAGGATGTTTTTGACTACGCTCTCGAAGTCGACGCCGAAGCCGACGACATTGATTCAGCCACATGGCACTCCGGCCAGTTGATCCCGTTGACAACTATGGAACAACGAGGCTATGAACGGATCGACTCTGTTGAGAACGCTCCCAAACCGTTGGGGAAAAAGTTGCTGCGAGGTGCGGTCAGGACCGTTGCGCGCGCTTTGTTCGATGAAGACTTCTTTCATTTCAATCGCGTCGAAGGCGCCTACCTTGGGTATTCCGGAACTCAGCGCGGATTAATTCCGAGAACCAGGCTATGGTACAAAACCGGCTATGCCTTTGACCGACAGCGATGGCAGCATCGTTACTCGTTACGCTTCCGGTTGTGGCAAAAGCGGCTACTCGACATCGGCCTTACCTACACCGATGATATCCTACCGGTGTCGAGTATGATCACGACCAGCTATAACCCCACATTGATGGCTCTGTTCAACAAGATCGATCCACTTGACTACTACCGCAGCCGTGGCGTACATGCCTACACAAGAGTGAAACTGGTCAACCGGATCGGGCTCAGAGTAGGCTACAACGATCACCGTCACTACAACGAAGTCAACAACACCAGCTACAGTTTCTTCCGTTCCGACACAGCCCACAGACCCAATCCTGAGATACTTGAAGGCACCCTTCGTTCCGGATTCGCACGGTTGGTCTACGATTCCCGCCCGGTGGTGAAACTCAAAAATGAAGTGGTCATATTCCCCGGCGTACCGATGACCCGACTGGAATTCAATGTCGAGTACGCCTCGCCCGATTTCATCGACAACGATTTCGATTTTGTGCGCTACTCACTACAACTTCGGCGTCAGCAGCGGACTTTTGGTTCGGGATTGACCACTATTCACGCTATGGTCGGGGGTTCTGAGAGACACCTGCCGCCTCAACGGTATTTTTCAGTCGATTTCGGCGATGAATTCCTGTCGGGCAACATGAATTTCAAGACGCTCGGCGAGAAGAATTTTAGAGGCAGTCCGGCTGCTTATGTTTACCTCAATCATGATTTCGGGAAATGGCTGTTCCGTCGGAGCGGTCTTCCCATTGTGAAAAGTCTGCCGTTTTCTCTTAGCGTGTACGGCGGAGTGTTCTGGACCGATCTGGATAAAGACGCGCACATGCCGGGCGATGACCTGATAGTCATCGCACCGACTTCGTATGAAGAGATCGGATTCGGGTTAGGGCAGATTCCACCGATTGGCCTCAAACTTTTCTTCAGTTGGCAGTTGTCCAACTACAACACCAACAAGTTCACATTGAGCGTGGGCGGAAGTTTTGACTAGCCCATAGATGGGCGGCTTGCCCGTCACCCATCGCTTGCTATGTCACCCCGAGCGGAGTCGAGGGGTGAATCTGCGTCTGTCGTTGTGCCCGCGTGATCTTCAGATCGCGCGGGTTATCGCCGCCGAGTCTGAAGACTCAGCCACCACAAACCCATTTATGGGCGGCTTGACCGTGTCACCCTGAGCGGAGTCGAAGGCTGCTCCCACATCTGTCATTCCGGGCTTTGACCCGGAATCCATCTTCTCTCTTTCGTGCGCGGTGTATGTCCTCATGCGCCGCGACTGACAGGGTGGCCGGCTCAGTAGACAACAATGCTGTCCGGCGGGTCCATCACTATCATTGAGTCAAAGGGTATAACAAAGATGGTGTCCCCGATTACCACGAAATCCTCAGGACAGATTCCGTAATTGGGAACCGACATGCGTAACGCTTCGTGCACATTGGTCGTCCTCACCCGAAAACCAACCGCCTGGGCCACCTCCCACAAACGGTGGTCGGGGACCGTCGGGATGCGGTATAGTACGCATGATGAGGGGAATCTGGTGGCATCATCGAGCAGCAACAAGCCACCGACATCATCATTCAATTCATCAAGTATCGCTCGTTCGGCTTCGGGCGTAAGCGGCATACTTCCGCTTGACTCGTAGCAGAAAGCCAGGTAAATCAAATTGGTCACGGCGTAGTCGTAACGTATAACCAGATTCATCGCAGTGTCTGCGGTTAGCGCCACCTTGTCAAAAACATCCGGACGGGTGTGGTCGGTTTCGATTCTGATCGAATACAGGCCAAGGGGGAGAGTTAGCTCGAACGTCGATAGTTTGTTGGTCTCAAGGCTGGTTGTGACGCCTGACTCACTGGTGAACTCAATCTCTGCCGGGAGTCCTGTCTGAACCGAATACGGCAACGTGTCGGGGTAGTGGCCGACTTCAGGTTCGCCCAACGGGCCGCAGATATAGGCCAGCACGCGACCCGACACTTGAACTTCGAGCGGACTGTCCGATCCTTTGAACCTAGAACAGCCGAGCATCAGCAACGCGATCAACCCGACACCAACGAGGACTATTAGATGACGATTCATTCGATGCAACGATTCTTCCTCCGTACTCCGTGTTCACAAGCTGTCTTGAATATACATAATTGTCCATGCTTGTCAATACAGGGCAGAGGGGCTTTTCTTCCGTGAGTGTTGCAAGAATTTTGTTTTTCGTCATTGCGAGGAGGCTCCGCCTTTGGCGGAGACGACGCGGCAATCTCATCCGCCGAGTTTGTCAACAACCCACCTCCACTCAGAGATGGCCTTCGTCAAGGTCAACATGCCGGATAGCGCCAACGCGAAAACGAGAAACGGCGTCTGCTCCTTCTCCCACATTAGACCACAGAGGTATGCGGATGCTCTAGCAAATGGCTTGACGAGTATTCCCAAGAACAGAAATGCAGACATGTAGAGCGCGACAGGGATGAACGTCGTGAACAAAATAGGCGTCAGCGGCCAGTTGGGGTCAGTGGAAGACGCACTAAATGTGATCACCTGAATGAACCAGTCCCAAGCGGTCGACACGCTTCCGCCCGTGGGCATCAGCAGGATAGAATGTAGAAGGATTAGCAGGACAGCGCTGGCAGCAATGTCAACGATGGCCGCACAGATAAACCACTTACTGGTCTGGCTCACTAGACGAAGAAGTCTGAGGGTTATCACAAAAGTCGCGAGGTCGAATAGAAAGTTCAAAACGGTCAGCCCTCGCAGGTCCGTCGGAATCTCAATTCCGGACTCTGTGCAAGTAAACCATACGCTGTGACTGTCGCAATAAAGAAGCTCCGTGCCGATTAGAGCGGCGAGTGTTGTTAACACAATGCTGATGCCAAACACGGGCAGGGATTTTACATACATCCAGCGAAGTACATGAGGTTTGAATCGGGCCGGAGCCTCGTATATTCGGGCAGCCCCAGAAGCGATGCCAACCATTATTGCAGCCAGCCCTTGAGAAAGAGTTCTGCCGTACCAAGGCATATCTTCAAACACAGTCCATCGCTCCGAAAATGGAAATATGATCAAAGCTCCCATCATAGCCATTGCACCTACACCAGCCCTTGCGAAAACTCTGAGCGCATGAGAATGAGAATGATAGAAGGGCTCGAGCTTGTCAGCAACCCAACCTATCGGATTCCCAAGTGAACCCCAAACGACGATTCCCGCGTTAGCTATTGTGACCTGCCAATCCTTCACCGGCAAGTGTTCGAGTTTGTCTTGTAAATCACTCATCACGAGCAGAATGTGATCCTTGTGCCGTCGGCGCAACAGCCAATCGACGGCACTAAAAGCAGCAATCAGTATGGCGCAGATGGCAACGATCCCCGCCCAACTCCAGAACACAGCGGGCTCGGCGGTTTGATCGCTGGTCGATGCAATCAGCAGTTGTAGTTGAACAAAAGTCACAACCCCTCGCCATGCGATAAGAGCCTACGGAATTCCATCTCCACAATTGATAACGATGCGCTGCGTGCGAGTCAAGACAATTGGTACCCCAGGTCAAGCAGCCCTCCCCACAAGAACGTTACCAACTCGATGCAAAATGAGACCGTGCAACCGTCTATATTGTAGGCCGGGTCCGTCTTCGCCTGCGCGCCGAGGCGTGGACCCGCCTTTGTTGGCAGGTTTGAAGACAAACCTTACCTACGAAGATGGATGCCGGATCAAGTCCGGCATGACACCGATAAATCGGCTCTGTTCATGCTCTTCGTGGCCTGTGGTGCCATTAGGCAGAGTGCTTTGGGCAATGTGCGCGTAGCGCGAGAAAGCGATTTATCGCTTACCCAATCTTACTCAGCACGCCGCGCAGGTAGTTGAGACGGGTAGCTTCGCTGATCGTTCCGAGATCAATCCGTACCGTGGCGCGTCCGGCCAGGTCGAACGACAACGGGCAATCGGTCGCTTTATGAAAAGCCTCCACTTCGGGTCGCGTTAAGGCACGGCTTTCTTTGAACGCCAGACGTGCCTGACCGGATTTCAATCTGACCTTGTCGATCTCCAGAGCGGCAGCGACGATCTTGACCGCCGTTGCTTCAATCAAATTGACCGTCGACTGCGGAACCTTGCCAAACCTGTCGGTGATTTCGTCGCGAATCTTTTCGACCTCTTCCAGTTTGCACGCATCGGCCAATCGTCGATACACGTCGACCTTCTGATGACGATCACTAATGTACTGTTCGTTGATATGCAGCTCGCAATCCAGCTCCAGCTTGGTCTGTGGCAGCGGCTGCACACTGAGTCCTCGTTGTTCGGCAATCGCTTCTTCCAAAAGCCGGTTGTACATGTCAAACCCGATCTCTTCGATGAACCCTGATTGTTTGGCGCCCAGGATTGTCCCGGCGCCACGAATCTCAAGGTCGCGCATGGCCAGGGCAAACCCACTGCCCAGATCGGAATGTGCTTCCAGCGCCCGGAGCCGCTTGACGGCGTCCGCTTTCAGGCGACGGATCGGCGGGGTCAACAGATAGGCATAAGCCCGTCGTGCCGACCGTCCCACCCGTCCGCGAATCTGGTAGAGTTGCGCCAAACCGAAGCGGTCGGCCCGGTTGATAATAATCGTATTGGCCGACGGAATGTCCAGGCCGGATTCAATGATCGAAGTACACAACAAAACGTCGTAGCGTCCGCGCATGAAAGCCAGCATGATTCCTTCAAGCGATTTCTCATGCATCTGTCCGTGCGCGATTGCAATCTCCGCCTGCGGTACGATCTTTTTGAGATAGTTGTACATGGCATCGATTGTCTGCACCCGGTTGTGCAAGAAGAAGACCTGTCCGCCGCGATCAATCTCGCGCAGAATCGTTGTCGCGATAATGGCCGGATCGAACTCCTCGATCTCAGTAATAATCGGCAACCGATCTTTGGGCGAGGTTGTGATCAGACTCATGTCGCGCGCACCCATCATCGACATTTGCATCGTCCGTGGAATAGGCGTGGCCGTCATGGAGATCGTGTCAACGATACTGCGAAGCTGACGCAGTTTCTCTTTGTGCCGCACGCCGAACCGATGTTCCTCGTCGATTACCAGAAGACCGAGGTCCTTAATAAACACATCTTTGGATAGCAACCGATGCGTGCCGATCACCAAATCAACGGTGCCGTCGGCCAGACCGTCGATAACCTCCAACTGCTGCGCCCGGTTGCGAAAACGTGACAGCATCTCAACTCTGAGCGGAAACTCTTTGAGCCGTTCGGAAAAAGTCTCGTGGTGCTGTTGGGCAAGAATCGTTGTCGGCACCAGCACCGCTACCTGCTTGCCGGCTTCGATGGCTTTGAAGGCGGCTCGCACGGCCACTTCGGTTTTACCGAAACCGACATCGCCGCAGATCAATCGATCCATCGGCCGGTCATCGGCCATATCCCGCTTGGTATCGTTGATCGCTCTCAGTTGATCCGGCGTCTCCTCGAAAACGAACGATGACTCAAGCTGCTTCAACCAGACTGTGTCCTCGCCGCAGGAGAATCCCTTTTTGGCTTTGCGCTCGGCGTATAGCTTTATCAGGTCGGCGGCCATGTCGGCGATGGCTTTCTTGGTCTTTGTCTTGAGCTTCTCCCAGGCCTGCCCGCCGAGTCGCATCAATTGCGGAGCGCTATCTTTCCCCGAGTATTTGGAGACGCGGTTAAACTCCTCGATGGGCACATACAACCGATCTTTTTCGGCATACTGAAGGGTCAGGCAGTCTCGATTCTTACCGTCCACCTGGAGTGTCTCCAACCCGAGGTACCTGGCCACCCCGTGATCGGTGTGCACAACGAAGTCCCCAACGGTCAAGTTGGAGTAGTCCGAAATGGCCACACCTTCTTTGAATTTCTTGCGACGGACGCGACGGTGATAGCGTCCGAATATCTCATGGTCGGTCAGTATGGCAAAGCCACCGTCCTTGCATACAAAACCACCTTTGAGGTTAGCCACTTCCAACGGCGGCGGTACGGTGAGCGAAGTGCGCTCCGTGAACAGTTCTTCCAGCCGGGCCGCCTGGCCATCGGTGTCGGTCCCGATTAGAAACCGCAACCCCAGCGCATTGTATTCAGAGATTATCTTTTCGAGAAGATCGAATCTCGATCCAACCGATGGGTGGTTCTGACATCCAAAATCGATAGTGCCGCCGCGTCCGCCGCGGAAAGGTACCTGGTCGACTCGTGCATGTTCATTGAGGTGTGCAAAGAGAGCGTCGATCGGCTGGTAGTACTCCTCCGGGTCGGGCAGTCTGGATATCCGCCCCTGCAGTCGCTGCTGAAGTGTGGCCGCCTCGGCCATTATAGAATCCGCTTCCACCCTGAGGGTCCCCTCGCCCTGCATGTAGACGACGCCATCGGCAGCAAAGTAGTCCAGTAACCTCCCTTGCTTGAGACCGAACAAGATCGACATCCACTCCAGGCCGGGCAGTTCGGGGTCGTTCAAGTATCGTGCACGGATAACATCGGCGTCATCGGCGGGCAGGCGCTCCAGATAACCCTCCAGTGTTTCCTGCGTTATAGGTATCTCGCGCTTCGGTAACAAATGTACGCGATCTATACGAGCCAGAGTGCGCTGTGTGGCGACATCGAATTCGCGGATGGTGTCGACCTCGTCGCCGAACAGTTCCACCCGCACCGGTGCGTCCGAGTCGGGCGTAAAGAAATCGATCAGGCCGCCGCGCACGGCAAAATCACCCACCTCTTCGACTACCGACACCCGTCTGTAACCCAGCCGCACCAACCGCGTCACCAGATCGTCAAGGTCGATCTCTTCACCTTTGGTCAAGGCGATCATACTATCTCTAAGGTAGTCGCGCTCAATGGTAGGTTCCATCAAAGCGCGTAGCGAGCACACCACCACTTTAAGATGACCGTCGACCATCCCGGCCAGCGTGGAGATACGTCGACCCATCACCTCCCCGACTGGTGCGCGGAAATCGTATGGCAAGATCTGCCGGGCCGGAAAGTGGCCGGCTCGGTGCGGTCCCATAAGAAAATGCAGATCGTCGTAGAGGTCGTTGGCCTTTTCCGCATCCGGGGCGATGACCAGAATCGGGCGGTTCAAGTCCCCGGACATCGCATGGATCAGACATGAGGCCGCCGACCCGGACAGGCCGGCGATCATCCGCGATGATGAATCTTCCAGGGAGCCCAGCAATTGCCGGTACGGCGCATGATCCTTCAGTCGGGCCAGCACCGCGGGCAGGTTCCGGCTTGACTTGATCGTGTCGGTGGTTGTTTCCAGGCGGATGGCTCCTTTCAGACAGCACAAAAGCCCCGGATCGATTTTGACCGGGGTATCTCTTTCACTTATTCTATCGCCCAATATACGCAAAAGTTCACCGAGCGCCAGTAGTTTTGGAGACGCGAACTCGGTGATCAGGCTTACTGCTGGAACTGGCTGCGAACCGGCTTTCGCGGCGCATACCTTGCGCTGAGCATTGACACCTCGTATTTCGTTGTTATATTGTAACTGATTGACCCCAAGCCTGTCCGACAGGCTACAATACTGCAAGCGTTAGAACGCCTTCAGACAAGATAGTCCAAACAACAGTGAGGAGAATTCACTTGTATCATCACTCTGGTATCTCAACGTGTAGCCCTCGACGGGTAGCAACTCTGGCCATCCTACTTTTGAGCATCTTTGTCTTGAGCCCCAGTCAGGCCAGGACCGATTCAGCACCGGGATTGGATGCATCGGTTTTCACCGAGCTGCAAGCAACCAACGACGGCCGAGCAATCCGCGCCACAGTCGCGCCCGATGCCTCTGACAGAGCGAAACTTGGTCCGGACTATCAGAGTCTGGAACTCCCGGTCAGCATGAATGAGACCCTGTTGCTGGAACTTGAACGCTTTGACGTCGTGGCGGACGATGCCCGTTTTCTGATCGGTAGTCCCTCAGGCGATGCTCCCATGGAGCGTTCGGACATTACATTGTTCAAGGGACGGGTGTCGGGCGACGAGAGTTCGCACGCCTATTTTGCCATTTCGTCATCCGGAATGATTAACGGCTTTGTCGACCGCGCGGGGCATCCCGGCTACGCGATGACCACGCTGCCCGATGATCTGAAAGCCGGTAACGGTGCTCTGACGATCAGCCCGGTTACTGCTATCGGTGGTTTGGATGTACCCTTTTGCGGTACTGAGATTGAGTTGGACTTGATTCCTGAACTCGACAAATCTGTCGCAGCCCCGCCGGAGGAAGGCGGACCGCTCCTTTTGCGTGTCGCTATCGATGCCAACCAGTCATACGTCGATATATTCGACAGTGAGACAGAAGCGAGAGACTACATCGTGCAATTGATCGGCGCGGTCTCAGCCATCTATGAACGAGATACCAACATTCGCATGGCCCTGGCCTTTGCCCGGCTCTGGCCGTCCGGCGGGGAGCCGTTCAGTTCCTACGACGTAGGTGGCTTTCGTGACTACTGGTGGAACAACGAGGACACGACCGGCCTCAGCATCGTCCACTTGTTCAGCGGTGATCGCGATGCACCTTTCGGTGGCATCGCATTCGTTGGCGGTACCTGTGGCAACGGCGCCTATGGCATCGATGCATACTTGAACGGTAGTTTCCTGGCGCCGGTGACATATCCGGACAATGGCAACTGGGACATCAATGTCGTGGCGCACGAGATGGGGCACAATTGCGGCGGACCGCACACGCACAGCGACTACTATGATCCGCACATCGATGACTGCGGTAACGGCGTACCCTCCCGCGGCACTATCTTGAGCTACTGCCACAGTCATCCCGGCTATCAGAGCAACATCGATTTGCGTTTTCACCGACGAATACAGGAGACCATCACAGCTGATGTGGGTGGGGGCGGCTGCCACCCGCGTGATTGCAACGGCAACAATATCGGTGACGATGAGGACATCCTTCTGGGCACCAGCGACGACACCAACTTCAACGGTATTCCGGACGAATGCGAAGACTGCAACGGCAACGCCATCCTCGACCCGGTGGAGATTGCCGGTGGCGCGCCCGACGTCGACGGCAACGGAATCCTCGATGAATGCGAGCCGGACTGCAACAACAACAATATACCGGATCTGTATGAGACCTGGGTTGGGTCGGCACCGGATGAGGACGGCAACAACATCCCCGACGAGTGCGATCCGGACTGTAACAACAACGGAACCCTGGACTATACTGAGATGCAGAACAACATGGCCCTCGATCTGGACCGTGATCGCGTGCTGGATGAATGCCAGGACTGCAACGGAAATTCTCAGCCCGACTGGATCGATATGGACCGCCAGCACAACCTCATGGTGTGTGACAACGCCGCCGTGCGGGTTCAGGAATTCCACGGACGCAGCGGTGTGCCCTCGGCCTTTGTGAGCATACGGAATCCTTACGATGTAATTGCCAACGATGCCGGTACCCACATTTTCATAGCTGGATGGCATCTGTCTGAAGTCTGGAGCCTGGAGTTGTCGACCTGGACCAGTCAAGCCTTTGTTTCGGCCGGCACAGGAGGCCTGGGCCGACCCACCGCCTTGACATTCGGGCCCGACGGACATCTATATGTCGCCGACGAAACCAACGACGCCGTGAAGAAGTACAACGGGTCCACCGGGGCTTCCATGGGTGATTTAGTGGCTGGTGGAGCCGGTTCGTTGACGGAGCCAATGGGCCTCGTCTTTGGTCCCAATGGGAACCTTTTCGTTTCAAGCGGCAACCATGCCGTCTACGAATACAACGGCGCTACCGGTGCCTTTATCGATGCTTTCGCCGGCCCCGGTTCCGGCGGACTGAACGATCCGCGCGGGTTGGCCTTCAAGCCGGACGGAAACCTTCTGGTAAGCAGCTACGGCAGCGATCAGATCCTCGAATACGACGGCAGTTCCGGCGCGTTCATTCGCGTCTTCAGTGATGAATATGGTTTCACCTCCCCATGGGGGATGTGCATCGGACCCAACGGCAACGTCTATTTTTCCGCTTTCTCCGGCAGCCAGGGGCGGATATTTGAGTACGATGTGAACGACGCCAGATACTACCGGTCATTCGTGCGTGGCACCGATGTCTTATTTGAGCCGGCCGGTCTGTGCTTTCTGCCCGCCTCCGGCAATGACTTAAACCAAAACCGGGTCCTTGATGCATGTGAAGGCGGCGACCTGGACTCGGACGGCGTGGCCAATGTGGCAGACAACTGTCCGACCGAACCCAATTCAAGTCAGACCGATAGTGATGGCGACGGTGTCGGCGATGCTTGTGATAACTGTTCCTCAACGGCCAATACCGATCAGCGCGATGTTGACGGCGATGGTTTCGGCGACCTGTGCGACAACTGCCCGGCCGTTGCCAACAACAGCCAGGACGACGGCGACAGCGATGGACGGGGGGATGCTTGTGACAACTGTCTGGGCTTGGAAAACCCGGCGCAGGAAGATGTCGACGGCGACAGAGTGGGTGATCTCTGTGACAATTGCCCGGCCGATCGCAACTCAGACCAGTTGGATACCGACGACGATGGCTCAGGAGACGCATGCGACAACTGTCCGGAGATTCCCAACCCATCGCATGAGGACGCTGATCTGGACGAGGTGGGTGATGTGTGTGACAATTGTGTTAACACCTATAACCCCGACCAGTTGGAATCAGACACAGACGGAGTCGGTGATGCCTGCGACAATTGTGATCTGATCGACAATCCGACTCAAGAAGACCTGGATGTTGACGGTGTCGGTGATTCGTGCGATAATTGTATCGATGTACCCAACCCCGGTCAGGAGGATGAAGATCAGGATGGACTCGGCGATGCTTGTGACGGTTGCTGTATCAAGCCGATTCGCGGCAATGTTGACTACGACCTGGCCGATGCGATTGATATTTCCGACTTGGTCTGGCTGGTAGATTACATGTTTACGGCCGGTCCGGATCCTGCCTGTTGGGCTGAGGCCAATGTCAATGGCAGCGATGATCAGTCACCGGGCGAGGAGACATCAGATGATCTCGACATCGCCGACTTGGTGTACTTGGTCGACTTCATGTTCACCGGCGGCCCCGACCCCGCGGATTGCCCGTAGGGCTGTAGGGCGGGACCGTTTTTGCCTGCACGCCGCAGCGTGGACCCGCCTCCGATGGGCAGGTAGGTCAGTCCGCCGCGGCGGATTGTGGTCCTGACTATCTTGTCAGGTTCGTGAAGGACCTGACCTACAAGGTTGCTCGGTCGATCTGCGGGGTGTGTCCGATTTCGATACCTACGGACTGCCCGTAGTCCGAGCGAGTGAAGACACCACCGCGAACAAAAACCGGACATTTCTACTTTGCGGGCTGCTCAAATATCGCTTGCCTTTTCCGATAGATTTCATAGATTAGGCAGCTTGACTGAAAGGAGTTGACTGAAATGTCCAAAATGTGCGAAGTATGCGGCAAAAAGCCAGGTTTCGGAAATAACGTCTCTCACGCCAATAATACCACCAAACGGCGCTGGTACCCCAATCTCCAGCGGGTGCGAGCCCTGGTCGACGGCAAACCGAAACGGGTCAGTGTATGCACCTCCTGTCTGCGAGCCGGTAAGGTGATCAAGAACGTCCGCGGCCGCAAGGCTGCACCGGCTGCACCTGAGGCCACGCCCTAAGGGACCCGGCCAGCCGGTAACGAATTAGCCGTCCTTAAGGGCGGTTTTTTTGTGACCCCGCCGTTTTTGCCGATTCGATGGAACTGACTGCTTACCACAAAGTTATAATAACGTTACGGTGACTGCAAAGGTGACCAAAGCGCTTGCGTGATCGGCTGTTTTTGCTATATTGCTTCGCCAAATGATGAGGCCTATGAACTGAATGCTGATAACTGTCTGTAAATCCAAAATCCACCGTGCCACCATCACGGACGCCAATCTGGATTATGTCGGTAGTATTACCATCGACTCCGAACTGATGGGTCGGGCTGATCTGGTTGAATTTGAGAAGGTCCAGGTGGCCAATATCGCCAACGGTGAACGCTTCGAAACTTATGTCATCGAGGGTAAGGCAGACAGCGGCACTATCGGCCTCAACGGCGCGGCCGCTCGCAAGGGGAGTATCGGTGATCTGATCATCATCATTGCCTACGGCCATCTCGAAAAAGGGGAGGCCGAACTCTTCAAGCCGGCTATTGTCCATGTCGATAAAGACAACAGGCCGGTGGATTAGCCGCTAACGGGATTTGGCCGCTATCTGATTGGAGGACTGTCTCAAAAGTGCGAGTTTCGTCAGGTTTTGCGGCCACCGAGGGCAGGACGCCAAGACCCGACGAAACGGTAACAGGAATATCGCATGACGCCTCGTAGGGGGCGGCCTTGCGTCGCCCCGGAGAATGGCGCCATTCGACTGCGCTCAGGGTGACAATGTTCGGTGGAGACACGACCCGCCCGCTATGCGGGATCACAATCTGAGCAAGGAACGAAAGAACCCGATGTCCAAAAACAGAGCCGCTATCGTCCTGGCCGCCGGGAAAGGCAAGCGGATGGAATCCGACCTGCCGAAAGTGCTGCACACGATCAATGGTCGTCCAATGATCTCCGTAGTACTGGAGCGGCTGGAAACTCTGAATATAAGCAAAACGGTGCTGGTTATAGGATACCAGGGCGAGTTGGTCCAGAAACAACTGGCTGACAGCCGGGTGGATTTTGTTTGGCAGCGTGAGCAACTCGGAACCGGCCATGCAGTTATGATGGCCCGCAGGGAATTAGCTGATTTCGAGGGGACCACTCTGGTGGCCTTGGGCGACATGCCCTTTGTGTCGACTGACTCATTCAAGAACCTGTTCGACACTCACGAAAGCCTCGGCGCCGCGGCTACTTGTTTGACAGCTATTCTCGACGACCCGACCGGATACGGCCGAATTGTCAGAGTACCGGACTCGGACCTTTTGCAGGAAATCGTGGAGCATAGGGATGCAACAGACGAGATTCTTGCGATAAAAGAGATAAACACAGGAGCTTTTTGTTTTGATAACCGACTCTTGTACCAGTCGCTGGACAAGATCACAAATCAGAACAGTCAGCAGGAGTACTACCTGACCGACACGATTAAGATACTGCACGGCTCCGGCCAAAAGGTCGCTGTGGTAACAACAGAGGATCCTGATGAGGGTTTGGGTGTCAATTCGACCGAACAACTGGACCTGTTGGCCAGGAAGTTTGCCGAAAAAACTTGAACAATTGACGATTTGATTGATCTATGAGGCCAACTGCAACGTTATAATGGTGAGAAAGATGTCCGGCAGATTATAGACCTTTTGTCTTTTTTTGGTTGACGACTCAAGGAAATGGAGATAGATTCTATGTATAAGATTATGAACCATCATTTGAGATACTTGTTGATGGCCTTGGCGCTGGTCACGTTGGCTTCTTTGGCGTCGGCCCAGATGGCAGATCGCGCCGAGCTTGAGAATCTGTCGAAGACCGGCGGGTTGTCGGTCAAGCCTGCGGCCAATCCTTTTTCTTTGTTGGACCTCTCCAGGATAACCTGGTCTCATAGTTATTCCGTGGGCTTCTTTTCCGGCGGCGCTGCTTCCGGTTCGGTGGGGTTGTTGAATTCAACGATGTTCTACGAGATATCCTCCAAGCTCAGTTTGAGTCTTAACCTGGGCGTCGCCCACTCCGGCGGCAATTGGGGTGAAGGCCGTGAGGCCACGCTTCTGCCGGGCTTTACTTTGGACTATCATCCTTCGGACAAATTCCGGATGACTTTTATGATTCAACGATACGATGCAGTTTTGAACCCTTTGGTTGACAGGAGTAGGTCTTGGCATAGTCCGATCGGTCTGCGCTAGTCGTTGGCGGCCGGCTCAGGTTCCGTGATTCCCTTCCTCTTTCACTCAAAACTCAAATGTATAAATCATCAAAGCCACAAAGAACCGATGGGGCCAATCCGGTTTCGTGGCGGCAGCGTGTACAGCGCTCCCGGCTCTTGGAACTGTCGATCGCGGCTGTGTTTGTAATCGTTTTGGTCTACGTGGTCAGCATGTCGATTCGGGTAAGTCAGGGTGTTTCGCGGACTCTGGGATCACCGGAGCATGTGGTCAGGCTACAGATTCTCAACGGCTGTGGTGTCACCGGCCTGGCTTCACGGTTGGCCGATGGGTTGTCCAACTATGCCGACGACGACCTGGAAATCCGAGTGGTTGACACCGACAATTTCGAAGTCTCCACGGTCAGACAGACCTTTATGTTGTCCCGGGATGAAGATGTTAGCATTGCCGGTTTGCTGGCCGTCAAACTGGGGCTGCCCGCAGACGAAATTGGCTGCAGGCCGCTCGAAAACAATTACCGTCAGGTTTCGGTCACACTGGTTTTGGGTGAAGACTGGGAAACCATTGACCTGCTAAAAAACCACGTCAAGGAGAAATAGCCTAAACTCTTGAAGGAACTTTCGGTGCTCGAGCAGGCCCAACTGGCCGGAAGACTGGCTTTGGAGAAGAAGGGATTCGATGTCAAAATCCTGAAAGTCAAAGCTGTCTCGTCGGTGGCCGACTACTTTGTCATCGCATCAGGCGAAGCGGATGTCCACGTGAAGGCCATCGTGAGAGCGGTGGAGGACGGCTTGATGGAGAGAGGGTACAAGCCATATCATCGCGAAGGATACTCACAGGGTAGCTGGGTATTGCTGGATTATATCGACGTTGTGGTACACATATTCCTGGAATCGACACGTCAATTCTACGCCCTCGAACGATTATGGGGCGATGCCCCGGTTGAGGAATTGTCCGACGACTGAACCTCCCCGGGGACGAAGACAAGTACAACATATTCTTAACTTAAGGACTTATCATGGAGTTAGTTGATCTCAAAGCAAAAACTATCGCCGACCTCTTAAAGATGGCCGAGGACATGGATATCCCCGGTGTCTCAGGTCTGCGAAAGTCGGAGTTGATTTACAAAATCATGGAAAATGCTTCATCCTCAGACAGCACGATTTTGGCCGACGGCGTGTTGGAGATTTTGGATGAAGGTTATGGCTTTTTGCGCTCGCCGGATTACAACTATCTGCCGGGGCAGGACGATATTTATGTCTCGCCGTCGCAGATAAAACGATTCGATATGCGCACAGGCGACATCGTGGCCGGGCAGGTGCGTCCGCCCAAGGACAATGAACGATACTTTGCTCTTCTCAAAATCGAGTCGGTCAATTTCAATGATCCGGAGAAAACCAAGCACAAAATACTGTTTGATAATCTCACGCCGCTCTATCCCGATGAGGCCTTCAAACTTGAGGTCACCCCCGAGCGGTTGACCACCCGGATTATCGATCTCATGTGTCCCATCGGCAAAGGCCAACGTGCTCTGATCACCTCGCCGCCCAAAGCGGGTAAGACCATCATTTTGCAAAACATTGCCCAGGCCATAACCACCAACCATCCCGAGGTCAAGCTGATCGTCCTGCTGATCGATGAACGTCCCGAGGAAGTTACCGACATGAAGCGCTCGGTTAACGGTGAAGTCATCTCCTCGACCTTCGACGAACCGGCCGAGCGACACGTTCAGGTAGCCAACATGGTACTTGAGAAATCGAAACGTCTGACCGAATCCGGCCATGATGTTGTCATCCTGCTCGATTCGCTCACCCGACTGGCGCGCGCCCACAACTCGGTCGTGCCGCATTCAGGCAAAATTCTCTCCGGCGGTGTCGACTCCAACGCGCTGCACAAACCGAAAAGGTTCTTCGGCGCCGCTCGCAACATCGAAGAGGGTGGCTCACTGTCGGTCATCGCCACCGCTCTGATCGAAACCGGATCGCGAATGGACGAAGTTATCTTCGAAGAGTTCAAAGGGACCGGCAACATGGAACTGGTGCTGGATCGCAGGCTGTCCGACCGTCGTATCTTCCCCGCCATGGACATCAATCGTTCATCGACTCGTAAGGAAGAGTTGCTCATGGACGAAGATGTGCTGACTAAGATCTGGGTTTTGCGCAAGTTCCTGGCTGAGATGAATCCGATTGAAGCGATGGAGTTCCTCAATGATCGCCTCAAAAAAACCAAGAACAACGAACGGTTCTTAGCTTCGATGAAGGACTGACAGGTAAACCTGTCTTTCGCGCTCCGCGGTGATAAATCACTTCTTCGCGCTCCGCGCGTCTCCAACCCTCACCTGAGCAGGCGCCCACCTCACCCTGAGCGGAGTCGAAGGGTGACGATCCTTTCGGGACAGGGTTTTGACCTACACGAGAAGATGGACCCCGGCCTTCGCCGGCGTGACAGGAACCGATTGTGCTGTACACCATGTTTCGAACTTCTTGAATTGTCATTCTGGCGAAGGCCGGAATCCAGTCTTCGAACACAGACCTGGATGCGGGTCAATCCGCCATGACGAGATTGATACCGCGACAAGGAACCCACCCGGCGCAAAGCCTCTGGGTGGGCTACCGTGTCAGTCAATTCGAGGCTGGCGGGTCCGAAGACGGACCCACCCTACAAAAGAGAAGACTTCAAAGTCCGGGGTCGCTCAGCCAGCCGCTACAAAAGAGAAGACATCGAAGTCATGCCAAGCGCAGTCCAGGCTGCCCGCGGGCACTCTCGATTTCCATCTATCTTTTGGTTGAATTTTCCATCAAGTTACTCGTACCTAAATCAGGACAGATTAACAAAAAGGACAAAGACAATGGAAACTCCTCCAATTTCCAATTCGCCGAGCGGTTACCCGGTCGCCGGCTCGAATTCCGGCCGCAGCATCACGAGCTTGATGATGGGCGTTTTCACGGCGCCCGGTCAGACCTTTGACGAGTTCTGCAAACGCCCCAGACTCATAGTTCCCCTCATCACGGTTTTGATTCTGGCTGCGATAACCGGCGCCGTGACCGTCAAGCAGACCGGCATGATTCAGTATGACATGCTCAAGACCTCGACCACCATTCCTGCTTCCGCCCTGGAAGAGATACATCAAAAGGCTCTCGATTCCGGACCGGTCAGCGGCGCACTCGGCCCGTTTTTCGGTATCTTGATCGGCAGTATTATCGGGGCGCTGATCGCCTGGTTCTTGGGCAGCTTCGTTTTCGGCGGGAAGGCCAAGTTTTCGGCGGTCTGGGCGGTCGGCATTATGGGCAGTCTGATTTCAGTGGTCGGCGGGTTGATTAGAATGCCGCTGATTTTGGCCAAAGACACGGCCTACGTTTCTCTCGGATTCGCCGCCCTGATGCCGGGCAAAGACTTCACCTCAATCCTCTACGCGCTACTCTCCATGATGGATTTCTTCGTCATTTGGGGGGTCATTGTGACCGGTATCGGGTATGCTGCTGTCTTTGGCATATCGCGAGGCAAAGGGATAATGGTCGCGGCCATTCCGGCGGTGATAGTTATCGGCCTGATGGTCGGACTGATTGTGTTGGGTATGAGCTTTTCAGGCGTCGAGTTGAGTTGGGTGTAGCGGAGAGCGGGCTGGCCCGTCGGCCTACTTCACTTTTTTGACGGCCATCCCGCCGCCGGTGCCGACGGCGTAGAGTTTGTCCGACATCAAATAGAAATCGAGCACGGTGAACTTGGTCGCCATAGGCTCGTCTGACCAACTGCGCCCGCCATCCTCGGTCTTGAGCAATACTCCGGGATGACCACCGATATAGCCGGTCTTTTCATCGATCATCTCGACGGCGATGTAGACTTCCTTATCCGATCGGTCATTCACCCGCCAGGTCCGTCCGCTGTCGGCTGAGTAAGCGCACATACCTTGCGGCCCGGCGATAACGGCGGTGGCGCCGGCGAATGACAAGGCTCGGCCCGGTTTGCCGTCGGATGTCAGGCTGGTCTTCCAACTCTCGCCGAGGTCCTCGGAGCGGCTTAATCCACCCATAGTCAACAAGAAGAGCGGCCCGCCGGGGCGATAGAAAAACTCTTTGTATCCCACACCCACTATTTTCTGGCGATCAAAAGTCTTACCGCCGTCGGTCGATCTGAGCATAAGACCTTCATACGGATCGGCCTGAGCCCGGGTGGCGCCGGCCACCATTACAACCTGACCGGTGAGCAATTCGATGTCGAACAGCCAGGGGATAGTGTCTTTTAGCGACATGTTATCCCAGGTTGCACCGCCGTCAAGAGTGCGATAGAGCGATGCTCCGCGACCACAAACAAAACCCAGATTTCCGCTGATAAACGACACATCCTCAAGGGCTGCCCCGGTAGTGATTTGCTTCATGAACCAGCGTTTGCCACCATCGACGGTGCGACCAAACTCACCATAGTCGGTGACCACAAAGCCGGTATCGGGATGCACAAAGCATACGCCGGTAAGATTGGCCGGACTGGGAAACTTGATGCTTTGCCACTCTTGTGAGGACACTTGACCGGCCGTGCACAGCGTTATCAGGGTGGCGACCAGTGAGCGGATCATGAGGTTTTTTGTTGTCATTTTGTTCGTAGCCTTTTTACAATCATAGTTCGGTAAAGTTGACCGATTGTTGATAACAATTGAAACTACGACCTTGCGCCTGCAAAGTCAAACGATCTGAGAATCCTGCACTGGTCTCTGTCTATGGCGAACAAACCGATAGTCGAATTCAGCAACGTCTTTCATACTTCGGATCGCGGCGAACCGATTTTTGAAGATGTCAATTTGTCTATCTCCGCCGGAAGGTCGGTTGTCATATCCGGGGCGGCCGGCTCAGGCAAAACGACTCTGATCGAACTGTTATTGGGCCTGAAGTTTCCCGACAGTGGCGCCGTCGAGCTTTTTGGTGAGACTCTGAAGCCGGGGCGCAGGCATCGGCTGAAACGACTACGACGTCGGGTCGGCGGCGTGGGTGGTGTCTATGATCTGGTGCCGAGCTTGACGGTTGCCGAAAACGTACTCTTCCCGCTGATCCTCATTGCCGAACGTCGACGTATCCGCCGTGAGCGGCTGATGAAAACACTGACCGAGTTCAAGCTACTCAAACAGGCCGGACTGCGTCCATATCAACTCACGCGGGTGGAATACACTCTGGCTCAGTTTGCGCGCGCTTCGATAGCCCACCAACCGTTGTTGATAATCGATGAACCCTCGGCAGGGCTGGACCCGGCCACCTATGGGGACATTTTCGACTACCTGGTGCGGGTCTCGTTGTCCGGGCGGTCGATGATCATTCTAACCTCCGAGACCGACAGCAAAGTCCTGCCGGCCAGTGATCACTTACGAATCGAAAACGGTACTCTGCTGTGAAAGCCCTGACCCACATCGCAAGAGAGTTATTGCGCAATCTTTTCGGCCATCCAGGCGCCGCTTTCAGTTCGTTCATGTCGCTCACTCTGTTGTTTTTGTTGTTCGATCTTTTCTGGATTGCGGCCGGGACATCGGATCGCTTCTATACGCAGATGCTGTCAGAGATGGAAATGGAGTTGTTCATAGAAGCACCATCGTCGGATTCAACCCAGCTCGACTTGCAGCCGAAGCTTCAGGAGGTCGACGGTGTCAAGAGTGTGACTTTCATCTCAACCGATCAGGCGCGCCGCAGACTGGCCGACCTGATCGGCGCCGATCTGTTAGTCGGTTACGACAGCACCAATCCGCTACCTGCTTCATATATACTAACATTCGAAGATGATGCCCTCACCACCAAGGCAATGACCGAAGTCGAGACCCAGGTACTGCAGATGGAAGGGGTTGAGTTGGCCTTCTACGGGCAACGCTGGTTGGCCAAAGCCGAAGAGACGCGAGCCATCACTCTGAGCCTGGGGATGATCCTGGGCGGCTTGATTCTGATGGCGGCGTTAATTGGTTCGGCCAACAATATCCGTCTCATGACCCAGACCCGGGCCATTGGTTTCCGCCAGATGCAGATTCTCGGAGCCGGTCGCATGTTTCTGGCTGCACCGTTTTTACTGGAGGGACTCGTCATCAGCTCTCTTTCCGGCCTGGCCGGATGGGCAGCGGTGCTATACGTTCACTCGCGGGTGTCCTTCGCCCGATTCGAGCTGGTTCTGCCGCCACTTGAAGAAATGGCCATGTTCGTAGGCGTGGTATCTTTTGTCGGTCTGGTGAGCGGCTACCTCGGAATCAGAAAGATGCTCAGGTAGACCCATGCGAGTGACTACCCTGACAGTTCTTTTGGCCGTGTGCATCCCGGTCGGCTTGCTTTCGGCCAAGGACCAAAAAGAGAAGATATTCGATCAGAGAAAAGAACTCCAGCAGATTCAAGAGGAAGTCGAACAGGGGCAAAAGAGACTGGACTCACTCAAGCGCGAAGAGACGGGCGTTCAAAAAAACGTCTCCGAGTACGATCAGAAAATCGTATCCAATCGGAAGGTGATCCAGCGCTTGAACAAGAAGCTGAATGCCATAAAGAAAGATATTGGAGCGGCCACCGAACAGTTGACACAGAGCCGTGATGATTACCAACAGACCCGGCGTCGATTCCTGGCTGGTGTTCATCGTTTTTATCTGGTAGCACATAGCCCCACGGCGGCAACTTCCGAAGCGCCCAATCAGGAAGTGGAGTTGAACCGTCGCGTCGTTTACCTTACGGCCCTGGCTGATTTCGAGGCCGGTCACGTAGCAGCCGCATCGGCCTATCTGAACGAATCAATCGAACAGTTGGATGATTTCTCAGGTGAAAAATCGCGCGTGGCCGGACTCAAGAAGAAGAAAGAGACCGCCACGGCGCTCGACAAAAGCAGAAAAGAGCGGCAACAGAAAAAGCTTCAGGCCCTGCGTCGTCGTAAAACCGAAGAAGCCGACCATCTGCTGATGCTGCAACAGGCGGCCGAGGAGATGGAGGGCATCATCGCCCGCTTGGAACAACAGCGTCAGCCACCGCCCGGTCAGACGCTGCCGCCGTCCGTATTTGCGTCGATGAAGGGACAATTGCCGCCGCCGGTGCGGGGGAAAATCATCGAGACTTTTGGATCGAAGGTGCATCCGATAACCCACCTGAAATCGTTCTCACCGGGTGTTACCATCAAGGCTGCGGCGGGGCGAAAGGTCACAGCCGTGGGGGCAGGCACAGTGGCTTACGTTGGGGATTTGCGTGGCTACGGGAAATTCGTTATCCTGGATCACGGTGATCGGTACTACAGCACCTATGCCGGACTGGACCGCGTCGCGGTGACAGTCGGTCGCTATGTGCATGCCGGTGACCAGGTGGCCGTAGCGGCCTCGGAAGGTCGCGTGAAATTCGAACTGAGAGAGGGACGCCAGCCGCTTGATCCCGTGAAGTGGATACGATTTGATGCCCTTTGATA
Organism: Candidatus Zixiibacteriota bacterium; assembly: GCA_029860345.1. Lineage (NCBI taxonomy): Bacteria > Pseudomonadati > Candidatus Zixiibacteriota > Candidatus Zixiibacteriota bacterium. The sequence continues at coordinate 444,069 of JAOUBJ010000001.1, read as the reverse complement.
TCCGACAATTCCAACCCAAAGCCTGGACGCTGTTGGCGCGGTCATTCGAGTCCGACCGGGTGGCCGGAACATACCTCTTTCATGGCCGCGAAGGACTGGGTCCCTGGGCTCTGGCGGTGTCGCTGGCCGCCTTGCTCAACTGTGAGCAGCCCAAAAAAGAGGACACCGATCTCACTCCGTGCGGTGCCTGTCGCAACTGCCGCGCTGTTTTCGGATTGAATTTTGAGGGTCTCATGGTGGCCGTTCCTTTGCCGCCGCACAAGACCTCGACTGATGCCGTCGAGTTGACCAACGAGGTTTTGGAAACTCGGCGTCGTGAACCGTTTGCCCTCATCACTGCCACGGCCACCACCAATATTCCCATTGCCACGGCCCGCGAAATCAAACGTTCACTCAGTCGCAAAGCGCCCGAAGGCATCACGCGGCTGGTCTTGTTTGATCGCATGGAACGAATGAGGCTCGACTCAGCCGACGCCCTGCTGAAGATGATCGAAGAACCTCCCACCGATACGGTTATAGTGCTCACCGCCGAACGGCCGGAAGCGCTTCTGCCGACCATCCAGTCGCGTGCCCAAAAAGTCAGGCTGGAACGTATCGGCTCCGAAGCAATCGAACAGTATCTGATCGGGCAGTACCAATTGACCGCAAGCCGGGCTCAGCTTCTGTCCCGCATTGCCGACGGCTCACTGGGCAAAGCTATCGAGTTGATCCACGGCGAAGAGGATGAGGATTCGTCCCAGCGAGCGGTCGGTTTTCTCCTGTTCAAGTCTTTGCTCACGCAGGATGGCCCCGAAGTCGTGGCCCACCTGTCGGAGTTGATAAGCCCCCGCGATCGTGGCCAGGCGGATCAATTGCTGAAGCTGTGGCAATCGTTAATCCGTGACTGTTCGCGCTTTGCCGTCCTTGGCGACGACAACGAACTGACCAACATCGACTTTGCCGCCGACCTGAAGAAATTGTCGACCTATTTTGTCGATTCTCGCCTGGCGGCCGAGATGTCCGACCAAATCAAGATTAGCCTTGCCGATTTGGGCTTGAATGTGCATATTCTTGGCTCATTGACAGCTCTGGTGCTCAAGCTCAGGGCGTTGATCGACGCCACCCGATCACGTTAATAATCCGGCGTCGGCAGTAAATGGAATAAATCGATGGCTGAACTATATCTGGTAGAATTCAAAGGTTCGCGCAAAGAGTACTTCTTCAACAGCTATTATCACTCCCTCAAAATCGATGACCTGGTAATCGTGCAAGCCGAACGAGGCGAGGACATCGGAGTGTTGCTCAACAAAGTAGAAACTCAATCGGACTTAGGTGACCGCGGGCGACCCCGTTCCATTCTAAGGCGGGCTTCGGGCGAAGATGTCGAGGCGCTTCAAGACCTCAGAAGCAGGGAACGCGACTTTCAAGGCGAAGTCATCAAGACAGTCGCCACATACAAGCTGGAGATGAAAGTGGTCGATGTTGAATGTCAGTTCGACGGCAACAAGATGACCATTTACTTCACGGCCGATCACCGCGTGGATTTCCGCGAACTGGTAAAGGAGTTGGCGGCCAAGTTTCGGACCCGTATCGAACTTAGACAAATAGGTGTGCGCGACGAGGCAAGGCGGCTGGGTGGCTACGGTATCTGCGGTCTGAGGCAGTGTTGCAACACCTTCATCCAGGATTTTGCTCCCATCTCCACGCAGCACGCCCGCGAGCAGGATTTACCTTTGAACCCGGCCAAAATCTCAGGCAACTGCGGTCGCCTGCTCTGCTGCCTTCGCTATGAAGCCGGGCAGTATGGTGAATGCAAGCGCCGTTTTCCGGCTGCCGGTTCGCATGTCACTACCAAAGCGGGCGAGTCGGGCACTATCGAACGGATTGATATCTTCAAGGAAGAAGCAATCATTCGAGATTCCGAAGGTCATCGCTTCAGCAGCCCCGCCGACGGGCTCATGACCCCCAAAGGACGGGCCGAGACCATCCATGGCTCAACTGCCGACGGCTCCACCGACGCAAGGAAGAGGCGTCAAAGGCCGACAAATAGACCGTCGGACAAAAACGGTCGACCGCCGGAAACTGATACCGAATCAGAGAGGAGTTAGCAGGTGCCAAGACCATTCTATGTTACCACGCCGATTTATTACGTCAATGATAAACCGCATATTGGCCATGCTTACACGACAATTGCAGCCGACCTGCTGGCTCGATTCTATCGACTGACCGGACGCGAATCCTTTTTCCTGACCGGGACCGATGAACACGGTTCCAAAGTAGCCGAAGCCGCTGCTGAAGCCGGTGTCTCCGAAGTCGAGTTCTGTAACAAATCGATCGAAACTTTCAAACAAGCCTGGACGAATCTCGATATTGCCTACGACGATTTCATTCGCACTACTTCCAAACGTCATGAAGAGGCGGTCCGGAAAATCCTCGACGCCATGCGAGCCGCCAAGACAGACGACGGCCTTGATGTAGTATACTCTGGCTACTATGAAGGTCTCTACTGCACCGGTTGCGAGAAATTTCTCACCGAGAAGGAGCTGGTTGATGGCCTCTGTCCGGATCACCAGAAAGCACCGGAAAAACTCAAAGAGGAAAACTACTTTTTCAGACTCAGCGCCTACCTGCCTATTCTGAAGGAGAAGATCGAGACCGGCGAACTGAAAATTCTGCCCGATGAACGAAGACGAGAGGTCCTCGGACTGATCGATCAGGACTTGCCCGATTTTTCTCTCTCGCGCGAAAGAGTCAAATGGGGCATCCCGTTGCCGTTCGATGAATCGCAGGTGGCTTATGTTTGGGTCGACGCCCTCTCGAACTATATCAGTGCCATCGGGTATGCCGATGATCCGGACAAGTTCGACAAATGGTGGAACAAGGCCGACGTGGTCCACCTCATGGCCAAAGACATCCTTAAGTTTCATTGTCTTTGGTGGCCGGCCATGTTGATGGCGGCCGGAGTCAAACTCCCCGAGACTATGTTCCTTCACGGCTTCTTCACTGTGGATGGACAGAAAATGTCGAAGTCAATCGGGGCCAAGATAGACCCCAATGACATGGTCTCTGAATTCGGCGCGGATGGGGCCCGATACCTCTTGTTGACGCAGTACCCATTCGGCATCGACGGCGACATTCAGGCCAACCGGTTTATCACTCAATACAACTCCGACCTGGCCAACGACCTCGGCAATCTGGTTTCACGGGTGGCCAAGATGGTCATGGTCAACTTTGAGGGTCGTTTGCCCAAACCGCTGGAGGGCCTTGAGGGAATGCAGGCTTTGATGGAACAGGCGGAGCGACTGCCGAACGCCGCACACGAACACATAAATGGTTTTCGCATCGGTCGCGCCATCGGCGATGCGATAGACATGGTGCGCGCCGCCAACAAATTCTTCAATGACCTGGCCCCCTGGAAACTGGCTAAAGAGGGACGCACCGATGAGCTTGGCGGTGTTCTGTATACTTGCTGCGAAATCCTGCGGATTGTGTCGGTGGTGCTCTTTCCGGTTATGCCGACAAAGATGCGTGAGCTGCGTGGCGTACTCTCACTCGACGACAGCACACTCTCCCTGGACAATGCACGCGAATTCTTTAACCTCCAGCCGGGCGCAAAGATTCATATCGATGGATCGATCTTCCCGCGTCTGAAGCCATCCGAAGCCAAGAAGCCGGCTGTAACCGCGGATGCGGGATCGGCTGAAGCCAACCTGCTGGACATTTCCGACTTCGCCAGAGCCGACATGCGCGTGGCCAAAGTGCTGGAAGCTGAGACAGTCGAAGGAGCCGACAAACTACTCAAGCTTCAGATCGATCTGGGTGACCATAAACGTCAGATCGTGGCCGGTATTGCCAAACAGTACAGCCCGGAAAAGATCATCGGCATGAGCATAATTGTCGTGACCAATCTCAAGCCGGCCAAAATCCGTGGCGTAGAATCCAACGGCATGCTGCTGGCGGCAAGCAAAGGCAAGAAGCTGGCTTTGGTGATACCGGACGGCGACCTGCCGCTGGGCGCCAGAGTGAGTTGATGATCGACTCCCATTGCCATCTGGACTTTGAACCGTTCCACTCCAGGCTCGACGAGGTACTGGCTGCGGCCCGGGGTGCCTCTGTTCACACAGTAGTCAATATCGGCGCCGATATCAAATCCTCCCGAAGGTCGGTCGACTTGGCCTCAAGCCACGAGATGATATATGCCACGGTTGGTGTTCATCCGCACGATGCAAAAACTGTCAACGAAGACATCCTCACCGAGCTTGAGCAGCTTGCCTCTCACCACAAAGTAGTCGCTATCGGCGAGATCGGGCTGGATTTTTTCAGGGACCTGTCACCTCGTCCGGTCCAGAAGAAAGCCTTTCATCAACAATTGGAATTGGCCGCAAAGCTGAACATGCCGGTTGTGATTCATACTCGCGAGGCGTTTCGCCAGACAGTTGACATTGTGCGTGTGTACTCAGCTGACTTGCCGGGCGGTGTGTTCCACTGCTTCCCCGGAACGGTTGAGGAAGCGCACGAGGTTTTTGAGTTGGGCTTTATCGTCGGTCTGGGTGGTGTTATCACTTACCGAGGTGCCGGGATGGCTCAAGTGGCAGCCGAGGTGCCGCTTGAGAAAATCGTGCTGGAAACCGATGCGCCATACCTGACGCCGGTACCACATCGCGGCAAGACAAATGAACCGGCCTACCTAAAACACACCTGCCGCAAGCTGGCCGAGCTTCGTTCGATTTCGGTCGACGAAGTAGAGAGGGTTACCGATAGAGCCTGCCAGAAACTGTACCGACTGGTGGAGACTTTTGGGGATTGACCCATGAGCGGCTATCGTCCCAAGAAACGTCTGGGCCAGAACTTCCTGATTTCAAAAGAGACCATCCAAAGAATCATAGATCTGATTCAACCCACCGACGCCCAGTCTATAATCGAGATCGGCGCCGGCCGCGGCGCGTTGACCCTGCCGATGGCTCAATCAGGCGCCATCGTTACCGCTGTAGAAATCGATAGGGATCTGATTGGATATCTTGAGAAGCTCCTCGAAAACTACCCCAACAGTTCGATACTCAATCAGGACTTTCTCAGGTTGGACCCAACAGCGGCCAAGCTCGCACCCTTTGTGCTGGTAGGTAATCTTCCATACCAGATCAGTTCTCCGGTGATCGAGTGGGTGGTGCAGAACCGGGAGTCCGTGCAGGTGGCCTTTCTGATGATGCAGAAAGAAGTTGCCGAACGTTTGGCCTCGTCGCCCGGCAGTAAAGACTGGTCACCCCTGGCCATTTTTACCCAGTTGTATTTTGACGTGGAGACCTGTTTCACGGTTGGGCCGAGCGCTTTTCGACCAGCGCCCAAAGTGACTTCGGCGGTAGTCAGAATGACTCCGAAGGCCGCCGATGTCGTGGCCGATCCGGTGCCCTTCCAGCGAATCGTGCGCGCGGCATTCAGACAAAGACGCAAGCTGCTGGTAAACAATCTACTCGGTGAGGTTACCACAGGCCCCGAATTCCTGCGGTCGCTGCTTTTGAAAATGAATCTGCCGGTTGACATCCGCGCCGAGCAAGTTTCCACCGAACAGTTCTGCGCCCTGGCCGACGAGTTGGTCAGCCATCTAACCAGGTAGATCATCTAAATACATTTTGAATTTGACATCCTTAATGGCTATCGATAGGTTTTGGTTTGATGAGAGTCGGGACCAAGGATCAGGGCTCGACCTAAATTGAAACAAGGAGTGTCTCTTGTCATCACTCACGATAAATGTCGATGCAGTGGCGGCGCTGCGTGGTCTGTGCGGCTTTGCCGAACCGGACCCGGTGCAGGCCGCCGTGCTGGCTGAGTTGGCCGGCGCCGATGGGATAGCCATCCAGATTTCACCCCAACGTCAGTTCATACGTGATCGTGATCTGTATCTCTTGAAAGGTGTGGTCAAAACCAGGCTCACCCTTGAAATGCCGCCGTCCGAGCAGTTTGTGACCAAGGCGCTCGAAGTCAAGCCGTGGATGGTGACATTCGCATCCGATCAACAGGGTGGTGATGCTGCTCTCCTGCCTGTGGATCTTACCAACACCGAGATTGACTATCGCGATCTGACCGACCGCCTGACGGCAGTCGGCGTGCTGGTTGGGTTCTTTGTGGACCCTCAGAGCGAGCAGGTTAAGCAGGTGGCCAGGTTTGGCGGTACCACCATCCTGCTGAACTGTTTGGGTTACACCAACGCCCGGACGCTTGAAGCCGCTCAGCAGGAACTGGATCGTATCGATGCCACGGCAGCGGCTGCTGCGAAAGCCGGATTAGCCGTCAATTGTGGACGGGGTCTGACCTATCGTAATCTCTCGCCGATTGTGGAACTGGGCCTGGCCGACGAATTCGTAGTCGGCTACGCCGTCGCCGCCCGCGCCCTGCTGGTGGGGTACGAGCGGGCAGTAATAGAGATGCTGAGGTTGATTGATAAACCGGTGCCGACCCAGTAAGAACCATTGTGCCCAAGCCCAGCCATCAGAATAGACCGGAAGTAGTGATCACTATCCCGGATGACCTGCCGCCCAAACGACTGGATAGCTATCTTGCCTCCCGCGATGATCTGAATCTCACTCGCAGCCGCATCCAGAAGTTGTTCGAAAGCGGTCTGATCACGCTCGACGGTCAGCCGGTCCTCAAGAAACATCGGGTCAAAGGGGGGGAGACAATCATTCTGGCCATCCCGCCGGTGGTCAAAACGGACCTGAAAGGCGAACCGATTCCGCTCGATATCGTGCATGAGGATGAGCATCTGGTGGTAGTCAACAAACCGGCCGGGATGGTCACCCATCCGGCCGTCGGAAACCATTCGGGAACACTGGTCAACGCTCTGGTTCACCACCTGGGCAGCCTGCCGCAGTCGAGCGGCGCCGACCGTCCGGGAATCGTGCACCGACTGGACAAAGATACCTCTGGTCTCTTGGTGGTGGCTCGGACCGACACTGTGCTAAGCGCTCTGCAAAAAGCGGTCCAGGAACGTCGGGTGACACGCAGCTATTCCGCTTTAGTTTGCGGGCACGTCAAAGAGGAGGCGGGAACTATCGATCTTCCGATAGGAAGGTCCTTGAAAAACCGCAAAAGGATGACAGTCACTCATGTCAACAGTCGGGAATCGGTGACCGATTACAAGCTACAGGATCGATTTCGATCCTATGATCTGCTCGAAGTGAACCTCCACACCGGACGGACGCATCAGATACGCGTGCACTTTTCGCACGTCGGTCATCCCGTGTTTGGCGATCCCGATTATGGTGGCCGCCAGAAGTGGCACCGTGGTATCTTTGCTCCGGAACGACTGCTGGCCAAAAAGCTGCTTGAGATTCTACCCCGCCAGGCGCTGCATGCGGCGCGGCTTAAGTTCACGCATCCGGTGACCGGTGACCTTCTTGACCTCCACCGCGATCCCCCGGAAGATTATCAGGATTTGTTGGATGTCCTGGATGAAGAGGGGCGGTAGACAAATCACTCATAAATGGGTTCCTCGCTCGTCGGAGGAGCGAAGCGCATGTGACCCATTTATGGGCGGCTTGACCGTGTCGTCCTGAGCGCAGTCGAAGGGTGCGCCGTAATGCTCGGTTACCTGTCACCCCGGCGAAGGCCGGGGTCCATCTTTTCTTGTAGCAATTCTCTGTAGGTCGAGACCCCTGGCCCGAAGGGTCGTCCTGAGCGGAGTCGAAGGACGGGTCTCGACATTATCGACCACCAAGCCAAAACCAAAGAATCCCGCGCTGCGCGGGATGTCGAAACCACAGGGCTTTCGACCTACGGTTGCTTCTCTTGTAGGTCAGGTCCTTTACGGACCTGACAAAGACCGACAGTCAGGACCACAAGGGTCCTGACCTACTCCTGTGGAATTGCGGGTGGGTTAGTCTCATTACGGACTCTTCCGGAGCACAAGCACCAGCCGCCAGGCTGCTTTGGCGTTGTCGAACGGAATGTTTACATCGAGGTCGCCATACATCGCGGCAATATGAAACCGCCCGGACAGGTCCAACAATGCTCGCAAGGTTCCAAACACGAGGCGTCGTGACTCGCTCGGACTCTCATAGTTTTTGACCAGGCCGTCCTGCTCAAGGCTGAATTTTACCGTCCCTAAGTCGGTCTCGGTTAGCGGATCGAAAACTCCGTCCGAGCACCAATCAATCGACAGCTTGGCCCCTTCTTCTTCCATCTCCCAAACATCCTGGGTGCTTTTCCCGGTGTCAAAGGCATCACGCGGGTGTGGCAGTTCCAAAACGTACAACCCACCCTCTCGCAGGTTGTCCGCCACGGCATCCAGGTGTTCGACAATGTCGCGATTGGTCAACAGGTGACTGAAAGTCGCCATCATGCAGCAGGCCAGGTCGACCCTTTGCTCCAGCCGGAAATCCCGCATGTCGGCTTCGAGAATATGGCCGGGCAGTTTCTCTTCGTCGTAGGTTCTCTGAGCGTACAGAGCCATCTCCGGCGACAAATCGACACCGTAGGCGGTCACGCCCCGTCGTCCGAATTCGCGGCAGTACTGCCCCGGTCCGCAGCCCAGTTCGACCATCGACTTGATCTCGGCACAGCCGGCCAGTCTGGCCGCTTCGCTGATAAAATCGGTCGCTTTGGCGTAATCGCGCCAACTGAAAGCCAATTCGTACAGGTCGGGATTCTCATAGGGATTTCTGGGTTCAGGCATCTCTCGCTCCTGTATACTGGTTGACTTTCATTTGGTCGCCACATATATAATGCCAATGAACGACTCAAGCAAGAAAACCAAACTCACATACGCCGACTCAGGAGTCGATATCTCAGCCGGTGACGCCGCCGTGCAGCGAATCAAGAAACTGGCTGCGTCGACCTTCAACGACCAGGTGCTGAGCGATATTGGAGCTTTCGGAGGTTTATTCAAGCCGGACATGAGCGGCCTGGCCGAGCCGGTGTTTATTTCCTCGACCGACTCAGTCGGCACCAAACTGAAACTGGCTTTCGTGACCGGGCGTCACGACACTGTCGGCGAAGACCTGATCAATCATTGTGTTGGTGATATTCTGGTGCACGGCGCCAAGCCGCTTTTCTTCTTGGACTACATCGGCATCGGCAAGCTTGACCAAAACGTGGTGGCCGACTTGGTCGAAGGACTCAGCCGCGGCTGTCGAAATGTCGGCATGGCTCTTTTGGGCGGCGAGACAGCGGAACTAACAGATCTTTACCAGCCGGGTGAGTACGATCTGGCCGGGTTTATCGTCGGTATGGCTGATCGGGCCAATGTCATCGACGGTTCGGCTATCAAAGAGGGTGACGTCTGTCTTGGTCTGCCCTCGAACGGTCTGCACACAAATGGTTTCACTTTGGCCCGAAAGGTCGTCTTTGAGATCGCTCGTCTCAAGCCGGACGATTTTTTCCCGCAGCTAAAAACGACAATCGGTGAGGCGCTTTTGGCTGTGCATCGCTGTTACGCGCCGATTGTGCATCCGTTGTTGCCTCAGTTTGCCGTCCACGGCATGGCGCATATTACCGGCGGTGGAATCCAGGGCAATCTCAATCGCGTCATGCCCGACGGTCTGAGCGCCGAGATCGACAAGAGCAAGTGGCCGGTGCCGCCGATTTTCACGATTCTTAAAGACCTGGGGAACATCGATCCTGACGACATCTATCGAACCTTCAACATGGGCATCGGTTATATAATCGTGGTCGAGGCAAAAGATGCCGATAGCGTCTGTGCCGCTGTAGAACAGATGGGTGAACAGGTTTATAGGATCGGCCGAGTTGTCACCGGAAGCGAACCGGTGGTCATGATCGGTGACTGAACGACTGCATTGATCCAAGGGATAGCATGATTCTTCTGTGCATTATGGATGGTTTTGGCTGGCGCGAGCCGCTGCCCGACAACGCTATCGCCTTAGCAACCAAACCGAATTTCGACCGGCTGATGGCCGAGCATCCCAACACTCTGATTGATGGCTCCGGCGCTGCCGTTGGCCTGCCCGACGGGCAGATGGGCAACAGCGAAGTGGGGCATCTCAATCTCGGTTCGGGCCGCATCGTCTATCAGGATATCTCGCGCATCGATCAGGCAATCGCCGACCGTTCGTTCTTCGAAAATCCATCGCTATCATCAGCCATTGATCGCGCCGCGGCTGCGGGTAAGGGGATGCATCTTTTCGGACTGGTCTCCAATGGTTGCGTACACTCCTCCCTGGAGCATCTTTACGCGCTGGTCCAGATGGCCAAAGATAGAAACGTCGGCGAGGTTTACCTCCACGCCTTCATGGATGGCCGTGACACGCCACCCGACTCCGGTCAACATTTTATGAAAGAGGTGCTGGACAAGTTCAAGGAGATAGGGCTGGGCCGGGTGGCCACTATATCCGGTCGTTACTTCGCCATGGATCGTGACCAGCGCTGGGAGCGTGTGGATAAAGCCTACCGAGCAATCGTGCATGCAGAGGGACAGAGGTTCGACGACCCGCTCGAAGCCATCAAGGCATCGTATGCAGCCGGCGTCACCGATGAATTCATCGAGCCGTTGGTGATAACCAACGACGGCGGGCCGTCCGGATGTCTGAACAATGACGATCTGGCTGTCATGTTCAATTTCCGCGCCGACCGGGTGCGCGAGCTCTCTCAGATGTTCCTGGGTTATGCCAACGATGGCTACCACCACCCCGACAACCCTCAGGTCGAGTTGGTCACCATGACCAACTACGATGTCACCATGACCGAGGCCAAAGTGGTTTTCCAATCAACGCGGCTTGACAACATTCTGGGCGCCGTTCTTGCGCGCTCCGGCAAAAAACAACTTCGCACGGCTGAGACTGAGAAGTATGCGCATGTGACGTTTTTTTTCAATGGCGGTGTCGAAAAACCATTCGATGGAGAGGATCGCGACTTGATCCCGTCCCCCAAAGTGGCTACCTACGATCTCCAACCGGAAATGTCGTCGGTGGCTGTTACCGACAATGCGGTGCAAAAAATAGCATCGGGCGAGTATGATCTGATTGTGCTGAACTATGCCAACTGCGACATGGTCGGTCATACCGGCGATTTCGATGCCGCCAGGCAGGCTGTGGAAGCTGTCGATATCGGACTGGGGCGGCTGTTGGAGGCCGTCGGGAGTCAGGCTGGGGTGGCCCTGATTACGGCCGATCACGGCAATGCTGAAATGATGATCGATCCCGACTCCGGTGGGCCATGGACCGCACATACGACCAACCCGGTTCCGTGCGTTTTGTATGATCCGGCTGAGAAGGTTGGACGAAAGGGAACTGTTGCTCTGCGCGAAGGTGGTATTCTGGCTGATATTGCACCCACTGTTCTTCACGTTATGGAACTCAACGTCCCGGCTGAGATGACCGGGAAATCACTAATAGAACGAGGGTAACAAGCTGCTTGGCCTGTTGACAAGAATCGGCCGCGTCATTCTTCCTCAGGATGTCGTTGTACGACGGCGTCGCCTCGAGTTGCTGGTCTGGTCCTTTTTACTTTCACTGGCCTTTTACCCGGAGCATCTGGGTTTTCTGGCTTGGTTCTCGTTGGTGCGTCCGATTTGGATCATCAGTTCGCTTGAACGTCGAGCTGCTTTCAACGCCGCCTACTTTTTCAGTTTCTTTTTCACGTTGTTCTCAATCTGGTGGGTCGGCATGGTCACGCCGCCGGGCATGATTGCCGCCGTGGTGATTGTGGGCTGGTACTACACGGCGGTTCTGATGACTTTCTGGAAACTCTATCGGCTACGACCGGTTTTTGCTCTGGTCGCCTTACCAATTCTCTGGACCGGCATGGAGTATTTTCGCACGCTCACGCAGTTTGCCTTTCCCTGGTCCGACTTGGGTTATACTCAGGCGTACTACTCATACATCCTGCAATTCGTCTCCGTCACCTCGGTGCACGGGCTTACGTTCTTGATCGTGACGGTCAACGTTTTGTTATGGCAGTGCTTTCGCAAGACACTTTCGCCGGAGCGTCGGATTACGGCGTTGTTTGCCTCAGCCGGTATCATTGTCGCTTTGTCCGCCTATGGATGGATCGAATTGCCGCGCATTCCGATCGATGGTGATTTCAAACTGGCTTTGATGCAAGGCTCGGTGCCGCTGCATGAAAAGTGGAGCGAGGGAAACCAGTTCCACAGTATCGATCTCTATGACTCCATCACTCAGGCGGTGGCCCAAGAGGATGTGAAGCTCTACGTATGGCCGGAGACGGCGGCGCCCTGCTATTTGTCCAATGACCGCGGTTGTCGCCAGAGAGTCGCTGAAGTGGCTCGCAAGTCGGCCGGCTACCATTTGGTCGGCGCCTTGGCGATCAGTTACCCCGGAGGCGTGCAGCGCTACCACAATTCCTGCTTTCAGCTTGGCCCCACCGGAGGGTTTGAGCAATCGTACCACAAGGTCAAACTGGTACCTTTTTCCGAACAGGTGCCATACCAGGACCAACTGCCGTTCATGCGCAAGGACTTTTTGAGGAAGTACCTCACCTTTATCGATCAATACGATGTCCAATGGTGGTCCGATTTTCGTCCCGGCGATTCCTCGGTGATGTTCAATCTGCCGGAAGCCAGCTACTCGGTTTTGATATGTTTCGAAACTGCATTCCCGGAGTTTGTGCGCCGCACCATTATCGATGGCGCCCAGTTCGTGGTGGGCATTACCAACGATACCTGGTGGGGCCGATCACCGGGTCTTCACCAGCACGCACGCATCTTTATCACTCGGGCCGTCGAGAATCGTTGCTGGTTTGCACGCTCGGCCAACAGCGGCCTGACTTTCATTGTTGATGGCTACGGACGGATGCACGGCGAACTGGACTTGTATACGGTCGACGCCCTGGTCGGTCAAGTGGGCTTATTGGATGAATACTCCTTATATACGAAGCACGGCGATCTGGTCGGTCGGTTCTCGTTCTTGTTTACGGTTTCAATCGTGGCTATATTGACGGCACTATGGATAATCCGAAAGTTCATGCCCGCCTCCAAAAACTCTGGTTCCTGATACTGCCGGCCGTTGTCTTCGGCTTTTGTCGACCGGTCGTTGCACTTGAGTGGGGGACATGGACCTCCCTTAGGCAGGCCAACCGGCTGGCTGTAATCAATGATACTTTGTGGGTAGCCTCAAGCGGTGGATTGCTGGCCATTCCTGATTTCGACCAACCAGGGCGAGCATTTACAAACGTCGACGGTCTCGGTACCACCGAGATCCACGAGATGATTGTTGACGACTCGGGCCGCCAATGGGTGGCCGGTAAAGGCAGATTGGTCAGGTTCAACCAGACCGCGCCCAAACAGTTCGTGTTCAGAGATAACAATGATGACCCTATTGATCTATTCGCCTTGGCCGACGACGGCGATGACCTTTGGGTCGGCACCTCGATTGGACTGGTGCTTTTTTCCAAGGCGAAGGACAACGGCCAGATTCAAGACAGCTACGGTCGCTTCGGCAGTTTGCCGGATTTCCCGGAAGTTAACGATCTGTTGTTGATCAACGACACGATCTGGTTGGCCACTTCGGCTGGATTGGCTGTGGCCACCACTGTGAACCCGGTGCAGCTTAAGTCGCGCTATAACTGGACAGTCTTTTCATCGGAGCTCTTCAACGGTGGTGGCCTGGCGCGGGTGGTTGCCTTTGGGGCAGATCTTTTTGTGGCCGCCTCCACCGGACTATGGCGTCTTACCGTCAGCCCCACGGATACCAGCGTTGTTCGACTGAATGTCGGCATCGGCAGACCCTTCACCGATCTGTCAATCGAAAACGACTCCCTGTTCTTCTACTTCGCCGGTGGGTACGGTGTGATTGCCGACAGCACACCCGTGCTGCTCCCGACACCGGGTCTGCCCCGAGCGCCCAGTACCGGTTTAATGTTCGGTGATCGTCGTTGGCTGGCCGCCGACCGGGTGGGGCTCTACTATGATAACGGCACCGTCTTCAGCGAATATGCCTGGACCGGGTTACCCTCCAATCAGGTCGCCGATCTGACCGTCAACGCCGACGGCCGCATTACAGCCGTATTCACCGACACGACCTCAGCTACGTTAATCGATCAACTGTGGACAACCTACGACTTCGATAACGGTTCGCGTACAATGGTGGCCATCTCGGATTCCACCGGCGCCTCATGGGTGGGGACTTTCGGAACCGGCTTGTTCAGAATTGAAAACGGAGCGGTTACAAATTACGACGAACAGAACTCGACTCTGATCGGCAACACCGATGATCCGCCCAACGGTCTGAGATTCGTGGTCATCTATGACCTGGCCACCGATGGACGTTATCTCTTCGTTCCGTGCTATCGCGCCGCCAACGGCAATCCGATTGCCATAGCCGACCTGAGCAACATCGATGACCCCGTCAACGGATGGGATGCGCTCGGCTCCACCGACGGCATCGATCACACCTTTGTTGTGTCCCTTGACTATCGCGCCGGCCTGGTGGCGGTCGGCAACGAATTCAACGGTGTATATGTCTGCAATGTCGGTGTGGACCCATTTGATCGCGGCGACAATTCATGTGTGCATTATACGGAAGACAATAGCTTCCTCCGCTCCAATAATGTCCGGGTGGTTCGTTTCGCCCCCGACGGTATCCTCTGGGTTGGTACCAATGTCGGGCTTTCGCGCTACGATCCGGGTATCGAACGATTCGTTGACGTCGACTTACCGGCCGGGGTCGACCGTGACATCACAGACCTTGAGTTCGACGGGCGCGGAAATCTCTGGATCGGGACTCGGTCGGGGCTGGCTCGTTTTGACGCCACCGCCGGTAGCTTTGATGTATACGTAACGTCCAACAGCGGCCTGGTCAATGACAAGATCAATGCCCTTACTCTCAACCAGGCAACCGGCGATTTGTACATTGCTACCGACGCCGGGATTTCTCTTTTGACATCACCGGTGGGAGAAATCGTCTTTGATCTGGAAGAAGTGGTGGCATTTCCGAATCCATTTGTAATCCGTTCGCCGCACGACAGCCTTGCTTTCAACTGGGGCCGACCAGGCACGGTGCGTATCTACACGCCCGCCGGTGAGCTGGTTTCAGAATTGGACGCCAACCGTGGATGGTTTGGACGCAACGATGCCGGGACGGCAGTGGCTTCCGGAGTCTTCATTTATATACTGGAGGACGACCGGGGAGGAGTTCAGCGAGGGAAGATTCTACTGGTTCGTCAGTGATGAAAGTCACACGACTCACAGCAGACGGGACTCATGAGGACCTGCTGCAAATCCTAAGCGGCGATTCGCTGTTGCTGTCGAAAGCATTTGCATCTCTATGGGCGCCCTTGAGCGGCAGAGTTGTCTATTGGGCGGCCCATGCAGATTCTAAGATCGTTGCCCTGCTTATGGGAGTGGAATTCGGAATGCGACCGGTGCGACGTTTTCAGTCGATGCCTGATGGTTTGGGCAGCCGCGTTTTGTTGCGCGCCGGGGATACCGCACTGCATGATCAGGCCGCTGAAGTTATCCTCGACGCGATTGCCAAGGCCGGATACCTGAAAGCACATTTCACCGATTTTGACAACCGCTACAAAACCTTCACCAACTACTCGGCGCTGGCTTGTTCCACCACGATCATCGGCATCTCGGGTGCAGAGTGGACGCCGCCGGACAAGAAGTTGCAGTCAGAATTGCGCAAAGCGGCACGAGAGCAGGTGACAATCCAACGGTTTCGCAGCGAGTCGCACATGAAGGGTTTCATGCGGTTGATGGAAGCGACGGAGCGACGACACAAGAGAAAGCTAACATACTCCGCACGGTTCTATCAAGGGCTGGCTGCACTGGCGGCACGCGATGATCGAATAATCTGGCTCTGGTGTGACCACGAAGGACAACCCGTGGTCTCACACATCTGTCTTGTCGAAGGAACGACCGCTTTGCACTGGCAGGTTTGCTACGACAAAGCGTTCTCGAACCTGAAGGCAAATCAATACATGTTGTGGGACCTGATTCGTCGGTTGAGAGAGCGTGGCGTGATACGTCTCAACCTGGGCGCTTCGCCAGATGACGCACAGGGGCTGCTGGAATACAAGTCCAAGTGGGGTGGAGAATCTCACGCGTACAATTGTCACATTTTCAAATCCTGGTTGGGGCGATGGCTATGAATCGGGCGGCCCTGAAAGTACTGTTGTTGGCCGACGCCGTGGCCTTTCATACCGAAAGGTATGCCGATCAACTGGAGCTTCAGGGCTGCGAGGTTATGACCGCATCGCTGGAGCCGGGCCGGATGGAACATCACTTGCTCCAAGGTCGTGGTCCCATCAAAGCGCTCTACTATCTTTCGACCGTGCCGCAGACACGTCGACTGATCAGGCAGTTCGATCCCGACGTGATCAATCCACACTTCGCCTCCGGTTACGGTTTCACCGCAGCTTTGGCCCGGAAGGGTACCAGCCCGCCAATCGTGCTGAATCTGTGGGGGTCTGATGTTCTCATCGTGCCGCACAAATCGGTTTTGCACCGATGGAAAACAGGCCGCGCGCTACGCACTGCCGACCACGTAATCGGCGACTCCGCCTATCTTGTAGCTGCGGCTGAATCTATCGCCAATCTGAAAGCCAGGAGTGTCGTTCCCTGGGGAATTGAGCGTCGCTTTCTTTCCATGCACAAAACCGACTACAGATTTCAAAAGCCGCTTCGTATTATCGTACCGCGAACACAGGCGCCGGTCTATAACAATGAATTCATATTGCGCGCGCTAAAGCCGTTGCTTACCGACGGCAGCGTTCAACTGACTTTTCCGTCGTGGGGTGTCGGCGCGTCCAGGTTCCGCGAGCAGGTTGCCGCCTGTCCCGCGCCGAGCGTGCAACTCTATGATCGGCAACCGCGCCGGCAGTTTCTTAAACTCATGTCCGAGCACGATGTTTATCTCTCGGCTTCACGTTCGGATTCTTCACCGGCTTCGCTGATCGAAGCTATGGCCTTGGGGCTGTTTCCCATCGCTGCCGATATACCCGGCGTGCGGGAGTGGCTGAACGACGAAAACGGACGCCTATATCCCAATGATGATGACCAATCATTGAGATTGATTCTAAGAGCATTAGTTGACCGGGCGGATGACTTCGGTGCGGTGAGACAGTCCAATCTGGACAGAGTGCGGAAGGATGCTATCTTTGAAACTAACGTAGCCGCTCAGATTGAAATCATGCGCAATTTGGCCGAGAGTAGATCCCGATGACACCGCGCGTTTTGCTAATATGCTATTACTTCCCACCTCTCGGCGGCGCCGGTGTGGGACGACCCCTGTCGCTGTTTCGACTATTGCCTGCACATGGCCTTCATTGCGACGTGCTCACGGTCAAGCCGGTGGCCTATCGTGTTTTCGAGACTGAATTGCTCGAAGGACTCGACCGATCATGCATCCATCGTTCCGGCAGTTATGATCCGCAGAGGCTTATGTATCTGGCTGGGATTCGTAAAGTCAGCGACGCAAAAATTCGAAGGGCCGGATGGTTGTCCGACAGATTCTTCCCCGACAACAAACGCGGTTGGGTCCGCCGGGCCGTGCAGAAAGCAAAGAGCCTGATGCGGGCCAATGAATACGCTGCAATAATCTCAACCTCACCACCGATCTCGTGCCATTCGGTTGCAGAAGCGCTGGTGGCTGAAACCGGGCTGCCCTGGATCGCCGACTTTCGCGACTATTGGCTGAGTCACAAAATCGAAGATACCTTTGCAGACCGTGCCCGATGTGAACGCGCATGGAAGTTAATCGATAGCTTCAAAAGGCGTGCGGCGGCGTTGACGACGTGTAATCCGGCCATCGCGCAATACCTTGGAAGCGGTCGAACGATATACAACGGCTATGACAACGACCTGGCCCGGATATGGCAGCCGCCGAGTGATCGCACGACAGTAAATATCGGGCTTCTGGGTACCTTCGACGAATTGGTGCCGGTCGAGCCTTTGTTCCAACTGTTGGCAATGCTGCGCAAGCAATCACCTGAATTGTTCAACCGAATAAAACTGCTCCAGGTAGGTCGTCTGGACACAGATTGGTTTCAGGCTCAGTTGCACAAATATCAATTGAGCGGTATTATTCAAGCTCATGGTTTTCAGAGCAGACGGCGGACGATTGAGATTCTGTCGGTCTCTTCGCTTTTGTACATCAGTCTTGCCTCGACCAAGGAACAAGGAATCGTGCCGTCCCGATTATTCGATCTGTTTGCATCCGGACGACCGATCATTGCAGCCGTGCCGCCGGACAGTCAGGTTGCTCAAATGATCGAGGAGACCCAGTCTGGTTGCAGTTTCGATCAGAATAGTTCATCGGAGCTCTCGCGCGCCGTGGAGTTCGTTATGGAAATGGCACGAAAGGCGATCGACGGGACACTGATCATCGATCCGCGACCAGGTTATGCGCGTCGCTATACGTCGGAGGCAATGGTCGAGCAGTTTGTTCAGGTGATTCGGGAAGTGACTCAGGACTGAGCACAAAGCGCCGCGTAGGGGGCGGCCTTGCGTCGCCCTAAAAGAAGCCCCCCTCGACTCCGCTCGGGGTGACAGGCAGGCCTGTTTTTCGCGCTTCGCGCGCCCGCCACACGGTACCCTACCTATAGCGAAGCGCATGAGACCCATTTATGGGCGGGTGGCACCCGCAGGGCGGGTCCGTCTTCGCCTGCGCGCCGCGGCGTGAACCCGCCACCGTCGGCAGGTCTGAAGACATGCCTGCCCTACTACATTTCTGCGAACACCAAGAATCCCACCCGACGCAAAGCCTCTTGGTGGCGTACCGTGTCCGCCCGGCGATGGATGTCATGCTGAGCGCAGTCGAAGCATGATAGCACCCACCTCATCCTGAGCGGAGTCGAAGGATGAACTCCGCAATCTTGGTCGCCTTACTCCGCCAACCTCTAACGAAGCAACATCAGCTTCTTGGTTGCACTATGGTTGTCGGTAATCAGACGATAGAAATAAACACCGCTGGTAACCTGTCGACCGTCGTTGTTGCGACCGTCCCAGGTTACTTCGTAGGTGCCATGTGAACGAGGGCCGTCGATCAACTTCGCTACGTGCTGACCGAGAACGTTGTAAATCGACAGAGACACATTGGTACGATGCGGCAACTCAAGAAGAATAGTAGTGGTGGGATTGAACGGGTTTGGATAATTCTGTGAGAGACTGAATTCCAACGGGAGATTGTCGTCGACAAGTTCATCGACATCGGCGGCGATGGCGGGCGACAGAAAGCGTCGGGTCACCGTGAAACCACCTTTGACCGCGGCAATGGTGTAGCTGTTCATCGGCGAGTATTCAACTTCAAAGGAAGCATCACCGGATTGCGACGTGCTTATGCTCAGGATTGCTCCTGTGCTGTCACTAAGCGTGACCAGGCATCCGGCTACCGGTTGGCCGCCGGAGGTCACATCAATCTCGAAACTACCGGCGTCCGTCATGATGTCGACATCAAGAAGACCGGGCACCTGGTCGTAGACCACCACGGTTGGATCGCCATAGAAGTTCTGTCCATAGACGACATCACGGACGTAGTAATACCGCAGTTTGGAGCCGTACATGGCCTCAACAGCGGCGCGACCGCGGTGAGCAAACATCGAATCGAAAAACGCTTTTTGCAAAAGATGGCTGGAGCCCACCCAACCCCAACGTGAATTGGCCACGAAAGCCACCGCCCCTGCTTTGGGCTGAGCCAGCGCCGATACCACAAAGTTGGGCGAGAGCCCACTGTAATCATAATCGAAAGCGCCGTTGTCACAAGCCAGCGAATAGTAAAACGAGGTCTTGCCGTTGGCTGTCAGATTCCCCACGGCACCGTTGTCGCTGGCCGTTGTGTCGGTAGTGAACCTGGTCTTGGGCCAGTTATTGTAACCGGAGGTACGCACTTCGAAGAGATTACCTGTTCCATGTGCGATGATGTTCACGATGCCATAACCGTCCGACAGCACATCCTCCAGCTCGCGGGGTAGCGCGTTGTGCGGGTCGGGATCGTCGCCGCGCGTCAATTCGACCCCGGCCGCGGTGTCGATGCCGAAGTGGTCCGGATAGGCCAAAGCGATTCGTGCGTGCTGGCCGCCGCCGGAATAGTCGCGCATCTGATCCGATGAAAAGAAGAAGGCCCGATCCAGGTACTCTCTTTCATCACCGCCCGGCTCAGTTTCGTAGGCAATCAGTTTGTCGACATAATCGTCAAACTGTTCGATAGTGTTGAAGGGCAACCGCCCCACCATCAGCTCCGGGGTCAGATCGGCCTGGTCGTGGGTGCGCTCTCCCCACACGTTATCGTTATCAAGGTCCCACTCACCGCTCAGGTCGGCGAAGTACAGATCGCTGACCTGTTGTTGCAGAAGCGGCGGGGCCTCATCAACGGCCCGGTGGTAGGCGTAGCGGATTGGAAGAACGGTTGCATCACCGGCCAGAAGAACATAGCTGCCGCCTTGGGCGTAAAACTCAGTCAGATAGTTGCGCAACTGTTCAGCCTCGTCGCGACCAGTTTGGATAGCGAGGATTTCATCGATGTATGCCAACGACGTCCGACATCCAATACTGTTCTTGTACCAGGCCAGCCGCTGCATGGGCGCGGCCAGATGGGGGGCTGTGATGATCAAGTATGAGGCCACCTCGGAGCTTACTGAAAGGTCCGCTCGATCCGCCATCCCGGCGTGTGATGACCCCGCGGGATCGGATTGCATGAGTTGATCGTTGGCGACTGGTTCTTGATCCAGGTAAACAGTGAGGCCGTCGATAAACTGAACTTCACCGGACTCGGACACGGTAATCGGCAGAAGTAGCAATTTGGCCCAGCGGACATTTCCCACCGCCACCACACCGGTAGCCTGAAGCGCTTCCGAAGTGTTGACAGGATCAAGCAGGCCGTCATAGTCGTCCGGGTTGAATTCGCCGGAGCGGGTTTGCATGTCCTCAAGCAGATGTTCATCGGCCAGCGAACCAAGAGTGTGAGCCTCGCCCACATTATAGCTTATCGCGGACTCGTCCTGCCCATTTTCAAGCGCGACGTAGTAGGTCCTGCCCGGCAGAGTGAGGGATCGGCCGACGCTGACCGGTTCGAAGTCATGATACCCCACCTGGCCAATTTCTCCCACAAACGCCACCAGGTCTGGGTCGAATTCTATGGTCGGGGCTTCGGTCGCCGTGGTTGTACAGGCAAGCAAGATCGGTAAGAACGTTGTCAATACTACAAGTTTCACTTAGAGCCATCCGTTTCACTCTGAATCCGCTCATAGTAGTGCAAACAGTCGGCCTGTGCTGCCAGGCGAGCCTGGCTCATTATTTTTTGATTTGTAATAAGTTGTGTGTCAAGCTGTTAGGTGGGTGGTTTGAGGTGGAGGATTATTGACGGTGGCCCGGTTTTGAGCCGGCGAACAGTGGCGAACTGCCAATAGTCAAAGGATTTAGACCACGATTCCAGCCTGTTTTTCGTGTGCGGCTATGGGCCAAACTTGGTTCGGGTTCACAACCTTAGCTCACATCACAAATTGCCCATCGCTTACTCTTTGAATAACTGAGGCTTAAGCCCGTTTATTTTCTCAATAATAGGTATAAAACAGCTTGACATTTGGTGGGGTGAAGTAGTACACTATGGTCAATAAGAGCAAGAAGTGGCGAAAAGTGGAGGAACACACTTTTGACCGGATTCGTCGGTCGCTACCAAACGACAATGGATGGCAAGGGCCGTTTTGCCCTTCCGGCCAGGCTGCGCGCCGTTAAAGGGCCGGACGGTGAATCGCTTTTGACTGGTTCGCTGGTCCTTACCAAAGGACTGGAGGGTTGTCTGACTCTCTATCCCGAAGCGGAATGGGCCGAAATCCAACGTCGTTTCGCCTCCCTCAACTTCACGCAACGAGATTTTCGCTATTTCAGTAGGCGCTTTTATTCGTCGGCCGGCGCCGTGGAGCCGGATCGCAGTGGTCGTATTCTGATACCGGGGCATTTGATCAGTGAAGCTGCCCTGAAGAAGGACCTGCTGGTGATCGGGGTCGACAGGTGGTTGGAGATATGGGACCCGCAACGGTATGAGTACTATCTCGAGCAGTTCGCCGGAAGCTACGAGGATGTAGCCGAGCGACTGTCATCGGTTCATGACCCCGGGCGCGAGCGCGAGTAGTCACCAGCCGGTGCTGGTAGCCGAGGTTGTCGAGCTTTTGATCGGCGATCCGGAAGGCGCCTATATCGACCTTACCGCCGGTGGTGGCGGCCACATGAAAGCGCTGGCCAAGGGTTTAGGCCGAGTCGCCCGCCTCTACGGACTGGACAAAGACCCGGAGGCGGTCAAGCGGGCTCGACAGCACCTGGCCGACTGCGGGCAGGTCAAGCAGGTTGTTCACGCCGCCTATGGTGATCTCAAGACTGTAGCCGGTCGCATTGGAGAGACAAGTTATGACGGCATCCTCATTGATCTGGGACTTTCGTCGGATCAATTGGCCGATGCCAAGCGCGGGTTTTCATTCAGTATCGACGGTCCTCTGGACATGCGGTTCGACCCTGGGTCCGGTCGACCAACGGCAGCCGAACTGATAAACTCGCTGAGCAAGAATGAACTCACCGCCATCCTGCGTGATTTCGGTGAGGTGAAGCAGGCGGCCAGGCTGGCCGGCGCGATCGTCAGGGAAAGACAAAAGAGAATGCTCACCACCACCCGAGACCTTGCCGCCGTTGTCAAGGATCACTCACCGCCGCCACACCGCATCAAATTGTCGGCTCGTGTCTTTCAGTCGTTGCGTATTGCCGTCAACGCCGAATTGGCTGAGTTAACACAAGTTCTTCCCGACACACTGAGCTGCCTCAAGCCGGGCGGACGGCTGGCCGTCATTTCATACCACTCGCTCGAGGACCGTATGGTCAAACGCTTCTTTCAAGAGGCCGCCACCGGCTGTATCTGTCCGCCGAAACTCCCGGTTTGTGCCTGCGACAAGAAACCGCAAGTGGACATCATCACGCGCCGATCAGTTACCCCTTCAGAGAATGAAAAGGCGGCCAACCCTCGCTCCCGGTCGGCTCGGCTACGCGTTGCTCAGAGGCTGGCATCATGAGAAAGCCGGTCCGCAAGTTCAAGGAAACAGTTGAAATACGCTCTTCGACGGCCAACCGGATTATGGCCCACCGCTATTTCCCGGTGGCCATTCTGGTGACCCTGTTCCTGGCCATCTGCGTCATTCATGTCTGGCAGCGGGTGCGGGTTCTGGAATTGGTCAAGGATGTATCCCGACTGCGGGCCGAGAACAACCGTCTCGTCGATGCCGCCTCAAAACTCAACGTCCGCCTGGCCGAATTATCCTCGGCCGGTCGGATTGAGCGCTACGCTCGGGACACGCTGGGGCTCGAACCAGCCATGGCTGATCAGGTCTTCACCCTGGTTTCTCAGGAAGAAAAACTTCCCCAACCGGACGACCTGGCTACTATGTTTCAAGCCATCGAACGAGTTACCCGTCACGTCCCGGCCATTTCACCAAGCCGCGCCACGGCCGGTGATCTCCGCAGGCTAAGGCCGGATGTTCTGGGCGATGAGGGGGGTGATCGGTGAGTCTGACTCGGCAGCAACGACTGCGCCTTGGAACCCTGTTGGTTTTGGTATGTCTGTTCTTTGTGGTGGTCGCGGCGCGTCTGGTACATCTGCAAGTCCTCAAGCATGCTCAATACACCGAGATCGTCAGGAATCAATCAGAGGGAACCGTCGACATCCCGGCCGCCCGTGGTCTGGTGTACGACCGCAATGGCCAGGTGGTGGCCGATAACATAATAGTCTCTTCTCTGTACGCCTATCCGGCCAATCAAGAGGAGCTAAAATCGGTAGGGAGCTATCTCGAAAAGTTTCTCAAGCTGAAATCCGGCACGGCCAAGCGCAAGTTCGGTCTGGCCTCGCGCCGGTTCCGATGGATCAAACGGCAGCTCGATGATGCCACCGCTGAACACATTTCCGAAACCGCACCGCGCGGTTTGTATCTAAGACGCTCGGCTCATCGTTCCTATCCTTTTGGCTTGGTGGGCAAGCAAATACTCGGTTTTACCGATATCGACAACGCCGGCCGCTCCGGACTTGAGTACGCTTTCGACTCAACTTTGGCCGGTCGCGAAGGCATGGCCGACATCTACCGCGATGGTTTGCGCAACACATTCCGGGTCAAGGAGCAGGCTCTGGTGAAACCGTCCCCGGGCCGTTCGGTGGTGCTCACGGCCGATTGGCAGTTGCAGGAGATTGCCGAAGAAGAACTGAAAGCCGCCGTGACCGAGCACAAAGCGGTCAGCGGCATGGTGGTGATGCTCGACTGTAACAACGGTGACATTCTGGCCATGGCCCACTTCGATCCCAGCGACCGCACGCCCACCCGGCCCACCAAACTACGTACCGTCACCGACCAATTCGAGCCCGGCTCAATCTTCAAAGCTTTCACCGCCGCCGGTATGCTGGATGCGGGCGTTATAGATTTTGATGATTCCGTATACTGCGAAGAGGGCAAGTGGAGGATTGGACGAAGGCTCTTGCGTGATGACAAGAAGCACGGCTGGATGAGCTTTCGCCAGGTGATGGAACTCTCCAGCAATATTGGTATGGGCAAGTATGCCATTCAACTGGGTGGCGATGAGTTATACAACACGGCGCGGCGTTTCGGCATCGGCCAGAAAATGCGCATCGGTCTGCCGGGCGAAACACGGGGGAGTGTTGTGGCTCCCGAACGATGGTCGGACTACACCGTGTCGGCCCTGGCCATGGGCCACGCCGTAGCCGTCAACGCGCTGCAGATGGCCACTGGGTTTGCGGCCATCGCCAACGGTGGTGAACTATTGCGACCACACCTGATCCTGGGCGGGGTTGATGGGGACGGGTACATAGCCGACCGGCGATCCCGCGAAGTCATCGGTCGCGTGGCCACCAAAGAGACTATCGACACGTTGCAGGCGGTCCTACGGGGCGTGGTGGAAGTAGGCACAGCCGAGCCGGTGCAGTCGGATATTGTCTCAATCGCCGGCAAGACGGGCACGGCCGAGATTCCTGATTTGGAAAACCGACGTTACTTCAAGAATAAATTCATCGGCAGTTTCGCAGGCTTCTTTCCATACGAACAACCGCTGATTGCCGGTATCGTGTTGCTGGTGGAACCGCACCCGGTTCATTACGGCGGCTGGACGGCGGGTCCGGCCTTTCGCAAGATCGCCGAGCGCTATGCGCGTCTCAACGCCGAACTGTTCACGCCGCCGGAAAGAATACTGGTGGAGCGAACGGACGAATTGGAAACCACCGCTCAGGTCCCGGACCTCATCGGGAGAAATGTCGATGCCGCTCGGGCGCGAGCCGAAAGTCGTGGTCTGAGTCTGCGCTGCAACGCCGACAGCGGTTTTGTCCTCTGGCAGTTCCCGGCCGCCGACCGCATGATCGTTCGTGATGATCATGTTCTGGCGGCTGTCTCCTCCGCCAACGATGACTCGCCATGCATGGTCGATCTGGTGGGTCTATCGATTCGGGAAGCATCTGCCTGGCTGGATCACCTCGGCGTGATGTTTACCATCGAAGGCCGTGGACGAGTGGTAAAACAATCAATCCGAGCGGGCGCCGAACTGAAAAACGACCAAACCTGCCGACTAAAGTGTCGGTCGATATAGGATGTTGGAGGTCGACATCAAACTTGGCCAGTTGCTCAGCGGACTAAAGCAGGCCGACCTGACCGGTTCCGGCGATATCGAAATCGATAACATCGCCTACGATTCGCGACAGGCAACGCCCAACAGTCTGTTTGTCGCCATCTCAGGTTTCCAGGTGGACGGCCACGAGTTTATTGCCGACGCTGTCGAGCGCGGAGCCGTGGCTGTTGTCGGTGAGCATGATGAATGCGAACTAACGCCCAACTATGTCAAAGTACCCGATACCCGCCGAGCCCTGGCCGACCTGGCCGCTCGCCTGTACGACTACCCGGGCAAAAAGATCAAGGCCTGCGGTGTCACCGGCACCAACGGTAAGACCACCGTCTGCTATCTTATCAGAAACATTCTCCAGGCGCGCAACAAAACGGTGGGGATGGTGACATCCACCGTCTACGACACGGGCAAAGAGACTTTCCCGGCCGAACGCACCACGCCGGAGTCGCTGGACCTTCAGCGGCTGCTGCATCTCATGAAGAGGAATCATTGCGTCAATGCCGTCATCGAGGTGTCTTCACACGCGCTGGCCCTGCACCGGGTAGACAACATCGAATTCCGCGTGGCTGTTTACACAAACATCACACGCGATCATCTGGACTTCCACAAGACCATGGAAGAATACTTGGAAATCAAAAAGCAGCTCGTAAAACGACTCGACGGACCTCTGAGCTACGCCGTCATCAATCTCGATGTGCCGGAATTTCGTTCTTTCTTTGGCGACTTCAGTTCATCCTACATCTCCTACTCTCTGCAAGACAGCAGTGCCGATGTATACTGCACCGGCTTCGAACTGGAAGCTGCTCAGACGGTGTTCGATCTTAAGACACCGATGGGCGTACACACCGTCACCTTCCCATTGCCGGGTCGGTTCAACTTGATAAACGGCCTGGCTGCCGCCGCGGCCGGCCTGGCCGCCGGAGTTGATATCGACAGTGTTGTTCGTGGGCTGGAGAGCGCCCAACCGGTTCCGGGTCGATTTAATTACATCGAGTGCGGCCAGCCGTTCGCCGTCTACGTCGACTTTGCCCACACGCCCGATGCTCTGACCCGCCTCTGCGAAACTGCACGCGAGATGTCGCAGGGCAGGGTGCTGGCATTGTTCGGTTGCGGTGGCGATCGTGACCGTGGAAAGCGCCCGCTGATGGGCCGGGCGGTCAGTGCCGCGGCCGACTTCTGCGTCGTGACCTCGGACAATCCACGAAGCGAAGACCCTCAAACAATAATCGATGAAATAGTACCCGGCCTCGAAGGCGATCAACACGAGATCATTGAAGATCGACGTGCGGCCATCGAGGCCCTGTTGAAGATGGCGCAACCCGGCGATGTCGTGTTGTTGGCCGGCAAGGGAAGCGAAAACTATCAGGAAATCAAGGGCGCCAGATACGAGTTCGACGATGCCTTGGAGGCGCGCCGCGTTCTGGCCGAGCTTGGATACACCGGATTAGTGAGTGACAAAGGGAATTGATTACGTTGCGATTCGATAATCTGGCAGCCATCACCGGCGGTACCGTTTACAACACGGACAACGCCGCCCGCACTTTCGCGGGTGTCGGCATAGACAGCCGCTCGATCACAGCCGGACAGCTCTTCGTGGCCATTCGCGGCGAGCACAACGACGGACATGACTTCATAACGGCCGCAGTCGATGCAGGCGCGACCGGGATCGTGGCCGAACAAACCTGGCCCGGTCTCCAAAACGTCCGGGGCGATGTAGCCGTGGTAGCCGTAAACAACAGTCACCAGGCCATGCTCACCCTGGCCGCAGACTATCGTGACAAACTTGATGCACGCATTATCGGTATTACCGGCTCCAACGGCAAAACTACGACCAAAGAACTAACATATCACTTACTGGCAGCGGTGACGCCCGACGTGTACCGTTCACCGGGCAATCTCAACAATCTGTACGGTGTGCCGCTGGCGCTCTTTGCCATTGATCCGAATACTAAACACGCGGTGCTGGAGTTGGGCATCTCTACAACCACCGAGATGCCGAAACTAGCCGAGATCGTGCGGCCCGACGTGGTAGCCATTACGAACGTGGGTCCATCTCACCTACAGTTTCTGGACACTGTCGAGTCAATCGCGTGCGCCAAACTCGATCTGGTACGCGACGCTGACCCCGGTGTACCGCTGGTTATCAACGCCGATGATACTATCCTGATGAAACAGGCTATGCTGGTACGTGACAATCCGATCACCTTCGCGCTGGACAGTGAAGCGGATTTCTCTGTCGACCAAGTCGAACCGAACGGTGTCGACAGTACCAACGTCACAATCGAAGGTTACAAATTCCGGCTGCCGTTAGCCGGTCGACACCAGGTGGCCAATCTGCTGGGCGCCTACGCCATCGTTAGAACGCTGGGCTTCGATTTCGAAGACGTCGACACTGAGAACATCCAACTCTCCACCGCGCCGATGCGTGGACAGACCGTAGAGCATGCCGGAATCACTTTTGTCTCAGACTGTTACAACGCCAACCCGGCCTCGGTTCGGGCCGGTCTGGAGGCATTCTTCGCTTTACCGGCGGCGTCCCGACGCATTGTGGTTTTGGGTGACATGCTCGAACTGGGTCGTGAGGCAGAGAAGTACCATCGGGAAGTCGGGGAACTGCTGGCGCAACATGAATTTGACTTGGCCGCTCTGGTAGGACCGCTATCGAAACACACTTTCGATTCGCTGGTCGGTACAGGTATTGAACTATCGAGACTACGTCACCACCCCGACGCCGCCTCCTGCGCCGTCGAACTTGGCGCCTACTTCATGGCCAATGACTTCGTCTATGTGAAAGCCTCACGCGGAGTCGGACTGGAGGCAGTTATCCACGCTGTTGCTCACCAAGGGGAGGATGGTTAATGCTCTATCACCTCCTGGCGCCCCTCACCGAGTATGTGTCCGGACTGAACGTCTTCCGCTACATTACTTTTCGAGCCGCCGGTGCTACCGTGACGGCTATCTTCATCTGTCTGATCCTCGGTCCCTTTTTCATTCGCCTGCTCAGAAAGTATCAGGTAACCGAGACCATTCGCGAGGAGGGACCCCAGGGTCATCAGAAGAAAGCCGGGACGCCGACCATGGGCGGGTTGATCATTCTTGCCGGGATCATTATTCCAACACTCTTGTGGTCGGACCTGACAAATTATTTCACGCAGATGATCCTCCTTGTCACTGCCTGGCTGGGAGCGATCGGCTTCATGGATGATTATCTCAAAGCAATCAAAGGCCAGCCGAAAGGACTGGTGGCGCGCAAGAAAATGATCGGACAGCTTCTGCTGGGAGCTATCTTTGCTGCCGCACTTATTTGGTTGGCGCCGGAAAATCGCTACGACGGCACCACTGAGATACCATTCTTCAAAAACTACGTCCTGACTCTTGGAGTATTCTACGCCCCCTTCGTGGTGCTGGTGATTACCGGTTCCTCAAACGCCGTCAACCTCACCGATGGACTTGACGGCCTGGCCATCGGATTGTGCGGTCTCTGCTTCATGACTTTTGCCGGCATCGCTTATGTGTCCGGACGAGTCGATTTCTCGCAGTATCTGGCCATCGACTACCTGCCCGGTGCCGGGGAGTTGTCCATTTACTGCGGTGCCGCTATCGGCTCAGCCTTAGGCTTCCTGTGGTTCAACTCGCATCCGGCTGAAGTGTTCATGGGCGACACCGGATCGTTAGCCCTTGGCGGCGCTATGGGTGCTATCGCCATCCTGTTGAAGAAAGAGCTGCTACTGGTGATTGTGGCGGGAGTGTTCGTGATGGTGGCCTTGTCGGTTATCATCCAGGTTTTGTCGTATCGCTATCGTGGCGGCAAGCGCGTGTTCAAGATGGCGCCTATCCACCACCACTTCGAACTGTGCGGATGGGCGGAGTCAAAGATCGTTGTCCGGTTTTGGATTGTCGGCGCCCTGTGCGCCTTGGTTACTCTGGCCACTCTAAAGGTGCGATGAGGATGTGATGACTGTTGCTGAACGAATAAACGAGCGATCGATCGGCGTAATTGGAATGGGACGCTCCGGGCTGGCCGCGGCATCGCTGGCCGCCGCCTACGGAGGGTTGCCCTTTGTCTCCGATGCCGCCGGAGCCGACAGCCTGTCCGAAGTGACCGCCCAGCTCAAACAGGAAGGTATCCCATTCGAGACCGGCGGCCACACTGATCGTTTGTTGCAATCAGATTATGTCGTCGTCTCGCCCGGCGTACCGCCCACCGCTGATATCCTGAAAAAACTCCAGAGCAAAGGTATCCCTGTTTTCTCCGAAATTGAGTTCGCTTCGTGGGTTTGTCGCGGCAAGATCATAGGCGTGACCGGCTCCAACGGCAAGACCACCACGACAACGTTAATCGGTGAGATCCTGACCGCAGCCGGACTGGACAGCCTGGTGTGCGGCAATATCGGGCTGCCTTTTGCGCAGGTGGCCGATAAGATCGGACCGGACAGCGTGGCCGTGGTGGAAGTGTCGACGTTTCAGCTTGAACGGATTGCAGATTTCAATCCGCACATAGCGCTGATCCTGAACCTATCGCCCGACCACCTCGACCGGCACGGTAGCTTCGATGCCTACAAGAAACTCAAATACCGAATCACCGAAAATCAGACCGAGAATGACTTCCTCATATTGAATGCGCAGGACAATGAGATCATAGCCGACAACGTTCAAACGGCGGCTACCAAAATGTTCTTTACCACCGAAGAGACGACCGACAATGCGGTTTGGGTCTCAGGCGGTGATCTTTTCTTAGCACTGAGCGGTCGGGGATCGCGAGTAGTTTCTGCCCGGGATATTCGCATCCCCGGACCGCATAATCTTCAAAACGCCGCCGCGGCTGTGGCTGTGGCCGGATTGATCGGTGTCGATGTCGAGGTGATGGCCCGAGTTCTCAAAAAATTCCCCGGTGTCGAACATCGGCTCGAATCTGTTGCGCGGGTGGCCGGAATAGACTTTATCAATGACTCCAAAGCCACCAATGTCGACTCGGTTTGCTATGCCCTGCGTTCGATCGACACGCCGATACATCTCATCGCCGGTGGTCGCGACAAGGGGGCATCATACGAACCGTTGTCGACTTATGGACGCGGGAGGATATCGAGTGTCGTGCTGATCGGTGAAGCCAAAGACAAAATGTTCGACAGTCTGGGTCGAAACTTCGCCGTGCAGTTTGCAGAATCACTCGAGGCTGCGGTCAGGACCAGTTTCGCTCAGGCGCGACCGGGTGAAACGGTGCTGTTGTCACCCGGATGTGCCAGCTTCGACATGTTTGACAATTACGAGCAGCGCGGCAAGGCTTTCAAAACAGCCGTGGCCGAACTCAGAAGCGACAGGAAAGAGAATGAAACGATCAGCGACTAAAGGCGCCATCGATGAACGACTTCTCGCGGCCTACCTGGCGGCGCTGGTTATCGGATTGGTCATGATCTATTCAACCTCGTCGATATTGGCCGAGGGACGTTTCGGTTCTCATCTGTTGTTCCTACGCCAGCAATGTCTCTGGACGCTATTGTCGCTGGTCGCCGTTTTTGTAATCAGCAAGCTGAACCTGCAAAGGCTGGCCATCTACTCGGCGCCGGCTGTAGCCCTCAGCATGGCCCTTCTGGTGCTTGCTTTTTTCGGACCCGCCCGAAACGAAGCGCATCGTTGGATAGTTCTGGGACCCTTCTCCGGTCAACCTTCGGAGGTCTTCCGGTTCGTGCTCATTTTCTACCTGGCCTTTTCACTGGCCAACCCGCGTCGCGATCTTACCGATCTCAGACAACTACTCATGCCGTATCTGCCGCTGGTGGGCGTCGGCCTGGCGCTGATTCTTTTGGAACCCGATCTCGGCAGCACCATAGTGATTTCCATTACCGTAATCGGCATCTTCTTCCTGGCCGGCGCACGACTGAAACATCTGGCGGCGGCTGTACTGCCATTGGCGGCGGTGGGAGCGGCAGTTGTCTTCGGCCTGGGTTATAAGAAAGATCGCATCACAGATTTCCTGGCTGCGGTGGCTGATCCACTGTTGGGTAGTTACCAGGCCAAACAGGCCGCGCTGACTCTGGGCGCCGGTGGTTGGTTGGGTGTGGGACTCGGC
Organism: Candidatus Zixiibacteriota bacterium; assembly: GCA_029860345.1. Classification (NCBI taxonomy): domain Bacteria; kingdom Pseudomonadati; phylum Candidatus Zixiibacteriota; species Candidatus Zixiibacteriota bacterium. Next base: position 412,465 of record JAOUBJ010000001.1, on the reverse strand, counting down.
GAAGGACGACAGAAACTCTTTTTCCTGCCATACCCGCACACCGACTTTATCTTTGCCGCCTCAGGCGAGGAAGTCGGCCTGGTCGGACTCATGCTAATCCTGTGCGTCTTGTTTTACCTTTTGTGGCGTGGTCTCAAGATATCATACGAACAACCCGACAAATTCGGATACCTGCTGGCGGCCGGTATGACTCTATCGTTGTTTGTCAACATTGCCGTCAACATCGGCGTGGTGACATCGTTGCTACCGGTTACCGGGCTACCGCTGCCTTTCATCTCCTACGGTGGATCATCTTTGTTGATGTCCAGTGCGGCCGTTGGTGTATTGTTGAACCTCTCACGACGGACGGTCAGATCATGAGCGGTGGTTTCAGAATACTCTTCGCAGGCGGCGGCACCGGTGGTCATCTGTATCCGGCCATTGCTATTGCTGATCGTGTCAAAGAGATGCTGTCCGGACATACTGATGTCGAGATCAGGTTTGTCGGCACCAAACATGGCCTTGAATATCGTCTGCGCGATTCACTTGGCTATCCGTTGGAATTGATCAACATGCGCGGCCTCGTGCGTTCGTTGACGCCGCGTAATCTCCTGCTGCCGTTCGTGATCGCACTGGCTTTGTTCAAAGCATCGGCGCTGCTGAGACGTTTTGCACCTGATGTCGTCGTCGGCACCGGTGGCTATGTTTCGTGGCCGGTGTTGCGCGTGGCCGGCGCCCGAGGTATCCCCACGGTCTTGCAGGAGCAAAACTCGTATCCGGGTATCGCTACCAGACATTCGGCTAACCGAGCCCAAAGGATTTACCTCGGATTCTCAGGCGCCGCGGACTACCTCAAGACGACGGGTGAGATCATGGTGACCGGTAATCCGGTGCGATCATCGGTAATGGGCGGCAACCGGGCTGCGGCCCTGAATGAGTTCGGGCTGGACCCCGACAAACGGACGATCCTCGTGCTCGGTGGCAGTCAGGGTGCACGAGCCGTCAATCAGGCAGTGCTAAGGAGTCTTGAGAATAATTCGTTGAAGAATAAGTATCAATTATTGTGGCAAACGGGAAAGAGGGATTACAAGGATGTGACCGTCGATGCGGGCGATAAGGCTCAGGGTTGCTCCCTCTTCCCCTTTGCACAAAGTATGGACCTGGTCTACGCGGCTGCCGACGTGGCGGTAGCCCGCGCCGGAGCGCTGTCGTTGGCTGAGCTGACGGCCTGTGGCATACCGGCGATTCTCGTTCCCTTTCCGCATGCGGCCGAAGATCACCAACGCAAGAATGCGCTGGAGTTCGTCCAGAGGGGATTGGCCGTAATGGTGGATCAGAACGACCTGGATGAGTGTGACCTGATCGGCCGAGCTGTCGATCTGTTCGAGTCCGGGCAGCATGCTACCATGAAAGCGGCGGTGGTCGCTCAGACCAGGGACTCAAAACCGGCGGTGGATGTCATCGCCAAGGACATTATTGAACTGATAGAAGAGACACGAAAGGCCAAGCGTTCGTGACCACGAGCCTTGTCACCAAAACACCAGCCGCCTTTCGGTGTCGGAAAACTATGTTTGGTAAGTACAAAAAACTTTTCTTCGTAGGTATCGGCGGCGCCGGTATGTCCGGGATCGCCGAGTTGCTGTTCAACCTCGAATTCGACGTGCGAGGTTCCGATCTCGCCACCAGTGACGTGACCGACTATCTGGTCACGCTCGGTGTGAAGGTCCACCAAGGACACTCTGCTGAGAACCTGGAGGACGCCGATCTGGTGGTGATTTCATCGGCTGTCAGCGACGACAATCCTGAGGTGATGGCCGCACGCGATTCTGGTATCCCGGTCATCAAACGGGCCGAGATGCTCGGCGAGTTGATGCGTCTCAAGCGTTCCATCGGCGTCTCCGGGACCCACGGCAAAACGACCACCACTTCAATGATCGGCAGTGTTTTGCGCCACGCCGATTACGATCCGACTATCATCGTCGGCGGCGTGGTGGCCGGTCTCGGTAGCGGGGCGGCTCTCGGAAAGGGCGACTATCTGGTAGCGGAAGCTGATGAGTACGACCGGTCGTTCCTGGCCATGTACCCAACCGTTGCCGTCGTCACCAACATAGAAGCCGACCATCTGGATTGCTATGACGGCATGGACCACTTGCTCGCTTCGTTTGTCACATACATGAACCGCGTGCCTTTCTACGGGTCGGTGATCATCTCGGCCGACGATGCCAACCTCGCGCTGGTGCGCCCCGAGATAGCGCGTCCCATGGTCACTTTTGGCTTCGACGCGACCGCCGACTATCGAGCCACCGATGTTAAGCTGGTGGCCGGTCGCACCCGGTTCACTGTTTGGCACATCGACGAGTTGTTGGGGGAAGTCTCCCTGTCTGTTCCCGGCCGCCACAACGTATTAAACGCGCTGGCTGCCGTGGCTGCCTGCCGTGAAGTGGAGGTACCCATGTCGGCCATAGCCGAAGGGTTGGCATCCTTCGGCGGGGTCAGGCGTCGTTTTGAAATCATTGGTGAGTTCAACGAGGTCATCCTGGTTGACGACTATGCCCATCATCCAACAGAGATCGCGGCCACACTGACAACCGCTCGTGAGACCTACGGGCGTCGCGTCATTGTCGTTTATCAGCCGCACCTGTACAGCCGCACACGCGACTTCGCCGGTCAGTTTGCCGAGTCGCTCTCGATAGCCGATGAATGTCTGTTGACCGATATCTATCCCGCCCGTGAGGAGCCAATCGAAGGCGTCACATCCGAACTGATCGCACGTCGGGCCGGCGCCTCAGAGGGCGCCCGCTTTTCGTGCATCGGTCCGCGCTCCAACGTGGCGGCAGAGGTGATGAAACTAGTGCGCAAAGGTGACATGATAATCATCATGGGCGCCGGGTCGATAACGTTGGCCTGCGATGAATTGAAAGAAGCATTGAAGACACTATGAATCGTTTGTCCGGCAGAATGAAACTGGGTCTCGCGGCCGCATCGGTAGCAGGTGTGGCGCTCGTCTTCGTGGTAAACTACACTCAGGCCTGCCGACTGCGCGAGGTCACGGTAAATGATGCTTCGTTCGAGGATTGGCGTCAAAAACTTCAGATGTTGGACGGCAACCGAGGACCTTTCCAATCGCTTGAGTCTGCCGCCGAAAAGATGCTTGAGGAGACCGACGTGTACAAAGTCGATCTCTCGTGGTCGTTGCCCCATCGTCTCGAAATCGCCACCAATCGTTTCGTTCCCGAGTGCTTTCTGCTCGATGAGAAAACGACTCGTTTGTACGGCATCGACGACCATGGACGGGTCGTCCCACTGACACGCCCGGTCGACAACTGGGAGCGCCCCGTGTTGACCGGCTTGACCGTGAGTTCGATGTTCGAACGGTGCAGCGAAACAAGGGCCGAAGTGGTCACGCGAAAGCTGATACGGTTACGCCATGAACATCGCGATCTATTCCGCTTGATCGAGGAGATCGATTTCTCGGACCAGTTCGGACTGACCGTAACCGTGGCCGGTCTGCCGTACCGGCTGAAACTCCGGGCGCAGACGATGATCCAGGACATGGATCGTTTTGCCCGGTTCATCACCCGGTTCGGCGTCGACTTTGAAAAAGTGCGGCTGATGGACCTGCGCTTTGATGACATGATCATTTGTGAGCGAGGCAAAAGCTAAGATGGCGTCGGAGAATCTCAGAGCAGCGCTGGATATAGGCACCACCAGGATCGTAGCCCTGGTGGGTGAAGCGGACGAAGAAGGGCGCATGTATGTCATCGGGCATGGCGAAGCCGCCGCCGAAGGTCTAAAGCGCGGCGTGGTTGTGGATATGGAGAAGACGGTGCGTTCGATCATGCGCGCCGTCAAAGACGCCCAGATGACTTCGGCCACGGAAATAGATCGGATCACGGTCGGCATCGCCGGTGAACACATCCGTTCCATCAATAGTCACGGCGTGATCGCGGTTGGTCGCTCCGACAATGAAATCACCCGCGCCGATATCCGAAGGGCTGTTGAAGCTGCGCGGACCGTGGCCATACCGGTTGATCGCGAGATCATTCACGTTATTCCGCAAACGTTTTCTGTGGATGACCAGTCCGGCATCAAGGATCCCATCGGCATGGCCGGCGTGCGACTCGAAGTAGAAGCTCATATCGTTACGGCCTCGATCACCACGGCCAGGAACATCTATCGCGCTCTGGAACGATGTCACCTGGAAGTGGACCGCATGGTGCTTGAGTCGCTGGCGCTGTCGGGCGCCCTACTGACCGATGAGGAAACCGAGAACGGTATCGTCATGCTCGATATCGGCGGTGATCACACCAACTTCTCGGTTTTTCACGAGGGAGCCATCAGACACACCGCCGTAATACCGCTGGGTGGGCGCAATGTCACCAACGATATCGCAATCGGCCTGCGCTGCTCGGTCGACCAAGCCGAGACTCTCAAACTCTCGCATGGCTGCGCCCTGGCCTCAATGGCTGATCCGGCCGAGATGTTGACAATACCATCAGCCTCGGCTCAGACACCCAAGGAGATATCGCGCAACGTCCTGGCTTCGATTATCGAACCACGCATGGAAGAGATTCTATCATTGACCTTCAGAGAAGTGAAAAAAGCGGCCGTCGCCGACATGCTGACCGGCGGCTTGGTGTTGACCGGGGGTGGTGCGCTGTTGGACGGAATGATCCAACTGGCCGAACAGATTTTTGACACCAGGGTCAGGGTTGGAGAAATCAGTCAGATAGAACATACCGCGGATGAATTGAAAGACAATCGTTTCGACACCGCCCATGGGCTGTTGATCCACAGTTTCCAGGATGAGACGGTGGTAGACAATCGGTCCAGCGGTCGTGGTCTGTTAAAACGATTCGAGAATTGGATAACAAAACGCTTCTGAATAGCCTGTTCAAGGAGGAACAAGTCGTGGCAGAAACAAAACACAAGTTCAACTTCGCTGACGATTTCATCGGCTACGCCAACATAAAGGTAGTCGGCGTCGGCGGTGGCGGTGGGAACGCCGTCAATCGCATGATCGAGTCCGGTCTCAAAGGAGTCGAGTTCATCTGTGTCAACACCGACTCCCAGGTGCTGGATCAGGCACTGGCCGACACGAAGATTCAGATCGGTCATGAGGTCACCGGCGGGCTGGGTGCCGGAGCCGATCCCCTGGTGGGGATGCGTGCCATGGAAGAGAGCCGTCAGGCGGTGGCCGAGGCAATCGGCAGCCCCAACATGGTGTTTATTACCGCCGGTATGGGGGGCGGCACCGGAACCGGCGGGGCGCCGGTTGTGGCCGAAATCGCCAAGGCCGCCGGTGCCCTGACAGTTGCCATCGTGACCCGTCCATTCAGGTTCGAAGGTAACAAACGTATCCAGCGCGCCAATCAGGGACTGGACGAAGTGAAGGCGAAGGTGGATACGCTGATCACTATCCCCAACGAACGCTTGCTTCAGATCGTCGACAAACGGACCAAACTGACCGAAGCCTTTGCCATCGCCGATGAGATTCTGCACCAGGCAACCAAAGGTATCTCCGACCTGATAACCATTCCCGGCCTGATCAACTGTGACTTTGCCGATGTTCGCACGGTTATGCTGGAAATGGGCAACGCCATCATGGGCACCGGCTTTGGCACTGGTGATGATAAGTCAACCGATGCGGCCCGCCAGGCGATTTCTTCACCCCTCCTGGAGGATGTCGCTATCGGCGGCGCCCATGGCGTACTCATCAATGTCACGGGTGGGCAGGACATGACGCTGTTCGATGTTAACACGGCTACCTCGCTGATCTATGAAGAAGCGGGCAGTGATGCCAATATCATTTTCGGCGCCGTGATTGATCCGAGCATGGACAACCAGATGCGAGTCACGGTAATTGCTACCGGTATCGGTGAAACCGACTCCAAACAGCCGGTTATACAGAGAACGAAGACACAGCAACAGCCGGCCGGGCCCGGCAAACCGATGTCGCTCTTCCCGGACAACGCAGTGGTTCTACAGCAACATCCACATGTAGAGGCGCAGCCGGTCGATCCGGCTCAAGCCATGGCGGCTGGTACCAATGAGGAGGATTCCGTTCCTTCGTTCAGCGACAATCCGCGAATATCCGGCGGCAACGGCGGCACCGGGGTTACGCGCAATCGTGTTCCGATGTTTTCCGAAGATGATCTGACCATCCCGGCCTATATCAGGAGATTGGATGAGAATAACTAATTAGTCTGTCTTCATCGACAGATATCTCAAAGGCATATTGGAGACGCCGCCAGTCGGCGGGCTCTATATGATACTTGGTTCCTCCACTGCAGCGCTGCCGGACCTACCCAGCCGGCGGCGCTGTCCTTTTTGGGGCGGGAAATGTACCGCCGGCGATTGAGTGATCCCAAGACACAAAACCTACACAACGTCGCGGCGGCAGTAACTGATACTCCCGATAACGGCCAGCGCTAACCCACCCAGGATACCGACCAGCAGGGCGATTGGTATCATGTCAGGGTCATTCGACTGAATATTCATCGGCAGTTTCCACGGAAAGAGTTTCTGGAACAAACCTTTCGCCTGCACCATGCCAATGAAAGTACCGGCCACGCCGACTCCGATTGCAATCGCGAACGATGCGTAACGCGCCGAGATCCAGTGGTGCAATGAAATCAAGAGACCGGCCGCCGAAAAGATTTGCACGAACGTCAGTAGCGTCTGAGCCATCGGAGCAGGCGCCCCCAGACCGAAATCCGGTTTGATAACACTCATAACCCAACCGGCGGTCAGATACGAACCCCACAGTACCATCGTGGCGATGAGCAATAACCCACAACTCAGGGCCAGCTTGGCCAGATAAACGGCCTGGCGATTCACCGGTAAGGCGAAGAGTTGTTTCCACCCGCGTGAGTTGTGCTCGTGGGCATTGGTCAGTGTAGTAATCAGCGCGATCAGCATCGGGAACACAAACAATGCCCACATGGCGCCGGTTGATCGCTGCAGCCATACCCAGGCGTTGTCCGCGCCCCAGGTCGGCTGGTCGATCTGTGACATGACTATGGTCTGGATGCCGACAACCAACAACGGCGCCAAAATGGCTACCCACAAGGCGGCGGTGCGACGCGCTTTCAACAGTTCCGCACTTAACGCCCGCGTGAAATCATGCATCCTAAGTGTCCCCGGAGTTTGCGGTCATTTTGAGAAAAAGGGACTCAAGCGAAGGATTGACCGGGCGCAGTTCATAAACACTGATGCCGACCCCGGTCAACAGTTTGTTAATCTCCGCCGCTTGGTCGAACTCAGCCACGCCAATTTCAATCATACAATCCGGCCCAAGGTGCGCCGACCACCCGTTTTCATTCAACAGGCTAAGACACTCATCAGGTCGGTCGGCTCGCAGCCGAACTACTCGCTGCTGTCGATCTCTGAGTTGATCCAACGTTCCCTCAAACAGCAGATTGCCCTGGTTTATAATGCCGACATAGTCGGCGACCTGCTCGACTTCGGTCAGCAGATGGCTGCACAAAAAGACGGAAGCACCCATCTGATGAGGTAGCCGTTTGATAAGATCGCGCATCTTGATAATGCCCTGCGGGTCCAGCCCGTTGGTCGGTTCGTCCAGAATCAGCAACTTCGGCTCGGCCAGCAAAGCCAGGGCCAATCCCATCCGCTGTTTCATACCCAGCGAGTATGTGCGCACCGGGCGGTCGGCAGCATCATCCATCTCAACGATCCGAAGGGACTGATCGATCCGATCATTATTCAATCCCAATAATCGCCGATGGATTTCGAGATTCTCTCGTCCGGTAAGATGCATGTACAATGACGGCTGCTCCACCATGGCGCCGACCTGACTGAGAATCGTTCGTCGATCAGTCTTCAGATTCCCGCCGAAAATGGACACGGAGCCTGAGTCCTGGCCAATCAATCCAAGCAACATCCGAACGGTGGTGGTTTTGCCGGAACCGTTGGGACCCAGAAAGCCGTAGACACACCCTTCCGGAACGGTCAGGTCCAGGGCGTCCACAGCCACCAGGCTGCCGTAGCGACGAGTCAGTCGGCTGGTTGCGATAACGGACGCAGATACCATCGTGATCGAGTTGAAGTTGTTTGCGGTTCGTACATTAATACGGCTATACGCAGTTGGACGATTGAAGTTGCCGCCTCCGGAAGTCTCACCGCCTGGCGTGCGCCGTTCGTTTGGGTTGACCGACCTACAGACAATGGGCACGAGACGATACATTCGCATATTGCGATTCAGCTCGTGTCGCCTAACGAGTTGACACGCACAGGCTTACGACGGTAACCGTTCGGCACGCAGGCTGCTGTATTCAACCTTGAAGGAACTCAGCCACTGATGGCTGCCTCGAAAGGAGGGCGCATGGGCATCAGTATTAACACTAATCTGGCCACCTTGAGCGTGGCAAGAAAGACCGCCGACAGTTACTCGAATCTGTACATGAGTATGGAGAAACTGACATCCGGTCTGAAAATCAACAGGGCTTCAGACGATCCGGCCGGGCTGGTAATCTCCGAGCAGTTTCGAGCCCAGATAGGGTCTCTCAATCAAGAAATAGAGAACACCTCGCACCTGATTAATAAGTACGAGACCGCATCATCGACGGTTGGTGAGATGAGGAGTCAGTTGACCGAGTTGCGCGGCCTGGCCGTCAGCGCCGCCAGTGAGGGATTCAACGACGACACTTCTCAGGCGGCTCTCGCCCAGGCGGGGGAGTATATCGTCGATAACTACAACCACACCGCCGACAGTGCGGTCTACAATGGTACCAACATGCTCGATGGTTCCGAAGGGGCGCCGGCCGATGTGAGCAAACTCGAAAACGTCGATCTGTCCAGCGCCGAGGCGGCCGAAGCATCTATTGCGGTTATTGATGACGCTATCGCCGAACTGGATTCGGTGCAGATTGAATTGGGGGCGACCCAAAAGTACGATTTGGAGTCGCGACGTTCCTCACTTGAGATCACGGCGCAGAACTTACAGGCGGCCGAGTCGCTGCATCGCGATGCCGACTATGCTCTGGAAGTGGCAACGATGGTGGGTGAAATGATTAAGGTGCAGTCATCGCTGGCTTTGATGTCGCACACCAGGATTCAGGCCAACTCGGTGTTGAGAATGCTGGGCACAAAGTAGCCGAGTAAAAACACCTCCCTCCCCTGGCTATAGGATAGCCTGTGGAAGGCCGCTGGGTTTTGCCCGACCCAGCGGTCATTTTTTTGCCTGCCGCGGGATGTCAGGACCCGCCGTTGTTAAGCCGAATTCAGTTTCGGGTCATTGCGAGCGAAACCGCGCTTCGCGGATGAGCGCGGCAATCTCATCTTGTAGGTCAGGAATCCTTGTGATCCTGACAGTGTCACCCTTCGACTCCGCTCAGGGTGAGGTTGTGGGATGCTCAGAGTGACCGACAATTCTACAGCTTCATGTTGTCGATCAACCGGACACCGTGCACTTTGACAGCTAACGAACAAACGGTGCCTTTAGTCACTTTGGACAGAGGTCGAAGAGTAGCAGCGTCGGTGAAAGCAATGTAGTCGACCTTCGCGCCCACACAAGTCGCTTTGATAGCGGCCCGCATCTCGCGCCTGATCTTCTTGGTATCCACCGCTCCGCTTGCGACCATCGCCTTGGCGCTGCGCAGAGCATAGATAAGACAGCGTGCTTCGGTTCGCTTCTGATCGGTGAGGTACTTGTTGCGTGATGACATAGCCAGGCCGTCCTTTTCACGCAGAGTAGGTGCGACGATCAACTTGATCGGCCAGCCTAAGTCGCGGGTCATCTGTTTGAGCACCTGCGCCTGTTGAAAGTCTTTCATGCCGAAAACCGCAACGTCGGGGCGGGTGATGTTGAACAGTTTGGCCACGATCGTTGTCACGCCGCGAAAGTGTGTTGGCCGTGCGCTGCTTTCAAGTCCCTTAGTCAGCTTCTCGACCGTAACATAAGTCTGAAAGTCAATCGGGTAAATGTCCGACGCTTTCGGGATGAACACAATATCGCCACCGGCCTGTTTGATCTTTTTGATATCCCCTTTTTCATCGCGGGGGTATTTGTCGAGGTCTTCGTTGGGTGCGAATTGGGTTGGGTTGACGAAGATAGTCACGATGACCACATCGGCTGCTTTTTTCGCCCGTCGTATCAACGACAGATGGCCTTCATGCAGAAAGCCCATGGTCGGCACCAGTCCGATTGTCTTACTTTTGGCTGACAACATGCGTGACGCCAGCTGCATCTTCTTTATCGAGCGGATGGTTTGCATGGGGGGAATATTGAGTTGCACGGAATGAATTGCAAGCGGAATTCGAAAGCAAATGGAGCCTTATAGATTGTGAGAATCTCTGTCAGGTCACGATTTTGGCCGGCCAAAACCAAGACCCGACAGAACACGCAACGATTCCCATGTTCTGTCAAGTGCGTAAATGTTCTGTCGGGTCTTGATCCGCCGAAGGCGGAGTGTGACCTGACAGACGTTCATTCTATTTATCTGTGACCGGCTCTTCTTCTGAGAACAAAGGCGGCTCGGCGGTCAGGTCGTAGTTGTCTTTCAGATAGCGGATCACGATATACGCCCGCGCCTGCCCGGTAGCGATAATCGAAAGGAAGTAGCCGATGATCGACGCGAAAATCAAAAAGAGCATCAAGGCCATGACGTAACCGACCGTATCCCCCCCACCACCGCCGCGTGCCCAATGCCCAATCGAGATGCCCCAGTCAATGCCGGGAAAGATGTTGAACGTCTCCTGCACCGTGTCGGATGTGGCCGGGAGGTGTGACAGTCCCGATTTGATCAGGTCGGTGGTTTGTCGCCCGCCGCCCAACCCAGCTGCCCAGCCGATAAACTGTACCGACCGGTAGCAGAAATAGGCATAAACGAAACTGCACAGTTTGGCCGCCACCAGCGAGTAGCCGGTGTACAATAACCATCGTACCGGCTGCCTTATCAATGTCGAGAACGTTTCAAGAATGGCCGTGAACGTCTCGCGCACCCGATCAGCCGCCACCACAGCCGGGGTAAGGACCCATGAGGCCTGGAACACGACAATGATAAAGACGGTGAGGATGGCAATGATGAACGCGGGAAGTGTAAAGAAGATTGCGTAAAACCATTCACCAACTACCGGCAGCCTCGTTATCAATCCGAACAGAAAAAATAGCAGGACAATGAAGGCTACAAAAAGCGCCAGAGCCAGTTCGGTCAGGAACAGTTGCGGCAGCCTTTGCCATGCAAATCTGAGCGCCTGCCGGGTGTGCAAAAAACGGTTGCCGCGAGCTTCTTCGATGTTGAAAGCTGCCACCGCCGTGAAACCCATCATCAGGGCCAACAGCGCCAGGATTACGCCGATTCCATAAACCAGCCAGGCGAAAGTGCTGCCCAAGGCAAAAACCTGAAAGGGAAAGAAACCGTCGGTCGAGAAAACATAGTTCGGTCCCTCGCCGGCGATGGCCAGGGCCAAATAGGTGAACAGGTCATAGCAGATGATAGCCAGACAGAGGGCCAGGGTCATGACCAGAATCTTCTTGGCCGAGAGGGCGCGCGCCGGCGCCCAGAGAATGTCACGAAAGTCAAAATGGTAACGGCGTTTCATGTCGTCAATTTTGGTCGGGGGAATGGTCAAGTCAAGTATAATTCAACCAGTGCGCCGCCCGGCTATTGGGGAGTGTTGACAAAGTCCTCCAGCCTGTTGCGGTGGGTCCTGTGGTGTTGGGCGACCCCGCCCGACACCTGCTATCCAGCCTATTGGCTGTCAGGCGAGTCACCTGACAGCACCGGTATTCGTGTGACCCGCCGGCCGGTCAAGCCGGCTCTCTCCGGTTTCACCACGCGGCACACCAGTACGCGAAGCGCAAAAAACCGATGTATCGGTGTCGGGTCACACTCCCGCTGGGGCGGGATCAAGACCCGACACAACAGAACACAGGTTTATCAACATGCCCTATGGTTTGAGACTCCATCGCGGATCGGCCAGGATTTCAGCGTAGAACGCAGACATCATCTGAACATTTTGTTTCCAGTCAAAGAGTTTTTCCACCCGCTCGCGTCCCAGTCGACCATCCCGCCGCCGAGTTTCCTCGGAGTCAACATAGTGTTCCAGCGCGGCGGTCAGTCTTTCCACGTCGCCCGGCGGCGCCAGCCGTCCGGTCAGGCCGTCGGCCACCACCTCAGGCAGGCCGCCGATATCCGAAGCCACCACGGGCAATCCCGAAGCCATCGCCTCGACCGCGGCCACGCCGAAAGTTTCGCCCCGGCTGACCGAGGGCATGACAAAAAGATCGAAGCTCTCGAAACATCGAGCCACTTCATCGTTGGGCAGACGACCCGTAAAAGTAACCCGATCTCCAATACCCAGCGAACCTGCCAACCCTTCCAGCTCCGGCCGAAGTGGTCCCCACCCGATGATTGTCAGCTTCAGGTTGTCACGAGTGGCGGCAAGTCGGGCAAAGGCGCGGATAAGGTATTCCAGGCCGTACTTTTTCGTCAACCAACGTACCGTGCCGATGTGAACGGTCGACCGCGAGGGTCGTTCCGAGAAAGTGAACCGGTTCAAATCCACGCCGAACGGAATCACGCGCGGCTTTACCGCGCCGCCAACCAGTCGTTCTGTTTCCTCGGCCAGCATGTGGCTGGTGGCGCTGACAAAGTCTGAGCCGATAATCGCCCGCTTCACTATCCATCGGTGGAGAGGTGACCTGTGCGGGAATTCTATAATGTCATCCCCCCAGACCGAAAGCACTAGCGGCCGGACTCCTACGCGCACGGCGACGAAGCCGCAACTGCTGGCGTAGTGGGCGTGCACGATAGCGGGACGGAACTCCTGGGCCAACCTGCGCACGCGCCCGATCTCAAGCAACATGCCCGGACGGGTGCGGCATTTCAGGTGGCGGATATCGACCCCCTCGATCGGCGTAGGTGGATAAAAAGTTACCAGCATGACTTCGTGGCCGACATCCCTCATGGCCGTGGCCCACTTGGTGGTGTGATTGGACCCACCCATGGCAATCATCATTAGTCGCATGGCAAATCCTGTTCTGTCTGGCGCGTCGATCGACGCCACGGTAAAGCGTCTCTGAAATACTTTTTGAACCCAAGCATCGCCACAACCGCGGCATAGGTTCCAAAAACAACCAAGGCCGAAGCCGCCAGGGCGAGATACATCACCACGTGCGAGGACTCTTCAACGAGCGGCCAGGTGATTCGGCGAAAAACAGAGGCGGCCAGGTAGACTAAGAAACCGGCCAGCACCAACCTGAGCAGAGTGAAGAGAAACCGGTTTCTATCGTGTGGTGACCACTGCACCACGATATATCCCATCAGCCCGAGTCCGAATCCGACATGCGACAGCGACGAAGCTGCGGAGATTCCGACATAACCGAACCACTGCGGCAGGAGGGCTGTGGCGGCCAATTTGGTTACCAGGAAAACCCCTGCGAACACCAGTACCGGTCTTGTCCAGCCTTTGGCGTAGCAGGCTCGGATCGATGTCGAGACCACAAACAGAGCGACGATCGACGGCACCAATGTGCGGAGAATCCTGGCCGTCATAATGACCGACTGTTCGTCGAACGCGCCGCGATGGTAGATTATATGGACTAATGACTCTGCATTCGTAAAGAAGAAGACGGCCAGCGGTACCGCGAACAGAAGAGCCACCGTGATCCCTTTGCGATAGGCTGCGATGAACCTCGACATATCGGACGTATCGTCGGACCGTGCGAAAATCGGGAACAACACGGCGCCGATTGCGAATCCGACGATTGATTCCGGTAGTTGCACCAGGACCTGTCCGTAATTTAGCGCCGACACTATACCCTCACCGAGGCGTGGTGCGAAGTAGCGGTCGATCATGAAGTAGGATCGGTTGATCAGTTCGATCAGTATCAGCGTCGAAGCCACCGACAAAAACAGCGGGGATTCTTTGTCCACAATCGAAGCCTTGAAGTATCGAAGCGCTTGCGATGGAATCAGGCGCACGGCCAGGTACAGGTTTTGCACGATCATGCCGCCGACCATGCCAACGGCGACAGCCCCAACCGAGATGTGCTGATGCAGGAGCATGATGGCGGCAATCGAGCACAGATTGAACAAACTCAACCCGGCAGCGGGGTAGGCGTAGATTTTTTTGACATTCAACAGCGCTCGCATGAAAGCTTCGGACACCGAGAGAACGACCGATGCAGCCGTTAGTCGGCAGTAGAAGACAATCAGATCGAACTGTTCCGGGGACCATCCGGCATCCCAAAAAGTCAGTACATAGGGCGCGATCAAGACAATTGCCGCCGTGATGGCACCGCTGACCAGCAGGGTGAGATTGACCGCAGACCAGGTGGAACTCCAGAAGAGTGCCGGGTCGTCCGGGCCGCTTTGCTCTGCCTTGCGGGTAAGGAACGGAACAAACTGGTAGTAGCATGCATAACCGAGCACACCGGAAGCCAATGCCGGCAGCATCACCGCGATCAGGTAGAAGTCGTATTCTGCGCTGGTGCCGAATTTGTGGGCTATGACCATGCCACGAACAAAGCCGAGGATTTTGGAAATGAAGACGACCGAAGCAACCGAGTAGATCGCTGTGCGCAAGCGTCGCGGCACCGCTACCTCCCCGTCAGGAATCGATTAACAGTTGCAGCTATTATGTGCGAGGGTCGGCGGCGCTTGATCAGATACGGTATCCGCCCGACCTTCTGTGGATTATCCAGAGCGCGACGAATACGCTTGGCGTCCAGACCGACCAATCGGTTGCCGCGCCCCAACGTCTCGACCCACTCCGTTTCTTCGCGCATAGTGAGCACCTGCGTACCCAGAAACAGCGCCTCCTTCTGCAACCCACCGGAATCGGTCAGAACGGCGCGGGCATGCATGGCCGCCGTGAGGGTGTCAAGATAACCGAGCGGTTCACAGAGAATCAGGTTTTCCAACTTATGCAGCGTTGGCCACAGGCGATTACGTTTCAACTGCATCCGCGTGCGTGGATGCACCGGAAAAAGCGTGGGGAGATCCACAGATCGAAAAACCTCAACCAACCGCTTCAGGTTCTCCACGGTGTCGACGTTGGCGGCGCGGTGCGCGGTTATCAACAAATACCGGTCGGCCGTCAGATTGAAGCGACGCAGAGTTTGCTTGTGTGCTCTGATAACACTGCGCGAATCGTGCAGCAGCTCGTACATCAAGTCACCGGAGTGGACAAGGTTCTGCTTGATCCCCTCGGCGCGCAGGTTTTTCATGGATGTGTCGGTCGGGCAAAAAAGTACCTGGGCCAGGTGGTCGGTCAACCGCCGATTGATCTCTTCCGGCATGTCGTTTACGAATGATCGCATCCCGGCCTCGACATGTCCGACCGGGATAGACAGCTTGGCTGCGGCCAGGGCGCCGGCCAGGGTGCTGTTGGTGTCGCCGTAGACAATTACAAAATCCGGCCGATCGGTGCTGAACAGTTTCTCGATAGCGCTCAGCATGCGACCGGTCATAGCGCCATGCCGCCCGCCGCTTAGACCTAAGTTCACTTGCGGACGCGGCAGTCTGAGTTGTCGAAAAAACAACTGCGACATGTTGTCATCGTAGTGCTGACCGGTATGGACGATAACATGACGGCACTGCCCGGTCAGGGCGCGAGACAACGGCGCCAATTTGACGAATTGTGGACGGGCGCCGACGATTGACACAACTTTGGGTCTGCTCTTCATTATTGCCCAACATAATAGGTGAGCGCTGCGGCCAACTCAAGTATAATCCACTTCGTCTTCCAGTTCTGAAGTCACAGTCAAAAGTGCAAATCAACGTCACTGCGAGCCAGATGCTTCACGTGGTGTGGAATTCTCATTTCGTCGGGCGATCTTGGTGAGTGGTGTTGGGCGACCCCGCCCGACACCACCCGCAAGCTGTCAGGCGAGTCGCCCGACAGCACGTCATCCACTCCGTCGGCGCTGGTCTCAGCCTTGGCCATCGCTCAAACCGGCCGCAAGTATTGTCATTTTTCTGCCCAAAAAACCCTATCCTCTGTATATTGTGGCCGGCAGTGAAAGTGAGCGGCCCGTATTCAGGAGTCCTGTTGTGCCCGTAGAAGGCGCCCTATTCGACTTGAAACGTTACGCCATCCATGATGGCCCCGGTATTCGCACCTCCGTGTTTTTGCGTGGTTGTCCCTTGAACTGCTGGTGGTGTCACAATCCGGAGAGCCGCTGCCCATCTGCCGCACCCGACGATCAACGCGGCAACGGTAGTCGCGCATCGCTCACCAAGGGGTCGGTCCCGCCCGATGATGTAATAGATGCGGTGGCTCGCGATGTTCCGTACTATGATCAGTCCGGCGGTGGCGTAACCTTCACGGGCGGTGAGCCGTTGATGCAGTTTGAGTTCTTGACCGAACTTCTTAAGGCCTGCCGGAGACGATCTATTCATACCGCTGTTGATACAACCGGCTATGCGCCCGGCGAGAAGATTCGGAGTATCGTGGAATTGGTCGGGCTGTTCTTGTATGATCTCAAGATAATGGATGCCAAACTGCATCAAGAGCACGTCGGGGTGTCAAACCGATTGATCCTCGACAACCTGAAGATGTTGGCCGATCTGGGATGTGCTATCATCATCAGGGTGCCCATGATACCCGGCATCACCGACACGCCGGAGAACATAGAGGCCATCTGCGCCTTTGTAAAACCACTGTCGCAAATCGATCAAATCAGCCTATTGGAGTATCATCATTATTTCCATCACAAGGTTAAGGACCCGGCCCAGGTACAACGGTTGGGCGAGCTTAGGCCTCAAACCGATGAGCAGACGGCATCGGTGGTTCGCCGGTTCGAGTCACATGGATTCAAGATAAAAGTCGGAGGATAGTCTGCATGAACGACCGGATCAAACGACTGCGGCTCCAGAGTCTCGACGCCACGCCCCGGGTTTCGATTGAACGGGCGGTGCTCCTAACGGAGTTTTATAGTAGCGGCAAGCCGCAACAGGTTTCAACACCGGTAGCCCGGGCCCTGGCCTTTGCGTATCTTCTTGAGCACAAAACTATATGCATAAACTCAGGCGAGTTGATCGTGGGCGAACGCGGTGAAGCGCCCAAGGCAACGCCGACCTATCCTGAGATTTGCACCCATAGTCTGGACGATCTGGCTATATTGAATGATCGCCCCAAAATCTCGTTCGCCGTCAGCGATGAGGTGCGTGATCTCCAGCGCGAAACGGTGATCCCCTTTTGGTCGGGTCGTTCTCTTAGGGACCGCATCTTTGAAGAGATGGACCCTGACTGGAAGACTGCTTACGACTCAGGCGTGTTCACGGAGTTTCAAGAACAACGCGCGCCGGGTCATACCGTGCTCGATGACAAAATCTACCATAAGGGGATGCTCGACTTCAAAGCCGACATCAGTGCCGCCATTGAACGGCTTGACTTTCAATACGACCCCGGCGCCCTGGACAAACGGGACCAACTCACCGCCATGTCCATCACCACCGATGCTCTGATCGGATTGGCCAACCGACATGCCGATGAACTTGAGCGTTTGGCCCAAGAAACCTCCGATGCCGAGCGTAAGGCCGAGCTTGTGCAGATGACAGAGATATGTCGTCGCGTTCCGGCCCATGCCCCGGACAGTTTTTGGCAGGCCCTCCAGTATTACTGGTTCGTGCATCTCGGTGTCATCACCGAGTTGAATACCTGGGACTCTTTCAACCCGGGGCGCCTTGATCAGCACTTGCTCCCGTTTTATCAACGCGATATTGCCTCAGGGAAACTGACACCTGAGCGCGCGCGTGAGTTGTTGCAGTCTTTTTGGATCAAGTTCAACAACCAACCGGCGCCGCCCAAGGTGGGCGTCACGGCGCAGGAAAGTAACACCTATACCGACTTTTGTCTGATCAATGTCGGTGGTGTGAAACCGGACGGGTCCGATGGAGCCAACGAATTGTCCTATCTGATTCTTGATGTCATTGAAGAGATGCGTCTTTTGCAGCCAAGTTCGATGGTGCAGATTGCCAAGAAGAGTCCGCAGCGGCTGCTTATGCGAGCCCTTGAGATCATCAAAACCGGCTACGGCCAACCATCGCTGTTCAATACTGATGCTATCATATCCGAACTCCTGCGGCAAGGGAAGACGCCGGAGGATGCCAGAAACGGCGGCGCCAGTGGATGTGTCGAAGCCGGTGCCTTCGGTAAAGAGGCATACATCCTGACCGGGTACTTCAACATCGTGAAGGTCCTGGAGATCACCCTTCATAATGGTCTTGATCCGCGCACCGGTGAGAAAATCGGCCTCGAAACCGGCGACCCAGCCTCTTTTGAGACGTTCGATCAATTCTATGCAGCCTTTGAGGATCAACTGGCTCACTTCATCGGCATCAAAATCAAGGGCAACCTGATCATCGAACGCTTGTGGGCAAAGAACCTTCCTGCGCCCTTCCTTTCAGTATTGGTTGATGACTGCATCGCCGACGGCACGGATTACAACGCCGGTGGTGCTCGTTACAATAGCTCATACCTTCAGGGTGTGGGTCTGGGAAGCGTCACCGATTGTCTGGCCGCCATCAAGTTCCACGTGTTCGATCATCCTACCGTTACGTTCCCCCGATTGGTGAACGTTTTGCGGGAGGATTTCGCCAATGATCCGGAGCTGCAAAAAACCTTGCAGCAGGATGCGCCGAAGTACGGCAATGACGACAAATATCCCGATGATTTGGCCCGTCGCGTTTTTGAGAGCTACTTCGGACTTCTTGACGGCCGCCCCAACACTCGCGGCGGTCATCATCGCATCAACTTGCTGCCGACCACTTGTCACATTTACTTCGGTAGTGTAGTCGGCGCCATGTCGGACGGAAGAGCGGCCGGTGTTCCGCTATCCGAAGGTATCTCGCCGGTGCAGGGTTCCGACCGACAGGGTCCCACGGCTGTCATGAACTCGGCGGCCGGGATCGACCATCTGCGAACCGGCGGCACTCTTCTCAATATGAAATTCAGTCCGCAGCTTTTGCAGGATCAGGACGGTCTGGACAAACTGGCTCACCTGGTGCGCACCTATTTCACCATGGACGGGCATCACGTACAGTTCAACGTGGTGACGGCAGAGACCCTTCGTTGCGCCCAGAAAGAACCGCACAAACATCGTGACCTCATTGTCAGGGTAGCGGGATACAGCGACTATTTCGTGGACCTGACCGACGCCCTGCAAGACGAGATCATCCGTCGCACTGAACAGGGCACATTCTAACATGAAGGCGCCGTTCCTCTGGCCCCGATGTGCCGACGACTGGGAGCCACCGGCGCACTGGTTGAAGATTCGCACCATCGATGCGCACACCGGGGGGGAACCGTTGCGCATTATCCTGGACGGTTTCCCCGAACTGCCGGGAAAGACAATTCTGGATCGACGTCGCTACCTGCTTGAGAATCTGGATCATCTTCGCACAACTATAATGTGGGAGCCACGCGGCCATGCCGACATGTACGGTTGCCTGACAACGCCACCGGTGACGGAAGGTTCCGATTTCGGCGTTCTCTTTATGCACAACGAGGGATACTCCAGCATGTGCGGCCACGGTATCATCGCAGTGACCAAAGTTGCAGTGGAACTCGGGCTGGTATCGAAAAGCGTTCCGGTAACTCAGGTGAGAATCGACACACCGTCCGGCTTGGTGACATCGTTTGCGCATCTGGAGGACGAATCGGTCACCTCCGTTTCATTTCGCAACGTTGCATCATTTGCTCAGGCATTGAACGAGACTATCGAGCTGCCGGAACTCGGCGCGGTGTCATATAATCTGGCCTTCGGCGGCGCCTTTTATGCCTTTGTCGACGCAGCTCAGGTAGGCCTTGAGTGTGTGCCGGAGCATTATGCGGCGCTGATCGACACGGGCATGCGAATCAAGCGCGCGATTATGCAGAGCCGTCCGGTTATTCATCCCTTTGAACCCGATCTAAGTTTCCTTTACGGCACGATCTTCACGGGACCGCCGGCCGACAAATCATCACACAGTCGTCACGTTTGCATATTCGCCGAAGGGGAGGTCGACCGCAGCCCGACCGGCACCGGAGTCAGTGCGCGGCTGGCGTTGCTGGCTGCTCGCAACGAGATTGCCCTGGATGAAACAGTTGTAATCGAGAGCATTATCGGTAGCAAGTTCACCGGTCGCATTGTGGAAGAGACTACTTTTGGCGAGCAGTCCGCTGTGATCCCGGAAGTGGGGGGAAGCGCCTACATCACCGGACGACATGAGTTCCTGATCGATCCAAACGACCCCCGGCGCGACGGTTTTATCCTCAGGTGATTTGTCAGTCAACAACCGGTCGTGACAGTTCCCTGACCGCCGGTTCGACTTCCTCGCGTTCAAACTTTCGACCGTGCAGAAGACGCGCCCAGGTGACTCGGATGGAACTAAAGGCCATAAATGTTGACGGCAGGATTATCAAGAGGATCAATGTTCCAAAGATCAATCCATAAGCAATGGCTACGGCCATCGGGATCAAGAACTGTGCCTGACGGCTTGTCTCCAGAATTAGCGGCGCCAGCCCCAGCGACGTGGTAATAGTGGTCAACAGAATCGGTCTCAGGCGGGCCACTCCGGCTGCGTGGACAGCCTCGAACACCTGCTGCCCCTGCCTTAGATTGCGGTTGATCTGGTCGACTAAGATGATTGCGTCGTTGATGATGATTCCCGAGAGGGCGAGTATGCCCACAAATGAAAGCATGTTGATCTGAATCCCCTGGATGCCGTGGCCCCAAATAGCGCCCAGCACGCCGATGGGAATCAACGAAAATATCAGGCCGGCCTGGGCGTAGGACCTGAAGACCAATACCACCAGGACGAGCATTCCCAACAGAGCTACCGGAAAAGTCCTGCGCATAGATTTCAGCATCTTCATCTGGTCGCGCGATTGGCCTTCGAAGGAAGCCGTGACCCCCTGCACCTGCGCCAGTATGCCGGGCAGAACATCATCTTCAATCTGAGCCAGGATCGGTGGCAGGTCCGCCTCCACCTCGGTCGGGTTTGCCTCGACCTTGATTTCGCGTTTGCGATCGACATGGTTGATGGTTGTAAGCCCGCGTTTAATACTGTAGGCGGCCAGCTCGCTGAAAGGGTAGACGTTGCCGCTGGGAGCAACAATGCGCATCTGATCTATCTGTCCCAGAGCCAGCCGATCTTCACGGCGATACCGTACCCACACCCTGATTTCGTCGCGTCCCCGCTGGATGCGTTGGATCTCCTGGCCGAAGTATCCCTGCCGCACCTGACCGGCCACATCCTGCAGGGTGAGACCAAGCGCATGGGCTCGTGCCTTGAGTTTGATATCAATCTCACGCCGACCTTCCTGATCGGAGTCGGTTACATCCTTGAGTATGCTGAACTCTCCCATTCGCGCCACCAAGAGGTCACGCGCTTTGTCCAACTGTTCAAAGTCGTGACCCCGCAGGCTGACCGAAATCGGTTTGCCGAAGTGCCCCGATCCTCCGTATGTGATATTCTCAACCTGGGGCAGAGACCCCACGGCGCCCCTGATTCGGTTGGCAATGAGATAGCTCTGCATGTCGCGAAGTTCGGCGTCCAGAAGTTGCAGCGTAATTCGTCCGGCATGACCACCGGACTCTCCCAGCGAGTTGGTGCCAATCTCTCGCTTGATGCCCAGGACGACGTCGGCCGAGTCTTCGCGTTCGCTTTTGATCTCATCGTTAATCTGCCAGCAAACCCGCTCGACGTGAGCCAGTAGAGAGTCGGTGTCCTTTTCCTGTCGTCCGGCCACCAGCGAGACGTTGATTGGAATTGTATCTCGGTCCACAAAGGGAAAGATCGTCACGCCGATCAGGCCGCCTCGGATCATGCCGTAGGTCATCATTACGAGGGCGATGGGTGTAACTATTGTGATCCACTTGTATGTTAACGCCTTGCGCAAAAACGGAGCATAGACGCGATGCGTTAGCACGTGGATTATACCTTCGATCTTCCGACGAATTGCCGGGATTGATTGTTTTATGTCGAGACCGCGTGAGTGAGCCAGGTGAACCGGGAGGACAAAGAAAGCCTCCACCAGCGAAAACAACAACGACGCAATAACCACCAGCGCCATGTGCCAGATGAACTTGCCGAGCATGCCGTCGAGAAAGAAGTAAGGGACAAATGCAATAACCGTTGTCAACACCGAAGTTGTCACCGGCGCCAGAACTTCCATCGTGCCGTCAATGGCCGCTTTCAGCGCCGGCGCCCCGCGTTCATAGTGGCTGTAAATATTCTCGGCCACGACAATGGCATCGTCGACGAGGATACCTACCACGATGATCATTCCGAATAGCGAAATCACGTTGATAGTGATTCCCCAAAACCCGGCCACGATCAACATACCCGCAAACGAGAACGGAATGCCGACGGCGACCCAGAATGACAGTCTCAGTTTCAGGAAGAACCCCAGGGCCATTATGACCAGCATCAAACCGATCAGCCCGTTCTTCATCAACAAATCGATACGCTGTCTTAACGGAATAGTGCGGTCATCCCAGACGACCGCCTGCACCTTTTCGTGCGAATCGTTGAAGCGTTGAATGTACGCTCTGGTGCTGTCGGCGATGGCAATTATATCTTCCTGCTCAGTCTGATCAAGATTGAGGATGACGGCGGTTTGGTTGTTGTAGTACCGTTTATCCGGAATGTCTTCCCACTGTTCGGTGACGGTTGCCAGGTCCCGCAGATAGACAACACTGCCGTCTTGAGCTCCACGCACCGGCAGGTCGTAAAGTTCCGAAGCGTAGTAATCCCGACCCCAGGCGCGGATCAGGATCTCTTCGTCCCTTGTTTCGAATTTGCCGCCGGAAATGTTCAGGTTGGCTTTGCGAACAGCGGCTGTGATTTCATCGAAACCGATACCGTAGCGTCGCCGGTCCGACTCGGACACTTCGATTGCAAACTCAAGGTTGGGCAATCCTTCAAAAGACACCTGCGAAATGCCTTCTGTGGCCATCAGTTCATCTCGGAATTCTTCGGCGATATACTTCAGGTTGTACAAGTCGGTAGAACCGTACAAGACCACCGACAAAGACCGCATGCGGAACTTCTGTTCAAAGATCACCGGCTTCTCGGCGTCAACCGGGAAAGAGTTGATACGATCGATAGCATTTTTCACATCGGTCAGAACTTTGTCCAGTTCCGCCTCTCGAGTGATCTCAACACTCACCGTAGCGAAATTCTCTCTGGAGACGGAAGTCACTCGGTCGACTCCCTGCAGTCCGTCGAGATTCTCCTCTATCTTGAGTACTACACCTTCGGCAACCTCGTCAGGCGAAGCACCGGGATAGGCGACCTGGATTGTGATCACGCTGGGTGTAGTCTCGGGAAAGAAAGAGTAACGCAACTGGACCAGAGAGATCAAACCAAAACCGATCACACTGAACAACAGCACGTGCGTCCACACCGGATAGCGAATGAGGTAGGCAATAACCCGGCGCATCAGAGATTTCCTTCATCGCTGCTCAGTTTTGGCGTAGCCGGCATTCCCGCAGTCACACCCTGTAACGCCTCGACCACCAAGGTATCCCCGTTATTGAGGCCCGCCGCAACTATTGCCGAGTCAACCTCCCAGCGGGCAACGGTGACTTCGCAGCTTTGCAGCTTGCTGTCTACAACCCGGTAGACGCTTTTGTCATCGTAGATGGCGCTACGAGGAATCGTCACGGCGCTGTCGATCGTGCGACCGGGAATCGATGCCTGCAGGAAAACTCCATTCAACAACGGCGGTGCGCCGTGCTGATCAACGGCCACAAACAGATCAACCGTCTGGGTGCGTGTGTCGACGTTTTTGCCGATACGCGCCACGCGGCCGCGCCAACTCTCGGCGGTCTCAGAAGAGGTCAAAACCACCGGTCGGCTGTCGTCGATCCAACCGAGTTCTGAGGCAGGCAGCGACACCTGCACCTCCTGTCGCTCCAGACTGATTATGCTGCCCAGCAGGCTGCCGCTACGAGCCGTCGAGCCGGACCTCAGGTTGACCTGGAGAATCGACCCGTCGAAGGGTGCGTAAAACAGGTGCTTCTCAAGCACGATCTCGTGATCTCGTACTGCGTAATACAACTTATAAACATTGAATCGGGCCAGCAGCAGCTTTAGGCGTTCGCTGGATGTCTCGGGCAAGGCCGGGAGGCCGCGATCAAAGTCACAGCCGGAGAAAAACTCCCGCCAATCTTCCCACGCCTCGCCAAAGTCGGTCTTGATCTCAGGCAGGGCCATGGCCAGAGCCGATAGAAGTTCGCTCTTGGAACTGTTCAGCCGCAACCGGGCCTGTCGATCGTCAATCTTGAGCAGGAGATCACCCCTGGAAAAATCCTGAGCCGGCTGAAACTCAACCTGGCCGGACATAAGTTCTCCGGATACTTCACTGTACAATTCCAGCGGTTGTGCGCTGACCACCCGGCCATAGGCGGTGATATCTGTAGCTACCGGATGAATATCCACCAGATAAGCCTGAACGATCTTCGGTCGTGGAGTGTGTTCCCGCGGCGGCGGGTCCGAGCGCAGTCCCAGAAATACCATCATGGAAAGCGCGCCCAAGCCCAGAATCACGAGCGGCAAGATAACCTTGGTAACTCGGTTCATGAATGCTCCCCGCACAAAGTGGAGTAAGGCGACCGACAGATATTGGGATTTATCAGGCCGGACGTAACGACCCGGCATCCCCAACGGTTGCTCTTATGACGATTGCATCTGCACCTATGATCAATCATTGGTTTCATCTCTCCTATTCAGGTTATCCAAAACCTGATCCAGCACTCCGCGGCAGATTTTCAACCGGCCTGCCTGCACTCCGCGAAGCGCTTCCTTTTGTGTTGTTTCTCCAACTAACTGAAGCCGAAGACAGGTCGCTCTACCTTTGGTCGTGACATGAACAATCTTTTGTCGTCGGTCCACTTTGTCAGGCACCCGGGTGACCAGTTTTCTTTTCTCCAGAGCGTCAATAATCCGCGTCGTCTTGGTCTTGTCGCATCCGAGTATGTCCGTAACCGACCGCTGACACAGTCCGTTTCTGAGTCGCACATTCATCAGTGTAATAAACTGATCGGCCGTGATATCGGTTCCGGAGTTGAGCAGATTGCGGCTCAGCCTCTTCTTGAACGCCCTGGCTGTCATGCCGATGGTGCGTCCAAAAGGGGGTGACAATATGTTTCGGTGTTTACTCATAATTGAACCCTGTCGATCGGGCTGAATATGGTACGAAGAGATCGTTGCAATCGCAACTATTTTCTCAAGGCAGAACCACGAACTGTACTCATGGTCGCTCGCTCTCCTATGACTCCTTTTGGGAATAATTCGATTTACAATCGCGGGCCGGATAGTTATCATTGCCGAAATCTCGCCATAAGGGTGAGGCCATAGTTTGTGAATAACACAGAAAGTGAGAACATGTCAGATAACGAAGCAACGGCACCATCCAATTTCATAAGAACCATCATCTCAGACGATGTCGCCAAAGGAAAACATGAGGGAAGGGTGCATACTCGTTTTCCCCCGGAACCCAACGGTTGTTTGCACATCGGCCACGCCAAGGCCTTCTGTCTCAATTTCGGTATGGCGGCCGAGTTTGGCGGTCTGTGCAACCTCAGATTTGATGATACCAACCCGGTCAAAGAAGAGGTTGAGTTTGTGGACTCCATCCTGGAGGACATTCGGTGGATGGGTTGCGACTGGGAAGACCGGCTGTACTATGCTTCGGACTACTTTCATCAACTCTATGAGCACGCCGTTCAATTGATCAAGATCGGACAGGCGTATGTCTGCGATCTCAACGCCGACGAGACCCGCGAGTATCGGGGCACCCTGACCGAACCGGGCAAGAACAGTCCATACCGGGATCGTTCGGTCGATGAAAACCTGGATTTGTTCGCGAAAATGAAAGCAGGCGATTTTCCGGACGGTACGCGCGTACTGCGGGCGAAAATCGACATGGCCTCCGGCAACCTGAACATGCGCGACCCGGTGCTCTATCGCATCCTGCACGCTCACCACCATCGCACCGGCGACGAGTGGTGTATCTACCCGATGTATGACTTCACGCACTGTCTGTCCGATTCGATCGAAGGCATTACCCATTCGCTCTGCTCGCTGGAGTTTGAGGACCACCGACCCTTATATGATTGGTTCCTCGACCAATTGGAAGTGTTCCATCCCCAGCAGATTGAGTTTGCGCGAATGAATCTAAGTTACACCGTGCTCAGCAAGCGCAGGCTGCTCAAACTCGTCACCGAGGGTCATGTCACCGGTTGGGATGATCCCAGACTGCCGACCATAGCCGGACTGCGGCGAAGAGGATACACGCCTAAAGCGATCCGCACTTTTCTGGAGCGTATCGGAGTAGCCAAGCGCGACAGTATCGTCTCGATGGCCGATCTCGAATTTGCGGTTAGAGAAGACCTCAACAAACATGCGCCGCGTCTTATGGGCGTGCTTAAACCGCTCAAAGTTGTGATCGAGAACTACCCCGAAGGTCAGACCGAAGAGTTGGAAGCAATCAACAACCCGGAAGATGACTCTGCCGGGACGCGCCAAGTGCCGTTTTCGAAGGCCCTGTATATCGAGCGCGATGATTTCCACGAAGACCCGCCCAAGAAGTTCTTCAGGCTGGCGCCGGGACGCGAGGTTCGGCTCCGATACGCCTACTTTATCAAATGCAAGGAAGCCATCAAGGACGACGATGGCAATATCGTGGAATTGAGATGCACCTATGATCCCGAGTCGCGCGGCGGTTCCTCGCCGGATGGGCGCAAGGTTAAGGCCACGTTGCACTGGGTATCGGCCGAACATGCTATTGACGCCACTTTGCGCTTCTTTGATCATCTGTTTGCAAAGGAGAATCCCCTGGCTACAGAAGAGGGCGAAGATTTTACGTCGAACCTGAATCCGAACTCGCTGGAAATCCTCGACCAATCCAAACTGGAACCGGCTGCCAAGGATGCCAAGGTGGGAACAACCTACCAGTTTGAACGCCAGGGATATTTCTGTGTTGACGCCAAAGATTCAACGCCGGACAAACTGGTATTCAACCGCACCGTAACTCTGCGTGATACCTGGGCCAAGATCAACAAGGGTCAAAAGGGAAAGTAGGGGCGACCCTTCGACTCCGCTCAGGGTGACACGGTCAAATCAATGTGGTCGGAAACCCCTGGTCCGAAGGGAGTCAGAGCCATTTATGGCCGCGAAGCGAGGTTTCGACACCATGTCACCCCGAGCGGAGTCGAGGGGTGAGCGTAGCCGTACTATGAGCGCTCTGTCTTCGGTACTCCACCCAGAGCGAAGCGACAGGTGGAATCCTCTTTGCACAAAGTAAACCCACCCGACGCGAAGCGCTTTGGGTGGGGTACCAAGTTCACACGGAAACTACACGCGAAAGCAGGCCCGTGCTATATCTGAAATTCAACGAGTGCGAAGCACAAAAAGCGATTGACCGCGTCACCCGTTCACGCGGGCCGGGTAGCAGCCGAGTATCCGGACAAAATGCGTGATCTCATCGAGATTGGCCAATGCATACTTCACCCGATCCTCGTCCAGCGATCCAATGAAATCGACATAGAAGTAATACTGCCATGCCTTGCGTCGGGAGGGGCGCGACTCGATCTTACGCAGATCGATATCACGCAGTGCGAACACCGACAGGGCACGGTAGAGATTTCCCGGTTCGTTCTTCAATGAGAACACCACCGATGTTTTGGCCACACCGCGCACTGGTCGCATCTTTTTTGACAACAACAGGAAACGGGTGAAGTTGAACTTTTCATCCTCGATCGACTTGCGCAGTACTTTCATACCGTAGATTTCAGCGGCCAGGGGAGAGGCTATCGCGGCGGCATTGGGAGGTGTTTCCTCTGAGAGCATCTTGACCGCACCGGCCGTGTCGTAGAACGGTTCAGCGGACAGGCCCGGATGCTTGGTGAAAAACCTGCGGCACTGATCCAGAGCCGCCGGGTGGGAGAAAACCTTTTTGACCCTGCGCACGGTAACTCCGGGTGGAGCTATCAAACAGTGCAGCACCCGCACCTGGGTCTCGTCGATTACATGAAGGTCACGCTCCAACAGCAGATCGTAGTTGCGATGGATCGATCCAATCAACGAATTCTCGATTGGAATAACCCCGGCCGTCGCCTTGCCGGACTCGACTCTGTCAAACAAAGTGTCGAACGAATCGCAGGGGATAACTCGCGCCGAACTACCGGCCAACTGACGGGCCGCCTGCTCGGAGAAGGCGCCTCGTTCGCCCTGGAATGCTACTTTTTTCACTGCCATAACCTGTTTGTCGGTTAAATCTGCCAATCACTGAAACACGCACTTGCGGTTATTGTGCCGAGCCAAAGATAGGGTGACGGCGCGCGTAGCGCGAGAAACCGACTTGTCGGCTCGCCTGACAGCTGTGAATTCTGAGTTTGCCGTCGCTTGTCCGATTTCCTATATTGTTTTCGGAAGCGGATGCCGTCTGGTGGCGGTCCCGGCCTTCAAAGCCGTGTGGGGGGCAGTTATGCTGTCCCCGGTGGGTTCGATTCCCACCCCTTCCGCTTTTGTACATGCGGTTCCAAGAACGTACACTTTTTCTCACACCCTCAGCTTCATTATCTCCCGCGTTTTGTCCTGGCCGATATCCTGATGCTCGCCGAACTTCACCGGCTTGGCGCCCATCCGCCTGGCAATGATATCGCAAGCTTCGTCGGCGATTTCATACTCGGACAGGCGTGTCATCTGACCCAGTGAACGGAAGAACTCTTCGGTCGCAGTAATAGTCGCGTCGATACGTTCGTCGTCTGCACCACTGTCGATGCCAAACACTCGTGCGCCATACTGCAACAGCTTATCTTTCTTGGCCTCTCTTTGGACCTGGAGAGTTCCCGGCAGAACCAGGGCCAATGTTTGCGCATGGTCCAGGCCGTACTGGGCGGTGATCTCATGGCCGATTATATGCGTCGCCCAATCGCTCGGGGTACCGGGAGCGACCGAACCGTTTAGTGCGCAAGTGGCGCACCACATGACATTGGCGCGGGCATCGTAGTCGTTGGGCTCTCTCAGAACTTTGGGCCCCTCTTCAATGAGAGTCAGCAAGACTGATTCGCAGTATCGATCCTGCAGAGGAGAGTTAACCGGGTATGTCAGGTACTGCTCGGCGACATGAACATAGGCATCGATAATGCCGTTGATTGTTTGCCTTGTCGGCAGGCTGAATGTCGTCTCGGGATCAAGAATAGAAAACTGCGGGTAGACAGCCGGTGAGTTGAAGAACAGTTTCTGATCGGTTTCGGCGCGCGATATCACCGAGCCTGAGTTCATCTCCGACCCGGTACCGGGCAGTGTCAGCACCGAACCGAAAGGCACCGCCTCTCTGACCGGTTTCCACTGACTGAGAATGGCCCATGGGTCGGCGCCTTTGAAGCAAGCCGCCGCGGCAATGAACTTGGTGGCATCCACCACAGATCCACCACCGACCGCAAGCAGGAAATCGACCTTTTCATTCTTGATAGCATCCACAGCTTTCATGCAGGTGTCGTATTGCGGATTCGGTTCGATTCCTGAGAATTCGATCAAGTCCACTTTGGAGAGCGCTTTGGTCACCTGGTCATACACACCGTTCTTTTTGATCGAGCCACCGCCGTAGATCAACATGATCTTGTGTGAGCGGTCGACCAGGCTTGCCAGTTTGGCGATCTGTCCTTTCCCGAACAGAATGCGGACCGGGTTTCGGTAGTCAAAGTTTTGCATATCGAATCTCCTTCAGTTTCCTACAATCCTCTCGAATCACCGGGCATGTTTTGGTTGATGCGCAACGGTCATCAACAGATACTGAGTTAATGAACAAGATAATGGTTCTCTTGACAACGACATTGTTATCGCTGGCAGTCGCTGGGTATTGCGCCGCCGGTGAAATCGCGCTCAGTTTCGACGATGCTCCCATGAGCGGGCGTGGCTACCTGACCGGTATGGAGCGCACTCGCACACTGATTGCAAAACTCGACAGCCTGGATATCGAACAAGTCGTCTTCTATTGTGTCACCAATCGGCTCGACGGTCATTCAGGGCGGGCGCGGCTGGAGTTGTACGCTGAGGCCGGACATCTTCTGGCCAATCATACCCACAACCATCCCGATCTGGACAAAGTCGGCGCCAAGCGGTTCGGCACCAACATCACGCGCGCGCACCAGGAGCTCACATCGTTCACGTCCCGGGTCGATTGGTTTCGGTATCCCTATCTGCATGAAGGACGCACGCGGCCGGAGCGCGACAGTGTGCGTGAACTCCTGGCGCAACACGGCTACATCAATGGCTACGTGACCGTCGACAACTACGACTGGTATATCGATAAAGCGTTTCAAACGGCGCTGAAAGATGATCGCGCGGTTGATTTTGAAAAACTCAAAGTTGCGTATGTCGACATTCTCTGGTCGGGCATACTATTCTATGACAGTATCGCTGTGCGCACGTTGGGTTGCTCTCCGAAGCATGTCTTGCTGCTTCACGAGAACGACGTGGCTGCCCTGTTCATAGATGCACTGATCGCGCGCATCCGCGCCGAGGGTTGGACTATCATCTCGCCTACCGAGGCCTACACCGATCCCATAGCCGATGAACTCCCGGACGTTTTGCTCAACAACCAGGGGCGGGTGGCTGCGATTGCCAAAGAGCGCGGTTATGAAGGTTCGCTGTGGCACGAATCCGAGGACACCGACTGGCTGGATAGGTATCTGGAAAAAGCGGGCGTGTTCAGGTAACGTGACCAGGGGGTGGAAAGAGGTGTCTGGCGTTGCCTCTCTACTCCACCTGCCCAGCCTTAGCAGGTTCCGCTTGCTTAATCGACTCCACAAGCCGTTTCGTCTCGCGCGCGATGACCAGTTCCTCATTGGTCGGCACGACCAGCACCTGAACTTTGCTGTCAGTGGCAGAAATCACCGTTTCGGTGGCCTGGCACTCAGTGTTCAGGGATTCATCCAACGAGATACCCATCCATGCCAGGTCTTCGCATGTTCTGGATCGTACCATCGACGAGTTCTCGCCAACGCCGGCTGTAAATACCAATGCATCGAGTCCACTCATCGCCGCAGCGTACCCGGCAATGTACTTTTTTAGTCGGTAACAGTAAACATCGATGGCCAACTGTGCGTTTTTGTTGCCGTCGGCCGCGGCGCTCTCGATGTCGCGCAGATCCGACGACACTCCGGAAAGCCCAGACAGGCCGGAATGCTTGTTCAACAGCGTATTGGCCTCGTGCAGGTTGAGTTCTTCGCGCGCCATGATGTGCAGGATAATGGCCGGGTCGACATCACCTGACCGCGTACTCATCAACAACCCTTCCAGTGGCGTGAAGCCCATCGAGGTATCCACCGACACGCCGCCTTTGACCGCGGCCATCGAAGCACCACTTCCCAGGTGACAAGTGACTATCTTAAGCTCTTCAATCGGTCGACCAAGAATGTCGGCTGTGCGGTTACTGACGAACCTGTGTGACATGCCGTGGAAACCGTAGCGCCGGATAGCATACCGTTTGTACAGCACATAAGGGATGCCGTAAATGTAGGCATGGGGGGGCATCCGATGATGAAAAGCAGTGTCGAACATAGCTACCTGCGGCACCCCGGGCAGCGTTTTCATGGCTGCGTTGATGCCGCGAATATTATGTGGATTGTGCAGCGGAGCCAGTTCGATAAGTGAACGCAGTTTCTGCATCAACTCCGGCGTGACCAAAACCGGTTCTGTAAACGTCTCACCGCCGTGCACCACGCGATGACCCACAGCGGCAATCTCGGACTTGTCTGCAATAACACCGTGGTTTTCCGACATCAAAATCGACACGACATACTGGATAGCAACTATGTGATCGAGGATTTCGCCTGACACCTTTACTTCCGGTCGGTCGAACGGCTTGTGCGTAAGTACGGCGCCGGCCATACCTATCCGCGAGACGTTTCCCATGGCCAGAGCCGCTTCGGTTTCGGAGTCGATAAGCTGGTACTTTATTGAGGACGAGCCACAGTTGATCACCAACAACTTCATGATACCTTTTCCCCCTCTTTATCATGCGCTATATCTGAACCGTTGGCGATGCGGTTGCCGTCCTGGTCGTAGCGGAAAAACCCCCAACCGGTTTTGACACCGAGATGCCCGGCGCGAACCATTTTTCTAAGCAGCGGGCAAGGGTTGTATTTATGCTCGGACAGCTCGGCCAGCAGGTTCTCCATCCACGACATCACCACATCGAGACCCATCATGTCGGCCAGGGCCAATGGACCTATGTTGAAACCGAAGCCCAGCTTCAACGCTTTGTCGATATCGTCGGCTGTGGCCACCCC
The DNA here is from genome assembly GCA_029860345.1 of Candidatus Zixiibacteriota bacterium. Classification (NCBI taxonomy): domain Bacteria; kingdom Pseudomonadati; phylum Candidatus Zixiibacteriota; species Candidatus Zixiibacteriota bacterium. The sequence continues at coordinate 380,229 of JAOUBJ010000001.1, read as the reverse complement.
TTCCATCAGCACATGCATGGCTTCGTTCAGCAGCGGTACAATGATGCGTGTGGTTACATAGCCCGGATATTCGTTGACGGTGATCCATTTCTTTTCCAGAAGCTCGGCAAAGTCAACCGCTCTTTGGAAAGTCTCTTCGTCGGTCTTGAGACCTTTGACGATTTCAACCAACGGCACCTTGGTGACCGGATTGAGAAAATGCATTCCGATAATCTTGCTCGGACGCTGGGTGGCCTCGGCGATCTCGGAGATTGAAAGGGTGCCGGAATTGGTAATCAGCAGAGCGTCGCTACTACAGATTTTATCCAACTCAATAAACAGTTCCCGTTTTTTCTGAAGGTTTTCGGGAATACACTCGATCACGATCTCGGCATCTTCAGCCAGCGACACATCCGACGAAGGAAACACTCGGGCAAGTATAGCTCGTTTGTCGGTCTGGGTAAGGCCCCACTTGTGGATCTCTCGGTCGATCGACTCGCCGATACCGCGGATACCCCGCTCGGCCAGCTTGGTTGTCTTGTCGCACAACGTGACTTCCTCGCCGGAAGTAGCAATCGCCTCACTGAGTCCCTGTCCCATCACGCCGGCGCCTATGATTATTATTCTCGTTCTTGACATCGAATAACCTAATCCTTTGTGTCGGCCCGACTCGGCTCGGGCCCATCCATAGTTTCATGGTCAAGTAAGCACATAGTTGGGCTCAGGTCAAACCGAATTCACCCAACAATCTTGCTACTACAAAAGTCGGCCAAACCGCTTCTGAATTGTAGAAAAAGTTGACGAAGCCCGGCCTATTGATTTGATTGCGGGCAGGTCGATGATAACCGGCAATCGAGACGAAACAGACCGAAAAACGAGGAATACCCAAATGCTCAGATTTGCACAGACAGCGATGCTAGTGGCGCTCATTCTACCTTTGTTCTCATCGTCGGTCAACGGTGAAATCGTCAGAGTGGCTCGTCGATACAACGTCATCAGTTTTTTCGCAGGCTCCTCCAGCCCGGTCGGAAAATACGAGGGGATAGCCGGGTTTGTAGATTTCCTTGACGAACAGGGACGGCTGGTCGAGGTCGATGGCGACAAGGTCTACGACCCGACATACAATCTCGGGCTCAGCTATGGACAATTGCGTAATAACCAAATGCTTTTGGATGTAGGCTTTCGATACACTCGTATTGAGCAGGCCGGCGACAACCCGCTGATCTTTTTTGGCCCCGATGACCAGACGGCCGAAGCCAAACTTCATCAGTATGATCTCGAAATCGCGTTCTATTACTTGTTCATGAATATTGTTGAGAAGAGCTTTGCACCCTTCGTCGGTGTAGGCGTTCGTGCCGGTTTCACCAACGCTTCGGCCTCAGGCTTTGAGTCGGAGTCCCACATCAACACCGTGTTTATGGCCAGCGGTGGGGCTGAGCTGAAACTCTGGGAGGGCGCGAAAAAGCAATCTTTTATGACCCTGGCCTCGGTCAACAGCTATGACCTCTTCGCCTCCGGCAATCGGCCCAAGTATCTCAATGTCGGTGCGGCGCTCAAGTATTACTTTCGACCCTGATTCGGCCGATAAAACAAGAAACCAGAAAACCTGAGAGGCCCAAGTTGATCGCAAGCTCGCCCCGTCTTTTGTTGTCCCTGATACTCGTTATCGGAATTGTCTCAGGCTGCGGCTGCAACGGTGACGATCCGCCCCAGCCGCCCAATCCGACCGGCGTGATGGCTGTGAACGGCCAGGTTTACAAGGGAGTGATGGGCGGTTCCGGGCTTGACCAGCCGCTTCAGTTTGGCGTGAAAAACTCAAGCGGCAGTTTTGTGGTCGATCAATGGATCCACTTCTCGCTCCTGGAAGGGGACGGCAGCATTTCCGCCGACTCGATCAAGTCCGGGAGCGATGGGCTGGTGACCCTCGAATACAACTTCTCCGGCAATATGGGGCATGCCACCATCCGAGCTATTGCCCGCAATCTGGATACGCTCGAAGTCTATCTGCGGGCCGACTTGCTGGTTCCGGGGGACCATGGGCAGGGGCAGTATGTATTGCTCGATGACACCTATGGCGATATTGTCGATTTCAACGGCCCACCCGTGTCGCTCGATGTTTTTCCGGGTGCTGAGATTCTTGTGGCCAATTACGAAGCGACCATGGGGGTGGTCTTTGTCATCTATGACACCGACACAAACGGTGTTATCGAAGCAACTTCGCCGATTTTCTCGATTATTGTCGTTGACTCCGTTTATCCACAACCACCCAGCGGCGCCACTATGAGTGCACGATATGAGGGCACTACCATCGACGGCCTCGGAATCGGTTCGCATTGGTGGAACGAGTTCATACCGATCTATGGTTTTCCTGATTTCGTCATAGTAGACAACAGCGACCCGAACCTGCTATCCCACAAAGTAGTCTTTGATGCCCTGCACCTGACCCTTTGGAGTCGCCAGTCAGACAGTACCGTCTATCAGATCGACATCGCCGAGGAATTCGATGTGTCTCTCTTTGAGGCGCCGCCGTCGGGTCCGGCTATCGACAGCGTATTGAATCGGTACCGGCGATGATCGGTTGCTGTACCGTTGTTTCAATCTGTCGATGTAAATATAAATCGAGTTCCCTACCCCCAAGCGCGAGCAACACGGCTTGACCGTGATACCCACGGCTTGACCGTGACACCCACGGCTTGACCGTGACACCCACGGCTTGACCGTGACACCCACGGCTTGACCGTGACACCCACGGCTTGACCGTGACACCCACGGCTTGACCGTGACACCCACGGCTTAACCGTGATACCCACGGCTTGACCGTGACACACACGGCTTAACCGTGATACCCACGGCTTGACCGTGACACACACGGCTTGACCGTGTCGTCCTGAGCGCAGTCGAAGGGCGAGGTTTCGACAACCGAAGACAACGGTAGGTCAGGTCCTTAACGGACCTGACATTATCATCAGTACCACAAGGGTCCTGAATTACTGCACGACTGTTTCAAGCAATTGCCAAGTAATCTCACCACTTTCCGAAACTCGATAAGCCAGCAAAGCGGTACCATGCCGGTCTCCGTCATCGAACAAGGCCAAAGCGCGGTCGGGCCCAAGTACACATACGGCGTCTCGCACCAGCGAGTCGTGACTGCCGGACGGTCTGTCCAGTCGACCGAGCGAGTCCCAGTTGTTGACCAGGTCGGCCGCCAGGTCGTCGTATGGTGCCCGCAGTCCTCTCGCTTGAAAGGCCGTCGTCTCCGCCTGGGTGAGGGTCGGAATCAGTTGCAGTGTGTATGCCGACTTGTCCCTTTGAACATAGCGGAAATTGGAAGAGTCTTCCTCCAGCGTCTTGCGTCGGAACTCGGCTTTTCGCAAATCATCAAGGGTGTCACCGTACAAATCGCGGTAATGGATAACAGTCGCGGCCAACGCAATGATCGTCACGCCGGCAATGACCGTCAGAATCGATCCCCATAGCGGTGTGGGCCGATGTTGGTCCTTATCGTGATGGGTCATCCCAAAGTCTCCTTAGATTAACCACTGTCTTGTCTGTTTTCTTATACACTCAATAGTAACCCAAAGCACATTTTGAAAACGGAGTCCGGCTGTTAACTTGCCGTTGACAGGCGAGATGGTCTGGGCTATACTGGTTCTATTGTGTAGAAGATTCGTGCAACGCTTATAGGAGTAAAACTAACATGCGTAATCTGATCCTGTGTCTGATGTTCGGTCTGATCTTCATAGTTGCCGGGTGTGCCGACGACGATGAAACCAACGGCGATATTAACAATGGTGGTAACGGTGGCGGGCCTGTTGATTCGCTGCGCAGTATAACTCTGGATCATGTCGATGGTTCACCGGCGGCTGGGAAAATCTCGGTCGGTACCAGCGTGGTGTTTTATCTTCGTCTGAAAAACGCCAGCGGCTTCGTGGCCAAAGGGATCACCAACGGCTGGCGAATCTACTCAACCGACAATGCCACCTGGACTACGACATCCATTGACACGACGGGTGCGTTAACCAAAGATGATTACGATCTGATCTTTACGTCGAATTCCTTCTCCATCAGTGGTAGCGGCAGCGACACAGTAGCCTACGGTGGGGCCAGTATGTCCGGCCCCGGTATGGTTGATGGGTTCGATGATGTCGCCTATGCGATTACCATTGGTCCGATTGATGCCTCTCAAGCGGGAAAACACATTTGTCTCGACTCCAGCTTTTATCCTCCGTCCGGCACTTGGATGTGGTCGTTCGGTAGTGCAGGCGCCGAGCCACCGGGTTGGGACGGCCCGCACTGCTTCGAGGTCGTGCCGTAGCCCCTTACTTTCTGACACCCCGGCGCAGGCCGGGGTACATCTCTTCTTGTAGGGCGGGTCCGGCTTCGCCTGCGCGCCGTGGCGTGAACCCGCCACCAACGGTAGGTCTGGGGTTTTGCAGGCTGTGTTCATCTTCGCCTGTGCGCCGCGGCGTGAACCCGCTCCCCGCTGTCATTCCCGCGCAGCCATTGTCACTCCGATTGCAGTTGAAGGGTGCGCGAAGCGCAAAGGACCCCGCGTGGCGCGGGGTGTCATTCCCGCGCCCCTATGTCATTCCCGCGCAGGCGGGAATCCATCCGTGGCGCACGAGGACGTACACCACGCACGAAAACCCCCTCGACTCCGCTCTGCGTGACATGTGATGGTTCAAGACCCGATGTGCGGTGCGCGAAGCGGGAAAAGTGATTTATCACCGCCCCGCAGCCTCGCGCATGCGCAAAAGCTGTTTGGCATACGCCTCGTTATCCGGGTCTTGCACAGCGGCAGCCTCGGCATGCCGGAGCGCATCGGCGAAGTTGCCGCGCGCTTCGCAAATGTTGGCCAGCAAACTCAGATGCTTGGCCTTGAACGATCCGTCCGAGGCGCGCTGCGCCGCCGTCTCGACAAAACGCTGCGCTTCCTCCAGATTGATCCGCCGTTCAAAACAGTAAGTTGCAAAGGGCAGGTAGTTGTTCAGGTTCGTGTCCCAGTTCTCACCAAAACCGGACTTCTTTTGCTCGATGGCACCCAACGTGTCCCCATGGACATACAGCGCTTGATCGGCTTTAAGCTCGGCCTGCAGCTTGCGACCTTTGTCATCTTTACGCGCACCGGAGGCCGCGATTCCGGCTTGCAAGTATTTCGCAATCCGGTCGGTTGCATCTCTTCGCCGCGCCAGCTTGCAGATCAACTGGGCCACACTTGCGATGTTCTGTAAATTCTTGCGCGGCGCTTCAAGTACAGCGTCGGCGGCGGGCAGGACGTCGTCGAACGGAATCTGATCGTTCCATGCCGCGTTGGCGTAGTTCTCGAAGACCTGGTATGAGTAATCAGTCGATGAACCATTGAGCGTCTGGGCACGCTGATAGTATTTGGCTGCTTTTACGAATTCCGATATGTCGGCATGGTAGGAGGCAAGGAACAATGCCTCGGCATGACTGGGCATCTTGTCAAAGGCGGCAATGCGTTCAGCAATCGGGGTAAGGTTCGACATGGCCTTGTAAAACGATCTGAGAAAACGTTCGGCGCCTGTGTATCCGGTCCAGCGGTTGATGACCGCGCCCTCGCTGTTGGTGAGTATGAACACCGGAAAGTACGGTCCCACGCTGTACCGTTCGCCCAGTTGAATCCCTTCACCTTTTTTGATATTCAGCGGCAGGTGCACCACCTGGGTGAGCGCGTCGCTGATTCGTTGCTCCGAGGCCACTTCACGAGCGGCCAGTTCGCAATACTCTCAGTCGTCGCGAAAGAACTCCAAAAGCAGCGGCTTCCCGCCCTGGGATGACAGCTTGGCGGCTTGGTCGAAACTGATCTGCTCGGCGGCCTTCGCCATCGTTGGCAGTAGCAATACTACAGCCGATATGATGATTACCAGATGTTTCATGTTTGGCTCTTATACTCTCTAAGCATGTACCCGTTCATTCAGACCATTATCACTTTAGTGCCGGCGATATGGTCGTGAATGCAGCGTCGTTCCTCGCTGAAGATAAAGAGCACATCCACCAAACAATATAATGGAATGATGCATATAAATCCGTTTATAATCAGTCTCATGAGGACATTAGTTTCGAATCCACCGTTGGTGCCATCCAATTTGACAACCTTAATATTGAGCATTCTCTTGCCGATTGACTGGCCTTCGGTCGAAAGAAGCCACCATTGGTAAGCGATGAGCCCAACCATGCCCAGAATGAAGAGCAAGAATCCCATCAGCTCACCGGCATCAGATTCGGACGTACCGGCTATGATGACCCATACAATAATAAGAGGAAGAACCAGTAAGCCGTCAATTAGCTGTGCACCCAGCCTGGTACCGCGATCAGCCAACTGTCCCGCCACCTGGCGGGGTGGTGGTGGGGCCGCCATAGTCGGCTGGCCGTCCGCGGAAGAAGGTTGCCACACCGAGGTGGCATCGACCGGCACACTGCACTCCTGCCCACACTGGTGACACTTGCAAACGTCGCCCGGTCTTAGATATTGTGCCACTAGTGAGGCATTGCAGTGGGGGCAGTTGAAAGAGAGTGACATATAAAAACCTCCTTGCCGGCTTTACGAAGTCGATTGGAGTTTGTCAAGCCAAGTATCCGACCGACTCCAAGTTACCTCGCATATACTTCGTAAGTCAACAGGAATTCAGTTGGATCTTAGGCGTTAGCCCCTTGCGGTTCATTCTGGCTTAATCACAATGGGTAAAGGTGCGCCCGTGTCAAGCGCTTCAAGCGCCGCCTCGCGCGCTTTACCCTGGCCGAGTGATTCTTTACCGGTCATCTGTTCGATTGCGATACGGACGATACCGGTTTCCTCAAGAGCAGCCCGGCCATAGTGAAACGGCTTGTCAGCCCCTTCGTGCTTTTGCATGAGACCATCCAGAGCACCGATCTTCTCCTGAGGATCATCCACTAGCGAGGCGTTCCCCTGGATCATGACACTGCGATAGAGATACCCGGCGCTGCAAGCTTTGTTTCCGCTGGCCACGTAGGCAATAGGCAGGTCAACTTCAAAACAGACTCGTCCGTCGCGTTTGATGTCGTCTATTTTTTCCCCTTCTAAGGCTGTGTGAAAATAAATGAAGTTGTCTAAAGCCACAAAATTCACCGGCTTGATTCGCGGCCGGCCATCGGAGCCGACCGTCCCCAGTCGTCCGACCTGACAGCGGCTCAACAATTCCAGCATGGATTCTGGATCGGTAAACTCTCTATCGTTTCTGCGCATGGAAAACCTACCGGGCCCTGACAGCGCGTAGCGAGTCTTTCAGCATGCGTCCGGGCGTCTTCTCGCAATTGGCGCGAATGGCCGTAAAGCACTTCTCGCAGCGGTTCTCCTGAGTGAACCTCTCGACCATGTCGGCCTGCGTATCGAACTGCTCACGCACCATCCCACACGGTGTCAGCTTGCCCCATGGATTCACGATGGCGAACCGTTTTCCCGCTTTGCAGTTGGTGTGTTTCCCCGCTTTGAAAAACTTCATCATTGCACGCAGGGTCCACTCCGAAGTCAGGATCGGATACCCCTCTTTTTGCATGGCCAGAAGTTTTTCGACTACTTCGGCCAGTTCCGCCTGATCGTCCGGTTCGCTGATAAAGTAGAAATCCTTGCCGGTACGCAGAGAGTTGTAGGTGGAGAAATTGCACGCCACCCCCCAGCGCTTGGCCACTTCGGCGATTTTCGGTAACTCACGAAAATTGTCACTCTGCACGACACAGGCCATTATGATGTCCTGATTATCGTGCTTGGCCAGTTTGGGCACCAGCTCTTCCATGTGCTCGAAGTTCTTCTTAAGATGACGAAAAGTATTGTGACGCTGATCCGGATAATCCAGTGAGAACGAGAAATGGTCTATGCCTGCTTCTTTTAAGTCGAGGTATCTCTTCTCGTTCAGGTTGTGCACGTTGGTCGTAACCACCAGGATCATGGTGCTGTCCTTGGCTCTCATCGCTTTCGCTATATCAACCAGGTCCTTGCGTAAGGTCGGCTCACCGCCGGATATCTGGGCTACGGCCGGGTTGAGCTTTGGCACCCAGTCGGCAAAGACCTCGGGACCCAGGCGAGGTTCCTCAACATAATGCCCGAGGTCGCAGTGTTCGCAATTGGCGTTGCAGTTGTAGGTAATCTCAAATGATACCGTGACCGGTTTTCCACGCACAATATTGAGCGCGGTGCGAGCAGCTATTTTGGTTTTGCGTCCTGCAGAGAGGCGAGACATTCACGTTCCTTTCTGTGAGGCGTAAGACGCCATCCATGTCCGACGCGAGTTACTCAGCCGCCCATGTCAAAGCGTCCGTAAACTCGCCTGCGATTTTCGAAGATAAGAAAACGCAACCGCGACGTAAAGCAAAACCCGCTCACACAGAACGGGTTTTGAATAATTGGGAGAGAGACTGCTATTTGAAAACGCTCACCGTATTCACGGTAAAGGGTTTTTACAGCCACTTGCGGCATTTAGCTCTCGCTGCCGTCCAAAGGGCGGGTCACGGCGTCGGCGCAGCAATCAAGAGACGACCTTCATGAGCAAATTGTTAGAGGTTTTCAAATGACCTCTCTCTCCACACTTTACTCTTATCTATAAGTAATATCGAAATGAACAAACTTTTTCGCAAGATAATTTTGACGTGGTTGCCTCAGACCACATTTTATAATATGTTGTGGGCCGAAAGAAAGATCGAACGAACAGGGATTGAACACGGATGATAGCGTCGGTAGGCTTGGACATTGTTGAGATCGCTCGGATCGAAAAAGATGTGAAACGATTCGGTCTTCGTTTCGTTGAGCGCATCTTGGGCGAGAAAGAACTGGCAATGTTCGAGAAACGTCAGGATAAGACGCTGTTTTTGGCCGGACGCTTCGCGGCCAAAGAAGCCATCGTGAAAGCCCTGGGGCGATACCTTACCGACCGACCGCCGCTTCAGCACCTTCAGATCATCAACGACGACTCGGGACAACCACGGCTTGAAATGCCGAGCGATGTTGAAGCGAATCTCGAGGGCGCACGATGCCATTTGTCGATCACACACGAACGAAACTACGCCGCCGCGGTGGCTGTTTTTGAGGACCCGTCATGAATCAGGATGAACTACTGAAACTGTTCAAAGACTCAGGCGCTCTATTGGACGGACACTTCAAATTGTCCTCCGGTCGCCACTCCGACATCTACTACGAGAAATTCACGTTGTTAAAACAGCCGGCTATCTGTACGCGCATCTGTGAAGAAATGGCCGAGCGCATCCGACCCAGCGGCGCAGTCACAATTGTCGGTCCCACCACCGGCGGAATTATCATCGCCTACGATGTTGCCAGGTATCTCGGACTCGAAGCGATCTATGCCGAACCGGGGGAAAGCGGACGTGTTTTCAAGCGCGGGTTTTCACTGGAAAAGGGTCAGAAAGTAGCCATTGTCGACGATGTACTCACCCGTGGTGGTTCTGTGCGCGAGTGTATCGAACTGGTGAACCAGTACGATGCCGACATTGTCTCGATCAACGTCATGCTTGAACGTTCCAATGGTACCGTGACCTTCGATTACCCGTTCAATGCCCTTGCATCCGTTGTCGCCGACGACTGGTCGACCGACGAATGTCCGCTTTGTGCCAATGGCGAATCCCTCACCCAGCGTGGTAGTAGGAAGTTCAATGTCACTTGATCGTTGATCCGCGGTGCTCTGTCATTCCCGCGCAGGCGGGAATCCATCCTTGTGTGTAAGGTAGGTCGAAACCCCTGGTCCGTAGGACTGCCGAAGGCAGGTTTCGACATTGACAACTGTGTGGCGCCTGGTTTGTCGGCGGGTGGCACCCTCAAAGCCTCTTTGGGGGTGATTCTTCTCGTGTGGATTACCGCCCCAAACAAGGTTTGGGACGGCCACCCAGGAAGGAAGAGACTTGTCGCCTTGGTTCCCGGCCACCGCAATCTTAGAGGTCAGGACCCTTGTGGTCCTGACGACTACTGTCATGCTGGCGAAGGCCAGCATCCAGCCTTCAAATCCAAGACTGGATTCCGGGTCAAAGCCCTGAATGACATGATTGGGGGCCGCATTCAACCGCTCAGGGTGATGGTGGCAACGCGCGAAGCGCGAAAAACAGGCCTTGACCCTGTCAATCGTTCGGCTCTTGGTACCACCAGGGGAATGGATCAGAGCCGGCCCAGTCAGTCTCATAAAAGCGTCCGTCAAAGCTGGTGAAGATGATTTTGTCAGGACCCAGCAACAGTGCTTTCTCACTCATGGTCGAATCGAGCATTCTGTCGACATACGGCTGCAACTGAACGGCATGTAGGGCCAGCCCGTTGTTGCTGGAACGCACCCAGACCCAACGATCGCTTGATGGGTCCCCGCCCGGCCATAGAATTGTCCTCCAGGTAGATTCAAGCGGCAACGTCAGCAGGGTGTCGTTTACAGTCAGCGAGGCATCGCGCTTCACTACCACGTCGTTAAGGCCGTGTCTTGGCGCTGTGTAAGTGAACGTATCTTGTGTTACCACCGATGGATGCCAACCATTCCCTACATTGATTAACGTCCCGCGCACTTCGTTCACTATATAGATAGACATGTTGGCGCGTCCCACCAGCAAAGTGTCATTGAGATACACTATCGAACTGAATTCCCGGTCAATGCTGGATGTATCAACCGCCTGGGTGGAAAGATTGTAGTACTCGATGATTCCACCGTTGAGGTAGGCCAGTCTGTTATTGTCGGGCGCCAACGTGGGGGAGTGGAGGTCCTCGCCTGCCAGCACCAACTCTCGTATCGGTTTATCGATTTCAGCGCGAAACACACCGCTATTGCCGAGGTTGAGAGTGTCGGTGGCAATATAGTAAATGTATTGACCATCCAGCGTGCGGGTCGGTTCGGTTTCGATTTTGTAACGGGGATGAAAGCCTGAGCCACCGGACTTGGTCGGGTCCTCTTTGCAGCCGATAAAAAACAGACCAGCTACCACAACAGAGATGAGGGCTAGTCCCAGCCCGGTACGATCTGCCATGCGCTGTTCGGTGATGAATGCACTTGAATGCTGGCCGATGTCAACGGTGAGCGGCATAGAATTCTCCTTGGACTGTCAGTATAGACAAAAAACTCGCCGGACGAAAGCATAAGAAACGTACCCCATCAACTCGGAGTCGCACCGGGGAATGCTCCAACTCCGTGCTGCATTAGGTTACGATGCGCGAAGCGCAAAAAAGCGACCTGTCGCCTTGCCAAAGCGGTCCATGATTATTATCTATAAGATTATGCCGGCCAATTTGCCACCACAGTATTACGAACTGGAACGCGAGTTCCGCGCCGAGAAAGATACCCGCGAAAAACTGCGTATGGCCGAAGAACTCCTGCGCATGATGCCCAAGCACAAGGGGACCGACAAACTTCAGGCCGAGATGAAATCCAAAATCTCTGCGCTGAAAAAGAAAATCGTGCAACCGAGCAAGTCCCCCGGCGCTCGGCAAGCACCCACCCACGACCATATCGACAAAGAGGGAGCCGGACAGGTCATCCTGATCGGTCCGCCCAACTCGGGGAGGTCATCGTTGCTCGACGCGCTTACCCATGCCAAACCGCTGGTGGCCGACTATCCCTATAGCACCCGTGAACCGCAAGCCGGGATGATGTCTTTTCAGACCATTCAGATTCAACTGATCGACACGCCACCGATTTCGCCTGAGTCGTATGAAAACTACTTGTCCGGTCTGATTCGCAACGCCGATCTGGTCGTGCTCGTGTGCGATCTGGCTGCTGACGAATGTCCCGATGATCTCGAATTCGTTATGCAGAAACTCAACGAGAAGCGGATCATTCTGAAACCTGAAGCCGACGAACAACCGGACGATCCGCGCTATTGTGTCAAGCGCTGCATGCTCTGCGGGCACAAGGAGTACGACGACGAATCCGGCGAGATGCTAAAAAGAGTCGCTGCGCAGTTCTCAGACTTTGAGATGGTTCCAACCTCGATTCTCGATGACGATTCTCTGGACGCTTTTCGGACAGCCGTTTTTCGGAACCTCTCGATTATCCGCGTCTACACCAAACCGGTCGGCAAAGAGGCGGATTTTTCCAATCCGGTCATTCTGCCGATCGGCAGCACGGTCGAAGATGCCGCTGTCGATCTGCACAAAGATTTCGCTACCCGTTTCAAGTTCGCCAAGATATGGGGGGAAGGTAAGTTCGATGGTCAGCGGGTCCAGCGCGACTTCAAACTAATCGACGAAGACATACTCGAGTTTCATTTGTAGACCGGCCGTTTGCAGGTGCCGTCAGGCGACACGCCCGACGGTTCGAAATGAGTTGACCGACGTAGGGCAGAACCGCTTCTGGTTTTGCCAATATAGATGACGGAACCGCTAATCCGCCGGGGCGGACGCCCTTGCATATTGTTCTTGTCGCTGTTATCTATGCTACAAGAAAAGGCGGGATTGCAAGTAACCCACCCTGCGAATCTTCAGCGCGTTGCGCCAAAGAACCCATTTATGGGTCATTCCCGCGAAGGCGGGCATCCATCCTCGTGCGTGGTGTACGTCCTCGTGCGCCACGTGTGACCTTTCGTTAGGTCGAAACCGTTGGTTCGAGTACGGACCCACCCTACTTCTAAAGAGCCGTGTCAATTCTCGCCATCAATCTGCCTAATCACATCGGTAGTGGTCACGAAATCGAGCGCATCACCATACCGACTTCTGGCCGCGCTCACGAACGATTCCAGCATGTCGAACTGAGCATCGAACATCAGTTTGGGATGGTTAATCATAGCCACATATATAGGTGAGCTGTCTGAGTGCTGTCTTAAGTATTTTCCGAAGCCGTTCAAAAGCATGTCGAGATTATGCCCTTTGGTGTCGCACGACAATGAAAACAGCGGGTTGCCGTACAGGTAGCGAAGATTGTAGCGCAGCATGGTACTCAGGTTGGACCAACGAGTCTGTTCGGAGCTTCTTGAGATACCGGCACCGCGACGCATTCGGACCGAGCGAAGGCGGCGACTCAGAAAGCCAAGCCGACTGAGCAAACCGCACTTGAATGTTGCAATCGGAATCTCCAGAAGACCCGCGCCGGCGTCCTGTGCAATGCCACAATCGGGTGCGAGATACCAATTGGCCGCGCCGGGCATCCGGCGGTAGTCGATGGCGATGGTGTCAAGATCGAGCACGAGCTCCTTGGCAATACTCGAATCTATCTTGATACCCAGTTTTAACAGAGCGGCGATGAGCTTGCGCTCATCCGGTTGCAGGGCCAACCCGGCAGCGCGGAAAGCCGCACAACGATATTCCGGTGTTTCCGGTCGCAGAAGGTCGTGCAGATAGTCCACACCGCGTTTGATGATAGCCGGGGCTGCCTCTTCGTCGCTTGAAAAGCCGAACTCTGCAAGATACATCCGGTCGGTTGCTACCTGCCAGCGATCTTCACACCAGGTCGAATTCAGCCAGTGCGGGTGGAGGTGAAGCTGCACATCGTGACCGCGCTTCACGGCCTCCTGCATCTGGGTCTCGAATTGATCGGCGTAATCGGAAAGTCCGAACCTGCGGTGCGCCCAAACCGAGCAAACATCGGCAAAAAAAGTAACGCCGACACCCAGCCCTTCGCATCTTGCCATTAATTGTTCGGCGGGACCGAACAGCACTTCATCATGCCCGAAAAAGTTGCGCCCCAGGAACAACTCATAGTCGGCCGTGATCAGCAGGTTGATTGGGCGTGGAGCTTGGCCTTGCACGATCAGTTACCAATTCTCAATGTCTGAGTTTCTATCGGTCAGTTGCTCCTCAGTCAGATACATGGTCACCCCCTTGGTGGCCAGCCGTTTCAGCTCATCGTAGAGCGGACGTGCCGGCATAATCCAGGCATCTGCCGCGCCGCAGCGAAACTCTGCCAAAATACCCTTGCCGACCAGATGCTGCGTGAGTCTTTCGAGGATCCATCGACCTCGGGGGTAGTCGATGCGAGTTTCGGAAACCACCGGATCGTAGCGACGAATCTCGCGTGTGATCTGCTCACCATGACCATCTATATAGGTCACCTCGAAGGCCTGAGTGTGGACTTCAATAGGGAAGTCATCAGTAGTGTCCTCGACACAATGGGCTACTCCCAGCCCCTGTGCGATTGAAATACCCAGGCCGACCACGCAGCCGTCGAGTTCCACCAACCGACCGACCGGTGAAGCGGCGTGGCAGATTTCCGGGCGGTCGGCATGACCCGATGTCACAAACTCGGCCTGGGCGCCCCAGGCACAGACGGATGAAAAAGGATGCGAGGACCTGAGCACGCCCGGCCAGGTCCGAAAGCATTCGGTCACAGCGCCGGTCACGGCTGGGTGGCGCGTCAGATCGATAAGACGGCCTCGCTTCATTTCACGGATCATCTGGTCGGCTGAGTTGTAGCAGGGCATCAGAATTGTTCCGCGATCAGCCACAACATCGATCAACCCGGAGACTACGGTCTCGGCACCACCGTCGACATGCCCCAGTTTGGACAGCGATGTATGCACCATCACGATGTCGCCGTCGGCAATTCCGGCCTGTCTCAGGTCGTGAGCCAGCTGTTCCCTTGTGAGCATTGCTTCGCCGCGTCGGCTTCGCGCTCCGATTCGAGACCGAATTGCTTTCAACGGTCGGCGCGCCAAACCGACCAGAGTCGGCGGCGCGACTCGTTTGGCCCAGCGGCGGAATCGATACGATAGGCTGGATTGTTTTCCCATTTTCGTCGTTTCTACATGCTCCAAGGCGTCCACTGAATCTCAGGCCGGTCAACGATACGGTCAACGGTATGCTATGGCAATGCAAAACTTATGTTGCATCACGGCGGCAGCCGCATTAGACTTAAAACGGACTTTAGAAACTGCGCCCAAAGATAGCAGGCTTGGTCTATGAAAAAAATACCTCTGTTCGATCTCAAACTGTCGGCTGCAGCCAAAAGGGAAGTTGCTGCTGTGATGAGCTCCGGCTGGTTGTCAACCGGTCCGAAAGTGGCCGCGTTCGAGAAAAAGGTCACCTCACTTCTGAAGGTCCCGCACGGCGTGGCCGTCAACTCGGCCACCACCGGATTGCAGGTTGCATTGCAGGCGATCGGCGTCGGTCCGGGACGCGAGGTTATCACCACGCCCTTCACCTATGTGGCCACGGTAGGAGCAATAATGGCCGTAGGGGCACATCCGGTGCTCGCGGACATAAGCCCCGATACTCTCAACATCGATCCCGATGAGATAGACCGCAAATTCTCCGCCCGCACCGGGGCAGTGATCCCGGTTGATATAGCCGGTCATCCAGCCGACTACGACCGCCTCCAAGCGCTCTGCAACCGAGCCACCGTACCGTTGATAGCCGACGCCGCTCATTCTATCGGAGCAACACACAAAAAACGCAGTGTCCCCCTGGCGGCCGACGGCGCCGTGCTGTCGTTTTATTCGACCAAGAATCTGACTTGTGGTGAGGGTGGCATGGTGCTGTCGCGTCATCAACCGTTCATCGAGATGGTCAGATTAATCTCTCGGCATGGCTTGACCAATACCGCCCACGAACGACGCACCTCCGGCAGTGCCGACTACGACGTAGTGCGGCCCGGCCTCAAAGCCAACATGTCGGAGCTTCATGCGGCGGTAGGGCTGGGCCAACTGGGCGAATACAAAAAACAGCAAAAACAACGCGAACGATTGGCCCAAAGATACCTGGCCAACCTGTCCGACCTGACCGACTTTCTTGAGCCGCCGGTAGAACGCAAACATTGCCGTCACGGCTGGCATCTTTTCATTATCAGGCTGCATCTCTCGGCCCTCAAGATTGACCGTGATCGATTTATCGATCTGATGGCGCGGCGCGGGATCGAATGCGGCGTACATTACAAACCGCTGTTCGACCTGTCGTTCTATCGCAACCACCTCAGCTTGTCGCCGCAATTCTTCCCCAATGCTGCCTACGCCGGTCTGCGAGTGGTGTCGCTGCCGTTCTATCCCACCTTGAAGCTTAGCCAGGTCGACGCAGTCTGCGACGCGGTGGAATCAATTGTTACCCGCCACAAGCGCTGAACCGGTGGAACACAGGATTGTGACACAGCCCGGCAGCCGAAGGCTGACATACATCCGCGGCGACGCAAGGCTGCCTTGACTCCCCTTGGTTTACTACCTTGACACCGTCCTGGGCAGACTCTATATTCGCGCCCGGTATCGAAGTCTGTCAACCTGAAAGGAATCACCGTGAATATCAGAATCAGTATCGTGATGTTGGCTCTGCTGTGTATTCTCTCCATGTTGGCCTGTTCCGACAACGGCGAGACGACCGACCAGACAGCCTCCGATTCGGCAACCAATATCGCCGAAAGCAGGATCGACACTACCGTTTCTGAGGCCGAGACCGACAGCCTGGTCGACGATGGTCCCATGATTAGAAATGCGGACAATCCCATCGTTACGTTGTCTACAAACTACGGTGATATGACGCTCGAACTTTACCACGATGTAGCCCCGGTCCATGTCGATAGTTTTATCGCCCGCACCAACGAAGGCTACTACGACTCAACGATCTTCCATCGCGTCTGGAGGAATTTCATAATCCAGGGAGGCGATCCGTTGGGGACCGGAAAGGGCAATGCCGGGTATTATCTGAAGGCGGAGTTCTCGGATCTACCGCACGTTGAGGGAACCCTCTCGATGGTGCGAAGCGGAGATCCCAACAGCGCCTCGTCTCAGTTCTTTATCTGCCTGGCCCGTACCGCTGCCTCAGAAGGACTGGATGGGACCTACACGGTGTTCGGACATCTGTTGAAGGGATATGAGGCGTTGCATGCGATTGGCAATGTAGAATGCATGACTAACCCGGCCAATCCGAAAGAAAACACCAAACCGGTCGAAGATGTGATGATTGTCAAAGCCTATCTATCCGACGCCGAGGGGAGTCCGTTGTAGACGGCCGGTTTTGACGTATAAGAGCTGTGAATCAAGCCGTTGTGTCGGGTCCTGGACCCCGCTGAAAGCTGGGGTTGAAAACGGTCCAAAACGTGAGTGGTGTTGGGCGACCCCGCCCGACACCTATCGTCCAACCCGCTGGCTGTCAGGCGAGTCGCCTTACAGCACCGGTACCGCAAGGCACGTCACTTGGCGGCGCAGAGGGTTTATCAACAAGCCCGAAAGCGGGGGTTGTGACCCGACACCCCGCGCCACGCGGGGTATTCCTGCCCTTTGTGGGCTGACAAGCCGGTGGCCGGGTGGCCGCCTCAAACCTTGTTTGGGGCGGGTAGCAAGAACCACCCCCAAACCGGGTTTGAGGGTGCCACCCAGTCGTTGTGTGTGGTCTTGGACCCCGCTGAAGGGGCTTGCTGGTAAACCCCTGTTTGCCGTCATTGCGAGGTCCCGCCTTTCGCGGGACCGCGGCAATCTCAATTCGTTGGCTAAGTGTCATGCCGAGCGGAGTCGAGGCATGAGATTGCCGCGCTCACCCCGCATGGCGCGGGGATCGCACGCAATGACGAGAGTTTTTAGTTACTCAATACTCCCAGAAACGGGGGGAGTGAGCCTTCGATTCCTGGAAAGAGAAGCATGAGCAAACGAAACATTGTCATCTTAGGCTCGACCGGCTCTATCGGACGTTCCACCATAGAGGTTCTTGAGGCCCACGCCGACTGCTTCAATGTTTGCGCACTGGCCGCGCATTCCAATGTCGAACTGCTGGTCAGTCAGGCCAAAAAACTTCACCCGGAATACGTCTGCGTCGTCGATGAGTCCAAAGCGTCGCTGCTTACGGAACAACTGAGCGATCAATCGGTCACCGTGTTGGCCGGTGAGGAAGAACTGGTCCGACTGGCCTCTTTATCTGAGGCCGAGATGATTGTCAACGCGGTGGTCGGAGCGGCCGGACTGCGTGCTTCTCTGGCCGCGGTCGAAAAGGGGAAAGCGCTGGCTTTGGCCAACAAAGAGTCGCTGGTGGCCGGGGGACCGCTATTCCCCGCCCTCATGGAAAAGAGCGGCGGTACTATCCTGCCCATCGACTCCGAACACTCAGCCATTTGGCAAGCCCTCGCATGCGGTCGAAAAGAGGAAGTCAGAAAAATCATCATCACCGCCTCCGGTGGACCATTTCGCGAATACCCGCTTGAGCAGTTCGATGACATCACCAAAGATCAAGCACTAAATCATCCTACCTGGAAAATGGGTCCGAAAATAACCATAGACTCCGCCACTCTGGCCAACAAAGGTCTTGAGGTGATCGAGGCGGTAGCCCTCTTTCAGGTGCCGGTTGAGCAGATCGAAGTGGTCATCCACCCGCAGTCGATTGTCCATTCTATGGTGGAATTCGTAGATAGTTCGATTTTGGCGCAACTATCAACGCCGGATATGCGTTTACCGATAACGAACGCTTTGTTTTGGCCTGAGCGGGTCGAGTCTGATTTCGGGCGGCTGGACATGAGCAACCTGAACCGTCTGACTTTTGAACCGCCCGATCTCAACCGCTTTGAGGCGCTTAAGATCGCCTTTGAAGTAGCAGCCGTCGGCGGTACCGCTCCGGCCGTGTTCAACGCCGCCAACGAGGTGGCGGTGGCTGCGTTCCTGGATGGCCGGATCAAGTTCGGGCAGATCGGCCGGGTTATTGCAGAAGCGGTCGATAAATTAACTATTGTGTCAGGCCCTACTCTCAGTGATATTCTGGAGGCGGACAGTCTGGCCAGAAAAGAAGCGGCTCATTTAGCAGGTCTTAAGTAATGGTAACAATTGCATCATTCATTTTTGTTCTCGGAATCCTGATTTTCATCCACGAATTGGGTCATTTTTTGGTGGCCAAGAAGGCAGGGATTCGTGTGGAGAAATTTTCGTTAGGCTTTCCTCCGAATATTTTCAAACACAAGGTCGGCGACACAACATATTGTATAGGCTTGATCCCACTCGGCGGCTATGTCAAGATGGCCGGCGACAATCCGCTTGAGGAAACAGCCGGAGCGCCGGACGAGTTTCTTTCCAAACCGATCGCCCATCGGGCGGCCGTGATCTTTGCCGGACCGTTTATGAACTATGTTCTGGCTATGGTCGTCTCCTTCGGCCTCTTTGCTTTCGGTGGGGGAGAGTTTATCACCGACCCGGACAGAGTCATGATCGGCCAGATCCAGCCGGATAGTCCGGCCGAACTGGCCGGGCTTCAGACCGGCGATCAGATTATCAGTGTCGATGGTCACCCGGTCAGTAGTTTCGACAGCCTGCGCTATCGTATCTACGCCAAACCGGCCCAGGCGGTCGAGTTGGTTTGGCTCCACGATAATGACACCCTTTCGACATCGGCCGTTACCGCTGTCAGGCCTCTAAGAAACGCTGAAGGGGGTGTTGATTCGGTGGGGCAATTGGGCTTTACCGAAATGACGCTGGGCCGCGTGCAATACAGCCTGGGTGAGGCGCTGGTGCAAGCGGTCAATGACACTCATTGGAAAGTAGCCGCCACCGCTTTCTTTTTGAAAGAGTTTATCACCGGAAATATCTCATCCAAGGCGGTGGGTGGCCCCATATTCATAGCCCAATTGTCCGGCGAACAGGCGCGCCGGGGAGCTTACGCTCTGTTTAATCTGATCGCACTACTGTCGATAAACCTGGCCGTATTGAATGTGCTTCCGATTCCGATACTCGACGGAGGCCACCTGGTCTTCTTGGCTATCGAAAAGATTCGCGGCAAGACACTCTCGATTAAGGCGCGTACCTGGGCCCAACAGATCGGCCTGGTGGCCATTCTGGGACTTATTCTGATGGTGACCTATAATGATATTGCACGACTCTTTCTTGGTTACTAAAGACATGGATACGGCCGGTATGTCCGCCCGTTCGTGCCCGGCGCTGGTACAGGCGCAGACGAGGACATCAAACGCCCACTGGGCGACTAACCGTGGGCGGATGATTCCGGACGATTTGATGACCCAACCAAACAGGAAACAGTAAATGGCGAGCAAAAATCTTTCTCTTTCACTTTGGGATAATGTCAAACAAGTTGGGGTGGCGGTGGTGCTGGCCCTGCTGATCAAGACTTCGATTGTTGAAGCCTACAAGATTCCTTCGCAATCTATGGAGGACACTCTGCTGGTGGGTGATTTTCTTTTGGCCAACAAGTTCGTGTACGGGGCACAACTGCCCATCGTCGGTTGGCGCATGCCTGCTTTTCACGATCCCGAACCAGGGGATGTTGTAATTTTCATCTTCCCGCGTGACGGTGTTACCAAGTATATCAAACGCTGTATCGCACTGGCCGGCGACACAGTGACGATCAAGAACAAAGAGCTTTTTGTAAACGGCGCGCGCTTTGACGACCCGGATAAATCCAAATTTCTCAAGCCGCGGATTGAGCCGCGAGGAGCCGGAGGAACCGACAGCCCGGACAACTTCGGACCATTCGTGGTGCCACCCGGGCATTACTTCATGATGGGCGATAACCGCGACAATTCTTACGACTCGCGCTGGTGGGGGCCGGTGCCTCAGGCAAATATCCTGGGCGAGGCGATGATGATTCACTGGTCCTGGAATGATGATATCCATCCCTCAGGCGAGGTAACGGTCTCCGATCCATTGTCGGTGCCGCGTCTGTTTGTCCATAACGCCATCTATTTCTTCGAGAAGGTCAGGTGGAAACGTCTGTTCAATCTGGTCTCATAAGCTGTGCGTTGTGGCCTGTCTTTGAGCCTATGCACCAGACTAATGGCACCACCAGCCGGAATCTGCGTATAAATAACTAACAAAAAGCGGCCCCGGAAGAAGGCCAAACCTGGATATGACTATGAACGACGAAACGACAAAGCCCGCTCCAATTCCTCAAAGCAGTCCGGCCCAAGCCCCGGAATACTCCGTGTGGCGCACTTTCAGGGAGTTAGTCGTCTACGTCCTTCTGTTTTTCGTGCTCAAGACCAGTGTTTTGGCCGCATACAAAATCCCCTCGTCGTCAATGGAGGATACCCTTCTGGTGGGTGATTTCTTGGTGTGCAACCAGTTTATCTACGGCGCTCGCCTGCCCTTTGTCGAATACCGCTTCCCCGCTTTTCGTGAACCGGAGCCGGGTGACATAGTCGTTTTTCTCTTCCCGGAAGACTCAACCACTCGCTACATAAAACGCTGCATTGCCGTGGGCGGCGACACGGTCGAGGTTCGCAACAAACAACTGTATGTCAACGGCAGGCGGTTCCCGGACCCGGATGATTCCAAATTTGTCGATACTCTGAGAACCGGCCAGAGGCGGATTCAGCCGTCTCGTGACAATTACGGCCCGCGTGTGGTTCCGGATAACAGTTTCTTTATGATGGGCGACAACCGCGACAAATCCTCCGACTCTCGTTATTGGGGTCCGGTATCAAAGGACCTGGTGGTGGGCAAAGCCATGATGATCCACTGGTCGTGGGATGATACACGATCGCCGTCACCGGAAGTGAACTGGCAGGACCCGCTTTCGGTGCCACGGATGTTTATTCATGAAGTCGTGCATTTCCATGAGAAGGTACGTTTCGATCGCCTCTTCACCATCATCTAAGTGAGCGGCCGAACCTGTTCATTCTTTAGCGAGAAAGGCCGATGATTCCTCTATTGAGATTTACCGACATCAAACACAGTGAAATTTGAGGCATTTTAAGTGATAAAAGTTCTGCTACTATCGATCCTTGGTCTGACTGTCTTGTTCACAACGGTAGAGGCGGGTGCGGATATCGAAATCGCCGAAGACAGTTTCAATTTTGGGCGTGCCGCGCAGCACGCCGTGCTAAGTCATCGCTTTACCATTGCGTCTACCGGTGATGATACTCTGGTGATCAACAAAGTAGTTCCAGGCTGTGGCTGCACCAAGGCGCCACTGGCCGATTCTGTATTGGCCCCCGGGGAAAAAACCACTCTGGAGTTGTTTTTCTCCACCAAGTCGTTTAGGGGAATCGTGAACAAGAGCGCTTATATCGAAACCAATATCTCAGAAGCCAAGTACTATATCAGGTTCCAGTCCGAACTCCTGCCCGAGCCTGATACGATCATGCCTATCCATCTCAGTCCCTCGCGTCTTGATGTCTCGCAGTTTAAGCCGGAAGTAAGGCGTCGGGCGAGATTCTGGATTCACAACAAGGACTCAGTCGATTATCGAATCAAAGTTATCGACTACGCCGATCAGGTCTTTGACATAAAAATGCCTGAGATGGTGCCGGCAATGGACTCCGTTTGGGGCGGCGTTATTGTCAAAGATGAGGCCATTCCTACCGGGTTTGAGCATTCCGTCACTTTTGAGCTCGACGACGGCAGTGGTATCCGCTACTCCCTTCCCATCAAACGTATGTACCGCGTACGCCAGTAGGCGTTTCGTTTGTCATGCAGGACATGATCCGGCATCCGATCTTCACCAACAAGTCCGCCGGAACTTGTCATTGCGGGGAATCCGCTGCAAGCGGGTGACGCGGCAATCTCATTCACCGTCACCCTGAGCGCAGTCGAAGCAAGCGTAGGTCGATACCCCTGGCCCGAAGGGCTGCCGCAGGCAGGTTTCGACATTTGAACGAAACTAAATGAGTTACCAACAGCTGTGAATCTCCGGCGGAGATAGCTTTCCTTCTTGCATGGGGCTGCAATCGCTCCGCAGATCCTGACCCGCCGTGGCCAGATCATACCGAACCGGCCTAGATTTGGTCTCGCTCTTACAGGAGTCGACCCGCGATATAGTAAGCGGCGCTGGCCACAATTCCGGTCAGTATCACTGCTCCGATCGCCTTAGCGAGATACCACTCGCTTTTCTTGACCGGAAAGCGGATGTGTAATGAGGTCCCAATTACACACCCGCCGATAAACCAACCAAGGATCGGCATCGCCAATCTGTTAGCACAAGTTTCTGCCACCAACACGCCGATGAGGACACCGAGCATGGACAAAAGGTATCTACCGGACAAGAAATCACTCAATTCAGTACCTCCTTTACCAATTCCAGATGGCTTGCGCTGTGCAGCCTACTACTGCTGCCCCAGCGCCGGCGACTACACAGTGCCCCCACCCGCAATTGGTGAATAGACAAAGTGTGCCGGCTGCGGCAAGGCCGCCCACCACACATCCCCACCAATCCACTATCCCGACATCACCTGCGATGAACTGTTCGGAGCTAACATGCCCTTCGCGTAATACTACGGGCGGGTTGTCCGATATATCCAACTCAAAGAATATTGTCTGTGGCTCGCCGCCGTTCCGCCAATAGGTCAATAACGCGGTATGATTGGCCGAATCATGCGTCGGATTCTCAAACGCCTGCCAAACCATCGTATCGGCACGAATCAAGATCGGCGTATGACCCGGTTCAGGACCCTGTTTTGAGAGGCCCGGTCGTGTGATTTCGTCATCCTGAATCGGCGGATCGGTTCGGTACTCCATCTCAATCAGCACCAACGAATTGGTATCGACGAAGGCGTATCCCTGTGACTGAAGCCACGAATGACCCCATGCGACATCCTGATTGGCCATACAACTCTGTAATACGTGCGCCTTCGCCTCGGTCTCATCCAGCAGTGTCTCATGAGCGATACTATTCGCCGTCAGACGAACGGAGACGTTCTCATCCAGCTCCTGCTGCGAAGAGAAGTCGGTCAGATCACAGCCCATTGTGCCGTTCAGCATGGCTACCACCATGAACACCATAAACAGTTCTTGAAAAGTCTTCTTGTACATAGCTTACCCCTTTTTCCAGAGTGAATTCAAATAAAACATTGTCGTATGTCGCCTCGCTCATTGGCGTCCTTTCACTCTTTCATATTCTGACCCCTTTTCTTTTTGCCGGGTGGGGGGTGGGCGTCTTGACCCGTGTGAAACCCAACACCCACACCCGGCTATTGGCAACTCCGCGCTCTTGCGGCAGAGAGGTTGGGAACCTTCCGCTGTCCACTGGTATGCTATACAACAATCGTGCCAAACGCCTTGTAAGATAGCTATCTTTCTTGCATCCGACTGGCTTACAATGCGATGCGAGTCGAATGCGACCGGGAACAATTTCCCGGGTCGGTCGCTCGACTTATCCGCAAACCGCCCAGCGTCGCAGCACGACCAAAAAGCGACGCAGTTAGCCCTTTTAGCGTCGAAAAGGGATCGTTTTGCGACGCATTCGGGGTAAATGCGTCGCAGACAGCCATTATAGCGTCGCAGGCGGGGTGATGTAAGCATCTAGTAGGGCGGGTCCGTCTTCGAACCCGCCATCTCCGGATGGATGCCGGATCAAGGTCCGGCATGACAAGAAGAGGACCACGCACACACCACCTCATACTGAGCGGAGTCGAAGTATGAACTAAAGAAAACCTGTTTTATCCCTTGACACAATTTCAAGCTTTACCTATCATTTGGTGTAAAGTTAGGACAACTCGAGAGCAACATTTGGGTCAGGCATCGCAGGACGAGTTGTATCGTGTCCGTCGCTTGTGGTTACCCGTGGACCCTCGACGGCTTTGAGAGGTTGGGTCTTTGCGTATGCAGGGAAACATCAACATACGATTCAAGTGGCTAATGGAGTAAAGGCACAATTATATGCAGGTCGAGACCCCTGAACGGGTGGCCCACAGCTTGCTGTGGGATCGGAAGGTGCGCCACCGGTGGTATCGACAATTGAACGGAAATAAATGAACTAGCAACACCTGTAAATCGGATTGACCCGTCGGTCGACTACTTATAGTATAGACCGTAATCCGGTTTTCAGGAGGTAAAAGCTATGATAAACGGTATGAGCAATACCAGAGGTTCGGGAAAACGCAGGGCTGTCGTCCTTCTGCTTTTGGCTGTCTTTTGTGTGGCGATATTCGCGCCCACAGTGACAGCCACGCAATGGGCCCCCGATAAGGTCTTTCCAGAAAGAGACCAGGTTATCGTCAGGCCGGAGATGGATGATATAGGGTGGGTCGATGGCCAAACCAAATCCTCCAGCCCGAGTAAGAACAAGTTTGGTTGTTTTGACATCAGGTACACTGCTCCCACACTTTTCCTTTGGTTCTTGGAGTTGATGGATTCATCGGTTACGCCAGATCAGGGTAATGGAAATGACCGCCAAAGTCTTGACCACGACAGAACAACTGCTCCGCAATAGTGAATACGCCTCAGCTCTGAGTTCACTGGAAGCCTTGGATGCGTCTTTGCTCTCGAGCCGAGACTATGGATTCTACTGTATCCTCCTGACCGAGGCAAACGCCTACTTAGGCACTTATGACGAGAGATTCATTGATGAAGCGGTGGAGATATTCCGGCACTCGGTTGAAACTGAGATGTTTGCCAGAGCCAAGTATGCGAAAGGTTGGCTCCTATCGCTTCAAGGGATGCACGCTGATGCAAAGCAGGTCTTGCTTGAAGCATACGCGAATTATCTGAGGTGCGGGAAGAAACATAAGGCAGGTTTGGTGCTTAATCGTTTGGCCTATGGCTCATTACAGACCGGGAATACTCAATCAGCCGTTGAAAACCTAGAAAATGCCATAAGGATTTATGAAGAAATTGGGGACAATCTTCATCAAACGAGGTTTGCAATCAATTTGGCGGGTGTGTTGTGGAGTTCTGGAAGACTTACAGAATCGCTCTCTGTTTTTTCAGAGTATGGACCCTCAGTCTCAGCTTCAGAGGAGAAGCTTGCTGTCGTCTTCTTCTACAACTCCGCTATCCCCTACGCCCTCAAAGGTGACATCAAAGAAGCCCGCAGGCGGATCGCCAAATGTAAGCCGTACCTCGATAAGTATCCGCGTGAAAAAGCTATTTACTTCGAGAACCTTGGTTGGATCAATATCCTCGATGGCAAATACGCTGCCGCCGAAAAGGCGCTCAAAGAAGGTCTGGAACTGTCGCTCACTATCGCCCCGGAGTCGGCCCTGATTTCACAGAACAAACGACTGTTCGGCGACCTCTATATCGCCACTGAAAAGTACGACCTGGCCGAGAAGTTTGCATCCGAAGCCCTGGTAGTTGCAGAAAAAATCAACGAGCGTGTCGAGATAGCAGCCTGTTGGCGCATCTTCGCCCAGGTGGCGCAGCACCGTAGCGAGGAGGCCCAGGCGCGCGAGTGGTTCGATAAAGCGATCGATCTGTTCAACTTGATCGGCACCCGCTATGAGTTGGCCGTCGCCCGCTACCTGGCCGCCGCGTCCGGGCTCTACAGCAAGAGTGAGCGGACGGCTATGCTGTACATGGCACGAGAATATTTCGAGGCAGAGGGGATCACGCCGTTTATCGCAAAGGTCGAAACGCAACTCAGCCGACAACCGTCACCTGTCAACGTCGACAAAACATCCGACGGTTGCCCGAACATCATCACCGTCAACGACGACATGAAAAAACTGCTCGACTTGGCCGAGCACGTGGCCCAGTCGGAGATGACCGTATTCCTCACCGGCGATACGGGCACCGGCAAAGATTTGTTGGCACGCTACCTGCACTTCTGTTCCGGTCGCAAAGGTGAGTTTGTCACCGTCAACGCCGCCGCCATTCCCAACCCGATGATCGAGGCGGAACTGTTCGGCCACACCAAAGGAGCCTTCACCTCAGCCGAGGCAGAGCGCAAAGGACTGCTCGAACTGGCCGACAAAGGGACTTTCTACCTGAACGAAATCGCCGACGCCACCCCGGAGTTTCAGGCCAAGCTACTCGAAGTGCTGGAGACCCGCGAGGTGCGCAAACTTGGCAGCAACAAGTCCAAAAAAGTCAACTTCCGTCTGATCGCCGCCACCAACCACGACCTCAAAGCGCGCATGCACGACGGACATTTCCGGGTCGATCTATACCATCGTCTCAACGAGATACCGCTGACCCTGCCGCCTCTGTCGGCCCGCACCGAAGATATCGCACCGTTGGTGCAGCACTTCCTCAAAGAAGCCGGTTTCACCGCGAACGGCGACGGCGCCGATCATTTTGCCGCAGTGCTGGCTCTTCAGGAGTATCCGGGCAACGTGCGCGAGTTGCAGGCGCGGGTGAAACAACTTGTCACCGTTGGTAAAAACGACATCGACCGCATGATCGCCCTGGCCAAACAATCCGGGTCCGAACGCGAGCGCACTCTCAAGGCGCTCGAATCGTGCGACTGGAACCGCCGCGAAGCAGCGCTTCTGTTGGGCGTCAGCGAAGCCACTGTTCGCCGCCGCATCGAGAAGTACGCCCTGACCCAACCGGTCACCGACTGATCTTCTTTCACACAAGATTCAGGGGCCGCTCTAAATTTCGGCGCCACTCTACGTCATACTGAGCGCAGTCGCAGCATGAGCACAGCCGAAGCATGAGCACAGCCGAACCGCGCGGTCTTTGTCTGTCACCCCGGCGAAGGCCGGGGTCCATCTTCCGAATTGGACGACACTCACCACGTCATATTGAGCGCAGTGGCATCATGAACGGCGTAGCATGGGACCAAGCACCGACAAAAAAGTCGTCTTTTCGCTTGACACGCTTTCTGGAATTCGATACGCTAATGGCGGAGTATTAGGACAACTCAAAATCAACATTCGGGACCGGCTTAGCAGCACGAGTTGTGGCGCAAACCGTTGGCGATGGTTACCCGTGAAGCCTCGGCGGCTTGGAAGGGTGGGTTTTTGGTTATGCCGGTAAACACGAGGATACCTTTCAGTTGGCCGAATGATAGAACGGAGAGAAGACGGATGTCCCGGGATGGACGCATTGTGTCCGCAGGAGTAGGAGGTTAATCTCAACCACACAAAGGAGGTGAAATCGGATGAAGAAACTGTTAGCATTGGTCTTTATCGTTGCCCTGGTGCTCGGGGTTGCAGTATCGACTCTGACGCCAACGGTCGAGGCCGCACCGAAGTGCATCGCAACCTGCATTAACGGTTGGTATTGGGTCTGCTGTCCCGTCGGTGGCGGTCAGTGGGAATGCTTTTGGGACGGTCCCTGTTGACGGGGCACCTCTCCTCAGCAACCACCTTGTAGTATGACGGTGTAAGTAACGTTACCAAACCTGCGTGGGGTGCCGGTCGACCGGCCGACGCCCCACCGAGAACCGATGTAGGGACGAGCCGCTTCTGGTTCTGCCGCCTACCGATTGTGCAACCACTAGAAAGCCTCCGCCCCACAAGATCAAAGTCTGGATTCCTGCGCTCGCAGGAATGACGGATAGCAGGGGCTCTTTCTTTCCGTGACCGGCAGATGTCCACATCTGCCGCGATCTCATGGTTCGGACCCACCGAAGCCCTCAGAACCTCGCCAAATATGGGCGGTTTTCATTAGACGCTCACCAGTCGGCTTACGTCTCTAAATGTGGCGCCGACGTGGCTTTGGCAAGCCCGCTCAGACAGCGGGCGGACGGCCTAAAAAAGCGGGTGCGGCCCTTGACAATACAGATGGCATTTTGTAAGTTTGCAAGTTGCTGTACCCAGGCTATCGGCGACCTTCGCTTTTGCCCTTTACAGCACGTATTGACCGGCGGCGGTTAGGCGAATTACCGCCGATGCGGTTGCAACATAGGTATGAGGACACGGATGGGAAATATGAAGTTTTGGTCTATAAATCGTATGGAGAAAAGAATGGGGATAGTTAGGTTTACGGCAGCGGGACTCTTGGCACTGTTGCTGCTGGCTCCGGGTATCATGGCGAGCGGATTTGAGGCCAACGGCGTGGGTGTCAAAGCCACCGCCATGGGTGGCGCCTTCAGAGCCGTGGCCGACGACTGGACTGCCGCATACTACAATCCGGCAGGCTATGCCGACCTATTGGACAATCAAATGGGCGCCAATCTGGCCCTGTTCCAGTATCGCAATGAGATTACTCCCAACTATCTCTGGGGTGGTCAGTATGAGTCCGGTATTTTCAACGGGCAACCCGGTTACAATTTCGACGAGATACTGAATAATCCCTCGGCCGGCTTTGCTGTTCGCATGCCGTTTTTTGGTGAGTCCGTTTTCGGAATCTCGGCTTACCAGCCGTTTGACTATAATGTCATGTGGGACCTTTACCGGCCGGTGAGTACTTACAACGACTCATTGACCTTTCCCAAAAACCAGTTCCAGAACAATTTTGACGTAGTTGCCTTTCAGGTGACGGCGGCCCGCGAGCACATTGCCGATAAGCTCTCATTGGGTGTGGGCTTGCAACTGCTCAGGGTAGACTTGCTGTACACCGAAATAATCTTCCGAAACAACCCTTACCTGGCCCGTGATTCGGAGTGGGAGCCGGCTTTCTATCCGCGTAATAAGGTCACCCAATGGGCTTCCAACGACGGTAGCGGATGGGGCCTTGGGTTCAACCTGGGCGCCAAACTTAAGCACGGCGAAAACCTCACACTGGGCGCATCGGTGGCGGTGCCCTTTACCGTTACGGCCAAAGGTGAGAGTGCCTTGGAATTCTACATGCCCAAACTTAACAACCCGGTCGAGCATCAAGGCACGGTTGAACACCTGTTGACGGCCGGCAGTAAAGTTGTCGACTCGGCTCATTACGAAGCCAAGCTGAAACTGCCGCCGACGGTCGGTCTGGGTATGGCTTACCAGGCCTCGGAGAGGCTCCTGGTCTCCTTCGATGCCGAATACACGTTCTGGTCGCAGTTTGACGGGTTCAATTTCGAATACAGCAATCACCGGGGTCTCACCGGAGCGGCCGATACCGCCACCGACATGAGAGAGTTCTTCACGGCTGACATATCCAATACCGTGGATTGGTCAAATACCGTCGAATTGATGGCCGGCGCCGCCTTCGATTACTCCGACAATTTCACCATTATGGGCGGCTTTTCTTACGATCAGTCACCGGCGCGTAAAGAAGAAAAATTCCACCCACTGTTTTTTGATCTGGGAACCAAGTTGACTTTCAGCACCGGAGCGCAGTTGCATCTGGATCGCTGGGACCTGGGCGTTTCCACCAGCTATACCCGCCACCCCTCAGCCAGCGTGGCTGACTTAGAAGATGCCGACGGCAACGGTCATCCGGAAAACTTCGCGGGTGATTTCGAGGGCGCAACGTACCAAACAGTGTTTGCATTTAATTATCGCTTTTGAGGAGATCAGTGATGGCAAGAAAGACTATACTCATAATATTGTCTACAGTGATATTGGTCTTAGCTTTGGTTGGAGGTTGCTCCGACCGGGAATCTCTGATCACCACAACCGACATCACGACCGGCGGTATGTCTCCCAAGAATCACGTCTTTGTGGACGAGCTACTGCTGCAGCTTCGCAATCAGTTTCAGCTCATTCAAATAATGCTGTATATGCCGCGGGCGTCGTTCCCGGTGCACTACGGCGGATCAGGCGCCAGAGAGTTGCCTTTGCTGTTACTTCTGCCGCCGCACGGCCAGGACGCCAGTTTCTATCTTGAACATGGCCTGAAAGACCTGGCTGACCAGATGATTTCGTCTGGTGAGATTGTGCCCATGTATATCGCCACCATACCCTCCGATCCGACTGAAGCCTTCGGCGGTTACATGTACGCCGGATCAAAGGTCTTTGCTGCGGGAAACAACGACGCCTTAATCGGCAATACCCTGATGGACTACATCAGTAAGACCTGGGAATATCCAAGCGAGAATCCGGACTTTCGTGGAATCGGCGGCGTCGGCACAGGTGCTTATGGCGCTTTCAGAGCCTCTCTTGTCCACCCGGGCGCTTTCTCGTCTATCACGGTCGTCGATGGCCCGCTGGATTTTGACGGCTCGGCCGGACGAGGTAACGGTTTGATAGGTCTGATGGCTCAGATCGTGGCCGAAGAACAAGGCGGTTTTGTTGATAACGAAGACTTCAGAAACCGTTTTGACAGCTTAGCGGCTTATCCTTTGTCCAGGATGTTTATTGGCGCTTCGATGGCCTTCTCGCCGCACGACACCGCCCTCGACTATGAGACGGAACCGCATACTTCCCCCGGTGGCTTCTCAGAATTGCTGATAACCATCGACGAGAACACCCGTGGGACGGCCGGCTACGCCATACTGGATTCAACAACTCTGATTTCCAGAATCATTACCGAGGATGTTCGCAACTTTGATTTCCACCTGCCCTTTGATTACGCAGGACAGCCCCACCCACCCATCTGGAACCTGTGGCTTGAAAACAACCTGGAAAACATGATGACCGGGAACGAATTGGACGGCGTTGATATCTGGATCGCCACCAGCCCGGAAGTCCACTACGGTTATCATGATCAGACCATGTCGTGGATATCGACCCTGGAGGGCAGCGGCTACTCACCAACAGTGGTGGAGTATACCGGCACCGATGAAAACCCAGCCACCACCCACCAGTACATTTTCGAGCTGATGCGCGATATGCTTAAGTTCCATTCCGACAACTTTGAAGCCAACGGCGCAGGAAACTGATTCGAAACTAAATGACATACCCGGAGACCTGAGTCTCCGGGTTTTTTTATTGCGATGGCAGACAACTCACAAACCTACGATCTGCTTTCAATTGGCGCTCATCCCGACGATGTCGAGGTCGGCACCGGCGGCGTATTGATCAGCCTGACAAAAAGGGGCTACCGTTGCGGTATCGTCATACTCACCCAGGGTGAGATGGGTACCGGCGGCGACGCTGATATCCGCGCCGTCGAGGTTGAGAAGGCAGCTGGAATTCTCGGCGTGGACATCGTTCGGACCTTTGATTGGGGAGACACGCGACTTGAGGATACCTATCCACGAAGACTACAACTGGGTGAGATACTTCGAAAGACCCGGCCCAGGATAGTCCTGGCGCCCTATCCCCACGTCGGTCACGGACGCCGCCAGTCGCATTCCGACCATGTCGCCGCCGGCATCCTGGCTATAAACGCGGCCAATCTATGTTCACTCAAAAAAGCCGACCTGAAGGGTAAGCCTCATCTGGTAAAACGAATCTTTCACTACTTTCTGCCGCCGCGAGTAGCGCCCAACTTTGTGGTCGACATCACGGCCTACTTCGACCAATGGTGCCAGGCACTCTGCGCTCACGAATCACAGTTTCTCAATCCGGACAAAGAGAAAGACTACATCGACCACATCGCCTCGATGGCTCGATCATTCGGTTTGCAGGCCGGGTGCAAATTTGGTCAGGGTTTTTATGCTGTCGAACCGATCCAGGTGCAGGACATGATGTCGCTGGTGGAAGAGGGCGGCCAGTAGGGAAGTCGGGGGCTGGTTACAAGAATGGATAGGTCTTTGCTTGGGGCAGGTTTTTCATCCGCTCAAGAAAGTCTGTATCGCTGATCTCAGTCGGCCAATCAAGATTCAAACGAAGGCGATATAAGGTTCCGAAGGATGGGTCTGCGATCTTGTAAATGGAGACCGCACCAATGGATATCAGTCCGTCTATGTCACGGAAAAACGCTTCGGCTTGTTTCTTTAGTCTTGTGTAAAGATGCTTGGTATGAATATAATAGAGGTCGCCAATGCTCATCTCATCATGTTTTAGCAACAGGTTCAAAATCGCAAGCTGACGCTCTCGGATAACTCGCTTCCTCGGTGACAGCAAACGGTTAAACAGGTCATACATGGTGTCGCGGTAGACAGCCTTGGCCACGGCAGTCTTGATTTCTCCTAACACCCGTTTGCTTTGGGTGGCAATGCCCTTCAGACCGAACTTCAGAAACGGTGTCAGATCATGCTCATTAGCACGCACAGCGGCCAACGCAGCCAGATAGTTCGTCTTCTCATCATAGTAGTAATTCGACATAGCAATGAAACAGAAATCCCTGAGCCCGGCCCGCTGAAGCATGAGAGCCTCAAGTGCCCTCGCCGTTCGACCGTTGCCATCAACGAAAGGATGCATGGCTGCGAAGTGGTAATGAACTGCCAATGCTTGGACCAGCGGATCGTGTTGGTTGTACCCAGTCTGAATTGCCGCAACCATCCGCTCAAGAGCATCACTACACTCGTCGCCACCGGACACACCCCGGTGTCGCGGGTTCCCAAACGTTACATTGTCATCCGGTCCTCGGAGCTTTCCGGGTTCGCAATGGTCATCATCGGCTCCTCGCACCATGCGCTGATGGATTTCCTTGACTAACTCTGCATCCACGCGCCTGTCGTCCGGGATAGTAGCTATCCATAGGTAAGCATTCTTGGCTGCATGAGCCTGCCGCTGCGATCGGGTAATCAGTTGGTCGGGCGATTCGCCCAGCGCAATGTCCAACTCCTTCTCGGTGAAATCGGCACCCTCAATTCGTGAGGTGCCGGCCACTTCACGCTTAAGTTCGATCTGCTGCAATTGCTCGACCCATGAGCGCTGGTATGGCATGGAGTGCAATGATATAACAGCCGATTTTGCCTCCACTAAGTCTCCCGCAATCGCGCCAATATCGTACTTGAGCCAGGAATCTGGCAACCGATACTGAATCATAGTTAATACTATAGGTTTGATATTGTATTGTCAATGGCTTTTTATTGGAAGCTATCGGCAATTATAACAATAAGTTAACTGCCGACACTACAGTTTCATTGGAGATTGATTGGGATTATATTGGACCTGTCGTCGGGATCAAACCTGAGTCTGAGCAATCCCCACCTCAAATCTGGTAGTTGATATCCCAACCCGGTTTGCGCGCCAGAACAAAGGCCGATGATTCAGTAATATTCAAGTCGACTTTGCTCTTGAGAGCGTCCAGAATCAAGGCGCGGGCTTTGGTCTGTGCGCCGTTGTTGTTCAGGTGGTCCAGATAATTTTCGCCCACGATAGCGTTGACCCGTTCAACATATCCGGCTGCATCTATCGGTTCTTCGGTCGAGGCGGAAAACCGTTTTATCACTTTCAGCCCGGCTTCTTCGACGAGTTCCGATAACTCCTTGGGCGTGTGCAACCGTGCGCCCATAGAGTCGTGCGGTCGTTCCTGGGGAAACAGGTCGGGATTACTCGCGGCCACCCGCGCGAAAGCGTGAAAGAACTCCTGATAGCAACGACTGGACAGCGCCACCAACCCAAGCCGACCACCTGGTCTCAACACGCGCAGCACCTCATTGAGAAATTTCTGCCGATCCGGCACCCAGGGGAAAGCATTGGACGATACGACCACATCAAACGAGTTTTCTTCAAACTCCAAATCAAGAGCATCACCGGCGGCGAAAGCAACATTCTTGCGCTTCTGCTGCTCGGCAATTCGACTGGCTAACTCTATCATTTGTGGCGATAGATCGACCCCCTGCAAAAAGCCTCCATCGGCCAGACGTTTGGCGATCTCCATCGACAATTCCCCGGGACCACTGCCGATGTCAAGCACCTTCTCATCGCCAAAGAGATCCAGTTCATGAATCAGCGTGAGAAACTGAGAGAAACGGTAAGGTGCTACTTTCTGGGAGTAATCCGCGGCCACTTGATTGAAACTGTGTGTCTTCATAATCTACCTCAAATCTGTCTCATGGACATACTGATCGAACCATGGTATTCGATAACATCCGACCGTATCGACCGGCCAAACGATAAGTACTTGTATCTGTCAGCGGCCGCCGCCGCCGGGCTGTCACCGCCGAAATGTCAGCGGACTACTTTGTGACTTTGCATAACCTCAAAAGCGTGCTCAAGATCGGCCACCAGATCATCAACATCCTCCAACCCGACCGACAATCTGATGAGTCCGTCCCCGACCCCGCGTGGTTCGCGAACAGCGCGCGGGATAGAGGCATGGGTCATTGAAGCCGGGTGGTTGATCAACGACTCCACGCCGCCCAACGATTCGGCCAGCACAAAGAGCTTGGTGGCCATAGCGAATGACTTAACCTGCTCAAAGTCGGCGTTGATTCTGAACGACACGATTCCGCCCGGTCCCATCATACCGTTCGGCAACGACTCCGTCTGTAACCCGGGAAAGTAAACTCGTTCGACGATATCAACACTTTGCAGGAATTCAGCGATCCGACAGGCATTGTCACAATGCCGATCCATCCGCACATGCAGGGTCTTAAGGCCGCGCAGCACCAACCATGATTCGAAGGGACCGAGTTGTGCCCCGACCGCATATTGGTTGAACCACAATCGCTCGGCCAGCTTCTCATCGCCGGTGACCAGGGCGCCCCCGATAACGTCACAGTGTCCGGCCAGATACTTGGACAGAGAGTGGTGTACGATATCGGCGCCCTGCTTGAGCGGCTGCTGCAAATAAGGCGTGGCGAAGGTGTTATCGACGGCGGTGAGAATGTCGTGGGCACGACCGATCTTCGCGACCGCGGAGATATCTATCAGACGCAACAGCGGGTTGGTCGGTGTCTCCAGCCAGAAGAGGCGCGTATTTTCTTTGACTGCGTTCTCGAAGGCGCTCGGGTCGCGTCCGTCAACGTAGCTGAACTCAAGACCAAAATTACCCAACAAACGGTCGAACAGACGATGTGTACCGCCATAGAGATCATCAACGGCCACCACATGATCGCCAGTCTTGAGCAGATTGGTGACGGCACTGACGGCCGCCATGCCCGATGAAAAAGCGTAGGCGTGGTTTCCGCTTTCGAGCGAAGCCAGACCGCATTCCAGAGCAACCCGGGTCGGGTTGGACCAGCGAGAATAGACATGCCCCGACTCGTCACCGGGGAAGGCGATACGATAAGTCGAACTGGGATAAATCGGGGTCGTCACCGAATTGGTGCCGTCCTCGGGAACGCGACCTGCGTGCACGGCGCGGGTGGCTAACTTTCTGTCTTTGAGATGGTCGTCCATGAACTCCTCTAATCGATATGTCCGTGTTCACGCATCCAGGCGTCGTTGAATACTTTCGAGATGTACTTGAAGCCACTGTCGGGAAGAATCACGACAACGATCTTTCCTTCCTCAAGTAAGGCGGCATGTTTGAGCGCCACATGTACCGCCGCCCCGGATGAACCGCCGCCGAATATTCCTTCGGTGCGGGTCAGTTCGCGAGCGGCTACAAAGGCCTCTTGGTCGGTGTGCTGATAAATCTTGTCGATCACCGAAAAGTCAATCGTGGGGCAGAGAATGTCCTCGCCGATTCCTTCCACCTGGTAGGGGTGCGGCTGGATCATGGTCTGATCCTGATGGTACTGATAGTAGACCGAACCAATCGGGTCGGCGCCCACAACTTCTATCTCTCGGTTTTGCTCCTTCAGATAGCGGGCCGTTCCGGAAACAGTACCGCCGGTCCCAACGCCGCCTACCAGCACATCGATCCGCCCGCCGGTCTGGCGCCAGATTTCAGGGCCGGTCAGTCGGTAGTGCGCTTCAATATTGTCGAGGTTGAAATACTGCCCCACCATGTATGAACCGGGTGTCTCGCGGTGGATTCGCTTGGCGGTCTCATAGTAACTCTCAGGAGACTCACCGGGAACGGCGGTCGGACAAATATGCACCTCGGCGCCGAAAGCTCTCAGGGTGTCGACTTTTTCATCGGACATCTTGTCCGGAATAGTCAGAATTGTATTGTAGCCGTTAGCTGCTGCATACATGGCTACAGCCGCGCCGGTGTTGCCCGAGGTTGCTTCGACAATTGTGCCACCGGGCGGCAGTTCGCCGCGCTCGACCGCCTGGTCGAGAAGGTAGACAACCATCCGGTCCTTGATCGAACCGGTCGGATTCAGGAACTCCGGTTTCACCAGGACGGTCGCCTTGATATTGCGCACCGTGGTCATTCGACGGAGCCTTATAAGAGGCGTATTGCCGATAGCGGCTGTTATGTCCTCACCGTAGAATTGGCCACTTGGCTGCACAGACTGGATCCCTTGCTGTTTTGTTTTCATTTTCCCTTTCATCTAGTACTATCAATAACCTTGCCTATCATAACAAAAAAATCCACCTCCGTCGAGGTGGACCTTCAAGAATTCCTATACAAAGGCAGACTAAGGCACACCTCGCCATTCTTGCTGACTACAACAACAACAGCCTACTATATTGTTTCGGCAAATCGTCTTCTGGGTGTAAATCGGTGTCATAAATATGTACCAAGAATGCCTATCTTAGATGGATTATAACAGGTAACTTGGATTTGTCAAGATGTTTCCGTCTCTCGGATTGTCCCCGACCAACCTAATGCCCTTCTGAGCAAGGGTTCTTCTCTATCGGGAGTCCCGAAAAAAAAGTTGACAACAAGTCGTGCATATAAAAATATGGATTCAGAAAAACAGGAGTTGCCCGATATTTCAGGCATAGTACCGTGTTAATATAAGCATTTGGAGGAATTCAAATGGTTTGTGCTCATTGTACCGAGAGAATCCTGGATGAACCTATCCAAATGGCCGGCGCCAGCTATTGCTCCGAAAGTTGCGCCAACTTGGCCTTCGACCTCGATCCGGAAGAGGGAGAAGGGTACTATGAAGAATCGGAGTTGGAAGGCATCTACGAAGAAGACGAGTAGCCGGGGTGGCGGTGCTGTCAGGCGACTCGCCTGACAGCGCCTCACACCTCTGATGGTCAACACCCCTGTGGTTTCGACGTCTGTCTTTAACTACATTCCTGCCGTTATTCTCTTTCTCCTTCTCGCAAGCATCCAGGCCATCCAAGCGAACAACAAGGCACAAAACACAATCATCCCCCATTCGGAAAGAGTGGGGATATTTTCAGTGATCGGCTCATCGCCTGAAGATATCTCCAAATAGGAATCCTCCACGGTCCCTGGCGCGGTGAAGTGAAGCGGGCCGAAAGTTAACACGTAAACGCGATCCGGGTACGGCGTCAGCGTGTAAGTCCACCCGGCAAAGAGTCCATCCACACTCGGTGCAACAGAATCCGCTCCAGGGGGCAGAACATAACCAACCAGGCGGACTCGGCTGACCTCTCCATTGATATCGACTTTCCACTCCATCTCGGTCGAATCACCCTCTTCGACGTCACCCAAGTATACTTGAAGGAACGAAGACGAGTCGATGGAGATATCGATGTAGCCCTCCTCAGAGTCCATGTAGCTGATAGCAAAGTCCGCTGCGGTCATGGTGTCACCGGGAATCGGCGGCGAGAGCGTGTCCGGCTCGGAGCAGGCTGTCGGTCCCATCTCGCTGGCACGGGCAGGCATAGACCCGCTGTGCCACGCACTAGCGTACCCACGGTATTTTCTGTAATCCGTCTTCCACCACCTATTGTATAGATATGGAACCTGTCCAGGGTCTGTGCCCCGCCACTCCTCCAGGGCATAGGCTCTGGCTCTTACGCTGCGATAGCACATTGCGCTGCCCCAAGTGAACATGGAGTAGTCGGCGTCCATCTTGTTGCACCAGCCGACCAGGAAGACACGGCGATATGTGATCTTGGTCCTGGCATGCACCCTGCCGGCGACGGCTTCACTAGGTATGATGAGTCCAGTGACGAACATAAGTGCGGCCACAAGACAAAAACACGTGCGGTTTCTCATAACATCCTCTCCATATGCTGAAACCTCTCTGGTTTCACCCTCTGTCTGTAGCTATATTCCTATTGTTATTCTCTTTTTCCTTTTCGCCAGCATCCAGGCCATCCAAGCGAACAGCAGCACGCAAAAGATGATCATCCCCCATTCGGTCAGGGTGGGAATTTCTCCGGAACAAGCCTCTATCGTGTTGTCTCGAATGCAGTCGTCGCCTTGCATGCAAAACGAGAAGCATTCCGGGGGTATTATGCCCCTTACCAATACACGATCTCCGAGATTGAAGCTGCCGAAATTCTGAACTTCATAAACCAGGCCGTTGTCGGCATCAAGCAGCCAACATTCGACACCTTGGATTATAGTACCGCAGACTGAGAACTGGATGCCGGGACAAGCTTCAATCGTGTTGTACTGAAAACAGCCGTCGCCCTGCTGGCAAAACGAAATGCATTGGGACATCAATCGTCCCTTCACCAGTACCCGATCGCCGACCGTGAAACCACCATAGTCGGCCAGTATGTAGACTCCGTAATTGTCAGAATCAAACAACTGGCATTCGACACCTTGGATTATGGTGCCGCAGTCTTCGATATACTCGCCCGGTATGGTGCCGTGAATGCGGAACACCAGGAACTCGTGATGATTCCCGGCCTGGAACGGGGTCGAAAACGTGCCGCTGGGAACGAGACCGCTCTCATACCAAATCCACTTCGCCTGCCTGGGTGAATAGGCCGCAACCCAGATATTCGGGAAACCGTAACCCCAGACATATGAGAAAGGTGCGGTGGGAGTAGTGGGATCAAGATCATAGCCGGGAACGCTCGTTGGAGCCACCCAAAGGTTGTTGGCCGTCGCGTAGGCGATGGCTGCATCGACCTGTGCTTGTGTCGGCTGAGTGCTGGCCGGCCAGGGATCAGGTATCCCCAGGGCACTTGCATATTTACCGGCGGGAAAGACCTCCCAGGCCGGTTCTCCGGTGAACCCCTCCAAATACCGCGTCATGTTGATGAACTTGCAGATAAATCCCTGAGCAATACTATGATCCGATGAAGCTGCCACATAAAGGTAGGCGTCAGACGGCTGCGTCGTCGTAAAATGATCTTCCACCGGCCATGAGTTGGATACGCCGATAGGCCCTCCGACAGTTTGTGTGTTGGTACCTGCGTAGACTGTCCCGAAGTTGTCTATCGTGAGGTAGATATCCCAGTCCTCAGGAGCGGCCTGCGCAAGGGACCAGCCGCATGAAAAGACCACGATAGCTACAAGTAGAATCCGGCCCAATTGTCGTACCGAGGCGGCTGTGCTCGCTGTCGGCGGCCACACATCGGCCTCCTTTGGAGTAATGCGTCTCATTGCGCTTCCACCTTTCGATGATGAGTTCCGTAGATCAATGCCATAATGGTTTCCGCCTTACAGTGGACTTATATCCACGTTTTCATGTTCTCACTCAGGCAGGCCAACGCCCACCCCAAACATCACACACTGAAACGCAGAGTGCGATGATGAATCACGATTAGTATGTCGAATGTTGTTTGAGACCGTCGGACGACAATCGAAAGATGCATTTACTCTTGGGCGGTCCCGCAAATGCTGTAAAGATCAGCCCGTGAAGGCTTGCGTTAACTTTTCTCTTGTGGAATTATTGCCTAACATCTCCTTTCTGATAACGTCCCTAAAACCTGAAGTCGTCAGCGAATTCCGCTGCGTAAGTTTGTACATGCTTATCTTACCTCGTGTGAGTGCAGTTGTCAAGCGATATATGACAAAAAGGCCTTATTTACTTTGTTTGTGTGGTGCGAAGCACTGCCGGTCAAACTGAGCCATACCGACCGTTCGGGCTTGTCGAAGAAGTCCGCATTCGAGTCATCGCGAGCGTATCCGCGCTTCGCGGCTGAGCGCGGCAATCTCACTCAGCGAGTCACTCAACGATTGAGATTGCAGGTGCTGTCTGGTGACTCGCCTGACCGGAAACCAGCTTGTAGGGCGGGGTCCGTCTTCGCCTGCGCGCCGAGGCGTGACCCCGCCTTCTTTGTACGTGTCATGCCGAGCGCGGTCGAGGTATGAAATCGACAGGGCCTATGGTCTGTCAAGTCGCGATCATTCTACACCAGGATCGAAATCTTCCACCAGCCAAATGTCGCTGCGATTAGTGCCCTCAATGTAGACGATTCTTTCCCCCGAAGGATCTATGGCAACTCCGGGCGGTTCGGGAAGATCGTATAGGAAGTAGTCCCAAGGTGTATCAAACGACAGTTCAAGTATTGTCTCAGGCTCCCGGGAGCCCAGGGCGAGTCGACAGATTGCACGATCGCGCTCGAACTTCCAGACGAACAGTACCTCTCCGTCGGTCGACCACATCAGGGGCCAGAAGTCACCCCGGATTGTGTAGTACCCTGCCGGGTCGGCCAATGGAATAATTCCCAGGTAGTCACCGTGCGTGTATACCGCCGCCATCCGACCATCTGGTGATACTATCGCCGCCGAGTGATGCTCGGGGAGGAGCATCAGTGTGTCCAGTGAATAAAACAGTCCGCTACTGTCGACATCAGGGTAGTAGCAACTGCGGTTCTTGTTCGTCTTGCCGAAGTAGCTGATGAATTCCATAGGCTGCCACGCGATCTGAGGTCCACAGCGCCTGGTAACTTCTGTTTCAAAAACCCTGTGCGGGCCACCGGCGGCTGGAACAGCGGTCAGGTAGGATTCTGAACAATAGTCACCCTCGCCGGTGGGTAAGGCAATGAACCGACCGTCCGGCGACCAGGCCGCCGATGGCGTGAAACTGGCTGTGGTCGTTACCGAGTCAGCTTCCCCGGAGGTCAGGTCAAACACATAGATATCGCTCGGTCCCCAGCCAGAATTAAACTCGCGCACGCAGAGCAGTTTCTCGCCGTCGCGCGAAATAGCCGGTGACCGCAGAGGTCTGTTGTCGCTGTGCAGTAGTTTCTTGACATAGCTGCCAGACGTTGTTCTTTCAAACAGCCACACATCAGACCCCATGACTTCCTCCTCGTAAAGCAGCCGTCGCCCATCGGCAGAGACGGTGAAGCTGCCATCCCCCTCTATCCCCTGCAGCAGAGTCGTCCCGTCGCCCTGAGGCGCTCCGGTTTCCGGATCGATTGGTATCCTGACCAACGACTTGTTCAACCGCGGACCGCATTGCAAAACATTAACGCCGTCACCATCCGGACACCATCGGCCTGAAAACACCGCCGTGTCAATCAGCATGGGCGCCGTGCTACCGTCGACAGCGACCGTCCACAGGGGGCAAGGTTTGTTCGATGACCGACCAATCGTGAAGAGAATATGCCTACCAGTGGGGCTCCAATCCATCCGTCTCGGCCCGACTGTCGAATCGGGCAGGCGCAGGATCGTTGAATCGGTGGTCGTCAGATCGAACAGAAGTATACCACCGCGCCTCGAAGTGGCTATGATGCGTCCATCAGGCGACCAGCAAGATTGGGTTGGGAGGAGGTCAAGCTGCCTGTTGGTTTCGCTATCCACATCGATTAGCATGATCTGGTGTTTTCCGTCCGCTTTGGCGCGGGCCAGGATCTGCTTTCCATCAGCCGACCAACTGACATAATCGATATCGGTGGCTGCCAGCACGCTCCGGAAGTCCGAGCTGCCTATCTCTGAGATCAACAACTCCACACGAGGTTCGAAATCCGACAGGTGCGGGTCATGATCGCAGTTGCGCCTGGTAACGGCCAAGCGGTCTCCGATTGGTGAAAGCCGGGCGTTGCTCAGGCAAAGGCCCGTCGCCACGCGGGT
The DNA here is from genome assembly GCA_029860345.1 of Candidatus Zixiibacteriota bacterium. Classification (NCBI taxonomy): domain Bacteria; kingdom Pseudomonadati; phylum Candidatus Zixiibacteriota; species Candidatus Zixiibacteriota bacterium. The sequence continues at coordinate 338,343 of JAOUBJ010000001.1, read as the reverse complement.
GGTTTTGGCTTCACCGGCCGCACCCGCCCAGGCTGTGCCGCCCACTACCAAGAGTCCGATCAGACCGGTTGTTATAACGCTGTATAGTTGATGCATCTGATCCTCCCACGAATATGCTTGTGCTTCACCTATAGACGATCTGAGCGGCTGTTCTGTCAAGTTTGTACTGTGCCCGACAACTCTGCCACCCCACGCAACGGGCTTGCTGACGAACCTACGGAACCGGCAATGCGAGGAATCCCGCGGCCAAAAGTGGCTCCTATTGGCGGGATGTCGTGGCAATCTCTCGGTTCGGTGGTGTTTCGTGCACGGCAGATGTCCACATCTGCCGCCAGGTGGTGTCGCGGCGACCCCGCCCGACACCTGCCGTCCCACCCAAAGGCCGTCAGGCGAGTCGCCTGACAGCACCTGAACGGACCAGTCCACAAGGTCCAGATCGCAGGTGGTGTTGGGCGACCCCGCCCGACACCTGCCGTCCCACCCACTGCGGTAGGTCGAAATCCCTGACCCGCAGGGTGAAAGTCACGGCTTGACCGTGTCGTCCTGAGCGCAGTCGAAGGGCGAGGTGTCGACAACCTCATGCTGAGCGGAGTCGAAGCATGAACCAGTCGAAGGGCAGGTTTCGACATCAGTATCTATCATGCCGATCTTGAACCGACATCCAGTTCTGCATTCGCTACTGCCCCCAACGGATGGGTCTGATCGTGTCTTCGCTCCACGCGACAACGAAAACACCAGCCTGGCCACCCAGCTTTCAATCGCGGGATATCTTTAGAATTTCGTAGCTGATCGTCCCGACCGGGACTTTGATGTCGACCTTGTCGCCGACTGCCTTGCCCAGCATGGCCGAGGCTACCGGCGATTTGACCGAGATGATATCGTTGTCGACATCCGCTTCTTCGGCCGGCACTATAGTGTATTCAATCTCTTCACCGTCACTGAGGTCTTTCACCAGCACCTTGGCGTACAAGTAAACTTTGTCCGATGGGATAGCATCGGTATCGATCAGTTCCACTCGCGACAGGCTGTATTCCAGGTCGGCCAGTTTGGCCTCAAGGTGTCGCTGGGTTTCTTTGGCGGCGTGATACTCGGCGTTCTCGGAGAGGTCGCCCAACTCCATGGTGCGCTTAATCTCGGCGACGATTTTCGGGCGCTCTTCGAACTTGAGACGTTTCAACTCCGCCTCGAGTTTGACCAGCGCGGCTCGTGACATTTTGATCGATTCGCTCATAACCAGATCAATATAATTAACTAACGGGATTCTGGCAAGTCAGGCTGCGGTGAACGACGCGAAAAAACGGCGAACAAAACCAATGACCAAAGCAAGCCGGGGAAGATAGGTTCGACCTGGCACCAGTAGCTGCCGTCGATGTTCATATACTTTGACAAGTACCACACCAGAGATAGCAATGAACTCGTGACTATCGAGACGAACGCGACTCGCGGCGGCAGACGACGATTGCCCACAAAGGCGGTGAACAGCGGCACCAGCAGGGCCGGAGTGCCGATCGAACCAAGGGCATGCCAGATATCCACCACCGACCGAAAGAAAAGGGCCAACACGACCGCCAGCCCACTGGACAAAAGCAGGCCGATCCGCGTCTGACGGACAATACCCTGGTCGTCCAGTTTTCTCAGGCGTGGAACGACATCGTGACCCCAGGTCGAGGCGGCCAGGAATGAGTAGGAATCCACGGTCGACATCACCGTGGCCAATAGCGCCAGCGCGAACAGACCCATCAAACCAACCGGCAGGACCGCCTGCGCCAAAGCCGGATAAGCTCCCACCGGGTCGGCCAGCTCCGGCAACAAGGCCCGGGCATACAGACCGCACGTGGTGGTCATGAAATCGAACAAGCACCAACAGCCTATTGAAATAAATATCCCCCGACGGGCTGTCCGGGGTGATCGGGCTGCGTAGCAGCGTTGGTAAAACGCAGGTTCGATCATCGTTGCAAGCGCGATCACATACCAAACGGCTATGTACCATCCGGAATTACCGCCATGCCAGGTGAGATGCGTTTGGGGAAGGCTGGCCACCAGAAAATCCAGCCCGCCATACTCTGCCAACAGCATCCCCAACAACCCGCCAAAGCCGACAAACATCAGCCCGAACTGGAGCACATCTGTGCGTACAATCGACTTGAAGCCGCCGGTGAAAACATAGACTATCGAGAATAAGGTCCCTCCCAGAATCCCAGCCCAGGCCGGCCACCCGAAAAGGAACTGACACAGCACGCCCAACATCAGGATGTAAGCCGACGGCACTGTCATGAAAAAGACAGTCACCGCCCCGGCCATGGCTGTCCGACTGTTGTACACCTGCCCCAGTCGCTGAGGGATAGTGAGCAGTTCTGTTTGGCGGGCTTTGCGCGCCAGGAATATCGCAAAAAGAGCAGCCGCGAGATAGTACGGCAACCCGAAAACCAACCAGTTGGACAGCCCGTAGTTGTAACTGTATTCGCCCACCCCTAAGATGCCACCATACCAGGTGGACACCAGCGAGGCCACAAAGGCCGGCAGCGTAAGCATCCGCCCGCCAACGATCATGTCACGCGCGCCACTGCCGCCCTCCACCCGATAGCGCAACCCCAGCCAAAGGAGTAAAGCGAGATAGGCAGCGATCAGACTGTAATCGATAACATGCATAAGTTCTTTACACTACTCGGAAGCAGCCCACAAGGAGCACCTCGCCATTTCCGAACCCGGCGAGCGAAGCGCGAGAAACAGGCTTGCCTGTCAGAACAAGTCGACCTTGACCTGCCCGTAGATCGAACGCTCCGGACCAACAAAGTACTCAGCCCAACCTGACGCAACCAAGTCGCCATTAGGTTCGACTCCGGTGACATAGCTGTCTCCGTATCCGGATGTTTCGTACTGTCTGTCGAACAAATTGTCGATCCTTGCCTGAACGGTTACGGTGCCGAGCCCGAGCAGATTCTTCGCCGTATAGGCCAGCGAAACCGAAGCCGTCCAGTACGGGTCTATGGCCAGGTCATCCAGATTGTTCAACTCCATAAACTGTTTGCCTACAAAGTGCGTCCGCATGGTTGCCCGAAAGGGGTCGGCGTTGTAATCAACTATGAAGTTGCCCAGATACTCCGGGAATCCGGGAATCGTCCGGCCGTTATGATTGAGCGTTACCCACCCAAGGTGTTCACGATGATTCCTGATCCGGTTGTAGTTGTACGAAAAGTTTCCGTCGAGCTTGAATTCTTCTCGCGGTTTCACCGCCGCAGTAAGTTCAACTCCGGCGTGTACCGAATGGTCGGCATTGACTGTGATCGGTAGCCCGGTGTTATCGTTAATACCGCCGTTGGGAATGATCTCGTCGTTGAATCTCATCCAGAATCCGTTGATGCCGAGAGCGTATCCGGGTTGTCGGTACTCTCCACCAAGCTCAAAATCGTACACTCGTTCATTGGCCGCGGTGGGATCGCCGAATTGAAAAACGCTGTCTCCCGAAGCGGTCAACGAAACCGATTCGATCTCCAGCGACGGCATAATTGACGGATCATTGGCGTCATAGATGGCGGCGTCGGTCGGTGTGCGCGATGAAATCGCAAAAGTGCTGAACATTGACCAGCCGTTTTCAAAGTCGTAGTTGAAGCCGATCCGGGGTGAGAAAAACAGCCAGTCAACCGTGTAGTCATAGCCTCTGAATGCCCCCATTATGGCCTGATCGAAGCTATACCGTTGATACCTGATTTGTGCCGTTGTCAACACCGAAAGTTGCTCTGTCAACTCGTAGTTTTCCTGGAGCCAAACCGAACCCACCACTTTCTTGCCGTTATACTGGTAATAGCGATGTTGAGGATCAAAAGAGCCGGTGATGTGTTGTGCCCAGACTACCTGTCCCCAATGGTCGGATTCGAAATAGTATAACGATCCTCCCATCGAGTGACGACCACGATCATGATCGATATCCAACCGTGGATTCCAGCCGTACTGGTTCTTCTCGACCCACTGCTGTCGTACCAGATCACCCTCCTGCTCACCGCCGGTCATGGACGCATCGAGGTTGTACTCGGGATACCAGCGATCCTGCTTGAACTGTTCGTAGAAACCCCGCCCGCGAATATAGTACAGAGTATTGGACAACGTAGCGCGGTCGCCCAATCGGTAGATATTATGCAGATGATAGTGCGGTTGATTGAAATTGTCGGTTTCGTTAGAGTATGTGTGATAGGGATTCGCTCGGCGATCGGCATCAAGCACCTCGCGCGACGCTCCGGAGTATGCAAGATGCATCTTCATCGGTCCGCCGTAGGCAAAAAGTTCGGTCCACGAATTCCGGTCGAGCCGGGCCACCGAAAAATAGTAGCTCCATCCGCGGTACCAACTATTGTACCGGTACCCGCCCGTTTTCTGTTTGGAAAAACGACCGGCAAAAGACCAGCGGCCGTCGATCAGCCCGGAAGAGTACTCAAGCGATTGTTTATAAATGTCACTGACCGATCCACCGTCGGAAGTGTATTCACCATAACCGAACGACAAAGTCGTTTTACGCTCCCGATTGAAACCGGAAGTAACGATGTTCACCGAACCGCCGAAACTAGCATCGCCGTAGAGCGAATTACCCACACCGCGCTGCACCTGGATGTCTGTGACGTTGGCCGCGAAGTCGGGCAGGTCGACAAAGTAGGTGGCTTGATCTTCCGGGTCGTTCAACGGCACGCCGTTGATGTAGGTCGAAATACGCTTGTCATCGAATCCGCGTATCTTCATATAACTATATCCGAGGGGCGTCCCGCCATCCGAAAAGGCGTGAAGATTGGGCGTCGAGGCCAGCAACAATGGAAACTCACCCACAGTGTAGTCGCGCTCGATATCTTCGGACGATAAGTTATCGAACGCAATCGGTGTCACTCCGACCTTGGCTCGGTCGGCCGTAACCTGGATATCCTCGCCGCGAATGTAGACAGGCTCAAGCTGTACTTTTTCAGGCAGGCTGCCCGGATGGAATTGTCGGGAGCGGTAGCCTACCGCGGAAAACGTTATCCTGGTCATGGATACGTCTTGTGGCAAAGTAAAGGCGCCTTGCTCATCAGTGGCGGTGCCGACTCCGGTGACATCGGTCACCACCGAGACACCGATAATCGGATCGCCATTGTCATCCACTACCTTTCCGCTCAGGTCGAAGGCCTGGCTCGGCAATGAGAATGACAGAGTGAAAATAAACAGTGCTGTGATACACTTCATGACAGTAACCTCGCATTGAACGTTTATAGTTGCTGCAAGATTCCGTCCTGAATCGATAGGGTGTCTCGCCAAGGGCGGGACGGGGGATGCTTCGCACATCTCCGTTTGCCTACGCCGGTATTACCCGGATCAGGTCGTGGGGGTATAATCTCAGGCGGTTTTTTACGCCACCCCCAACGGATCTTTCTTCCGAGGAATACTACGGCTCTCAGACACTATCCGCAACGTTTTTTTGGTGGGTGGCCCACCGGCTTGCTGTGGGATATCGTGTGGGTGGCACCCTTCGACTCCGCTCAGGGTGAGGTTAACGGTGCGCGAAGCGCAAGAAACCGATTCATCGGTGTCATTCCCGCGCCCCTCTGTCATTCCCGCGTAGGCGGGAATCCATCTTCGCTTGGGGCGGTGGGGAAACCCAAAAAACTCCGGTTCACGTCATTGTGAGGTCATTGCGAGGCACACTTTGCGGGCCGCGGCAATCTCATTCTTCGTAGGGCGGGTCCGTCTTCGAACCCGCCACCTCCGGTTTGTGCCCTTTGATCTTCGGAAGTAGGTCGAAACCCCTGGTCCGAAGGGCATAAATGCCATTTATGGCCGCCGGAGGCGGGTTTCGACATTCCTTACTCGATCAAAACTTCGCCCAGCGGGGGACACGGGGGAAAGGCTGCACGTCGCGGATGTTGGCCATGCCGGTGATGTACATAATAGCACGGTCAAAACCAAGCCCGAAACCGGAGTGCGGCACCGAACCATACTTGCGCAGGTCGAGATACCATTGGTAATCCTCGAAGTTTTCGATCCCGTGCTGCTTGATCTGATCTTGAAGTACGTCGTAACGCTCTTCACGCTGACTCCCGCCGATGATCTCACCCACCCTGGGCACCAGCACGTCCATACCACGGACCGTCTTGCCGTCGTCGTTGGCCCGCATGTAAAACGACTTGATCACGGCCGGATAATCGGTCACGATTACCGGACAACCAAACTTTTTCTCGGTCAAGTAGCGCTCATGCTCGGTCTGCATATCCTTGCCCCAACCAATCGGGAACTCGAACGACTCGCCGCTCTTGGCCAGAATGTCCTGGGCCTCGGTGTAGGTGATGCGCTCGAACTTCGAATTGACCACACCCTCCAGAGTCTGACGAGCTTCTTTGTCGATCCACTTGCCGAAGAAGTCCATTTCATCGGTGCACTTTTCGAGGGCATAAGCAAACAACCACTTGAGGAAGTCCTCGGCCAAATCCATGTTGTCTTCCAACTCCGCCCAGGCCATCTCCGGCTCGATCATCCAGAACTCAGAAGCATGACGGGCCGTGTTGGAGTTCTCGGCGCGAAAGGTAGGACCGAAATTGTAAACATCACCGAAGGCCAGCGCGGCCACTTCCGCTTCAAACTGCCCGGACACGGTCAGGAAGACCTGTTGGGCGAAAAAGTCCTCGTCCCAGTTGATCTTCCCGTCTTTCATCGGGAGCTTCTGCGGATCAAGAGTGGTAACGCTGAACAGATCACCGGCCCCTTCGCAATCGGAGGCTGAGATTATCGGCGTATGCACGTAGTAGAATCCGCGTTCCTGAAAGTAGGTATGGATGGCATACGATATCTTCGAACGAATCCGGTTGACCGCACCGAACGTGTTGGTGCGCCCTCGCAGGTGGGCGATCTCGCGCAGGAACTCCATTGAGTGCCGCTTTTTCTGAAGGGGATATGTAGAGTCGGCTTCACCGATCAGGTCGATGGAATCCACGGCCACTTCGTATTTCTGCCCTTTTCCCTGCGACACGACCAGCTTCCCCTTCATCCGAACCGAAGCGCCGGTGAGAATCTTCTCAAGTATAGGAAACTGCTCCGGATTGGCCACCACGCCCTGAAGATTACCCATGCAGGAGCCGTCGTTGACCTCGACAAAAGCGACCCCCTTACCGATCCGAGCCGTCCGCACGAAACCGAGTATTGTCACCTCGCTGTCGACCGGTAGTTTGTCGTCTACCAATATTCTGGCGATCTTGGTTCGAACTTTGTAATCCATTCTTTGTCTCCCGTCAAGGGCGTGGCCAATTTGTTCCTGACTAAGTCGGCAATAATACTCATAAATGCAGCCCTGCGCAAGCACCATAAAACCGGGGTCCGGTTGATCACAAACTGAGATTATCGGTTTTTGGAAACTTAAATGGAGTGTCCACGTATAATGAACTGAGAGACAAAAAAAGAGCGCAGCAGGCGCGTCGAAACTCTCTTGAATATAGATTTCCCAACCTATTCCTCCTATGAATCCGGCCCCCCCTCGGGGCCGGTTTTTTTGGCACCCATGAATGGGTCTTGCGCCCTTCGCGGTGATAAATCGCTTCTTTGTGCTTCGCGTCTTGTGACATGACTCAAACATTGCCAAAGGTTGCGCGCGCGTAGCGCGAGAAACACGATCTGGCGTGGCCGTCCCAAACCTTCAGGCTGTGTCGTAATAGGGTTTCGCAGGGTCCTGACCACGCCCCAGGCGTGGTTGTGACCCTGCGATTCTCGGCATCGTGTTGTGAGAGAGCAACCTCAAGAACCACCGGTTCACACGCTCGCCTTCGGCGAACGCAGGAACCGGTGGAACACACGATTGCGACACAGCCTCTTTGTTTGGAGCAGGTATCTGCACGATAGATTCACCCTTCGACTCCGCTCAGGGTGAGCATCCATCGGATTCACCGCGAACCTACAGTAACCTCATACTGAGCGGAGTCGAAGTATGAACTTCTTGCAGTTGTGAAGTTATAACGAAAACACCGCACAAAAAAGAGGCCGGAGATATCTCCGGCCTTGTACACGCAAAGTTGTATACTCGAGATGCTATTCCATATGTTTGGAGACCAGCTTGGTCATCTCAAACATATTAACCTTCTTCTTACCGCCGAAAACCTTCTTCAGTTTTTCGTCGGCATTGATCATGCGCCGGTTGACAGGATCCTGAAGGTCGTTCTTCTTGATGTACTGCCACAGTTTCTTGGTCACTTCGGTGCGCGGAATCGGCTTCTTGCCGATCACGGCGCCGAGAGCATCCGAGAGATTCATCGGCCGCATGAAAGCCGGGTTTGGTTTGCGTTTGGTTTTGGCCTTGGCTGGCGCCTTCTTCTTGGGGGCAGCTTTCTTGGTGGCGGCTGCCTTTTTGGCCGGAGCTCTTTTGGCGGCCGTTTTCCGTGTCGTGGCCTTGCGAGTAGTCTTACGCGCCGTAGTCTTCTTGGCGGTACTCTTTCTCGTCGTAGCCTTCTTCTTCACTGTCTTCTTGGCGGCGGCTTTTTTGGCCGGTGCCTTTTTCGCAGCTTTCTTCTTGGGCGCTGCCTTCTTGGCCGGCGTCCTCTTCTTGGTGGTTGCCTTCTTGGCAGTCTTCTTCACAACCTTTTTCTTTACTGCCATTGGTTGCTCCTTTAACGTTCAGGTTATGGTTACTCGACTCACTTTACATCCAAACAATCATGGACAAATCTAAACAAGATACCTTTGTGGTTCATCCATCCTTAGCTTCCAGCGTTAAAATTCGAGTTTTCAATGTTTTTTTGCAAGAAAAAAGATCACTGTCGGGCAAAAAAAAACAGGCCTCAGCGCGAGTCGTTTTCATAGGGGAAATTGGCGGTTGGATCAACTATTTCGATGAGAGTTCGATGACCGGCGCTTCAGCCGGGCAGCCCAGACGGAATGGGAACCAGTGGCCGACGCCGCTGGATGTGTACAAATGACTTTGCTCTTTTTGGTAGTGCCCCCACAGGTAGCTGTCGGGACTGACCACTTCAAACAGTGATCGTTGTAAGCCGCCGATCTGTCCACCGTGCGTGTGGCCGGCCAGGATCAAATCAAGATTGACTTCGGATGCATAATCCAGAGCCGATGGACGGTGGCTAAGAAGTATGGTGAAGTCGGCTGGGTCTGTATCTTCGAGCATACTGTCTATAGCGTTCTTGAAAAAAGCACGATCCCCGCCGCCCACGAAGCGGGGGTCCTCAATCCCGGCTACTCGCAACTTGGTACCGTTGACATCCAGCCGGACCGATTGATTGACCAGAAGAGGCACCGTCGTGCGTCCGAAAATCTGCTTTACCTTGTGCAGACCTCGGTAATATTCGTGATTGCCCAAACAGGCGTAAACACCAAGCGGGGCGCGCAGTTCGGTAATCATGTTCAGGGCGCCGCCTAACATAGAGAGATCGTCGGCAATGTCACCTGAAATAGCTACGAGGTCGGGGGCCAGGGACTCGGCTCGAGTTAGCACGTCTTCGATAGCATCCAAAGTTATATAGTGCGACAGATGACTGTCGCTGATGTGCAGGATGCGCAGTCCTTCTAGGGCGGGTGGCAGGGGATCGATTTTGATCGGTTTTAGATAAACTCTGATGTCGCTGAAGGCATGGGTGACGCCGGCCAGACCCATGCTGACGGCGGCCACCGGCAATCCGGCCGCGGCTACGCGCAACAATGCCCGACGATTGTTATCGACTCTTTTGGGGTCGTTCAGGCGGCGGCGACGAACCACTCGATCGACCACCCAATGAGCCAGATGGATGACTCCCGATACCGGCAGCGATAACATCAACGCAACTTCCAGTACAAAGGACAAAACGGCCAGAACGGCCGCGGGCGACCTCAGCCAGGTCACAGCGTAGTACTGACCGAGCCCCCAGACCAGAACCATCAGAATGCCGAACAATGGCAACCCCCACGAAACTCGTCGCACCCAGGGGCGACTCCACCAGGGTCGGTTGGCCAGCGCCAAAAGCAGAATCTCAATCAATCCGATCACACCGATGGCGATCAGCGAGAAAATCAGGGGAAAGAATTCACGCATCGGGTAAGGCTCTCATCATCTCGTTACGTCACCAAGTTGCATTGACAATTATACGCAAACACCGCCAAGTTGGTAATGAAAATGACGCTATATATGATATCGCAAAAGTCAGGCTAAGGGGCTTATTGACAAACCCCGTTTTGGTTGTGTCGGGTCCTGAGCGCGCCAAAGGCGTGATTGTGACCCGACACCTAACTCCATACATGACAGCGGCGGCGGGTCACACGAATCCGCTGGCGTCCGCCGCGGCGGACAGGACCCACCGCAACATGGAAGAGGGGCTCTTTCAACAAGGCCTAAGGCAGGAGTGCGGCAACCCGGAACGAAATCTGACACAAAAAGACGCCCCGCGCCGGGGGAGGGGAACGGCACGGGGACGTAAAACAGGCGACACTGTTGTCAGATCATGTGCTCTGTGATCCGGCCGCCTGGGCCTTTATGGTCACGTTTGACCTATGTTCCAAACAACTTGTGCGTAATATAGTTCCAAAACGGGAAAAAACCACAAGTTTTTGCCACTTTTTTGACCTAAATTCTCCCCTGAGACCGCCCTTGTTCTCTGCCCAATTCCACCATCCGGAGAGCCAGGAGACAGGATTACGGGTCGGCAACCGGCCTGGATGGGAAAGTACCAGCAAACTGTCTAACATTTTGAGTGGATTATTGGCCGCTAAATGTCGATTATACTCTAAGATGACAGCAATTTGGATCAAAAGAGATTTCCTGGTACCGGCGACATTAGCCATGGCGGCCATTATCGCCACGCTGGGATGTGATGGTAAATCCGGTACCGGGGGCGCCCAGGGTGAAGCCGAATACCAGATTCGGGGCGTTCTCATCGAAGACTGGAATCGGATGGCTACTCGGGCCGAGATATCTGTCTCTCGCAACGACACCTTGTTTGACTCAGGGCTGGTCTGGATTGGCGATGAGACTCTCAGCTTCGATTCCACCACCGATACTTATCGATTGAATGTGGAACCGTCGGGTACTTTCCCAGAAGGAAGCCACCGACTCGTACTGGCCGACCTGCCGGAGTTTATGGACACCGTCTTAATAGACATCGCCGACACCTTCAGCGTAACGGTCTCAGACCCACCGAACCGGCTCAATCCGGGCGGCGACGTAGTGACACTCGACTGGACCGAATCGGCCGGATCGGGCGCCTACGTCATGGCTGCTGTACCCAGACACCTGGCCTACACCGGCGCCGGGTACAGCGAATGGGTCGGCAGTTCGGAAGGGACGATTCCAATTAGCGCCTTCCGCTGGTCAAACGGTGTCGCCCTGGACACTGGTTGGTACTACGTTTTTGCCTACAGTTATACAGGCGCCCCCGACAGCGCCCTGTCGGATGATCCGCTGCCGGTACCTCTGCCGGGAGACCGGACGGACAACATCGATCAGACACCTATCTCAGGTCGGTTTGGCACAATCGTTGTTGCCGGTCGAGACTCGGTGTACGTGACCATGCAATAGGCGCTCCCAACACCATCATCCCGTAAACACTCTGTCACCCCGAGCGCACTCGAGGGGCGACACGGTCAAGCCGTGGGTGTCACGGTCAAGCCGTGGGTGTCACGGTCAAGCCGCCCATAAATGGGTCTCTTGCGCTTCGCGGCGATAAATCGCTTTCTCGCCCTAAGCGCCTTGCTACTTCACACTCTTGTGCTCCGGCGATCTGAAGATCACTCGGGCACAAACAAGAAAGCGATTTATCACCTCATGCTGAGCCAAGTCGAAGCATGAACGATAAAGTACCCCACCTGTAGCGATGCGACAGATGGTTCTTATTGTTCTCACGACCTTTTAGGTTGCGCCAACCCAGCGGCCCGAATAGCTTGGCCTTATGGCTGACTACGACAAACTCATTGAACAACTGCGCCGTCTCGATACCGAACAGATCAATCCGGACACAGTCGATATCGACCGCTTGCCTTCTCTTGAGGTAGCCCGGAAGATAAACGTTGAGGACAAAAAAGTCGCTGCGGTAGTCGAAAACGCTCTGCCGCAGATTGCTCAGGCGGCTGAGCTATACGCCCAATCGCTGCGTCGGGACGGACGAGTCTTTTATCTTGGCGCCGGCACCTCCGGTCGGTTGGGCGTGCTTGATGCGGCGGAATGTCCACCGACTTTCGGAAGCGATCCGGACCGGATCGTGGGCGTTATTGCGGGCGGTTATGCTACCATGGTACTTTCCAAAGAAGGAATCGAAGATGATCGAGAGGCAGCCGTTATTGATCTGAAACGGCACAATCTGGCCCAACATGATCTCGTGATCGGCCTGGCTGCTTCGGTGCGCACCCCTTACACTCAGGCCGGGCTTCAGTATGCGGCCTCGCTGGGTGCCGGGACGGTATTCGTGGTCTGCAACGACAATCTGGACGTGCCTGAACATATCGACGTTGTAATCAGCTTGCCGGTCGGTCCCGAAGTGATCGCCGGATCGACTCGGATGAAATCCGGCACGGCGCAGAAGATGGTCCTTAACATGATTTCGACCACCGCTATGGTGCTGACCGGCAAGACCTACGGCAACCTGATGGTTGATCTCCAGGCGCGTTCGGAGAAACTGGCCGCACGCTCACGCAAAATCCTGATGGATCTTCTGGAACTTGATTTGACTGTGGCCCATGAACTGTTGGAGCGAGCTGATGGTTCGGTCAAAGTCGCCATTGTCATGCATCAATTCGAGTGTAGTAAAGAGGAAGCGCTTGAGAAACTGGAGACCGCTGACGGGTTTGTTGGTCGATGCAGGTGAGCGTTGTGCAGACGGCCTGTTGACTATTGTCAGTCCCGCGAAGGCGGGAATCCATGGCGGGTTCACGCCACGGCACGCAGGCGAAGACAGACCCGGCCAACAAGAGTTGGGTGGACCCAGCGGAGCACGCAACCGAGAAAAACGGCATAACCGTGTCATGTTGAGCGGAGTCGAAGCATGACACAATACTCCGACCCCATCTGATGCGAAGCTACAGGTGGGTTGTGGATGTGGCGGTGCTGTCAGGCGACTCGCCTGACGGCCTGTGGGTCAGAAGGCATCTGTCGGGCGGGGTCGCCCGACACCACGTGCGAAATTCTGTCACCCCGAGCGCAGTCGAGGGGTGGGTTCTACAACGGAAGATGCAGACTTTGACAAAACACTGAGGAGACAATCTTGAACGCTGCCGCTAAGAACGATCCGGTAACACGAAGACTCCTGCGCCACTTTCTGGCCGCACTGGCCTATCGAACGCAAAAAGCGCTACGCGGCGCGCCCGACTCATTTGCCGATTACCAGGCGGCGCCGGGCGTTCGAACAGCGCACGAATTAATCCGTCACATGACCGGTGTGTTAGGTTACGCACGGACTTTTTTCGAGAGTGGGCGGTGGCGTCCGGAGAGACTGCCTACTTTTCGGGAGGAAGTTCTCAGGTTCCATGAGTTGTTGGAAAGTCTGGGGCAGCATTTGGATAACGGGACACCGCTCGAAGGCACGACACCGGAACGAATCCTTCAGGGGCCATTCTCCGATGCCATGACTCACGCCGGGCAGTTGGCCTTGCTCAGGCGTCTGCATGGTAGTCCGGTGCCGGCTGAGAATTTTGTGAAGGCCGACATCGATGCGGCCAATCTCGGCCCCGACCAGCCCGACCCGGTTAGCCCGGACTGACTATTAAATCACTTGAGCTACTGATACTCCACCCTTCGACTTCGCTCAGGGTGAGGTTAGGGGCGCTCAGGGTGAGGTTAGGGGCGCTCAGGGTGAGACCAGCGGTGCGCGTAGCGCGAGAAACACGGCTTGACCGTGACACCCACGGCTTGACCGTGACACCCACGGCTTGACCGTGACACCCACGGCTTGATCGTGACACCCACGGCTTGACCGTGATACCCACGGCTTGACCGTGACACCCACGGCTTGACCGTGATACCCACGGCTTGACCGTGATACCCACGGCATAACCGTGTCATGTTGAGCGGAGTCGAAGAATGACTCAGGGGAACCGAGATGGCGGGTTCACGCCGCGGCGCGCAGGCGAGGACGGACCCGCCCTACCATCGGCCCCTGTACGGAACGTGGGCGGCAAGTGGAAGCCACTTGTGGCTGCCCTACCATCTACCATCTTATTTCTCGGCGTAGCGGCGGGCCTCGTGTTCGCCGATCCCGTAAATCACAACGTTCCAGACACGGTCACCATTACCGAGCGCGTAGCGGCCGGGTAGAAACGATTGTAACCGAACAGGTCGACGTATCCATCGTGGCTGTATTCACGATCGAAGAGATTGTCGACAGTCACCCCGATATTTAGCGCTCGGTATTGATACCCGGCGCTTAGAGTAATCGTGACATAATCATCCAGTTCGTGCTCGTTGGCTTCGTCGAGGTATTGCAGGTTCTGACCTACGGTACGAAGAGAGACATATCCGGCGGAGACGGGCTCCACCTTGAAACCGAAACTGTACTGCCTGGTCGGTACGCCGTTGATCTGGTTACCGTCGTTGTCGCCTCCTTTGAATCTGGCCAGATTAGTAGCAACCGACCCATGAACCGACAGTATCGAACTCAGTTGCTGTGAGTAACTCAGTTCGATACCCTGATGACGAGACTTACCGATGTTATCATAACTTATTTTGGCCAGATCAAAATCGATTTCGTTGGTGATGTCATAGAAATAGTAGCCGGCCGTCAGTCGAGTGTCGTTATTGATCCACTTGATCCCTGCTTCATAGCACGTACCTTCCTGAGGCTTGAGTTGTCGGTTGGAAATCAATATCCAGGGGCCGCCAACTTGAGGAGGCACCGCGAAAGGTGGGGAGTCATACAGGTGCAGCAATGTCGGTGACTTGAATGCGCCGGAGACGGAGGCATAGGTCGTGACGGTCGGAGCGATTTCAAAACCCACTGCAACCTTTGGCGAAAAAGCCGTGTGCTCATTCGTTTCCGTGTCGTTTGCCCTCTGGACCAAACCGGGGTCGGCCTTGAATTCCGTTTTGATGTAGTCGACCCGTAAGCCGAGCGAGACCTGAAACCCGGCGGTCGGGTGGAAGACACAATGCGCATAGCCAGCCACCTCGCTTCGCTTGCCTGTTCCGGAACTGATAACCTCACCCGGCGTGGTCGTCCCCAGATGCTCGGTCCATCTGCTGTTGAGCCGTCCATATTCAAAGGTGGTTCCGTAAACCAGGTGCACCGATCGGTCGCCCAGTTGCTTCTGCATGCCCAGAGAAATATCTGCGCCCACTGTCAGCAACTCAGGTTCGGAGTCAACCGATCGGATTATGGTAACAGTTCTATCGCCGCTTGACGAAGTCAAGTACACCTGGGACTTCAGTTCATGATCAGTACCGAGCGAGAAGTCGGCGGCCAGTCCGGCCAGTATATCTTTTGAGTCTGATTGGTCCGGCAGGATCGTCCCCGCCCAGTCCCGAGCGGCATCGGTGCGGTCTGTGTCGAGTTGTTCCTGAGTAACAGCGCCCGGCACTTTTTCGTCGGTGTGCGCCCAGTTGAACAGCGCGCTGAGTCGGCCACGGTGGCCGAGACTGTGTTGCACCTTGACACCCACTTTCTCGGCGCGAATCCGACTGTGTCGACGCCAACCGTCACTTTGTTTCTGCGACAGAGTCAGATGCGCCCGGCCTTCTTCAAACCTATGAGTCGCTTGCCCATGAATAGCGACCGCATCGAATGAACCATAGCTCGCCGTCACCTTTGCCCGTCGATCATCCGGCAACCAACTACTCGTCAGCGCCAGCAGACCGCCGAAACCGAAATCGCCGTACTGCGCCGAAACCGGTCCGTTGATTGCCTCGACACGATCCAGGTCGGCCGGATCGAGCGCCGCCCAGTTCACCAGCCCGGAGGCGACCCGATTGATCGGAATGCCGTCGTAGGTAACTTTCAGGTACTGCGCCTGGCCACCGCCGGCAAAGCCGCGGACATCGACATTGGCCCGGCCCCAACGATTGCCGCTTGGGTAGGCTCTAAGACCGGGCAGTCGGGCCATGAGGTCACCGGTAGTGCCCATAGCCGTCGGTTGAGAATCATCAAGATGAACAACTGTCGCAGCGGCCGGGATTCTCAGTTCCGTTAGCGGGATGCGATTGGCTCGTATCACCATCCCCTCCACCTCGATGGGCTGAGCGAAGAGGCTTAAAGAGTCGACCGGTTCGACAGGCGCTCCGTTTGTCGAGGCAGAGATTTTGACGAGCGATATAGTTAGAATGACAGTTAGGAGTACTTTGGCGCCCGGGCGGTGTTGCATCTTGAGGCTCTCCGTTTGAGTTCGTCTGCACGTTTGGTGTCAGGTAATATAGGACAATGGTGTTCACTGTCAAGCCACCCACTAGTGGGGGTCAAGGCAAAATAGAAATGTCCGGTTTTTAGCAAGATAGAAATGTCCGGTTTTACGTCATTGCGAGCGACCGGAGGGAGCGCGGCAATCTCATACCACATGCCACACGACGAATTGAGCAATTTTGCAGGTCAGGTCCTTTACGGACCTAACATCGCACGACAAGTCAGCACCGCTGTGGTCCTGACCTACGATTCAGATGCGCCGGAAGAGCGAGACGACTGCTGATCGCTGTCGTAGAACAGACCGTACTTCTTCATTCGATAAACAAGTACATGCCGTGGAATGTTGAGGTTTTTGGCCGCCAGAGACTTGTTACCGGCCGATTTTGCCAGAGCCCCCAGAATCAGTTTTTTCTCAGCCTCATGAAAGGTAAGACTCTCACTGGTCGATGGATCGGTCGCCGGGGATTCCGCGGTGAGCAGTTTATCGAACTCGGCCGGTAGATCAGCCAACGTTAGTTCATCTGACCGGCGCAGGATTACCATTCGTTCCGTCAGGTTTTCAAGTTCGCGGATATTTCCCGGCCAGGAATGTTCTACGAGAGTTCTCATGAGATCATCGGCCACCCGAATCTCACTTCCGGCGGCAAAACGGCTAAGAAACTCCCGGACCAGGATGGGAATGTCTTCACGCCGTTCGGTCAGCGGCGGGACATGGATCGGTATGACATTGAGGCGGTAGAACAGATCCTCGCGAAACTTCCCCGAAGCCACTTGTTTCCTCATGTCGACATTGGTGGCCGCCATCAGACGCACATCGATTTCTCGCCTGGACTCAGACCCCAACGGCTCGACTACCCGCTCTTGTATAACTCGGAGCAACTTGGCTTGCAGATCGGTAGAGAGGTCGCCGATTTCATCCAGTAACAGGCTTCCGCCCTCAGCCAGCTCGAACTTCCCGCGCTTGTCTTTGATAGCGCCGGTGAAAGCACCTTTGACATGACCGAACAGTTCCGATTCGATCAACTCCCTGGGAATGGCGGCGCAGTTGACGGCGATAAAATCGTTCTGACCGCGGCGGCTGCGGTGATGAATAGCCCGCGCAATCACTTCTTTGCCGGTGCCGGAAGGACCGGTCAGCAACACCGTTGCATCGGTTGGCGCAATCTTCTCAACAAGGGACATCATCTTGCGATACTGCGGTGATACGCCCACGATGCCGTCCAGATAGTCGCGACCGGATAGCTGACCTTTGAGATACCTGTTTTCATCTTGCAGATCACGAAATTTCAGCGCCTTGTCGATGGCCACGAACAACTGTTCGTCCTCAAACGGTTTGGTCAGATAGTCAAAGGCGCCCAGCTTGACCGCCTCGACAGCCTGCGATATAGTCGCGAAGGCCGTGATCAGAATGACTTCCAGGTCGGGCTGAATCTGTTTCGCCCGTTCAAGCAATTCGATCCCGCTCAGTTTGGGCATACGCATGTCGGACAACAACAGGTCGTAGCGCCCACCGTTCAGCGCTTTCAGGGCCAAGGCACCATCGGCCACAGCGGTGACATCGAATTGCCGCTGCTTCAGTTTGTATTGGATTACCCGCAACAAAGCCGCGTCGTCATCGGCCAACAGAATCCGTATACTCATCGGTTCACCTTGCTCAGCGGCAGGGTAACTCGAAAAAGCGCACCCGGTCCCGAAACCGTTCCCAACTCGACCGTGCCCTGATGACTCTCAACGATCGACTTCACGATAGCCAGCCCGAGCCCCGAGCCTTTGGTTTTGCTGGTGTAGAACGGTTCGAAAATCCGTTCTGAGTCGGCTGAGTTTACCCCTTGTCCAAAATCCCGCACGGTCATGGTGGCCGCGCTGTCGTTGACGGCGGATACGTTAACATTGATCTTTCCACCTTTGACGGAAGCATCAATGGCGTTGAGCAAAAGGTTGAGCAGCACCTGATGGATCTTCTCACGGTCGGCAGAAACGACGACTCCACTGCCCGATATATGTGCGACAGTGACACCAGCGCTCGATGCCTGACTCTCAATCTGTCTGACACCGGCGGCAACCACCTCCGACAAATCAATTTCCTCCGGCTGGCTTTCTCGCGGTCGGGCAAAATCCAAAAACTCCTGGACGGTGCCGTCGATTCGCTTGATTTCGCTGCCCACGATATCTCGGAATTCCTGACGTTCATCGTTGCCGGTGCTGTCCGAGCAAATAATCTCCACGCCCCCCTTTATCGAAGCCAGCGGGTTTTTGATTTCGTGGGCCACACCGGCGGCCATTCGTCCCACCATGGAGAGTTTGTGTGACCTCTCCAGTTGCAGTTGTGCCTGCTCGTGGCGGCGACGTGAAATCCGTTCACGGTCGGTCAAGGCGCCGGTAAGGATGGCGATGGCGAAATAGAACAGGATTTCTACAATCTCGCCGGCTAAGTTGTGGTCGGTATGTTCACCGGAAAGAACAAACGGCATTACCAGTGCGCTAATGGCCGCCGCCGCCCAAAGCCCACCGCGCATTCCAAAAAAAGTAGCCGCGACCACGATTGGGATGTAGCAGAATCGGCCGTGGATGGCATGTATCCAATGCGACTCGCCAAACAGAGGCTCCAGCAGCCATCCGTAGTGAATGCCGACGGTCAGGCCGATCAGCCCGGCCACCGACACAATCTTGACCTTGTTATCAGTTGTCACTGTCATGCTCATACCGACCTAACCCCATAGCAGGAACCGTGCCCTTTTCTGCAAGCTCCCCGATGGAGAAGCTTAACGCTTGTGGTGCCGTAGCTTATCACCAGTCATGCTTACCTTATACGTTCTAATTCTCCACTAATCAATAATATTCTCAACTTGAATCAAACAATATTCTCAATAATTCAACAATATTATTGGTTATTTTATTTGCGGATTTGCCCCCGTCTGACTAACATGTTGTCCAATTAACACTTATTGAGATAAGATCGACCTGGCACGAAACTTGACTATACACCAGGTGTAAGATAGTGAAGAACATGAAAACTGCCATTCGACATATTACGAGTTCTAGACGCCGCCAACTGAGCATGGCCGGTCTGCTGACCCTTTTGATGACTCTTGGGGCCACAGGACTCACCAGCGTGGATGCCTCCCAGCGGGATGACCTGAATGCCATGGTCCGCCAACTGGAGCTGGGCTATCAGGGAAAAGACGGGGCGACTCTCGAACCGGGTGCCCCGGCTGACCTCGACAAATACCTACTGATCGCCCAACTGAACAACAACAGTCTGCGAGCCGCCTTTTACAAGTTCAAGGCCGCCGTCGAAAAGTTGGGTTACGCCGGTGCCTGGGCCGACCCGAAGTTCTCGTGGGCTTACTTTGTCGAGAATGTCGAAACTCGCGTAGGACCACAAGAGCAGCGGCTCAGCCTGTCGCAGGGTCTTAAATGGCCGGGCAAACTTGACGCCAAAAACGATATGGCCCTCCAGGCTGCTCACTCGGCTTACAGCCGTTTTCAGGCTGAGCGGTTAAGCGTGATCTACCGGGTGAAGAAAGCATACCATCAATTCTACCTTCTCGGTCGCCAGACTGAGTTAACCCGGGAAAACGTGGAACTGCTCAGGTTTTGGGAGTCGGTCGTGCGAGCTCGCTATACTGTGGGCCTACAAAAGCATCCCGATCTGATCAAGGCGCAGGTCGAATTGGGACTCCTTGAGGATCGCCTGGCCGGACTGTCGGACAAAAAAAGAACAACCGCCGCCGTCCTCATGGCCGAACTGAACTTGTCTGAATATGTCGAACTTCCCTGGCCCGGTCGACCGTTGCTTTCGTTAAGATCGTTCGATGAAGACAGCGTGACTGCACAGATGCTGGCCAACAATCCCGACCTGAAGGCGCTGCAACACTTGATCGAAAAAGAACAAGCCGGAAAACGCCTGGCCTCTAAAACAAGCTACCCCGATTTCAACCTCGGCCTGACCTACCTTGTGACCGGCGAGGCCGATAATCCGATGATGGAAGAAAGCGGTAAGGACCCCTGGATGCTCAGCGCATCAGTCAACCTTCCGCTCTGGTTTGGGCAGAACGAATCAAAAAAGAAAGAGGCGCAGGCTCGCTACCGTGCGGCCCAGTACCATCGAGAGGACGCTGCCGACCGCCTGGCCGTGTTGGTCAGTAGGATCATGCATGAGTACCGCGACGGCCGCAGGCAACTGGCGCTATACTCCGACCAACTAATTCCGCGGACCGAACAACTGCTCAAAGCCACCTTCACCGCCTACCAGGCAGGGGAGAGTGATTTTCTTACTCTCTTGCAGGCGCAGCGCCAGTTGCTTAGATTCCAACTTGCCAAAGACAAAGCATTGGTAACAGCGGCCGTCAAGGAGGCCCAACTGATGATGCTAATGGGATACGAATCAAATGATTAACTATAAGTACCCGCAACGAAGGAGAACCAAAATGTTCACACGCATCTTTTTTGCAACCATGATGGCCCTGCTGCTGATGGTATCGGTAGCGATGGCCGGCGAAGAAGCTACGCCTGTCGAAAAAGCGAAAGAAGTCACGCTGAAAAACCAAACCCATTGTCCTGTGATGGGCGGCAAGATCGATTCCACCGTCTATACCGACATCCAGGGACAGCGAGTCTACCATTGCTGTGCCGGATGTGGTTCGCCCCTAAAGAAGGACCCCGACAAGTATTTCAAGAAGGCGGCGGCCGAAGGCGTTCTCTTTGAGAACATCCAGACCAAATGCCCGGTCTCCGGCGAAGAGTTGAAAAAAGGCAAAGCGTACACAGATTATGAAGGTCGCCGCGTGTATCTTTGCTGCGAGGGTTGCATTCCGATGTTTGAAAAGGACCCCAAGAAATTCCTGGCTGCTCTGGACAAACCGGCCGAGAAGTCCGAAGCCGAAGAAGGGAAACACGATCACGACCACGACAAGGACCACGATCACTCCGGCCACGGTCACGGCGGTGGACACTAAGAGTTGAGTGACGAAGTTGGTGAATCTATGACCGACTCGCAAAGTCAGAGCAACCGATGGTTCGGGTTCATCCCGCGCGGCGGACCGGGGCTGGTGGCTTTTCTTGCCATAATTGCAGCCGCCTTCGTGGTCGGGTGGATGATATCCTCAAGCGATGATTCCGCCACCACCGGCGCCTCGGGCCAAGCTTCCCACGATCATGCCGAAGAGCAGCCGTCTGTTTGGACTTGTTCCATGCATCCGCAGATACAACTGCCCAAGCAGGGTAAGTGCCCTATCTGTTTCATGGATCTGATTCCCGTCGAGACCGGCGACCAGGGCACGGTGGAGCCTAATCAGTTGCGCCTGACCGACAACGCCGCCCTACTGGCGCGGATACGAACGGAACCGGTCAAGCGCGCCTTTGCCGAAACAGAGGTCCGCATGTACGGGCGGCTGGCCTATGACGAAACACGCATGTCATACATCACCGCTTGGGTGGCCGGACGTCTGGACAAGTTACACATCGATTATACCGGCGCCGAAGTCAAACAGGGTGAGCCCATGGTGTCACTGTACTCACCGGCGCTGCTCTCGGCCCAGGAGGAGTTGATCCAGGCCGCCCGAGTGGTGGCAAAAGAGTCGACCGGCGAACTCACGCGGTCCACAGCCAAGGCGACGTTGAAAGCGGCCCGCGAGAAACTCAGGTTATATGGACTGGGGGCCGATCAGATCGAACAAATCGAATCGTCCGATGTGCCTGTGGATCACATTACGGTCTACTCACCGGCCTCAGGAATCGTGATCAGGAAAGATGCGCTGGAGGGAATGTACGTCAAGCCGGGGACGCAGCTTTTCACAATTGTCGACCTGTCAAAACTCTGGCTGATTCTCGACGCCTACGAGACCGATCTACAATGGCTGACCGTCGGTCAAACTGTTACGTTTACCGCGCGCTCGTTCCCGGGTGAGCAGTTTGAAGCCGTCATTACTTTTATCGACCCCATTATCGACAGCAAGGCGCGCACAGCGCGCATCCGGGCCGAAGTCGACAACAGTCGCGGACGGCTCAAACCGGACATGTTTACCCAGTCTGTCGTCCGGTCCATGCTTGACTCAGCCGGCCGAGTGACCACTGCCGACGGGGTTGCCTCAGCCACAGCGCCGTTGTTGATCCCGGCCACGGCGCCGCTGGTTACCGGTAAGCGGGCCGTTGTTTACGTCGAATTGCCGCAGGATGACGACCGCTTGTTCGAAGGTCGCATCGTCCTATTGGGACCGCGAGCCGGTGACTATTACATCGTCAAAGATGGACTCTCTGAGGGTGAACGAGTGGTGGTCAACGGTGCTTTTAAGATCGATGCAGAACTACAGATACGTGCCAAACCGAGCATGATGTCGCCTGATGATAGCACCAATGAACCCGATCCTTCCGATGTCGGCAGCCGCCTGGCGGCAGTCGCAGACGAAGCCGACGACGAGCCGCTTGATCTCTCGCACGAGGCGGTCAGCGCTCTCACACCCTCCTACGATGCCTACTTCCGTTTCCAGGAGGCCTTGGCCGCCGATGATTTGGAGGCCGCAGTGACGGCCGTGTCAGGACTTATCGATGCCCTGGACGCAGTCGATGCAACACTGTTCAAAGGGGCGGCCGGAATGCCGTGGGCGGAACATTCGTCCAATGTCTTTCGTCCGGCCATGGCCGCCGCCGGTGGGCAGGACATCGAAACCCTGCGAACATCGTTTGAAAAAGTGTCTTATGGCATGATCGATCTGCATAAACGTTTTGGTCATGCCGGTGACAGAACATACTATCTGGCTTTCTGCCCCATGGCCTTCGACAACAAAGGGGCGCACTGGCTGCAAACCGACAGCATCATCAACAACCCATACTTCGGCGACATGATGCTTCGTTGTGGTGAAATCCAGGACCGCATGGCTTCGACCGACGCAGGAAACTAAGTCGACATGAACCAGTCCTCCCAGCAACCCACGCTACCCGCGCGATCCGTCCTTGACAAAGTCATTGCCTATTGTCTGGACAACAAGCTGGTTGTTATCATGGTGGCCCTGGCCTTCATCGGATGGGGCCTCCTTTCGGCGCCGTTCGACTGGGAGATTGGCGGCTTGCCCCGCAACCCGGTGCCGGTCGATGCCATCCCCGACATCGGCGAAAACCAGCAGATTGTCTTTACACCTTGGATGGGTCGTTCGCCGCAGGACATCGAAGACCAGATCACTTATCCACTGACCGTTTCGTTGCTTGGTATCCCCGGTGTCAAAACAATCCGCAGCTATTCCTTCTTCGGCTTCTCGTCTGTCTATGTGATTTTCAAAGAGGATGTCGAGTTCTATTGGTCGCGGTCGCGTCTGTTGGAAAAACTGAACTCACTCCCGCCCGGTACCCTGCCACCCGGTGTACAGGCCACCATTGGTCCCGATGCTACGGCGCTGGGGCAAGTCTTTTGGTACACCCTCGAAGGTCGCGACCAAAAGGGCCGTCCCACCGGCGGCTGGGACCTGCACGAACTTCGGTCCATTCAGGACTGGACGGTGCGGTACGCTTTGCAGGCGGCCGATGGGGTGGCCGAGGTTGCATCGGTCGGCGGTTTCGTGCAGGAATACCAGATCGACGTCAATCCCGATGCTTTGCGAGCGCACGGCGTGACCCTGACCGAACTGTTCAGCGCCGTCAAGATGTCCAACGTCGATGTCGGCGCCCGGACGATTGAGATCAACGCGGTCGAATACGTGGTGCGCGGGATAGGCTTCATTGAGGACCTGGACGACATCGAAAACTCGGTCATCAAACAAGTATCATCAAGGCCGGTACGCATCAAAGATGTAGCCAACGTGTCACTGGGTCCGGCCATGCGACGCGGCGCCCTGGACAAAGGCGGCGCCGAGGCGGTCGGCGGTGTGGTGGTCGTGCGCTATGGTGAGAACCCGCTGGCTGCGATCAAGAATGTAAAAAAGAAGATTCTGGAAATATCCCCGGGACTGCCCAAGAAGACTCTTGAGGACGGCACCGTCTCGCAGATTAAGATCGTGCCGTTCTATGATCGCTCCGGCTTGATCTACGAGACCCTGGGGACACTCAACACCGCCCTGGTGGACGAGATTCTGGTGACTATCATAGTCGTCATAATAATGGTCATGCACCTGCGCAGCTCGCTCTTGATTTCAGGCATGCTGCCGCTGACCGTGCTGATGGTCTTCATCGCCATGAAACTGTTCAAGATCGACGCCAACATCGTAGCGCTGTCGGGGATAGCCATTGCCATTGGGACGATTGTCGACATGGGGGTAGTTGTGACCGAGAATGTCCTCAAGCATCTCGACGCCGCCCCACCGGGTGCTCGCTCGCGGGATGTTATCTTCCAGGGTGCGTCGGAAGTCGGCGGCGCCGTGCTTACGGCTATCGCCACCACGGTGGTATCCTTCTTGCCGGTCTTCACCATGGAAGCTGCCGAAGGTAAACTGTTCAAACCGCTGGCTTACACAAAGACGTTTGCTTTGTTGGCTTCGGTTGTGGTTGCCTTGACGATTATTCCACCTCTGGCGCACCTGTTGTTCAAACGCCGTCGGTGGGGATGGCTGACCAGGTTGTTACCATTGATTCTCTTGATCGCGGGTGTTACGGCATTGGTCTGGTCGATGTATCTGTCGGCTTTGGCTCTGTTGGTAGCAACCGCCTACTTTCAATTCAGAACGAAAATCCCAGAGCGGCTTCGTGAACGACTACCCCATTGGATCAACTACGTGATCGTCCTCATCGTAGCCGGTGTACTGGCCGGTCATTGGATGCCGCTGGGCCTGGAAGCCGGCAGCGTGACCAACTATCTGTTCGTAGTCGTATTGCTTGGCGGTATTCTCTTTCTGTTGTGGCTGCTGCAACACTTCTATGAACCGATCCTGAGATGGTGTCTTGATAACAAGCTGTTGTTTTTGGCCCTGCCAACGCTGCTTGTGTTCCTGGGTTTGTCGATCTGGCTTGGATTTGACCGTTTGTTCGGATTCATGCCGGACTTTGTCCGCTCAACGTCGGTTTATACCAGTGTCAACCACATGTTCCCCGGGCTGGGCAAGGAGTTCATGCCGGACCTTGACGAAGGTTCCTTCCTCTTCATGCCGACCACCATGCCCCACGCCTCGATTGGGGAAGCGATGGATGTCCTGCAACATCAGGACAAGGCGTTCGCCAATATTCCCGAGGTCGAATCGGTGGTGGGCAAGATTGGACGGGTCGAATCTCCTTTGGACCCGGCGCCGATCTCGATGGTCGAAACGGTTATCAACTACAAACCGGAGTATCGCCTTGATCAGGATGGGCGAGTGATCACCTTCAAGTACGACCACCAGACCGAGGCCTTTGTTCTTGATGATCTCGGTGAACCGATCCCGGACCCGGAAGGACGCCCATACCGTCAATGGCGCGACCATATCACTTCGCCGGATGACATCTGGAAAGAGCTGACCAGAGCGGCCCGGCTACCGGGGACCACCAATGCACCCAAGCTGCAACCTATCGCAGCGAGAATCGTGATGCTGCAATCCGGCATGCGGGCGCCCATGGGTGTCAAGGTCAAAGGACCCGATTTGGAAACAATCGAAAAGGTCGGCTACGACATCGAGCGATTGCTCAAAGAGGTGCCGTCGGTCGAACCTGACGCCGTTGTTGCCGATCGTATCGTGGGTAAGCCGTACCTTGAGATTGAGATCGACCGCGAGGCTATCGCACGCTACGGGATTCACATTCAGCGGGTGCAGAACATTATCGAAGTGGCGGTCGGCGGCAAACGTCTGACGACGACGGTCGAGGGTCGCGAACGCTACGCGGTGCGCGTGCGATATCAGCGTGAGTTGCGAAACAGTATTGAATCGCTCGAACAGATCCTGATAGGTGCGCCGGACGGCACACAAATCCCACTGAGAGAATTGGCGCAAATCACTTTCCGGCGCGGACCGATGGTCATCAAGTCCGAAGATACATTTCTCGTCGGCTATGTCATCTTCGACAAAAAGCCGGGTTATGGCGAAGTAGATGTGGTCGAAGCGGCTCGTGAGTATCTTGACGGCAAGATCACTTCCGGTGAATTGGAAATCCCGGCCGGAGTCAGTTTCGTTTTTGCCGGCAGCTATGAAAACCAGATTCGTTCGGAGAAGAAGCTCATGGTGGTGCTGCCGCTGGCCCTGATGCTGATCTTTCTGATTCTGTATTTTCAGTTCAAGAAAGTACCCACCACACTTTTGGTGTTTTCAGGTATCTTCGTGGCCTGGTCGGGTGGATTCCTGATGTTGTGGCTCTATGGTCAGGGTTGGTTCATGGACATCTCGCTGTTCGGAGTGGATCTCCGCGAGGTCTTCCAGGTGCGTTCATACAACCTGTCAGTCGCAGTTTGGGTGGGCTTCCTGGCCTTGTTTGGAATTGCTACCGACGACGGCGTGATAATATCGACCTACCTGGAGCAGGTGTTCGACAAGCGTCGTCCGGACAATGTACATGACATTCGAGAAGCGACCATCATAGCCGGCAAGCGACGTATCCGTCCCGCTCTGATGACGGCCGGCACGACCATACTGGCCCTTATCCCGGTGCTTACCTCGACCGGCAAGGGGGCCGATATCATGGTGCCCATGGCCATCCCGTCGTTCGGCGGTATGACTGTTGTGCTGGTCACGGTTTTCCTGGTGCCGGTCTTGTACTGCACGATGGCCGAGTTTCGGGTCAAGCGGCAGTCGTCTTAGAAGGCTCGTAACGTTCTCAGCGGTCGGCCATCCCTGATCTCCCGATAAAACGCGGCCCCTTCAGGTCGTCCCAACTTCGGGTTCCATCCTCGGTCGTTGCAAACATGGTGACATTTGAGTATCTTGAGTCAATGCCTAAGTTGCGCACCATTTCGATGGGCCTGGTGGTCGGGATCACTCTGTCTCTTGTTCCATTCGAAGCAGCCAAGTGTGTCGATCGATTGGAGATCGAAAGTCGAAGCGACCAGAATCGTTTGCCCTATCAGTTTGTTGTCGAACAGTCTAACGACTGGAGCGTGCGCAAGATACCTGTCGGCAATCAGATTCAGGTCCTTCATCCCCAGATGGGTTCGTCCGACACGGCCTGGTACATCCACGCCTTCAACAGCGACATTAATCGCGACAACCCGGCCGTTCTGAGCCTGGAAATGTATGCGCGCGGTCAGGTCGTGGACTGGAATCCTCTCTACCTGACCCTATCCAGTTTTGCATTGTACCGCGATGGCCGATCGGGTCAGGATGGTGTCGTTGCTGTGGGCCACCGCAACGATTCTTCTTTTGCGGCCATTACCTTGCTCGGCTCGGATCAGTACGACTTTGTGTTCCTGGCCACCGGGGAGGATCATTCCGGTAATGATCGATGGGAGGGCAACGTTGCCCCGCTGCTTAGTGAGGACTACGATTTCGATGGGCACGACGAAGTGTTTCTCTGGGTCGGTCCGGGGCGCGATCTCAGGCCGAGGGTTTTGGTCTGTCTCGAACCGGACACTCGAAGCATTGAGTGGTCGTTGCCGGTGGCCGGTGCAATCTCGTCTTCGAATCTCTATAGCTGCCGTGATTCTACAAACCCGGCCGTCATCTTCGCCACCTATAATTTCAAAAATGGTGTTGTCGATGATAACTTCGACGACAACTTTTGCTGGCTGGCCAAAGTTAACAATCGTGGTGAGATTCTTCATCGACGCATAATCTCCGAGGAGCACGGCGGCAAGGGCTTATGGCCAGGCGAGAGCGATGGGTTGTTCCAGGTGTTCCATGCCCTGCCGATGGTGGCGCCCGGCGACAGCGGCCATCTACCACCCCAGAAATATCAACTGTCCACAATTGATTCCGACTTTCGCGTGTTGGCGTCTGTCGATTTGGATGATCGAATTGTCAGCACCTGGTGGGACCCTTTTGACCAGGCCAAGGAGCGCCGCTACTACACTCTTTCCTCAGACGGGTTCGTGCGCATCTTCGACGGTTCACTCAACCTGCAGGCTGAGTCCGATGAGACGCTCTTGAGAAGCTTTGTCGACACTTTTCGATTGGCAGGCATGGACGAACCGGCGTATCTATTCCGCACCGGCAGCGGGCTGCAATTCCACTCCCGACAGTTCGAACACCTGGGGACCATCGAGGCCAGTTTCAGTCGGGTACAGTCTCTGGTAAAGGACGACCGCGGTAGTGTGACACACCTGGTCGCTACCGATTCGAATGTCAATCGTATCTACTCCGTCAGGCGGCTGGGGTTTTCTGATTTTGTTAGACTTCTCTTCTGGCAATACCAGAGCCAATTCCTGATCGCGCTAACACTCCTGGCCCTGGCCCTGTTCACCGTGAATATGTTCCGCCAGCGGGCGGTGCGTCGCCTCGCCCTCAGTGAAAGACGGTTGCACGATTTCTTCCAAACCAGCCAGGACGGCTTTTACCGATCGGACAATGAAGGACGATTCATCTGGGGATCACCGGCGGCGCTCAAAATTCTGGGCTATGACAGCGTCGAAGAAGTGAAAGGTACACGGATAGTTGATTACTATGTCGACCCAGCCAAGCGGCAGCTACTGATTGAACGAATCAAAAAAGACGGCCACGTATCCGATTATGAGGTGAAGCTTCGCAAGAAAGACGGTTCCATCGTGGTTATCAGCACCAGTTCGAGTTTCCATCGGGACAGTCGGGGCAGGATAGCAGGAGTGGAGGGAGTCATTCGTGATGTCACTGAACGAAGAGCCGCCGACAAGGCCCTGGTCGAGAGCGAAGAGAGATATCGAAGTCTGGTAGAAAGTGCAAGTGAGGCTATTTTCAGCCTGGACCGACAGGGGGAGTTTCTGTTCATGAACAGTATCGCCGCGGAACGGTTGGGGGGTATGCCGTCGGACTTCATCGGAAAAAAAATGTGGGATCTGTTTCCGAAGGAGCAGGCGGATTCACAAATGGCCAGTATTCTCGAAGTGCTTGACACTGGTGAAGGTCTTGTCAAGGAGACCGAGGTACAATTGCTCGGGAAACTGCACCGCTACATCACCGGTATCGAACCGGTCAAGGACACTACCGGTCGGGTGGTGGCCGCGACGGCATTTGCACGAGACATTTCAGAGTTGGCCCTTACCCGGCGGCAGTTGGAAACAGAAAAAGATTTCGTGCGTTCCCTTCTTGATACCGCCAACAGCCTGATCGTTTGCCTGGACAACGAGGCAAGGATCACCGTGTTCAACAAAGGCTGCGAGGAGGTCACTGGTTATTCGCGTGCTGAGGTTCTCGGCCTCAGGTGGCCTGAGACGTTCCTGCCGGATGAATCTCACCATGATGGCTTGGACGATTTCGTGAATTGGGTCAAGGAGCATCCTCAGGATACCTACGAAGGGCCGCTTAGGACCAAGTCCGGCGAGATCAGAACCATCCTGTGGTCAAACTCAGCGATGTTCAATGGTGCGGCCGACGAATTTGTAGCCATCGCCGTGGGTCAGGACATAACAGATAAGAAACAGGCCCAGGAGGCGCTCAAGGAGAGCGAGTTACGCTATGCGTCGCTCGTCGAATCGACTGATATAGGGATCGGGGTTGTCGACACTCAGACCCGTGAGTTTCTGTTTGTCAATAGCGGTATGTGTCGTCATCTCGGGTTCAGCCAGGAGGAGATTCTTAAAAAGAGCATTGAGACAATGCACCCGCCCGGTGCGGTGGAGGACGCTTTCAGGGCTTTTGAGGGGATCGTATCAGGCAGGATCAACATCTTTGCCGAGCTTCCGTTTCTGCACAAAGACGGCAGCCTGCGCTATTTCGATGTCACCGGCGTCATCCATGATTTTGATGGGCGAAACGCCGTGATCGGATATTTCAGGGATGTCACCGAACGCCGTCAGGGACAGCAGGCGCTCAGGGAGAGTGAGGATTTTAATCGTGCCGTTATCGAACGATCACCGGTTGGCGTGACGGTGCGCAACCGGGCGGGCAGGCTACTGACCTACAACGAAGCATGGCGTCGGATATGGCAAGTCACCGATCAAGACCTGCATGACTACACGACCCGAGAACGCCCGGAGCTCGTCTTCGATAAACGTGACAACTATCTGGGCGAGTGGAAAGACCAGGTCAGCCGGGTTTACGGTGAAGGCGGCTACCTGCATATCCCGGAAATCGAGGCTGAAGGCTCATCAAAGCACAAACACCTTTGGTTGTCGCAACACTTCTATGCGCTCAAAGATGTTACTGGCCAGGTTGACCGGGTGGTCGTTTTAACAGAGGATATTACCGAGCGCAAGCAAGCCGAAGAAGCGCTCAGGGAAAGTGAAGAGCGGTTTCGTACACTGGCTGAGGCGACGCCCATCTCGATGGTCGTCACCAACGCCGCCAACGGCACTATCCTCTATGCCAACCTGGCTGTTGCGGAGAGTCTTGGTTACAAACAGTCAGACCTCATCGGTATGAAAGCTGTTGACCTCTACCTGACACCGGCGGATCGCGCACAGGCGTTGGATATCCTCCGTGAAACCGGCCTGGTCAGGAACTTCGAAACGAGGGTCATCCGAGCGGATGGAAGTTACTTGTGGGGTCTACTCTCACTGAGTCCTATTACCTTTCACAGTGAACCGGCCTTCTTCGGGTCGCTGGTAGACATCACTGAGCGTCGCGAGGCTGAGCAACGGCTCAGAGAGGCCGAAGAAGCACGTTACAACCAGGTCAAGCAGATAGCAGGAGGCGTCGCACACGAGATTTACAATGCGCTCTTTCCGGCTACCAGCTGTCTGGCCAAACTGAGCGATCGGTTGCCGGACGGATCGACCGATGACATGCAACGAAATCGGCGATTGCTTCAGTTGACCGAAAGCGCCGTCGGGCGAGCTATCGAGATGACCGATCTGGTCACCAGGTATTCCCGGCTGGACAGTGAGCAGAAGACCGAACCGGTCGCCCTGCGGTCGCTTCTGGATGAGATTCTCGAAACCAACGCCGACCGTATCAACGACCTGGACATCGACGTCCATCTGGCCGTTGCCGAAGATGTAATCATCAGTTGCCGAACCGATCATCTGCACAGTTTGTTCTCCAACTTGCTGGTCAACGCACTGGATGCGCTCGAAGAAGTGACGGCTCGGCAAATCAGGGTGGTGGCGTCCGAGGAGAAGGGCGTCGTCCGAATCAGATTCATCGACACCGGACCGGGAATACCGTCCGAGCACCGACCGCGCATATTCGATCCTTTCTTCAGCACCAAACCCACACGGGGTACCGGGCTGGGCCTGGCCATCGTCAAAAGAATTGTAGAGTTGTACGGCGGGCGGATAGACCTGGAGCCGATGGTTGACAAGGGGTCCATATTCGTTATATTTCTGAAGTCAGCCCGGATAGACCCTTCATAAGGTGACATGTCAATGGCCAAGACAGGTAAAATACTGATCGTGGACGATGATCCATTGGTGCTTGAGGCCCTTCACCAGACATTCATGGATGACTACGAGATTGTCCTGGCCGCCTCGGGTATGGAAGCACTGCAGGCACTGGACAATCACGGCGATCTGGACACAGTGGTGCTTGATATCAAAATGGCCCGGATGGATGGTCTGGACACGGCCTGTCGAATTCGTGATATCAATCCCGAATTGCCGGTAATCTTTCACACCGGTTATCCCGGCGACTACTCAGAACGTGACATCGATTCCGATCACCAGCCGTTCGACTATGTCGGCAAGAACGAGCGTCCCGCTCGATTGCAGAGATCGGTGCGTAACGCAGTGTCTATGCACCGACTGAAATCCAACAGTTCCGACTTGGTGGAACTGGCGCGGCGACATTATGGCATGGTGGGACGGTCGCGCCTGATGCGCGACGTCTACCAGATGATTGAAAAAATCGGCCCCACCGACAACAAGGTGATGGTCCTGGGTCCCACCGGAACCGGCAAGGAGTTGGTCGCGCGTGCTATCCACCGCCGCAGTCAACGTTCGGAAATGACGCTGGCTGTCTTTAACTGCGATCACAAAGCGCCCGATCTGGTGGAAAGCGAACTGTTCGGTCATCTACGCGGTTCTTTCACCAGTGCGGTCGCCGATCGAGTGGGATTATTCCAACATGCCGACGGTGGCACCGTTTTTCTCGATGAAATCGGAAATCTCGACATCACTACCCAGGGCAAGCTGCTGCGTGTTCTTGAAACCGGCGAATTGCAGCCGATTGGTACACCGGAGACGGTTCGTGTCGATGTACGCTTGATTTGCGCCACCAATTGTGACCTTGAACAGATGGTCAAGGAAAAAGCTTTCCGTCAGGATCTGTACTACCGTCTCAAGGGAATCCGAATTGGTCTGCCGGCTCTGGCCGACCGTCGCGAGGACATTCCTGATCTGATTGATTTCTTCACGGAGAACTACTGCCGAAAGAAAGATGGTGGAATCAAAGTATTCGAGCCGAGCGCACGCGACTTGATGATCGAGTACGAATGGCCGGGAAACGTTCGTCAACTTCAGGACACGGTGCAGTCTCTGATTGACCTTTCGTTGTCACATCTCATCACACGAACAGAAGTTCAGGACTACCTCGTCTATGCCGGCGCCGGACCCAACGGTGCAGGCGGTCTTGCCACGCGAATGAGAGAGTTCAAACGTCTCGTCCTTATCCAAAGCCTGGCTCGCCACGGTGGAAATGTGAGCGCCGCGGCACGCGAATTGGATGTTGATCCATCGAATCTGCACAAGACGCTGCGAGATCTTGATATCGAAACTGGTTGAATTCACCCAGCCCGCGAAGCCTGTTTCTGGTGACTATTACCCATAGCGCTCTTGGCAAAGACCAACACCAACCCTATCTCTCTGTATATCAACAAGATAAGAATGTCGGCCTTACTCCAATAACGGGCATGGTTCTTGTTACCCACTGGGTAGAGGCAGAGGTGCTGCTGAGGAACGATCCCAACCGACCAGCCTCTATGTCGAAACTGGTGTGGAAGTGTTTCGTCGCTGATGATGCCTCCCGCTTGGAAGTGGCGAGGAGGACCTGCGGTCGCTAGCGAGACCGCAATATTACGCCGGGGGAACGTGCTGGTCAGCCCAGGGGAAGGGCTGACGAATGATGCCTGGTGGTGCGAGTGCTGGCACCGCTGGGTGTTTTTTTACGCCGGGCAAAAGAGCTGCTTGCCGGATGGCGTCCACTGCTGTATCCTCTTACTCCTAAGTCGATAGTTAATTCATGTCATGGCGGTCAGCGCAACTGATGAGCACACTCTGGCAAAAGCAATACGATTTGAGATTCGAGTGGGGGCTTGAGGGCTTGTTGCAGGTAGGCCCGTTGGTCGATGTTGTGGTAATCGTCGACGTGTTGTCGTTTTCGACAGCCGTCAGTGTGGCTGTCGCGCATGGGGCAAAAGTGTACCCGTTCACGATGCGGGACGACTCCGTGTCGACTTTCGCCGGGAAGCAAGGTGCGCGCCTGGCCGTTTCGCGAAGCCGGATGGACCGGAGGCACCCCTTTTCGCTCTCACCCAGGTCGCTTCAGCAAATCAGGTCGGGTGAGAGCATTGTTCTGCCCTCACCCAACGGCGCCACATTGTCCTTAAGCGCCGCGGAGCTATGTTCCCATGTCCTGTGCGGATGTTTGCGCAACGCTCAGGCTGTGGCTTCTCACGCCCAACAACTGGGACGGTCGGTGGCTCTGATTGCCGCGGGGGAGCTTTGGCCAACCGACTCAAAAGGTCGATCCATCGAGTCCCAACGATTGCTGCGTCCTGCTCTGGAGGATCTCATTGGCGCCGGGGCGATTCTCGATTCGATGACCGATGCGTCATTATCACCCGAGGCGTCGGCGGCCGTGGCCGTGTTCCGCGGCATGCGAACATCGCTGCTGGATAATCTGATCTCATGCGCTTCCGGGTGCGAATTGGTGGAAATGGGATTTGCAGAAGACGTTCGCGTGGCAGCTCAACTGAACGCCTGTACTGCCGTCCCG
This sequence comes from Candidatus Zixiibacteriota bacterium, assembly GCA_029860345.1. Taxonomy (NCBI): domain Bacteria; kingdom Pseudomonadati; phylum Candidatus Zixiibacteriota; species Candidatus Zixiibacteriota bacterium. The sequence goes on along the minus strand of JAOUBJ010000001.1, from coordinate 304,163 downwards.
CAACTGATCGACGGCGCCTACCATGCCGTTTGAGTCCGGTCTTTTGATTTTGTGAAGTCCTTGCGAGCGATCCCCGCCGCAGGCGGGGCGGAGGAGCGCGGTAATCTCATACAGGTGGTGTTGGGCGACCCCGCCCGACACCATGCTTGTGGTTTATCACCTCATGGTGAGCGGAGTCGAACCATGAATCTAAACTCGTGGTGGCCGAGTCTTCAGACTCGGCTACAGGGTACCCCACCCAAAGCGTAGCGCCGGGTGGGGTCTCTAGGCACCGAGTAGTATCCCACCTGTCGCTTCGCTATAGGTGGGGTACCGTGCAGTCGTTTAGTCTTCGTCCTCTTCGTCACCTGATGGTAATAGGGGGCTGTCGTTCTTCTTGATTTCATGCAAGTAGACAATCATTGCAGCACCCAATATGAACAAGGAGTAAAGAAATGGAACCGTTTTCAAATGTCGGAGGGTCGTCAACCATCCAAAAACCTGAGGGACCCAATACAAAGGTAGTACACCTAGAACTGACAGAAGAAATGAAGTGAATACCAATTGCAGGAACTTACGAGAATTATCGTGAGCAAGGATTTTTGCATGCTTTTTGAATGTCACTACAACAAAAACCGCAATACCCAGAGTTAACAATGCCACAGTTGCTGCGTTCTTCTCAACAAAACCATATATGCCTACTTCTATTCCATATTCAGGGATTTCGGCTAACAGGGCCAAAACAATATTAATAAAGAAAACAACTATCCCTCCGCAAAACGGAAAATACAGCATGCGCTCTTTCTTAAACCAGGCATATCCGACCAGTAATCGCCACACGAATAACCAAATCACCAGGCCCACTACATAAATCCCGGTAGCGATGAACGTGAATGTGTTTGAGTTTTCCCACCACAGGGATATCTCTTGCATCATAACAAAGCCTTTCCTTTACGATCCCTAAGATCTCAAGACAAGATAGAATATTGCAAAGAACCAATTCATGCAATTGAAATATTGCGACGAACATGCTTACTCTTTCTAAATCTATTAACGACAGATCGGTGGTGCTCCGGTTTGACTTATGTCACATCGATCAGTCTCGGGACTTGTAGGAACTAGGAAGCACAAGAAAAAGGCCGCCTTCTCAGGCGGCCTTTGCTGTAAACCCACACTACCATCGGAAACTATTCAACGTAACGCATCTTGAACTCTTCGGCCGCTTTCATGCGCGCCGCCTTGACCTCGGCCGGCTCGTTGCCGGTGAACCATTTGTGTTCGTCCATTTCGAGCACTTCGGCGACGATCGCTTCAACTTCCTCGGCAGCTTTAGCCTTATCGCCACCTTCGGCTTTGGCGTGCTCAACGAGTTTTGCCACTTCTGGTAAGAACTCCATATAGAACCGGTCGGCCACTTCGTAAAAACCGTGCCACTGGGTGTAGTCCGGTGCGAACATAGCGGCTCCCATCCGTGCGCGACGTCCTTCATGGTGCCACAAGTAGAAGACGATCCACTCCAGTTCGTCATCAAAGGGAATGTCGTTGGTGAGGAAACCAGCCTCGCGGATTTTCTTGGCAATTCTGGACACCGGGATAGCGAACTTGTCGTTATACAGGTTTACCGCACCATCGTACTGGACATAGAAATTATCGATGTAATTCGATGTGTGACAGTTGGCGCAGACCTTCTTCATGTCACTGCGACGATCTTCCCACGACTTGGTTGGCTTTCCTTTGGCCTTGGCGGCGGCATCAATTTTCTGCGATACCAGCGGGCGGAGGGTCCAGCTAATCCGATCGCCGACATCATGTGTAAGCGGCAACTCGCTGGTGGCCGACATATGGCAGGTGGCGCAGGTCGGCGCAGCGGAGTAATCGATTCCAACCACCCACGATGCACTGTGAAGATTCATCCGATCTTTGTTGGCATAGTACGCGATACCGTGCTTGGACTCCTCGTAAATCTCCTTCTGCGGATGATCCGGTCCAAGGTGACACTTGCCGCAATTTTCCGGTTGGCGGGCCAGCGCCGCATCGAACGAATGCCGTGAATGGCAGGCGGCGCAAGAACCTTTGGAACCGTCCGGGTTGATACGACCCATCCCGGTGTTCGGCCAGGTGGCTGCGTCAAGGCTGCCGTCTTCGTTCACTTTGACAATCGAACCGTGACACTGCTTGCATCCGTTGACGGCCGCCATCGGGCCTTCGACCACTTCACCGAGCACGTTATCAAGCGATCCGAGAATCTTCCCGGCGTCGGCATGGTGCGACTTCTGAAACTCGTCGAACTCCTGCTTGTGACACTTGGAGCAATCAAGCGGCGAGACGATCACGGCGATGCTGTAGCCGTTGTGCTCGATAGCGTCGGCGTCACCTTCGGCCGCGGCGTGGCATTCATAACAACCTACGTCGGCGGCATAGTGGCGGCTATGGCGCCACTCTTTGGTCAGTCCCGGCATGTCGGACTCATGGCACTCGATACACGAAGCCGATTCCTCCGACAACGATGCCGGTACCGAGCGACCGCCCTGGGACCACACGGCTGCTGCTGCCAATAAGCCGAGTATAACAACGATACTGATGCGTTTCATTTGGTAACCCTTTCCTCTGCTGTGTAATTTGGTCGTTCCCTGTCTTGACTGTCTTCCTTTTTCCATCGTGCCGAACACGATTGCTTTGTCTGATCTCATTAACGACAGACCGACATCGATCCGGTTTGACTTAAGTCAAATCAACCCGACTCATAGATTAAAGAAAGAAAAAAACGCAAAAAAAAGGCCGCCCACGAATAAGGCGACCTTAGTTGTTCAGTTTCAAACGATCAGAAATTGACCGTGGTCATAGCGTAGAACCACATACCCGGGTCGGCGTCGGCCACACCGGAGGCGGCCATGGTGAAATCATCCTCGGCAAAGAAGAATGAAGCGCCGCCCTGAATGTTAAGTCCGTCAATCACGGTTGTGGCCAGGGTAGCATCCAGTTCGATCCCGGCCTTGTTGGAAACAACAGTGGAGCCGTCGCTCGCTGTGTACATGTAGTCCTTATTGGTCGAGTAAAAGTGTGCATCCAGCTTGGCTTTCCAGCCTGCATACGGCTCAGCCGCCGCGCGCACCACGATGTCGACCAGACCTGAGTTGGCATACGGTCTACCACTCTTGGCTCCGTCGGTGAAGTAGTCCATGAAGCCGTTAAACTTGTGCGCGGTCGCGTAGAGATTGTTGTATGCTTTGAACTTGTCGTCGGCAGCATCATCGTCGCCTGATGTATAGTCGATGCCTACAGCCAGCCTGCCCGGCCACGGAGCGTCGATTTTATAACCAGCCTCAAAGGCGAACATATAAGCAGCGATATCGATTTTGTCCCTGTTCCGGGCAAGTCCCACACCGAACGGATTGTAGAGACCGCGCGGTTGCTGACCCCACTGGTAGACGAAATTGCCCTCGAAGTCGAGCTTCAAGTCCGGATATTCCCGTTTGAAGTAGGTACCGGCATTGAGGCGGTCCAGACGGTTGATGCTGTACCAGTAACCGGTGGTGTCGGCATCGTACTCATAGAACCAGAACAGATCGACATTCGCTTCTTTGCAGGTTGCATACAGACCACCGATATCGAAATCGGCGTGGTAGTACTCGTTGTTCTTTTCGGTAGCTTTCAAGCCGAAGCCGGTGATCCGGTATTTTTCATGATCGTACCAGCCCATGCCGCCTTCCCATGCCCGGCCCACGTTGCTCCAGCCGACGGCGCCGAATACACGCTGGTTGCCGAAGTTCATTTCAAACCGGCCTGCTTTGAAACCCAAGCCATCGACCAATAACCGGTCGACCTGGAAGTAAGCTTGATGCACGTCGACATTCTTGCCGTCGTTCAACTGCCCAGACGCTCTGGTGCCGAACTGTGTGTTTCCACCCATCTGCCGGCTGTCCTGGAATTGGACGAAGACATGGGCATTGGCATCCACGGTTGCTTCGACTGCGACGCGGGTGCGCAGGTTGGCAAACGTGAGCCATGTTTTGGCGGTGTCAAAATCTCTCAAGTCGGCTTCTTCGCGAAGTCTGATTTGCCCAGAGAACTTAAGTTCGGTGTCGGCGCTCACGGGAACGGCTACCGCAAATAAGACGGCAAACAAAATCAATCCCTTAAAAATGCTCTTCACCTGTACTTCTCCTTATTCTGGCGTTTTATTCCTAATGACATACCTTACAGGCAGCTATACGACTACAAGACAGCACAACCGCCCGTCAAATCAGCCCCGATGATACGCTTTGGCCAAAACCGCCGCAAGCTAAAAAAGCGAATATTTTCCACTGTTCGTGGGCGGCAGACGCCCTCGTCTTCCCCTGCGACATCGTTTTATACTTGTGACGGTTGAGTCTTCAGACTCGACCGTTTGTGGGCAGGTGGCCCACAGCTTGCTGTGGGATTAGAAGTAGGGCGGGTCCGTCTTCGCCTGCGCGCCGCGGCGTGAACCCGCCGAATCCGTGGGCGGCAGACGCCCTCGTCTGCCCCAAAGAGAATAACACACCCCTGAATCCCCTCTCGAGAGGGGACGAAGAAAGTGGGAGGTCGAGACCCCTGCGCCGAAGGGCGAGAGTCACGGCTTGACCGTGTCACCCACGGCTTGACCGTGTCGTTCTGAGCGCAGTCGAAGGACGAGGTTTCGACATCCGTCGCTTGTATTTGAAGGCTCTATCACATCGAACTGTTGGATTAATGTCTGCAGATCTCTTGGGGAGTGGAGCAGGTACTGTCGCTTACTGTCTAGGCTTCTAAACTTTTCCCTCTCCATCGCGAGGGGAGGACGACGAGTCAACGGTATCTAGGCTAAAACGTACTGCAACCCTCCTGTAAAGGAGAGCGATGGCGATTAGAAGTATGAACGTGGACATGGAGAGTGCAAGCCATATGGACGGGACAAGCCCAAAGCCGTTGCCGAATCTATCTTCCGATCCAAGAACCACAACCTCCCAATCATCAGTCGGCGATCCCGGACCTGCAGCTGAGACTTCGACTAATCCCTCAATCGTGGGTGCAACCATCAACATAATCTCGAGGGAATCAGACGGTTCTATCAGCCAGTTTAATATCTCGATCGCACCCATCTCTGACAGCATTCTCGCAGACGTCATCCCCGTGTCTCGTTGCGGGATTGTGGCGCTGCGAAGAATACTTTCGACATTGCTTAGTTCAATTCGAAAAGGAACCTCGCCGTCACCGAGACTAATCGGCTGATCCGTGTTGTTGAGCAATTGTAGGATGAGTACGCCCTGGTCACGAACGCCAAATTCATTCAGTGAATAGTGCATCCATTCTGATCTTACAAGCAAGCCTCGACTATCCTGGTTCAGACCTAGCCAACCAAGTATGGCTGGTGCGCTACTTAGGAGGAACATCAGTGCCGTTGCAATTAGCACGTCAGGTACCAATGCTCGCAGACGTTTAATCAGCTTACCAAGTATACCGGGCTCAAGAACCGAGCTCATTTAACCTCTCTCCTGTCGCTCTGTCTTGGTTGGCAAACCAATGGTTAGTCCTGCCAATACCAACGTTACTGCGTAAATGATGATGGAACCCCAACCAACGAATCCCCTGTCGACAGCTTCAGACGCACCTACGAAAGTCGAAATATAAGCGTACCAGTAGGATGCAAGAAGAAGAGACAGCAGCGAAAGACCGCCGAGAATCAGTTTCCTCGTCAGATGGTTATTACCAAGCATGTAGTTCTCTCCGATTGCTACGGCAGCTAATGCTACGGAAAGTAGGAGCAGCTCCCCTCCGCTAATAGGTCCAAGAAACGATACTTCTTTACCGGTCGTCAATGCACTCATGTAGTGAAATACCAGAGGCGCCAGTGCGGCGATCACACTAAAAATCAGCCACTTGACCAGCTTGTTCACCCATGCACCTCAGGGCCTTCGCTCAACACTCGTTGACGTTTAATGACAATACTCACTCCAGTAGATGACTGTCTGCCGACCTTTAGGTGGTCCAGATTGACCTGGGGCCACGCTCCGTTCTTGGTTTGCAGTGATCGTCTCCTGCGCCTTCCAACCATAAGTATACCCCCACCGATCCACGTTGTCAAGAACCCTACCAACTCCATCCAAAACGCGGTGGCACGTTCTCTCATAAAGGACTATCCTATGAACACCTGCACAATACACACCGCCGCGCAGCATCCTTCGACTCCGCTCAGGATGTGGTTACCTGCGCACGAATCAATGGACCCGTTTATGGGCCACTCGATAATCACCATCGATCCCGTATCAATAATGCAGACACAAGCAAGGCAAAGCCATTTGTGCGGTGTTTGGGTGGATGGAGCAAACCTTGACTGAGAGCGGACTTGGTGCAGACGAGGACGTCTGCCGCCCACAGAAAACACTTTTTCCGGGAAACGAACCCATTTGCATGTCGCATTGCCCCACAACGTTGCGCTGGGTCCTTCTCGCCGAAGGCGGGTGAGACCCAGCGCGCTAACGACCAGCAGGGTCACACCTTCACCTACGGCAAAGCCGGGACCCTGCTGAACGGCTAAGAACTTTGTCAGGAGCACCGGGCTCCTGACCTACTGATACCGTGGCGCACGAGGATGTACACTACGCACAAACAGGATGACATGAGTAACGCGCGAAGCGCAAAAGAGTGATTTATCACCAATTCACTAGCCTTGACATCCACCACCCTTTCTGATTTATTCAGCCGAATTGTGAGACACAGAACATCAGTCCAAAGGAGATAAACATGGCCCGCTCACTTTGCCAAATAACAGACCTCACCACCGACGAACTGCACGAATTGTTCGATCTCTGCGCACAGATGAAAAACAAAAAAATCGCCCCCAAACCGTTCGAAGGCAAATCAGTCGCCTGCATCTTCACCAAGGCGTCGTTGAGAACCAGAGTATCGTTCGAAGTCGGCATCAACGAACTCGGCGGTCACGCCCTTTACATCACCGACAACGAGATCAAACTCGGTCAGCGCGAGTCGGTCGCCGACGCCGCTCGCGTCTTGTCACGATATGTTGCGACTATCATGATCCGGACGTTCAAACAATCGGATGTCGAGGAGTTGGCCAAACATGCCTCCGTGCCGATTGTCAACGGCCTGACCGATCTGGTCCACCCCTGTCAGATTCTGGGCGACTATTTCACCATGCTGGAGCATCTCGGCAAACGGGGTCGCTACAAAATCGCTTATGTCGGCGACGGCAACAATATTGTCAATAGCTGGCTTAACCTGGCTTGTCGCTTGCCCATCGACCTGCGGGTCGGGACCGCCGATGATTGCCATCCCGACCCGGAACTCCTGAAAAAGGCCCAAGCCGCCTCAGATAGCAAAATACTGATTACCGATGATCCTAAAGAAGCCGTTTCTGGTGCCGATGTAGTCTATACCGATGTTTGGGCCTCAATGGGGCAGAAACATCTGGTTGAAGAGAAAGAAGATAAGCTAAGGAAGTATCAGTTAAACGGTTCCCTGTTGGCGATTGCCGACCCAGGAGCGATTGTGTTGCACTGTTTACCGGCTGAAAGAAACAAGGAAATCACAGACGAAGTGATGGACGGACCGCAGTCGGTTGTTTTTGATCAGGCGGAAAACAGGCTTCATGTTCAAAAGGCTATCATGGCCTTTCTCCTGAAATAAGCAGACTCTCGCCGACACCTGTACGGGAACAACAGAAAGGAGACGGCCCATGCGTCTTGAAAACCGCGTTCTCGTATCAGGAATGACAATTCTGATCGGTGTCATGCTTCTCCTGGTCGCCGGCTGTGGCGACGATGAGACCAACACCCCCACCACAATCACCGGATCGATGGCCGATCACGAATTCTTGGCGGTGAAGACCCAGATGGATGACTTCGTCGATTCCACCATCGCCTTCTTTGAGAATGGTATCAACACTTTCCAGGGGATCTCAGACGGTGAAGACATCATCCCGCCGCAGTATGCAGTGAATCCGGAACAGCAGGACAGCTGGGACACTTCGTACACAAACGGCTGGCATGTCATCCAGATCGCCTACACCGAGAAGGACCAATTCGAGGATGGTGTCTGGCAGATGTCATTGGCCGACTCCATTCAGTACAAGAAGAACGGTGTCGCTCAGGAGAGTTGGGTAGATCATGACCAGTTGGTGTACAAGCATCACTGGACCTGGGATGTATTTGACACCACGGTCAACCACACCAACTTTGAAGGCAATGCCGACTTCACTTTCGCCGATCTGACCACAGGTCTGGCCACTGTTACCGGAAGCCGCGACTTTAACGCCAGCAACAAGATTGTCCACCTCGACTCAACGGTCTGGCGTGACTTTACCTTCACCGCCGACGTCAACAACGTCACGCTGAAGAACTCGGCTTTCACCGGCTGGAGCAACTGTCCCGTCGGCGGTTCGGTTTCGACGACGATTGAGATGGTCTACACCAAGGACGACGGCGATCCGGTCACCACTACCTGGAATGCCACCTTTACGTTCAACAACGGCACCATGACTGCTTCGGTCAGCAAAGGCAACACGGTATGGGGATACCACTCCGATATGTGTGATGTTCCTCAGTAGAATATTCCCAACTTTATTCTGCGAGCCCGGTCTTTTGGCCGGGCTTTTTTTGTTGGCCCGATAGGTTCGCCTGGTTAGAGTACTTGTGCTCGGTGAATCTTCAGATTCGCCGAGGGCATGGCCGAGTCTGAAGACTCGACCATCACAAGGAAGGTGGTTCCCGCGTAGCGGCGGGGCTTGTCTCCGCCGATCTCCGTCACCCCGAGGGCACTCGAGGGGCGACATATTTCTGGGGCGACACAAGGCCGCCCTCTACGCGATCCAGGTTTGTCGACACCCCTGCCCCGATGGGCATGAATGCCATTTATGGTCACGAAGTGAGGTTTCGACACGACGACTTGTGCGAAAGGACTATGTCTGAGTATGAAAGAAGTTGTCAAATACCCCCACTGTTTTGTCTGCGGTGATCTAAACGTTCACGGCCTCAAGGCCAAGTTTTTCTATGACGGCGAGAAAGCATACACTGAACTAACAGCCGACCAATCGTTCGAAGGCTATCGCGGCATCTACCACGGCGGTATCATTGCCACGCTTTTGGACGAAGTGATGATCAAGGCGGTTCTGGCCCAGCCGGTGGTTGCCGTCACAGTCGAACTTACGGTGCGCTATCTGGCCCCGGTAAACATCGGTGATCGGCTCATGTTCACCGGTCGAATCACCGGCTCGAAGGGCAGACTGTATTTGACCGAAGGGGAGGTGCGAGGCAATGACAACACGTTACGTGCGACCGCCCTCGGGAAGTACATTGAAGCAAGCAGCGATCTGAAAAAAACTCTCGAATCATCGATAGAGTGAAAGCTCTTTCATTACTTTGACCTTTCGGTGAAACTGTTTGCCGTCTCAGGCTTCGGCTCGTGAATTCCGGCAGAGTCCTAACTGAATGCATCGACCTGTTTTAGCCCATCTATCTGTTAGTTAACGGACGGCGGCATCGACGTTGCTATCTCAGTCGGTATGAAGGCAACCGATGGTGTAAAGTGCTTTATAGTCGGACTAAAACCGAAGAGTATCGACCCGGTCCTGACGGCTCACGGCGTGGTCGGCGGCTTGGTGGTGTTTTCCATCCCCGAATTGGGTATTCTCTTTCGCTGTAGGGCCGAGGGTGATCCTATCGACCTTGAGTTTGGCGCTCTCTTTGCATTGTTGAAGTTCATCAAGACCAAGCTGGCCGATCGCAAGATCAAGCATCTGCATATTTTCTCATCCAATCCGGAGTTTGTCTTCTCGTTCACAGGTAACTCCCGGCACCTCAAGCCGGAATCGGAACGCATGAAACTACTGGCCGGATTCAACCGTGAGTTTCAGATGGCTGTCAGTTTTGTCGACGCCATCAAGAATCAGGCTCTGGTCTCACCGGCCGACTATCCATCAATGCCCAAATCCAGTTCACTTGGCTTGAAGCCCGACCAACCTGAGAGTTCTCAGCCGCGTTTCGAGCCCCTCCGCAAGGGTATTAAATTATAGGGGCCATCAGGCCTGCCCCCCACCCTTTTTGCCTTGACAATTGCCCCAATCCGCGTAAGTTACTCCTGAAAACCGGCCGGGACACAAGCCCTTATACCGCCAATGCTTAAAGTCCCCACCTTGGAATGTACATGCTGACTTTCGCTTCTTTCGGAGGTATTGATGAAGCTCTCTAAATGTCTGTGTATCTGTTGCTGTTTAGTGGTTCTTGGGGGAGGTTCTGTAGCGGCCGATGATTTGGCCAAAGTGAATCTGGCCAGTCGTTATCAGGCCGACGTCGTGGCTGGTATTGTTACCTCGGCTTACAGCCGGGTTGGCAACCAGTTCGTGGTTGCTGTCAATGAAGAGCAAGCAACAGCTTTGAGCAGGGCGGGGATAGAGTTTGAAGTCATTATGGAAGCGATAGATCCGGCCAGGACCTTTATCGCGCGCCACTCGGACGGACGACGTGGGGTCGGCGTGGATGTACCTCAACTTGGTGAAACGGTTCAGCTGGAATCCGACGTGCATATCGTCAGAATGAGTCCGTCGATTGCTTTATCGTTGACCAGAACGACCGAACTTACCTTGACCTCGCTTGAGGAAAGAACCATTCCGATTGGCTACATCGATCCGGTCATCGGCAACACTCTGTCCATGGTGACCGACTTCCCGACCGATTCACTGACGGCACTGGTCAGTCAGGATTCGATCTATGCATTCAACACCCGGCTTGAAGATTTCGAGACACGGTATATTTTCACCGATTCGATTCATGCCGCCCGTGACTGGATGGTCCAAAAGTTTATCGACTGGGGATACACCGATATAACCACGCCGCAGTTCTACTATGGCAGCCTGCCGTGCTACAACGTCAAGGTGGTCAAGCCAGGCTATGCCGAACCGGACAAAGTGATCGTGATCGGCGGTCACTACGACGCCATCACCTACGGACAGCCGACCGATCCGATGGACTATGCGCCCGGTTCCGACGACAACGCTTCCGGTACTACTATTACTTTGGAGATGGCGCGTATTCTGGCAAACGTCCCAATGCGCAAGACGATTATTTTCATGCCCTTCTCGGCCGAAGAGGTTGGGTTGTACGGTTCATACGACGCTGCCGGTGATTTTTACAATGCCGGTACCGATCTTGAAGTGATGTTCAACTACGACATGGTTGGATATAACGGCAACGGGCTGTGGCAGTTTGAAATCTCCTCCGGGCCGAACACGGCATATCGAGACATGCAGGTGGCTACCTGTAACCGTGTCAACTCCCAACTCATTCCAATCGCCTCCCCGCCCGGTGGAAGTTCCGATCATGCAGCCTTCATGAATTACGGCTTTGACGTTGTGAACAACATCGAGGAAGACTTCAACTACGACGGCTGGCACACCAATCTTGATCTGACCTCGCGCATGGATTTCGATTACATGTATGAGGTCGGTCGGATGACAGTTGCATCGCTGGCCATTGTCGGCAACTCCGCCCAGCCGACTAATATCGATCAAATAGTTGATCAGGGGGACGGGCAGTCATTGGAAGTGTTTTTTGGACCATGCAACGCCTCCTATGAGTATACTTTGATCTATGGCACTTCGCCCGGCCTTTACACCGATACAGTCGATATCGGCACCGGCGTCTGTTCGTATATGGTAACCGGTTTGACCGAGGGGCAGCCGTATTACTTCCTGGCTATCGGTGTTATCGGTGGCGGCTATCCGGCCGTCTATGCAGTCGAAGCTACCGAGACACCATACATCATACCACGCGCACCGGTCTCGCCGGTGTTGGACCCGGACGATCATCAGATTCTGCTCGACTGGTCCGACAGTCCGGAAGCGGATTTTGATCACTACCGCATATACCGGTCCATAAGTGGACTGCCTTTCTCGCTCTATCAAGACAACGTAGCCAACTCGAATTATATCGACGTTGATGTAATCGGCCAGGCCGAGTACACATACAAATTCACCGCTGTAGATTCTGATGGCTACGAGTCGGTTCCGTCCTCTCAGGTTTCCGGATATGCCGGTACTTTCGATGGCGGCATTCTTGTAATAGATGAAACCCGTCAGGGCGCCGGAATGCCCAACCAGGCTACACAGGAGGCCTTCTTTACCAGCCTGCTTGACCCGACGCCCTATGATCTGAATCGCATTGAAACCAGTGGGCTGTTGCTCACTCGCAGTGTGGCCGGACAGTATTCATCGGTCTTCTGGTTTGATGATGACTTCTCGCCCAAACTGATCAGTGAGTCCGAGGACAGCCTGGACTGGTACGCCGGGTATGATGGAAACCTGTTCATCAGCGGCTTTCGCACCATCGAGTACTGGGAATCATCGCCGTTATCGCCGAGCGGTTTTCTCTATGATCGGATGCGCGTGGCTACATACAATGTTCACACAGCTTCCGACTTTGCAGGCGCCACCGGCGTGGGTGGATGGCCGGATATCGAAGTCGACAGCACTTCGGTGCTGGGCTTCCTGCCGTATGTGCCATCGCTGGGTATCGCCGCCGGAGGCGAGCCGATCTACCTGTACGATTCCAAAACCGATGACCCCTCAGCCGAAGGCACCACCTGTGCGATTTACTATGATAGTCCCAGTGGCGGCAAACGGGTGGTACTGGCTTTCCCACTTTATTTCCTGACCGACGAATCGGCAATTGCCTTAGTAAACTACGCCAAGAATCTGTTTGGTGAGTCGGCCGTGACCGAAGTGGAAGGGGATGTTGACAACAACGGCAAGGTGGATATCGGTGATCTGGTCTATGTGGTCGATTACATGTTCATCGCCGGCGCGGCTCCATGGTCGATGAACGCCGCCGATGTCGACGCCTCCTGCAGGATCGACATTGCCGATCTGGTTTACCTGGCCGAGTATATCTTCCTCGGTGGCCCGGCTCCTCTGGCCGGTTGTGTGGAGTAACGGGCCGGCCTGTCCCAGGCGCCTGGTGATCCCATCACCACCACGACCCGGTGCGCAAAGGAAAGACAGGTTGCGACCAAGTTATCCGCTGCTTTATTCGCGGATACAACCGCACCTTGACAGATTGGCAACATAGGCTATCTTAGCACCATAACCTGTCGTTCTGTAAGTCCGATGAGGTGCATCCTTTAGGAGAAACGGATGAGATACTTCTGGACTCTGTTGCTTGTGTTTAGTCTGGCTCTGCCCGGCGCCGGAGCCGACCAGGACGATCTTGCCTTCATTACTATCACCGACCGGCATCAAGCGAACCATGCTCAAAATGTCCTGGGAACTGCATACTCACGAAACGGCAACCGGTTCCTGGTGAAGGTTTCAGATGAGCAAGGCAGAAATCTCCAGGCAGCCGGGATCAAGGTCGAAATCATAATGGCAAAAGTGGATCCAGCTCGGGTCTTTGCTGTTTTCTATCCGGACACTCGACCACTGGCAGCAGTTGACATACCGACGCTGGGGGAGAGCATTGATCTCGGTAACGATATCTACGCGGTCCGAATGAGTCCATCGGTAGCTGAGTCAATGACCAGGAATACATCGTTGGCTGCGGTGGCGCTATCGGAACGACCGATACCCATTACTTTCACCGGCCCTGCTATCACCACTCTCATGTCGGAGATCACCGACTACCCTACCGATTCGCTGGTAGACCTGGTAAATCAGGACTCGATTTACGCCATGAATCTTCGGTTCGAGCTTTTTCGCACCCGCTATTATGATACGGACTCGATTCTTGCTGCCCGTGATTGGGCGGTGCAGAAGTTGGCCGATTGGGGCTACACAGATATCACCACGCCGCTGTTCTACCATAACGGTACCCCTTGTTACAACGTTAAAGCTGTAAAACCTGGATATGCCGAACCCGACAACGTGATCGTTATTGGTGGCCACTACGACAGCTACAACGGGGGGTCCTCATACACTTTTGCTCCCGGTGCCGACGACAACGGCTCCGGCTCAACAATCACGCTTGAGATGGCACGCATACTTGCCGACATTCCGATGCGCAAAACTATCATCTTCATGCTCTTTTCCGCCGAGGAGGTCGGCTTGGTCGGGTCATACTATGCGGCCTCCGATTTCTTTCATGACGGCACACCTCTGGAAGTAATGTTCAACTTTGACATGGTCGGATACAACGGCAACGGGCTGTGGTTGTTCGAGGTTGGCTCCGGAGAAAACTCAGCCTATGCCGAATTGCAGGCTGCCAGTTGCAGTCGAGTCAATCCCGATCTGGTCGCACTCTCCGGTACCTCCAGTCCCGGCTCGTCCGATCACATGTCTTTCTGGAACTTCGGCTACAACATTTGCAACAATATCGAAGAGGACTTTAACTACGGCGGCTGGCACACCGACCTCGATCTGACTTCACGCATGGACTTTGACTATCTTTACCAGGTCGCCCGTATGACCGTAGCTACCCTCGGCATAGTTGGTAACTCCGCCAGCCCGATTTCAATCGAACAGATCATCGATCAGGGTGATGGACAGGCTCTTGAGATACATCTGACTTCCTGCGCCCCGGAATACACCTACCGGCTTTACCACGGCCCTTCATCGGGATTCTACACCGACAGTATCGATATTCCATCGGGCACCTGCACGTGGATAGTTGATGGCCTAATCGACGGTCAGGAACGGTTCTTCTATGTCCTGAGTCAGATCGAGGGTGGGTATCCCGCCGTCTACAGTACTGAAACCAGCGCCACCCCGTACTTGATACCGAGGCCGCCGACTGCAGCGGAGGCGGGGCCGGAGTTGAACTCGGTACTTCTGGAATGGGGCGACAACGCCGAAGCCGATTTCAGTCACTACCGGCTCTATCGCGCAATTGAAGGGCTGCCCCATTCGCTATTCAAGGATAACATCGTCTCGTCAAGCTACACCGATACGGAGGTGCTTGGTCAAACCGAGTACTCATACAAAATCACAGCGGTCGATTTTGATGGTTATGAGTCCGACTACTCATCCGAAGTCTCCGCTTATGCTGCCACCTTTGACGGCGGCATCCTGTTGGTCGATGAGACCCGGCAGGGCGGCGGTATGCCCGACCAGCCAACTCAGGAGGCGCGCTACGCCTCCTATTTCGCTCCGACGCCATACAACCTGGTGCAGATCGAGACAGTCGGTCTGCCTGTCACCCGTAACACTGCCGGTCAGTATTCGTCGCTCTTCTGGATCGACGATGACTTTTCGCCGAAGTTGGCCAGCGAGAGTGAAGACAGCCTTTTCTGGTACGCCGGCTACACCGGAAACCTGTTTTTTGCCGGGTTCCGGACGATCGAGTTCTGGACCGGTTCGCCTTTGTCCAATGGAGATTTCTTGTATGACCAATGCCGGATTGCGAGCCACTCGGTACATGCTGAATATGACTTTGCCGGTGCGACCGGTGTAGGTGGTTGGCCGGATATCGAGGTCGACACAACCGAACTGCTCGGCTTCCTGCCGTTTATCCCAACCCTGGGTCTCGCCACCGGAGGGCAGCCTATTTACCTGTACGACTCCAAGACCGATGATCCGGCATCGGAGGGCAACGTCTGTGGAGTCTACTACGACGGTCCCAACGGCAAACGGGTAGTGCTGGCCTTTCCTCTGATGTACATAACCGACGAATCGGCCATCGCTCTGATGTCCTATGCCAAAAACCTATTCGGTGAATCGGTCGTTTTAGGCGAACATGGTGATATCGACAACAACGGTCAGATCGACATAGGCGATCTCGTCTATTTGGTAGATTACATGTTCTTGGGCGGCCCACCACCGCCGGTTATGAATTCGGCCGATGTCGATGCCTCCTGCCAGATTGATATCGCCGACTTGATATATGTGGTAGTTTACTTTTTCGATGGCGGCCCTCTGCCCCTGCCCGGCTGCGTGGAGTAGTTCATAGAAGGGCAGGTCTGTCTTCCATAGCGCTTAGTAGGGCAGGTCCGTCTTCGAACCTGCCACAATGTCTTTCCCCCGGTGGCACCTTCAAACCCGGTTTGGGGGTGGCGATAAATCGCTTTCTTGCGCTTCGCGGCTCTTCACATTATCAAGCAATGCCCAGATCAGTGCGCACAAAGCGCAAAAAACACGGCTTGATGGTGTCACCCTGAGCGGAGTCGAAGGGTGAATTTGCCGGATTGCCCACCGTTCCAAACACGGTTTGAGACGGCCACCTGGCCTCGATAGGGTTCCGGGTGGCACCTTCAAACCCGGTTTGGGGGTGGTTCTTCCAACTCCACTCCTGCTTGACCCTCGTTGCACAATTTGTGAACCAGTTCTTAGTAGGGCAGGTCCGTCTTTGAACCTGCCACAATGTCTTTCCCGCGCAGGCGGGAATCCATCTTCTCTTGTAGGTCGAGACCCCCTGCCCTAAGGGAGTGAAAGCCATTTATGGCCGCGAAGCGAGGTTTCGACAACGCGCTAAGCCCGAAGAAGTGGCCATGACCCATTTATGGGTCCTGACCTATTACACTGCCGACAAAGACGAGTCCGAAGACGGACTCACTGATTGCACAATTTGTGAACCAGGGCCGCTGATAAAAGACCGGTATGTTTGTACTGATACGCATAAACTGCCGGCCCAACAGGACAAACAGACCCTTTAGCTACTGATAGAAAACATAACCCAGACACTCGGCTTCCGGCACATCGCTTGCTCAACCAATGGTCATGGAACCGGATATCTACACCCAATTGCGTCTGCTCGACACCGATCAGCTATGCCCCTTTGAGTCGGTTCGCCTGCTTGAAAACCGGATGACGGTCGATCTGGACGAAATCAGTTTCTTGCGCCATCCCTTCCTGGTCACAGCGATGGATGGCGACGATTATCTACTACTGGAACAGACCGAACATTTTTCTGCCCTTACCGACGCCGGGCTGGCTCATATACCGGTGCAGGTATGCCCGACCGAGAGCCTGGCCACGGCCTCTTCTCGAGTTGGCTTGACCAATTTTGATCATGCCGATCTTTTCCGTACCTCGGCTCGTCACCCGGAGCTTATACGAATCCTGGACTCAGGCTCTGGTAACGATCCATCGGTGACGGGAGTGAGACTCTGTTTTGACTTCCCCCGGCAAGGAAAGTTCGACGTGCTCCTGAGACATGCCAGTCGTGCTGGTTGCCCGGCTTCGTTGGAGACGCTCTTCCACTCAATCATGGCCCGCGGTGGCTGGGCGCCGGTGGTGGAGACATCGGACAATGGCGATACCGTAACCCGCCTGACCGAGTACAGCGCAATCGTCACCGTTCCTGCCTTCAGTTTGGATGACCTCAAGACGGCAGCTTCAGCCGAACGATTATTCCCACCCGGTATCGCCGGTGTCGAATCGACCTGGCGGGCCTTGAATATCGATTTCCCGATGTCGGTCTTGACCTCGCCAATTCCAATCGAAGAAAAACAACGCTTCCTGCGCGAGTTGATCTTACTTCGCCGCCGCACCCGCCGCACCTCGTCTTACCGCGGCCGCGTGTATCTGCTGAATAGATAAGTGGCAAGCCACTTCTTCGCGCTCTGCGCGCCACCGTTTAACGCTGAGCGTAGTCGAAGGGTGAATCTACTTTGTTGCTTTCGGTCCCAAACGAGGTTTGAGCCAACCACCCGAATCGCTTTACATTCGTCATCCCGAGCGCAGTCGAGCGATGAGTCTCTACTTGTGCCCGTGTGATCTTCAGATCGCGCGGGAAAACGTGACCGAGTCTGAAGACTCGACCACCACAACGCAAACAGGTCAATCTGTGTCATTCCCAGCGAAGGCGGGAATCCATCTTCGTGCGCGGTGTACGTCCTCGTGCGCCGCGATGTGTCCAACCCGACATTTCGTCACTGCGAGTGGCAAGCGCCTTCTTCGCGCTTCGCACGATTCCGGGTGGCACCCCCAGATAAGGTCTGCGCCGGCCACCCGGCTATGAAATCCGCCCGCGTGCTCCAAGAATCCATCGATACAAGATGCGCGCAGCGCGAGGAACCAACTTGTTGGCTTGCCCGCGGCTTGCGGCATGGGCGTACAATCGGTATCTTGTGCGGTAACACTGGTCGAGTGAAAGGGTACCAAGTGACTAAACTCAACCGCTCAGGTCGCACGGTGACATCACAATTACGCAAGCTAGCCAAGCTCAGACTACAGTTTCACACGACTGCCAACGATGAAAAAGTGGAGGCTATCAAAAAGCTGAGCAGTGCGGATATCGATCAACTCAGCCATCTGATAAACTACCACGATACTCTCTGCTTTATGCGAGCCTATCCCGATGGTCCACAGTTGGCGCGGCTGGTTGAGAGCGAACTGAGAGCGTTCGGGCAACGGGTGCTCAGGTTCACCCAGCGAAAGGACGATGCCGGGGCAGCACAACTGATGAACTCAGGACTCGTCAACAGTACAACCGTGCATCCGTTCGGCTACGACCTCACCTGTCTGCTGTTGAAACGGTATCCGCAGTCGATGGAGCTTGATTGGAGCGCCAACAACGAAACGCTGAACGACCGCCTGCTCGACACCCTGCCGCTGTTAGTGGCCTGGCAGGAGAACGACGCTCTGGGGCTGGACTGCGATGTGCAGGCTGCCGATTGGCTCAAGCGAGCCGACGGCAACCGCGAAGGACCACTGCTGACGTTCGTTAGGTTACTTGAGAGTTCCGGTTTGCCCCATCCGGTGCAGGAACATTTGTTCGAAAACCTGCAGATGGAAATCACCTGGCGTCTTGGTCGTTCGCAGGCCAGTCGAACGCTGGCCCGTTGGCCTGCGGGTCGAAAGTTCTACCAGCGTACCGTGCTGAGAGTCCGCACCAATGACCTGCGTGCGGAGTTGGTCGATACCGCTGCTCCATTGAAGCTGGCAGGTCGACCAGAGGGTACGAAACTCGTACAGGTAATCAACGAAGCTATGGCCGTGCGCAATCGTGAATTGCTTCCGATCACTTCGGCCAATCCGGATGAAGTCTACTTGTACCGACCGGGGCGAGGTCTCATGATTGCACTCTTTGGCATGCACCCGGACAGTCGGCTGCCGCTGGAATCCAATTTCGGCGCTCTGCTGGTTCGCAATGGAATGCCGATAGGCTACGGCGTGGCCGCTACCCTGTTTGATCGGGTGGAGATAGCCATCAACGTTTTCCCTGAACAGAGATCGGGCGAATCCTCATATATCTTTGAACAGTTCTTTCGTCTGTTTTATCATCACTTCGGTTCGCGCGCTTTTGTCGTTCGCAAAAGGCAGATGGGTTATGGCGAGGACGAAGCGTTGCACTCCGGCGCTTTCTGGTTCTACTACAAACTCGGTTTCCGCGCTCTCGATCATACCGTCCGCAGCCTCGCAGAAAAAGAGCATGACAAACAAAGGCGCAGGCATGGCTATCGTACACCGCTGAGCATCATGCACAAGCTCTCTGTGAGTGATGTTCTCTTTCATGCCGATCCGGCTCAGATGGACAACTGGCGCGACATGTCTACAGAGAATCTCGCTTACGTCGTTACCGACTACTTTGCACGCAAACATCGGGGCGATCGGCAACGAGGCGCCGGTCGGGCTAAAGACACCGTGTCTAAGGCTCTTGATCTCACCGGCCTTTCCGAATGGTCGTTGCGAGAGTTGGACGGTTTCAAACGGTTGGCGCCGTTGCTGGCTAGTATACCGAAGTTGGAAAGCTGGAACGCTCAGGATAAAGCCGATCTGGTTCGGATCATTCGTGCCAAACCTGGTCCTCATGAACGGAGCTTCGTACTTCTGTGCGCAACGCACGCCCGTCTCAAATTGGCTATCGAAAAGCTGGCCGCTACCAGGTCTTTGTAGGTCGACACCCCCTGCCCCGAAGGGAGTGAAAGCCATTTATGGCCGCGAAGCGAGGTTTCGACATCTTCGGCCGACAAGACAAACTCAAAGTATCACGCGAAGCGCGTGATGTCGAAACCGCAGGGGTTTCGACCTACTGTTAACTTAACAGATCTGTCATGCCGGACCTTGATCCGGCATCCATCTTGAGATTCGAAACCTGGATTCTGGCCTTCGCCAGAATGACTCAGAAGGGCATGACTGTTTACTCCCACGCCAAACATGGTTTGAGACGGCCACCCGGCAAAAAACTGCAGGTCTGATGGCAGACCTACCCTACAACACACTTGTGCCCGTGTGATCTTCAGATCGCGTGGGTTTCGTGAGGTCGAGTCTGAAGACTCGACCATCCTGGGTTCCGGGGTGGACGAGCCCCCCCCAACACACCAAAACCCCGAGGGTGGGTACCCACGGGGTTGGAGAATTCGTGATATTTGCGAAAAACGCTACGAGAGCTTGGCGACGAAACGAGAAAGGCGAGACTTGTTGCGGTCGGCGTTGTTCTTGTGAAGAATGTTCGTGCCGGCGGCCTGGTCCAACAAAACTTCAACTTCTTTGTACTTGGCGGTGGCTTCTTCCTTGTTGGTCATCAGGCGCAGTTCACGGATTGAGGCGCGCAGATTGGAACGCAGGCCACGATTGCGCAGGCGCTGCTTTTCTGAAGTTTTGACTCGTTTTTCGCAAGATTTATGGTTTGGCAAACTCAAACCCTTTCTTTATTATAATCTCCAAAACAGCTTGTAAGTATATATCGGCAGTATCGATTTGTCAACCAGTCGCGTAAAAAAAGGTTCCCTGGTCGGATCGGCCTCGACAGTATCGGGGGCGACCGCTTTTTCACGGGTTTTAGGGCTGTTGCGCGAACAGGTGATGGCCTATTTTTTCGGCGCCGGGCTGGCCACCGATGCTTTCGTGACAGCCTTTCGAATCCCCAACCTGCTCCGTGATATGTTCGCCGAAGGTGCTCTGTCGTCGGCTTTTGTGCCGGTCTTCAAGGAGAAACTGGTCAAGGAATCAGATTCCGAAGCGTTCAAACTGGCCGATATCGTGTTCACCATGATCTTCCTGGTGGTCGGGCTGATCGTGCTCCTGGGTATCCTGGCCGCACCGGTGATCATCTATTTGACCGCCCACGGTTTCACCGAGTACGCCGACAAATTCGCGCTGACCGTCGACCTCACCCGGATCATGATGATCTATCTGCTGTTTGTGTCGCTTTCGGCCTTGGTCATGGGCATGCTGAACTCTTTCGGGCGGTTCGCCGTGCCCGCCCTGTCACCGGCCATGTTCAATCTCGGTATCGTGCTGACAGTCGTAATCGGATATCGATATTTCGATCAACCGGCCTACACGCTGGCCCTTGGGGTCGTGCTCGGCGGCGCTTGTCAGGTATGGATTCAACTTCCGGCTTTGTTCAAACTGGGCTACCGTTATAGACCGAGGTTCAACTTTTTCGATGAAGGCCTCAAGAAAGTTCTGCGGCTGATTGCGCCGATGATAATAGGCATGTCGGCCGGGCGGGTCAATATTCTGTTGAGCACTCTGCTGGCGTCGTTCTTGGTGGAAGGGTCGATCTCCTATCTCAATTACTCGTACCGTCTGATGCACTTCCCGCTGGGCGTCTTCGCCGTGGCGCTCGGCACGGTGGCCTTACCCAGAGTCAGTGAACTGTTCGCCCGCGAGGACACCGAAGGATTGGACAAAGCGTTTCACGAGACGTTCAACCTGAACATGTTCGTAGTGGCGCCTTCGGCCGTTTGTCTGGCGCTGTTGGGCCGACCGATTATCGAACTGATCTACAGTTGGGGTGCCTTCACCGAGCTGCATGCTGCCAACACAGCCCTTGCGCTCAGGCACTATGCCTACGGGCTGATCGGATTCGCCGCGGTGCGGGTGACCGTGCCCTTCTTCTACGCCGGTGGTGATTCCAAACGTCCCATGCAGATTTCGATTGTTGCTGTGGCCGTGAACATCGCGCTGTACTATCCCATGATAAAGGCGCTCAACTTTGCCGGACTGGCCGCGGCAACGTCGGTGGCCGGATTGGTCAATGGCGCGTTGTTGATCTATTTCCTGCCGAGTAAGGGTGTGCGTGTCGTCTGGGATCGGTTGGGTTTGAACCTGCTCAAGATTCTGGTGGCATCTGTGTTGGCCTTTTACATTGCAGGCTTGATGCCGTGGCGGCCCGGTCCATTCGAGTCAGAAGTTGTTACTCGGCTGGTGGAGCTTTTTGTTCCGTTGACCACGGCGGCTGTTCTGTACTTGCTGTTTTGCTTTCTGTTGAGAGTGCGCGAACTTTCCAGGCTGACGACTCTTTTGAAACACCGTCGGTCGACGGGTGACTGATGATACGCAAGTATCCCGCTGTTTTTCTGGTACCGTTTATCATTGTGGGGATTATCGGAGCGGACTTGTGTCGCTGGCCCAGTGAGTGGTTTCTGCTGGCTTCGCTGGTGCTCTGTCTGGTTGCTCTGGCCGTGATGCGATCACACCGGACGGCAGCGACAATTCTGTTCGGGCTGCTGCTCACCTGCTTTTCGGCCTTTCATTACGGTATCCGCTACTATGACACCGGCCCCACCCACCTGGCTAACCATTTTCAGGATGGAAATCGTTACCGAATCTACGGCCAGGTGAGCGACTGGCCGGACCTCAAGAGCTTTGGCACCGAGATCAAAATAGCTGTCGACTCGATCGAGCAGGACCGGATGCAGGTGGTGCATGGCAGCATGATGTTGAAAGTCTCAGACTCAAGCACCAGTCTCGCCTGGGGGGACAGGATAGAGTTTCAGGGACGCATCTACAGCCTGAAAGGAGGGGAGAGCCCCACCGGATTCGATTACCGGCGCTATCTCAATCTCAGAGGCGTGTCCGCTCTGGTATACCTGCCAAACTTGAACAACGTCCGAGTTGATACCAGAGGACGTCCGTGGCTGTTAAGCTGGGTGGATGCGCTTCGGCTGGAAATCCTGTCCAGTTTTCAAGACAATCTGGAGCCATCCCCCTCGGCTTTGGCGGCCGGTTTTCTGATCGGGGAGACGCGCAACATCCCACCGGAGGTGTATCAACGTTTTCGAGACAGCGGCACCCTTCATTTGCTGGCTGTTTCCGGCTCGAACGTGGCTTTGGTAGTGGCTTTCATGATGCTGGTCCTGCGTCCATTCGGTTTGTCCCGTCGTCGTCGAGCGATAGTGTTATTAGCATTCGTTCTGATGTTCGCAGCGTTGTCATACGGAGAGCCGTCGGTGATACGGGCCTCGATAATGGCTGCACTGGTGATCACGGCCGCACTGGTGCAGAGACGCTACGATCTCAACAACCTGATCGCGGTGGCGGCTATGGCTATACTTCTGTACGATCCGGCCCAGTTTTTCAATGTCGGGTTCCAGTTGTCGTTCGTGGTCGCCTGGGGTCTGATCTTCATCATGCCGAGACTGCACGAACGATTCACCGGCTTCCATGGCCGAGGTTGGTATCGATGGCTGGTCTTTCCGGTTTTGCTTGCCTTGACGGCGCAGCTTTGCGCGGCGCCGCTGACAGCCTTTTACTTTCATCGGGTACCACTGATCTCACCAATCGCCAACCTGGTCATCGTGCCGTTGGTATCGCTGGCTGTTGTAGGTTCTCTCTGTCTGCTTCTGGCCGACCTGATCCTGCCACTACTGGGAGCCTTTGTCGGCTCTTTGTTGAACCTCTTGTTGATCTTGATACTCAAACTGTTGGCCGTTTTCGGTGGCGAACAGTCGCAGGTTTGGGAGGTGTCCGAGCCGTCATGGCTTTTGGCCGTGGCGGTCTATTTTGCGCTTGTTCTCGGCGCTATGGCCCTGACCAAACGGTCCGCTCGTCGATGGCTGCTGATAGGACTGTTGCTTTTGGCCAACGTCGGTTTGGTAGCACAGATAGACCCGACACCGAAGGGCGGCTCGCTTGAACTGTTCACGGTTCCAGGTGGCGTCGCTGCTCTGTACCGGCAGGTCGGCAACCAAAATGGTGATCTGGTTATCACGGGGCTCAGGAGAAAACCTTATCCCATCGATGCCAAGGTGCTGGCGCCGGCCTTGACCGCAATGGACATTGACAAACTTAACAGCCTGGTGATGTTTTCGGCGGAATACTCGGCCATTGACGACCTGTTACGGTTGGCCACGCTCTTTGAGGTTGACAGCCTCTATGTCCACGCCGGTCTGAAGGCGGCTGTCGAGGATGTCCGCAACAGTACCGGTGATCCATACGATTCGGCCCGGATCGTTTCGTTTTCAGGCGTCGATACGACCGGGATGGCCGCCGATGGATGGTACACTTGTCAAGACGGTATAAGTTTGAAAGCAGGTTCGACCAAAGTCCATTTTGTGGACAAACTGGATCGACAAGCCGAAATGAGAGTCCGGTCGCTGACGCCCGATATCCTGATTGTTGGTCGGCCAATATACGAGTCGGGGGCGCAGAATACCCGCTTGCAGCAAGCCGGAGTAAGTCGGTTGGTGGTGGCCGGAGTCCGTCCGCCTAAGGCTCAAAGCCGCCCCGGTGCTCAGATTCCGACGGCCGCGACGGGCCACGGCTTTGTTGATGATCTCTCCTGGCTGGGCAGCGTGACCATCCCGTTGCCTAAAAGCCCGTAAAAGCGGTTGCCTTTGAGAGCCTGATTCCAAAATCGCCTTAAGATATCTCCTCCGGCAGACGATAACCTAAAAGAAGTACCCGAATACGGGTTGGTTGGACACTTATCACTCTGAGAGGGTAGTTAGGTGAGTCTGTCCGGTAATCTAAAAACGGTATCCTTCCCGGATATCCTGCAGCTGTTGGCCACCGGCAAAAAGACCGGTGTGCTGGAAGCGAAGACGGCTACGCGCCAAAAAGAAGTGGCCTTCAAAGGCGGCAATATAATCTATGCGTCGTCGATCAACTCGTCTGAAGACTTGTTGGGCAACATGCTCTTAAGACGCGGCAAAATCTCCAAAGGTGATCTCGAACGAGCCATCACCCTGCACAAACAGACGGGTCGCCAATTGGGCACGACGCTGATCGACATGGGTCTTTTCGACAAACAGGAGATCGGCGAATGTCTCAAGTTGCAGATTGAAGAGATTGTCTACAATCTGTTCAGTTGGGGCGAGGGTGACTTCGTTTTCCATGAAGACGCCAAACCGAAGAACGCGCCGTTCACCATCGAGATGAACACCATGAACGTCGTCATGGAAGGTACCCGGCGGATCGATGAGTGGCTGGAAATCCAGAAGGTGATCCCGCCCGATGACGCTCTTCTGGATGTGGTGCTTTCACCCAAGATCAATCGCGAAGAGATAACGATTTCGCTGGACGAATTCCGAATCCTGGCCTTGATCAATGGAGATCGAACCGTGCCGGACTTGATTAACATGTCGCCGATGGGCGAGTTTGTCACTTGCCGGTCCGTCTATAAACTGATAAACCAGAAACTGGTCGAATCAATCGGAAAGCGTGATGCCGAGGAACCAGAGGTGGAGGATGAGGAAGAGGTTCTCCTGGCCATCGTCTTCCAGTTGTACAATCAATGTTTCTTCCGTATACGCTCAACCGTGGAAGCGCTGGTAGGGGAAGGCAACAACTGCCTGCCGGCTTTTTCCTCGCAGTATCGCGGCGGAGTGTTGAATTTCTTCCCCGGCTTGGATCCGTCGTCCGAATTGGCTCCTTCCTTCGACAAATTTCTTCACGCTGTCAAAGCATTGCCGTCAGCTATCCGTCACCATCACTTGATGGGCGCGCTGGAAAACATGCTGACCGAACAATTGGAATACGTGTTCCGCTTGTTGGGCACGGGAGCCTATCGCCGGGCAATGGGAAACGTCAAAAAAGAAATCTCGCAGCCGCTGGCCACGCGACGAGAACTGGTCAAGCGATTTGGTCTGGATGAGAATCTCTACCAGACAATGAGGCGGGCTGACAAAGTAGTCAAGATGATTAGAGAACAATGAGGTGCGTATGAAACGGAACATAGCTTCAATTGCAGGTTTAATCCTTCTTCTGAGTCCGGCTGCCAAGGCGGCCAACCTGGCCGTGATTACCAACCCGCCGACTATATTCAGCTTGCTGGTGCTGATCGTGGCCGTGGCCGGTTTGGTCGGCGCTTTCAAAGTGGCCGAACTGGTTCGTGGCGGCCTTCTGAGCAAATCCTGGCAGATGTTTATCATTGGGTTTGTGGTGCTGGTACTTTCACAGGTCGCATCGTTGCTGAACGCCTTCGAAGTCTTGGCTATCCCGAGCTTCGTGGTACCGATGATGTTGACGGTAATGGTTGGTTTGTTTGCCTACGGGGTGTTTGAAGCCAGGCGGACGCTCGGTTGATGAGATAATGGTTGACATAATCGCATGTCGGAGCATTACTTACTAATTGAGAAACTTTGCATTATTGATAAGAGTTTACATGAATATGGTTTACAGGATTTGACGTGGCAAGTGCTTCAGAAATAGACAGTCGAATTGTAAAGTGCCAGAAGATTCTGGCCCAGGATCCCAATTCGCAAATCTTCGCCGCTTTGGCCGAGGCGATGCGTCGCAAAGGAGATTTGGAGAAGGCTTTCAGGGTCTGTCAGAACGGCCTCAAAGTGCATCCTTCCTACGGTTCGGCGCATGTTGTCATGGCCAAAATCAATCTCGACCGCCAGCTCTTTGACTGGGCCGAGATCGAGGCGCGCAAGGCGGCCGAATGTGACGGCTGGACGCGTGCTACCGAGCTGTTGATAGCCGAGATACATATCTATAAAGGGGAATTCCAGCCGGCCATAAAGCTATTGACCAAACTGCACGAGAGCGATCCCGCCAATAGCCAGATTACCAAGCTTCTGGAAATCGCCCGCCAGATTCCCCAGCAGCACCAGGCGTTGATTGGAGAAAAAGCAGTCTCTGGTGCTCACAAGGCGCCTGTGGCCGAGCCTGGAGGCACCGGTGAATTGGCAGACAAAACGACTATTGTTACCGACGCCATGGCGACGCCTGAAGACAAGCCAAGTACACCACTGAGCGTTGAACAGATTCTGGAAAAGGTAATCTCACTGCCGGGCGTGGACGGCACTCTGTTCATCAATCGCGAGGGGTTGGTGGTCAAGTCGGAATGGACTATGCGCCTGGACTCGACCGTTTGCGGTGCTATCGCTTTGGAGTTCAGCCGCGGGCTGGATCAGAGCTTGACCGCCGGCTTTTTCGGAAAGGTGCACAGTGTGCTGGTGGAAACCGGTGGCCACACCTTTTACACTGTGCGTTCACACGAGGGTATGTTTATGTTCGTAGCCAATAGCAAGACTAATCTGGGTGCTCTCAGAATGAAATTAGACGCACTGCTTTTGGGGCAGGGCGGCTGTTAGAAGGGACATCATGGAAATTAGCGCACGCATCGCACGCCAGACCGCTTTGTTCACTCTGCTGCTGTTAATTGCTCCCATGGTCATATTCCCGGAACAATTAGGCAGTTCGGTGCTCAAAGCGTCGCTGATATACGCCATGTATGAATTGGTTTTCTACGGTTTAGTAATCTGGATGATCAATCATCAGGCGTCGCTTATGCAGCTTGTCCAGGCCGCCGGTGTCTGTTTCGTGTACCGCCTGGCCGTCGGCGCCGTTTTCGGCTTGTTCATCGCAGTGGCATATTCGATGGAAGTGAGGGTATCCATGACCCTGGGTACGTCCGGATACCTGCCCGCCCTCTTACTGCATGTAATATCAACGCCGTTTGTTTTGCGTCCTCTTTGGGGGCAGATGCTGCCGCAGGAAAAAAAGCAACTGATACAACCGGCCCAGCCCGAGCCGCCGGTCGAACGCGAATCCGGTCTGACCTCGATTGCAGTCTCAAAGGCGCGTGGTCTAAGTGTGGCCGGGGTCGAACCTCAGACCATTGCAGAGCCCAAAACCAGGCCGGCCGGTTATGACACTTTCAGCCAGATCCCGGATGCAGGCGGCAATGGCTTTGAACGTGCCGTTCGTTACATCGGAGGAGATGCTTCGGTTCAGATGGCGGCCGTTCTCGATCATGAAGGTTTACTGCTTGGGCAGTTCAGTCGCAACCAGCTCGAATGTGAAGACTGGGCGCCTCACGCCCTCACTCTTTTGGAGGTCAACAGCCGTGTCCTGAGCAAAGGCCACTGGGGAAAGCCTGAAAAACTGAGAATCGAGATGGCTGATAACAGGCTCATACTTGCCGCCTGGCAGTCGTTCACAGTGATAGTAATGGCTCAATGGCAAGCCGATGACCTTCTGAATATCAGGATTAACCAAGGGCTTGAGATTATAAAGAAATATGTGGCCGAACGCTACGGCGAGAGGCAGTCTGATAACGCGGAGAAGAAACATGTACCAAGTGCTTAGCGACCTCAACAAGACTTCGGGAATCACCGGTTCTATGATGGTCGGTGGAGACGGCATCGTTATCGCGGCCGATCTCGATGACAGTTTCGACGGTGACACCATCGGCGCCCTGGCCGCCTCAATCACTTCCAATATCCAGAAGTCGCTGGATCGGCTCCAAACCGAGCCGCTCAAGCAAGTGACTATCGAGGCCGACAACGGCAAGCTGTTCTTTGCCGACGCCGGCAAAGGTATCCTTGTTGTCACCACTGAAAAACAGGTGAACATCGGGTTGATCCGGCTTGAAATGAAAAATGCGATTGGTAAACTGCAAACGACGGTCAACCTGGAAGGTTAACGGCTGGGATCTAAACTATGGTATCGATAAATTATTCGTCCAGGGAAGTCTGTTGCAAGATCGTCTACTACGGTCCCGGTCTTTCGGGTAAGACTACCAACCTTCAGTATGTGCATTCGAAGGTTCCGGGCAACACCCGCGGCGATCTGATTTCGCTGGCTACGGAAGCGGATCGGACGCTCTACTTCGACTTTCTGCCCATCAACATTGGAACCATCAACGGTTTTGCGGCAAAGTTCCAGTTGTACACGGTACCGGGTCAGGTGTACTACAACGCCACCCGAAAACTGGTGTTGCGCGGTGTCGATGGTGTCGTATTTGTAGCCGACAGTCAGCCCGATAAGCTCGATGAAAACATCGAGTCGTACATGAACCTTCAGGAAAACCTGCAGGAGTACGGCTACGACATCGACGAACTGCCGCTGGTCATTCAGTACAACAAACGAGACCTCCCCGGTGTGATGCCGGTGGAAGAGTTGCGTGCGAAGGTGAATCCGAAAGGCCGAGCCGATTTCGGCGCTTCCGCCACGGTTGGTAACGGCGTCTTCGACACTCTGAAGATGATCATCAAATTGGTGTTGGACAAGGCCAAGGCAGCCGGCAACACAGAGATGCCTTCTGTAAACCAATCTGCTGAGGCATCCGAAGTCGACCGGGAGCCGATTGCTCCAGTGCGACCTTATCCGACAACCGAGCCGGTTGAGGCTGCCGCCGTCATGGCGACACCTGATACCACCTCCGTTGGCGTACCGGGCGCCATGACTACGACCATAGCAGCGAGCGCTCAGCCATCGACATCGGCGGCCGCTGAAGCCCAACCTGGGGTCGGCGTTACCGAGGCGCCAGGCATGCCGTCTGTCGATGAATCAGGTGAACCTGCCTCCCGGACATTTCAAGAGCCGGAAAGCACCCAGGCGGAACACGACTTCAAAGCGGCGCCGGCGGCAGACGATGATGAGTCCGAGCCGGCCGGTTTTCGACCGTTCCCCGGCAGCCGGGAAGAGTCCTCACCAAGGAAAATCACGCCCACTGAATTTGCCCCCACCCCACAAGAATCTGAGGGTGAAACCACATACGAGAAGAACGTCTTGAAGAGCTCAGACGGTGGCATGAATACCGGTTCATCCGATCTTGCCACACCGGGCATGGCTCCTTCGCTCAGGCGTCGAGCCCAACAGAAGAAACGTGGTTTCTTCAAGCGACTGTTTGGAATTAAATAGGCACTTAGGAGGCCATAATGTCCGATGATACGCTGATTATTTACGAGGAAGAAATCAACCAGATCGAGACCCTCATGTCCAAGATGTTGAAGGGGGCCGAGGCCAAGTGCGCTTTGTTGGTAGACAAGGATGGACATCTTATCACACGCCAGGGTTTCACCCATTCCCTGGACACCACCGCCCTGGCCGCTTTGTTGGCCGGCTCTTTTGCCTCGACCAAAGAGATTGCGCGCCTGGTGGGTGAACCGGAGTTCTCGGTGCTGTTCCATCAGGGCAAGAAAGATCATATCCACATGTCGCTCGTCGGTGAGCGTTCAATCCTGGTTGTAATCTTCGATGACCGCACGACTATCGGTATGGTGCGCCTGTATGCCAAGGAGACGGCGGCCGAGTTGGCCTCCATTTTCGAGCAGGTTATGGCCAAGTCCAACCCCAATGCCACTCAAGGTATCTCAACTGAGTTTGCCGATTTGGCGCAGGACAAGCTGGACGATATTTTTCACGACTAACCCGACCCAGAAAGGCCGGGTATGCCCCGAGACAGGTTGATAGACGGTAACCGCATAAACTCAATGGACTGCTCAGATGTCTGCTGAACTGGGAGCAATGCTCGTCAAGGCCGGCAAGATCACGCCGGACCAGGTAGACGAAGCATTGGAAATCGTCAAGAAGGACAGCCTGGAAACTTTCCAGTCAGCTCTGGTCAAGGTGGGGGCGGTTGATTCCGAGGATGAGATAGCCGATTTCGTCGGCAAGCACCTCAAAATAGGCGCCTTGCGTCTGACCGATGTTGAGCTAAATCCCGAGGTTGTCAAGCTCATCCCGCTTGACATTGCCCGCAAGTTCAAGGTCATCGCAGTAAGCAAGCTCAACCGCACGCTCCTGGTGGCCATCAGTGACCCCAATAACATCTATGTTCTCGACGCCGTAAAGTTCATAACCGGCTGTACGGTGCAACCGGTAATCTCGCCGGAAAAGGCAATTGAAAAGGCGATTGAGACCTACTACGTCGATTCCGGCGGCCTGTCTGAGATGATCAAAGGGTTGGAGGAGGACCCTGATCTGGAAGTGGTTGTCTCTGAGGAGGAGGCATCCGAATCTGATCTCTTGTCGGCTATCCAGGACAAGCCGCTGGTCAAACTGGTCGACTCCATTCTCTACGAAGCGATTCGGATGAACGCTTCGGACATTCATATAGAGACCTATGAAAAGCGTATCCGGGTCAGGTACCGTATAGATGGTGACCTGAAAGAGATGGCCCCGCTGCCGTTCAAGTATCGCTCGGCCATCGTATCCCGTGTCAAGATCATGGCCGAACTGGATATCTCCGAGCGACGCTTGCCACAGGACGGCCGTATCAAAATCAAGATCGGCGGACGAACGGTCGATCTGCGTGTCTCGGTACTGCCTACGATCTTCGGGGAAAAAGTGGTGATGCGAATTCTCGATCCCCAGGCGCTCAAAGTTGACCTGACCAAACTTGGCTTCCGCGAAGCCGACCTCGATAAGTTCGATAAAGCAATTCACCTGCCTTTCGGTATCGTCCTGGTAACGGGACCCACCGGATCGGGTAAGACGACTACTTTGTATTCGGCTCTCAAGCAGATCAATCAGGTCGATGTGAACATCATGACGGCCGAAGACCCGGTGGAGTTCAATTTCGACGGCATCAACCAGGTCGCTGTCAGGTCACAGATCGGGCTCACTTTTGCTGCCTCATTGAGATCATTCCTAAGGCAGGATCCGGACATCGTCATGGTCGGTGAGATTCGTGACGGTGAAACGGCGGAGATAGCTATCCGCGCCGCGCTCACCGGCCACCTTGTCTTCAGTACCCTGCATACCAATGACGCTCCTTCATCGATCAATCGTCTTCTGGACATGGGTGTGCCGTTCTATCTGGTGTCCTCGGCCACCAAGCTGATTATGGCCCAGCGCATGATGCGCAAGATATGTCAAAACTGCAAAGAGGAAGTCAATCTTACCAAAGAACAGGTCGACAGTCTGGGCGTACCCAGCGATCTGCTCAAGGGTCTCAGAGCCTTTAAGGGTGTCGGTTGCGCAGATTGCAACGAGACCGGGCTGGCCGGCCGAACCGGTATTTATGAAGTTATGCCGGTAACTCCCGCTATCGAAAGCCTGATTCTGAACAAAGCTTCCGACACCGATATCCGCAAAACGGCTATGGACGAGGGAATGCACAATCTGCGTATGTGCGCCGTGGAGAAGCTGAAAGCCGGAATCGTCAGTATTGACGAAGTATTCGCTGTCACCTCCTCAATCTGATCAGACTGCTAGCCTTTGACTTCCAATAAGTTAACGAGACCAATCGGTCGTTAATCTCAAGAATCGCTCAAGAAAGCCGATAATCATACAAGATACCTGTGTGTCCGAATACTAACGTTTTAGGTCTGGAGTATTGAATGGCGTCTCTTAGAGAGTTGTTGGAAGAAATGGTCAAGATGAACGCGTCTGATCTTCACCTTACGGTGGGATCGCCGCCGGTGGTACGTGTCGATGGAAAGCTGGTACGGCTCAAGCAGGACATGCTCAACGCCGACCAGATCAAAAAACTGGCTTACGCCATGGTCAGTGAGAAGCAAAAACTGAAATTCGAGCAGAACTCAGAGCTGGATTTTTCGTTCGGCATCGAATCCCTCAGCCGCTTTCGCTGCAACATGTTCATGCAGCGCGGCAACGTGGCTGTGGCGCTCCGTCAGATTCCCTATGAGATCATGACCTTTGAAGCCCTCAGTCTGCCCAAAGTAATTGCCGACTTCTCCAGGCTTCCGCGCGGTCTGGTGCTGGTGACCGGTCCGACCGGATCGGGCAAGTCGACCACCCTGGCCGCCGTTATCGACAAGATCAACAAAGAACGTCCGGTGCATATTATCACCGTCGAAGATCCTATCGAGTACCTGCATCGTCATCAGACGGCCTTGGTGAACCAGCGCGAGGTGTATGCCGACACGACATCGTTCGCCATAGCCTTGAAGTATGCGCTCCGTGAAGACCCCGACGTAGTTCTGGTGGGTGAGATGCGTGATCTGGAAACCATCGAGTCGGCCTTGTCGATTGCAGAGACCGGCCACCTGGCTTTCGGCACTCTGCACACCAACTCAGCCGCCGAGTCGATCAATCGTATCGTGGACTCGTTCCCGACCAACCAGCAGGAGCAGATTCGCATCTCCTTGTCGTTCTCGATCCAGGCGATCATCTCGCAAGCCTTGATCCCGAAAATAGGCGGCGGTCGGATTGT
The DNA here is from genome assembly GCA_029860345.1 of Candidatus Zixiibacteriota bacterium. NCBI lineage: Bacteria > Pseudomonadati > Candidatus Zixiibacteriota > Candidatus Zixiibacteriota bacterium. The sequence continues at coordinate 271,221 of JAOUBJ010000001.1, read as the reverse complement.
GGCTTTGGAAATACTCGTCGCCACGCCTGCCGTTCGGGCTTTGATTCGCGATGACAAAGTACACCAGATATATTCGATGATACAATCCGGCCAGAAATACGGAATGAAAACGATGAACCAGTCGTTAGCCGAGCTTTACAATACGCGCAAGATTTCCGTCCAGGACGCCATGGCGTACAGTTCCAATCCGCAGGAACTAAGCGAAATGCTGGCCAAAGATAAGTCTCCGGCGTTTTCCTGAGGCCGGATGAAGTGGTTTGAGAAAGGGTTAAGCTGATGCCGATTTTTGTATACAAGGGAAAAACGCTGGCCGGTGCGGCGGTCCAGGGGGAACTTAAAGCGAAGAGCCGGGGCGACCTTGAACGGGTGCTTAGACAGAATCGCATTCTGGTCAATTCGATCAGTAAGAAAGCGCCTGAACTTCAGATCAAGATCGGGACCGGCATCAAGAAGATTGATATCTCCCGATTCACACGACAGTTTGCAACCATGATCGGGGCCGGTCTGCCCATGGTGCAATGTCTGGACATCCTGGCCGCCCAGACTGAGAGCAGAGAACTGGCCAAGATTATCGCCCAGGTCAAAGACGGCGTGGCGGGTGGAGCGACGCTCTCGGAAGCCCTGGCTCGTCATCCCAAAATCTTTGATGGCTTGTATACCAACATGGTGGAAGCCGGTGAGATGGGCGGCGCCCTGGACGCAATTCTGGTCCGACTGGCCGTCTACCGCGAGAAAGCGGACAAACTGGTAAGAAAAGTCAAGGGAGCCATGATCTATCCGTCGGTGGTGGCCTTTGTGGCGGCCGCTGTGACGATTGGTATGTTGGCCTTCATTGTGCCGGTATTTGCCAAGATGTTCGGTGGACTCGGGGCCGACCTGCCGGGACCAACATTGGTCGTTCTCCAAATCTCGAACTTCCTGAAATCGAATTTCCTCTACCTGATCTTCGGTTCTCTCGGTTTTGCCGGGGTGTTCATCTGGTGGAAGAGAACCGACAGCGGAGCCTTAACCTTTGACAAGATTCTGCTGAGGACACCGGTGTTCGGCAACCTCGTTCGCAAGTCGTCGGTGGCGAGATTCACGCGAACTTTGAGTACCCTCTTGGCTTCGGGTGTTTCCATTCTGGAAGCGCTTGAAATCACGGCCAAGACGGCCGGCAACCGGGTCATTGCTGCGGCCATTAATCGTTCGGTCATGGCCATCGCCGAGGGCGACACCATCACCGGGCCGCTCAAGGAAACGGGTGTCTTCCCGCCCATGGTCACACAGATGATCTCGGTAGGTGAGAAGACCGGCGGCCTGGATGATATGTTGTCAAAAATCGCTGACTTTTATGACGATGAAGTCGATGACGCCGTGGCTGCGTTGACTTCGGTTATCGAGCCGATCATAATCGTGTTTATGGGTGTTGTGATCGGTGGTATCTTGATAGCGATGTATCTGCCGATGTTCGACATTATCGGTAAGATATAGCAGTCGACGACAGCGAGACAAAAGGTAACAGAATATCACGGAAAACGGCGCCGTCACAGCGGCGCCGTTTGTATACCATGCTCATAAAGGACAGGTACGCAAGACCCAAGCGATTAGGCTGGTTTCTACCGCTGCGACTGATCACTTTTGTGATCCTGTTTGCGGTGGTGGTGTTTTGGATTGAGTATCCGAGCTTTTTGCATCTGCCGTTGATTCTCTATTCTATCTTTACCCTGGGCGTAGCCCTGTTGCTGGCCTTTGATCGCTTCGGCAGATTACAGATGGCCTCAGCCACCGTTGTCGGTTTGCAGTTCTTGCTTGAGATCGTCATCGAGTCAGGTGTCATACACGCCACCGGCAACATAAACTCACCCTTCTCAGCCCTCTTTCTGCTGACCATTGTGTCGGCTGCCCTGGCTTATCGTTTGGTGGGGACTTTGGTGGTGGCATCGCTGGTCTCGTTGGCCTATACGTTTATCATCTGGCTGCGGTCCGGCGAAACGGGAGCGCCTCTTTATTTCCCGAACGCTCTCAAATCGATTGTGTCGGCGCAGGACGCTATCTTCTACTCGATATTTCTGCATATTCTGATTTTCTACCTGATCGCCTTTATCTCAGGCTACCTGGCTGAGCGGCTGGAAGCCCGCGACCGCCAGTTGGCAGACACCTCCCGGGCCCTCAAGCGGGCCAAGCTGGAAACCGATGACATTCTCAGGCATCTCAACAGCGGTCTGTTGACTGTCGATGCCTTCGGACACATCATTTTCTTCAACCGGGCGGCCGAGAAGATCCTGGGATATCGTGAGGAAGAAGTCAAAGGGATGCGCTGTGATGAAGTGTTTGCCGATCGGATGCCCGACCTGGCCGGGGACCTTCTGGACGGACTTGAGCGCGTAGCCAGCCATCCCCGCCAGGAAATCAGCATTCTCAATCATGAACGTCAAACTGTTCCCCTCGGTCTCTCGACGTCCATTTTAATGGAGGAAACCGGCGCCCTGAGAGGCGTGATCGCAATCTTTACCGACCTTACGGACGCCAAACGACTTGAGTCCAAAGTGCGAGCGGCCGATCGGCTGGCAGCGGTGGGGGAATTGTCGGCCTCGATTGCTCACGAAATCCGAAACCCGCTGGCCGCCATCTCAGGATCGGTCGAAGTCCTCGACAAGGAACTCAAACTGCAGGGTGAAAACGAAAGGTTGATGCAACTGATCGTCAAAGAGTCACACCGGCTGTCGAGAATCCTCTCTGAGTTTCTTCAGTACGCACGCATTGACCGTCCGGCTTACAACAAAGTCGAACTTTGCCACCTGATAAACGACGTGATTCAGATTCTGCACCACCAGCCCTCGTTCAGCGCCGATCTGAAATTCAATTTCGAGTCGGATAGCTCGATCATTTACGTTGTCGGTGATGAAGACCTGATCAAGCAATTGCTTTTGAACCTGACCGTGAACGCCTGTGAGGCGCTTGAGGAAAAAGGGGATGAGTTGACGCTTCGCCTGGCCATTGATCCGGTCGGTGGTATCGTTGAGTTGTATATTCAGGATAATGGTCCCGGAATCAGGCCCGATAACCTGCGCCGGGTCTATCAGCCATTCTACTCGACCAAGAAACAGGGCAGCGGGCTGGGTCTGGCCATCGTCCATCGTATTTGCAGCGCTCTAAAAGTCGACATCAGCCTGGACTCACAGGTTGGTCAGGGAACCACCTTTCGCCTTGAGTTCCAAACGTACAGGAATGCGCGCAAAGATCAGGCGGTTACTCCCATCGACCCGACTCCGGTTGAGCTTGCCCCGATGTAATCTCGACTACTGTGGAATTGTCCTTTGACAATGTCTCTCACCACCTCATGCTGAGGCAACAACAGTAGGTCGAAACCCCTGTGGTTTCGACATCACGCCCTTGGCGTGATTCTTTTCCTCGCCAGTTATGTTTCGAGTACCCTCGGGCGACTGAGTGGCCGCCTCAAACGTTGCCTGGGGCGAGAAACAATAGCCCCCCCCAAACCGGTTTTGAGGGTGCCACCCGTTCCGTGGGTCTCACGGCAGATATGAGGACAGACTTGCCCTGCTGAAGACTGCTCATCGCAACTTCCACTCAGCTATTTGGGCTTGTTTTTCTGAGATAATTGTATAATCTTGGCAGCTCCAAACCGATCAATGGAGTTCCGGTGATTGTATGAAATTGTTTTTGATAATTGTCTTGTTCTGTTTGCTGGCCATGGCGGCTTGCCGTCCGCCCATTGTGTACGAAAAAGAGCTTGATAAACACGACTACGTGATCGCCAAAGTTGACACGCTGTTCGAAATCACTCAGCCACAACTTTATGATACGATTGCGGCCGGCGATATCCTCCCACGGGGGGGGATGCTGAAGGCATCGGATGTGGAGCTCATCCTGGATTCGCTTTTGTGCGATACCTTGGCCGGGCTGGCCTCGGCCGATGTCAAGTTGGATGACTACTACGACGTGTACCGGATATACAAGCATCGCTATCAAAACGCCATGATCCGCGCCCTTCTGAATGAGGCCGTTTACAACCAAGTGACCGTAGATTCACAGGAGGTGGTCGACTTTTACCACAGCCGACCGGATCTATTCTCTATCAAAGAACAGGTGATGCTGTTCCATATCCTGATCTCACCGGTCAGTATCAAAGCCGGCAAAGACTCGCTTCATTTTAGGTCGCTTTCTCCCGAGCAGTTTGAATTCGAGTTGGAAGAGTACGCTCACCAGTTACGTCGCCTCATTGAAATGGGCATGCCCTTTGTAGAGGTTGCCCGACAGTACTCCCACGATACCTTTTCGGGTAAGGATGGCGGGCTGGTTGGGTGGACAGAGCGCGGAATCTATCGACCTCCGTTTGACTCGGTGGCCTTCTCTATGGAAGAAGGGGTGGCCTCGCAGCCATACCAGGACCGTGACGGATGGCATATCATCATGACCCCGAGGCACATGCCGGAGGGAATCCCCCCCTACGACTCGGCTGCCTACATCGTCGCAACGCAGGACTTGAAAAACACCAAGGCGAACGAGATCGGTGGCCGGATTCTGGATTCTGTGCGCAGTCTGCCGCTTGAGATCGTCCGCAACGATGCCATTCTTGACACCAATGTTTACAAGGTTGAGCCGGCCACCTGGGCGGCGATTATCAATGGCACCGACACCCTCGACTTCAATCATCTTCGGGCGCTGGAGGAGACGTTCCGCAACAACAACAGGCTGGATAACACGACCCTGGCTCTCAAATATGAGATGATACAGGAGTTGGCCAAACGGGTCGTCATGGTTCAGGTAGCGCGCGATATGAGGATCGACACGCTCCCGGAGGTGATGGCTATCGAGTCTCGGTACCGCCATGAATCTTCAAAGGAGATTTTTGAGCGGCAGCGATTTGATCACACCTGGCAGCCGGAAGAAAGCGCCGTGCGGGCTTACTACGATAAACATATCGACGAGTTCACTGTTAAAAAACCGGTGGAGATTCAGCATATAATCGCCGAGGATTCCACTTTCGCGGAGTTTCTGCGCGATCAGGCCCTGAGCGGCGTGGACTTCTTGCAGTTAGCACAGGAGCATTATCCCGGTGAACCCCAGATAAGAGTCGATCTGGCCAACCTTGGCTATGTCGGACCGGGTGAAGTGCCGGATGAGCTTTACCAGGCCGCTCTGTTGACACCGATAGGCAGTATATCGCCACCGGTTAAGACCCAATTCGGATATCATATTGTAAGGGTGGTCAACCGTAAGAATCTGATCGATTTTGGCCGCGCCTCTATCGATATTGTGCCTGTTCTCAGAAAGCGGCACGCCCGCGAAGTGTTTGAAGAGTACCGGGACCGCCTGTACCGCCAGTTTTCAGTAAAGTTCCCCAACAAACTGCGGCCGATTCATCTCAAGCCGCTGGAATACCGGTCCTCGGGGTCATGATCGACAGTCCCGACTCTGTCCCACGGCAAATCACGTTCGGGCAGGAGTTGTGGCGCAAAGGCACCCACATGTTCGCGCTGGTCATTCCGGGGGGGTACTACTTTCTGCAACTTGACCGGGTCGGTATGCTCACTCTCATGGTTCCGATCACGCTGGCCTTCATTTTGGGGGATATCTCACGATTGCGGGGATGGTCACTGTGGACAGGCGGGCTTGAGAGATTCTTTGGCAGAATGATCCGTCCTCACGAGAAACAGGGTGATTTCTCCGGGGCCACCTATATTCTGTCGACTGTCTGTTTCACCGTGGCGCTTTTTGATAAACCAATTGCCATCGCGGCCATAGCCTTTATTATCGTCGGCGATACCCTGGCTGCTCTGGTCGGGCGGAAATTTGGACGGCGCAGGTTTTTCGGCAGTAAATCGCTGGAGGGATCGACTGCTTGTTTGGCTGGCACGCTGATTGTGGCTGTCTTTACGCCCGGTTTGGCGCTGACTGTGGCCGTAGCAGGGGCGGTAGTAGCGGCGGTGGTCGAAGCTCTGCCATTTGGCATCGACGATAACGTCACGGTGCCGATACTGTCGGGGCTGGCCATGACTCTGGTGACGCAGATTCTGCTTGGATTCTGATTTAACCAAAAATTATTGTTGCTGGCGGTCCCATTGCCACGTATAATGATTATAGGATGCCTTGACAGTATTCAATCCTCAATATGGAGGAACTTAATGTCCACGGGAAAAGTTAAGTACTTCAACGACTTAAAAGGGTGGGGTTTCATTTCCTCAGAGGACTCAGCGGAAAACATCTACGTTCACTACACCGAGATCAAGATGGATGGCTACAAAACGCTCAAGCCGGGCCAGACCGTATTGTTTGAGGTGACTGACACCGACAAAGGACAGCAAGCGCAAAACGTCACGCTGGCTTCCTGATTCGACCACTACAACCGATTTGAAAGGCCGCCTTAATGGGCGGTCTTTTTTTTGCAGAATGACGCGTAGGGTGGGGGCTTGTCTCCCACCGGCGGGGACTGCGGCACAGCTGCTGTTGTGTACAAAACCGATTTCAGCTATATTCCTCCCTATGAAGACAATCGATATGCGAAGCGATACCGTCACCAAACCGTCCGATGATATGCGCCAGGCGATGGCCACGGCCGAAGTCGGTGACGACGTTCTCGGGGATGACCCCACTGTAAAAAAACTAGAAGAATATGTGGCCGCCCTGTTCGAGCGCGAAGCCGGGTTGTATGTGCCCTCGGGGACGATGGGCAACCAGGTTTGCCTTAAAGTTCACTCGGAACCGGGCTGGGAGCTCTTGTGCGACAGAGAGTGTCACGTTGTCAACTACGAGGTAGCCGGACCGGTTGTCCACTCCGGCTTGCTGGTCAATTTGATTACCACTGATCGCGGGATGATTACAGCCGATATGGTTAGAGGCAGTATCCGACCGATCAGTTTGCACTGCCCGTTGACCAAGATGGTGGCGCTTGAGAACACCCACAACCACCACGGCGGCACCATCCTGCCGCAGGACGAAATCCTGAAAGTGCGCGAGGTGTGCGACGAGTTCGGGTTGATCTTTCACCTTGACGGCGCCCGAATCTGGAACGCCCACGTCGCAACCGGCCTGTCACTGCCGGAGTTGACTCGGCCGTTCGACTCGGTGTCGGTCTGCCTGTCGAAAGGTTTGGGCGCACCGATAGGGTCGGTGGCCTTGGGTACGCGCGAGTTTATTGAGAAGTGCAGGCGGGAACGTAAACTGTTCGGTGGCGGGATGCGTCAGGTTGGGATTATCGCCGCGGCTGGCTTGTACGCCGTACAGAACAACATCGAACGGTTAGCCGATGACCACGCCAATGCGCGCTTCTTTGCCGAGGGACTCAACCAGCTTGATCTCTTCGATGTCGATTTGTCGCGAGTTGATACTAACCTGGTCATCGTAAATGTTACCGGCGACAACCAGCCGCTGGATGTTTGTAGCAAGATGGACGGTGTCGGCGTGAGAGCCTTGCCGTTCGGTCCCAAACAGATTCGGTTTGTTTTGCATCTCGATGTCCACCGGGCCGACTGCGAAGCGGCATTGGAGCGAGTGGGGAGTTTGGTTGGATGACGCTCTATCTTGGAAGGTGTTTCTTCTATCGCGCTGCGCCGGGCCTTGTGTCCGCCGAACACCAGCGAGTAGCAAGACGGGTGTCGGGCGGGGTCGACCAACACCACTCACGAGATTTGTCTTCATCCCCTCTCGAGAGGGGTGCCCGCAGGGCGGGGTGTGTTCTTCGCCGGTGAAAAACAAAAACACACCCCTTCATCCCCTCTCAAGAGGGGACTGTGAAACAATAGTTGCCTTGATTCTGCTCAGAGAAAAGCTATAATGTTCACAGTTGCGGTCTCACTCTTGGCGACGAAGGATCCAGCTGAACACTATACCAAAAGACGATACATGACCACCACCACTTTCACCATACTCGGATCGTCATCAGGGATGCCACAAGCAGATCGCGCCTGTACAGGATATCTGCTGGACGTCGACAACGATCTCACGTTGATTGACTGCGGCGGCGGGGCGACTTCGTCGTTTCTGCGCTGTGGATTCGATCCACTGAATGTCAATCGAGTCTTTATCAGTCACACCCATCCGGATCACTGCTGCGAACTGCCGCAGTTCATTCAGATGATCTACCTGTCCGGACGCAAAGAGCCGTTGGATATCTATCTGCCGGACGAGTTTGTCAAACCGTTCACTGATTACTTGCCCGCGGTCTATATTATCCGTGAAAAACTGCCGTTCGAGTTGAACCTGCATGGATACTCCGACGGCTTCGTGTTTGAAGGCAGTTTTCGACTACAGGCCATTGGCAACAAGCATCTACATGGCTACGCCGAGTTCATTGAAAAGCTGCAACTGCCCAACCGGATGCAGTGTCATTCTTTCAAAATCGATCTTCCCGGTACGACGTTGTTCTATTCTGCCGACATCGGAAGCTTCGACGACATCAAGCCGCATCTCGACGGCGTTGACATCGCCGTACTCGAACTAACCCATGTCGACCTGGATCAGTTCTTCGACTTTGCCCAAACATCGAACGTCGGACGATTCGTCATCAGTCATCTTGGCGATGCCGAGGCAACGGCTAATCTCCAGCAGCTTTCCGACAAAGCCGGTCTGGACAATCTTGTATTGGCGCACGATGGATTTCAGGTAGCACTCTGATTGTGCCGATGCTATCAATCCATAACGTGACACCGCGAGATTTTGTGTGACAAGCGCGACCTGTTGACTTATGTTTAGTCCAACCAAAGCGAGGATTATATGATGGACATTGAAAAGATTCAAGGATACCTGAAAGAACACGAACTGGACGGTTGGCTGATGGCCGACTTTCATGCCCGCAACGACGTCGCAGTCGAGATGCTACACCTCAAAGGTGTGTTGACACGCCGGTCGTTTTATTTCATCCCGGTCGAAGGCTCACCGGTCGGATTGATACCTGAGATTGAAAAGAGCAAATTCGGGCATCTGCCGGGTGAGTTGAAACCGTTCGCCGGGTATCGCGCTATGGAGCAGGAACTGACCCGCGTTCTCGAAGGCCGCAAGTGGGTGGCCATGGAATACTCCCGGATGGGTCGGCTGCCCTATATCGGGCTGGTCGACGCCGGCACTGTTGAGATGGTGCGCAGTATGGGTGTCGAGATTGTGTCTTCGGCTGATCTGGTGGCTGCTTTTCAGGCGCGGCTGACAGAGCCGCAGATAGCAGCTCATCACGAAGCGGCTGGAAAACTAATGGAGATTAAGGACGGCGCTTTTTCCCTGATCGCTCGATCACTGACAGAAGGCAAGCCGGTCAGCGAGTACGATGTCAGCCAGCACATACTTGAGCAGTTTAACAAGAACAACATGGTCTGCGAGTTTAATCCGATCTGCGCGGTCGACGGCAACGCCGGGAATCCACATTACCAGCCGACGGCGGAAAAGTCTGTGACCATCCAAAAAGGGCATTTGATTCTTATCGACCTTTGGGCCAAGCTGAAAACAGAAGACGGCATCTACGGCGACATTACCTGGATGGCCTATGCCGGGACCAGAGACGAGATACCTGAAAAGTATGTTTCAATGTTCGATGTGATCGTGCGCGCCCGTGATGCCGCGATTTCTTTTATCGAGGACAGCATGCAGGAACGTCCGATCTATGGCAGTGAGGTCGATGATGCCTGCCGTGCGGTGGTGGCCGAGGCCGGTTATGGAGACTACTTTACGCATCGCACCGGACACTCCATCGGCACTCACGGCCACGGCAGCGGTCCCAACATCGACAATCTGGAGACAGAGGATCGACGCATCCTTCAGCCGGGGCATCTGTTCTCGATAGAGCCCGGTATCTACATGGATGATTGTGGCTTCCGCACAGAGATCGATTGTCTGATCACCGACGGCGGTTGTCAGGTGACGACGTTGCCCAAGCAGACCGGTATCCTCGCCCTCTTGTAGAATGTTTGTCAGCGAGCCTATGATCGCCCGGATGGCCGAGAGGTTCGGGCAACCGGAACCGGCAGAGTTTCGGATCGACGTTAGCGGCGAAGAGTTGGATCGTATCAGGTCCTCCCAAAAGGACGGACGCAACCACGACGTCACGCTCTACATCCACAAAGAGGGTCGGATAGTAGTTATCGCCAAACCGATGTATCCGCCCGGCATGTATCGCGCGCCCTCGGGTGGCATCAAACCGGGGGAGAGCATCGTCGCAGGAATCGATCGGGAAGTGGCCGAGGAGACCGGCTGTCGGATTGAACTGGAGCGTTTTCTTCTTCGCACCGATGTAGCCTTCGTTGGCGCCGACGTGTCGCCGGATGACAGTATACGCTGGCGGTCATTGGTCTTTCAGGCGCGGTATCTGTCGGGGGATTTTCAGTTTACCGATCACGACGAGATCACCGAGGTTCGTCTGGCCACGCTTGATGAGTTTGAAGAGTTCTCACGAATTATGCGCGACACCGATACCGGCGGTTTGCACTATCGAGCCGCCTTGCACGATACGGTCAAAGGACTTCTATCTTTCGACCAGTCTCGTTGACATCCGTGACCGCGTTAGACACAACTCGACGGCGCCGGACCGCCCGTGAACATGTAATCCACCAGATAAACCAAATCGGCTATGTCGATTGGCGCCGATCCGCTGGCGTCAACATCCGCCTCTTCGAAACACGACGGCTGAGGTCCACCGTTGAACATGAAGTCCACCAGGTAGACCAGATCGGAAATATCAATCCCGTCGTCAAAACTGCCATCCACATTGCCACGGATACCGACGCAGCACTCGATGGCCTCGCATTGATCGGCCACGCCGTCCGGAACGATTTTGTAAATCGCCCCCGAGTGATTGACGATGTACAACTCGCCCCTGGCATCCTCGCCGAACGATGCTATAGTCCATGGGGATTGACCAACCTCAGCCGTCCGGTCGGTAAAATCAGATACAGTGGCGCCATCGTACCGAAAAGACCAGACCCGCCCGCTGCAATAATCGGCGAAGAAATAGGCACCCTGCAAGTCGGGTATCGCACAACCGCGGTAGACATATCCGCCGGTGATCGAGCAGTTGCCGCCGCTGTGGGAGTACTCATAAACTGGTTCTACGAGCGTCACGCCGTCCTCGCAGTTTACCGACGGGTGATAGCAGTGTGTTCCCTCTTTGAGTCGCCACCCATAGTTTTCGCCACCGCTACTTGACATTGATTGAAAATCAATTTCCTCCCATTCACCCTGGCCGACATCGGCGATGTAAAGATCGCCTGTCAGCCGGTCAAAACCATACCGCCATGGATTTCGCAAGCCAAATGCCCAGATCTCATTCCGAACGGTGGGGTGTCCATACCACGGATTGGACGGCGGAATCGCGTAAGGCGAACCACCGTCAACATCAATGCGCAGCATTTTCCCAAGCAGGTACGTGGAGTCCTGAGCGAGGTTACTCGGATCACCTCCGGAGCCACCGTCGCCCAAACCGATGTACAGGTAACCGTCGATTGGACTGAAGGCCAACATGCCGGCGTTGTGGTTCGAGTAGGGCTGATCCAGTGTGAGCAAAGTGCTTTGGCTGGAGTCGTCAGCCAGATCAGGGTCGGCGCTCACCTGAAACCGCGCGACACGGGTATCGCCGTTTGGTTCACTGGTGTAGTTGACGTAGAAATACCCATTGACTGCATAATCGGGATGGAAGGCCATACCCAGTAATCCTTGTTCGGAACCGCTGGAGCGAACGTAAGCATCGATATCCAGAAAGGGCGTACTGAGCAGCGAGCCGTTCTTGATGATACGAATCCTCCCCCGCTGTTCGACGACGAACAAACGAGTGGTGTCACCGGGGGCAGCACACAGAAAAACCGGCTGGTTGAAACCGAACGCCACCAGCTGTGTAGTCAACGGTGTGTCGGCGTGAATAACGGGGACGACGGACAAAGTCAATAGCACGGCAAGCAAAGTACGCACAGCGGACAGCATTGGCTACCTCCGAGTGTGGAGTCATGGATATTGTTGGCCCATAATAGAGATTATCGAGGCGAAAGTCAAGGTCAAACATCGCGCCCCAAAAAAGGCTTGACTCAAAATGGCTGTATTGATATACTTTAAGTGGAAGGATAGCTATAGAGCCACGGTGGGTCTGTCGATTCACAGGTTGTGAACAGGCGGACGCGGCAGGACCTTCGAGTCCTGATGTTCCTGGGATCGCGATCGAAAACCAACATCTTAGCGGAGGAAGCTGTAATGCGCTACTCGTGTGGACTTTATAAGTTGATGTTGCGGTCGTTTGTCTGTATTGCGCTCTTAATGTTCGGTATCCAGTCTGCCTGGGGGCAGAACAATTCATGCCTGGAAGTTATGCCGGATGGGTTGGATTTCTACGGTGATCTTTGCAACGGCTGGCTTCTGCAAGAGAGTATCGAATACAAGTCCATATACATCATGGCTGTTTGCGGCGACACCGGGTTATACTGGGAGGTTGATCCGGATGCGGCTTGGCTGGGGGTTATACCGCCGTCCGGTTATGACTCAGACTCGGTACTGGTTTGGATAGTTAAAGAGCACTTGGGCGACCTGCCGGACTCCCTGCCGCCCGGCGACACCCTGCTACTGGAATCGATTGTTACCGTCACTGCCGGTGATCCGAATATCCCGCCCGAGCAAGTTGTGGTCCGGCTTCACCTGAGTTGCACGCCCAATCAACCGCTCTTAATGGTAGCGCCTCCGCAGTTGGCTTTCGCGGGGCCGCCCGGTGCAACCATGGAAGACTCGTTGTTCGTTTTTGAGGCGCACGGCGATACTATCTACTTCGGCTGGTCCAACTCCAGTCAATGGTTGACCCTGCCGGTGTACTTCGCGCCGGTTGCCACACCGTTCAGCCTGCCGGTGTACGTTCACACCGAGGGTCTGACACCGGGCATCTACGAGGACATGATAGTCCTTCACGCTTTCCTGAATGACTCCACGGGGCCGTTCCAGACACTGGATGTACCGGTGGTGCTGCACGTAACCGGCGGTGGCAGCGAATTTGTCGTTCACACGATTCCCTCGGAATTCAATTTCAGTCTGTCCGGTGGTACAGGAACATCGGACTCGCTTCATGTGTTCGAAGTCAACGGACACAACGTGCCTTTTCATTTTTCGAACACGCATCCCTGGTTGGTGGTGGACCCGTTCCCGATGCCGCCCTACTCAACACCTATGACTCTCACCGTCGCCGTTGGTGCCAACAATCTACCGCCCGGCAACTATGTGGACACTATCGTTATAATGCCCGTTGACCCGAACGTCGACTTCGACACGGTACGGGTCCCGGTGTTCGTATCGATCCATGACGGTCCCAACCTGATAGTATATCCCAACCATTTCGAATTCGCGGCCCAACCGGGAGACGTGATACCGCACCAGGGGATAGCCGTGTGGGAAGCTCACGGTTTGTCGATTCCGTTCGCAGCCGAAGTGATGCACGGAAGTCCCTGGCTGGACATTGAGGATACCCAGCCAGACAACATGTATTGGACGCCCGACTCGGTCTACTTCGGCATCTATGCCAACGACCTCGGGCCGGGACAGTATGTGGACACGATCGTGCTATACGCACCCCATGATTCCATACCTTTCCCGCCGGTGGCCATACCGGTTTGGCTGGTCGTCGACTCTTTGGGATTTCAGTTGGTGGTCGATCCTCAGCAATTCGATTACGCGGTGCCATCGGGGCACAGTTTTGAGGACTACTTGCACATCGAGGAACTTCACGGCGCCACACTGGCGCTGAGTTTTACCCATGAAGCGCCCTGGCTGACACTGCCGGTCTGGTTCACGGTGCCGACAACACCGATGACCCTTCCGTTCGGTGTCTCCACCGAGGGCATGGCGCCGGGGGTGTACCATGATGTTCTCACCATCACCGCTTACTCTGAGAATGTTGAACCGCCGGTCGATGTGGCACATGTGCCGTTTACGCTGATCGTGACCGAAGGCCAGCCGTTCACTGTCTTGGCGGCGCCGGATCACTTTGAGTTCACGCTGAACCAGGGCAACCACGTTATCGGTGAAGAGTTCCTTGTGTACGATCTGGATAGCGCCAATCTCAGTTTTGCTGCCACTGTTTTCAACAACAGCCCCTGGCTGACGCTGGACTCCGGCACCGCTTTTGGTGTGACACCATCGCATGTCGGCTTCCATATCAGCATCGCCGGTCTGGCGCCGGGCACCTACGGTGACAGCGTGCTGATCTACTATCCGCTGGATGACATGTACGGCTTTGACGACGTGATCGTCCCGGTGGTTCTGCACATCCTGCCCGATTCCGGCAGTGCCGTGGTGGCCACCGACCCCCAACAATTCTCGTTCGTGTTGCCGCAGGGTGGGGCAATCACCACCGGGCTGTACATTTATGAGGTGCACGGTGAAGCCGTACCCTTTCACATATGGAGTCATGCGCCGTGGCTGCATCTGGATTTCAACGATCAACCACCATTTTTAACACCCTATATGTCGCCTGTCACGGTGCAGACCGACTCGCTGCCGCCGGGCTACTACCACGATACGATTACTATATGGCCCGATACCGACGGCGTCTCTTTCCCGCCGGTAGGGGTCCCGGTGTTGTTGCGAGTTACCGGCCCGGGTACCGACCCGGTCGATTCTCTGATTGTCCCGAGTATAACCGTAACGCCGTGCGATTGGGCCTGTGCGGTACAGCCGGTTCAAACCAAATTGACTCAGCCGATCAAGGGAGCGACAATTCCGATTTCAATCCCGGAGGGAGTATCGATCTGTTCGCTGTCCACCGAGGGTTTGATGACCTCCGAGTGGGATTGGAACTTCAGCGAGGTCAATGACAGTTTGGGTTACGTTTTTGTGGCCCTGGCCAATTCGTTCGATGCCACCATTCCGCCGGGTGTGTCGACCGTGTTCAACATTCACTTTAATGTTGTGCCGGGTTGTAGCGATGCCGCTTACATCAGGTGGGACACCACCCTGATGCTCGATGTCGCCAAGAGACTCGCCTTCGCCGACACGACATACACGACCGTACACCCAGGCTTCGACTACTGGCGCGACCGGGTGGAAATCGTCGGATACGTACCGGGTAATTTCGACGCTGACCCGGTGATCAGTATATCCGATCTCGTCGGCGTGGTCGACTATATGTTCTCGTATGGTCCGCCGCCGTGCGTGATCGATGCTTTGGATGTCAACGGCGACTGTATCGGACCGGACATCTCCGATCTGGTGTTCCTGATCGACTGGATGTTCAACCCGCTGGATCCACCAGCCTTCCCCGACTTGAATTGCGGTTGTGTTACCTCCGATGGGGCGGCCGTGGCGAAACCCAACCCGGAAATCGTCTTGAGAGCGGTGTATGAAAACGGTGCGACCGATATTATTTTGAATTCACCGGTCGACCTTCGCGGACTGCAATTGCATCTGCGCGCCGATGGAACGGTTGCACCCCAGAAGCTGGTTGATGACGGGCTCGATCTGGTCCACGGTGTGCGTGGCGAGAATGTCAGGGTGGGAATCCTTGATCTCGACGGCGACAACGTCATCGAATCAGGAGAAACAGCGGTAGTCAGATTGATCGGTAGAGTCCGGGTGGTCGAGGCCGTCGTGGCCGACAAACAGTATGGTTCGATGCAGGCTTCGGTGGAAAGTGTCGGCGGACTTTTACCTGATGGCTACAGTTTGGGACAAAACTATCCTAACCCGTTTAATCCGGTGACAGCGATCACGTTCAGCTTACCGAAAGCGGCCAATATCTCGCTCGATGTTTACAACGTTGTCGGACAGAAAGTCGCAATACTGGCCGACGGCCGGCACGAAGTTGGGACATACACGGTTGCCTGGGATGCCAGAGACTTGTCAAGCGGTGTTTACTTCTATCGATTGTCCACACCGGAGTTTGAGACCACCCGCAAAATGGTGTTGCTGAAGTAAGATAGTGTGAGGTAATAGAACAAAAACGGAACAGGCTCTACGATATCGTAAGACCAACATCCGGCTGCAATCGTGCAGCCGACTGTATCGCCCAGTGGTGACCACTCCCCTGAGTTCCCCTCCACCGCTGGGCGTCTTTTTTGTGAGGCGTAAGAAGGGGCGGTGGGATCATGTGGGTGGCCGACCTACGGTCCCTGGGTCGTCACCCCCGCGAAGGCGGGGGTCCATCTTCAGCTTTGAGCGAACCGCAATACGGATAGATTCCCGCCTTCGCGGGAATGACAAAGGGGTGCGGGAATGACACCCATAAATGGGTCTCTCGCGCTTCGCGCGCAACCTCATGGTGAGCGGAGTCGAACCACAGGCAAGCCTGGTTTTTGCGCTTCGCGCGCTTTTGGGTCAACGCGTGGCATAGCCACAAGAACACGGCTTGACCGTGCACCCTTCGACTCCGCTAAGGGTGAGGTTGAAGAGATGCACTGAGTTAGATTCTGGGCACGCGAAGCGCGAGAAAGTGATTTATCACCGTGGCGCATGAGGACGTACACCACGCACAGAACGGCGCGCGTAGCGCGAAAGAGTCATTTATGACCGCGCGAAGCGCCAGAAGGGCCACTTGTGGCCTAGAAGCACCAGTCACCACACGGGCAAGGTCCATTGTCATACAGGAATTCGGCAAGATACACCACATCGTCCATATCAACGTCACCGTCACAATCGACATCACCCAGGTGCATGAACGGAATCGGTCCGGGGCCGTTACCAGTCACGTACCTGGCCAGACAAACTACGTCGCCAAGATCAACATTGCCGTCATTGTTGACATCGCCACGACCAAAACCGAGCCACTTGTTGGCCAGCTTGGCCAGGGCATTGATTTCAGTTGCATCGCCCGAAGTGCCGTGCAGACCGAACTGAGCCACAGCCATCTCATAAGTATCGCCACCGGCAAAATCGTGTTTGGCAATGGTGAAGTGAGCTTCCCTATCGCTGGTGAACGGCGCTTGAGAATACTCACCGGCCGGCCGGTTGAGGTAGTCCCAGGCGGAATCGAGATAGAGGGTGGGAACGTTAAACCACATGCCGTCGCCGTGTCCGGACACCGTATTGATCATCGGGACGTAGTCTACGTTTGTATTGTTGCCGCCTGCCGCCTCGTTACTTCCGCATCCGAACGGGAACTTGATCATACCCCATTGGACATCGCCCACTCCACCGTTGGAGACCCAGGCCGCCGATCCTTCCGCAGAACGTGAAGCGATATCATCACTTCCGACGTCGTAGTCCATGGTGGTGCCGAAAGCCCAGCCTGTGACCGAGTCGCCGTTGCGCTCGGTGAATTCCATGATGTCAACGGTGAGGTCCTTCAGCGGCTCAAAGTCATAAGCACCCACCGTGCGTGAGTTCACCATGAGACCCATGGTCAGATCATTACTGAACGGTGCATCGTAGTTTGACCAATCCCAAGAAGTTCCGAAGTCCTGAACGGAGTCAAGATAGGTTACACAAACTCGGTTACCCATGATTGGGGTGTAAGTTATACCGTCTGAGGAGTAGCCACCGAGACAACTCAGGACGACACCCTCATCGATGTGCGCCTTGCACTGGTCGTCACACCAGTTCGGGTCCGGCTGCATCGACCGATACGCCTCGTCCTCGCCGCCGCCGGAATACCAATCCTGGGTGCTTAGGGCCACCTCATATAGGCCGGTGGCATAGATGAACGAACCCTGGTAGATCGAGGCGTCGTCGCCGTCTATATCCATTGCGTGCGGGTCCCAGTCGCCGGTACCGATACGGCCATTGTTGGTCACGAGTTGAGTGTTACCGCCACCCATGCCGAACTGCATGGTGGTGGTATCAACAAGACAGCCACCGACGATAGTTACGTGGATTTCGGGCGGACCGTAGAGCGTGTTGCCACAGACGTCGTGCAGATAGAAATCAGGATCGTCGCTGGGGATCACCATATAGAAATCCTGTGGTCCGCGAACGATCAGCGACTGGTTGACATCGATAACGAGGTCAGCCGTGTCACCGGCGGCAAGAATGTCACCGGCGTGTGGCCAAACGACCGCTTCGGTGTGAGTCGCATACTGCAGGAACGGAACTCCTGCATCGGCACCCAGGTTCAACGACTGTTCACCACGGTCACGAATGACGAAATAGTCATCGACCTCAGCTTCCGGTCGCGCCGGGATAGCTTTGGTCTCGAAGCCTTCGGTCAAACGATCAGTGATACCGGCTGCGCGATCCATTACATCGGGACGCACGTTGGCCGGAGCGAAGTCCGGCGGTATCCACGGATGGTTCGCAGAGGTGTTGGTCTCAAGCTGACCGAAGGTCAGGTCGGCACAACCGGTGTTGACCAACCGGTTCGGGATCGGCACGTGCAATGAAGTGGCCGGACCAAACTCCACCGATGGAGAAGGCTGGTACGACTGAATTTCCAGGCGCGGACGATCTTCACCTTTGGCCAGAACAGAAAGTGTACCGTAAAGGTCACTAATAGCCACGACGCCGGGTCCTATCGCTGCGCTCAGAGCTATTGAGTTGGGGAATCCACCATAGGTAATACGACGACGGTAGATTTCCTCACCCGTGGCAGAGTTCAATGTGCTGATAAAGCCGTGGTGACCGATTGCGAACAACAGTGGCGCCTCACCGTCTTTTCCGCAGGTGAGAGCCATATCACCGCGGTATGTGTTATACTCGGGGCTGGAGGTCGCCCACACATAGGAGCCGGTGGTCTTGTTGAAAGCAAGAATCAAACCACCTGACGGGGGAGTCGCCCACCAGGACTGACCGGCCTGATAGACACGTGCACGGTCGATTACCGGACCGGCGGCGGTACCGGCAGTGTTGGGACGGTGCGAAGGCACCGCGTAGGCTACTGAACCGTCAGAAGTGTTGATGGCGTAGAAGACACCATCCCCGGGATGATACGGAGCGGCAATACTTGAATTGACAAACAGAAGACCATTTTCCAGACTGACCGCGTTAGGTGCGGCAAAACCTTCACCACCCTGCGGCCCTTCCGGGTAGACCGCAGCAGCCTGTAGGCCGCCGGATGTTGACAACTGCCAGTTGATAGCGCCGGTAGCGGCGTCGATGGCGTAAACATCACCTTCCACACCACCCGGATAGGTGTTGTAGAAAAGCTGTAAGCCGTCGGTCGAGCCGGATTTCAGTGGAGCACCGGGAGCGATATACACCGGGTTCACCGTCCAGCCTGAGTACAGAGCGCCGGTGGCTGCATCGACAGCAACGATAGCACCGTCATCCGTACCGAAGTACAATACGTCGCCGCTACCCTGTTCCAGAATTATAAAGGAACCGTAACGGGTCTGCCCAAACAGGCCGCCGACACCGACACTGGTAATATCACGGCTCCAGATCATAGCGCCGGTAGCGAAGTCCCAAGCGCTAACAGATTGCTGATCTCCGCCGGTCAGATACATCACGCTATCCTGTATGTGCGGCGTACATCTGATCTGGTTGCCCAGCGGAAAACCGGACAGGGTATAAGCTTCAAAGCCCGTCGTCAGGTTAAACACCTTGACTTCATTATCCCAGGCGCAAACAACCTTGTCGCCCGAAATAGCCGGACCGGTATAAAATATCTGGTTGGTCGGGTGGGTGTAGCACCATTGCGTTGTCAAGTCACACTGGGCGTCGCCAAAGGAATTGAACGATGCGCCGGTACGCTGCTGATCGTGCTGATGCGTAGCCCAACCCGGATCTCCTTGGCAGGGGCAGCAACAGTGTGGTTGACAGCAATGATAGGATTTGGCGACGAAAGCAATATCACAAGGCACGCCGTTCCAATCCAGACAGAGCAGACCCCAGAAACCATTCCAGAGTTCGGCGGCACCATAGTTCCAGCCGCCGCCGCCAAAATCGGTCAGGGTAGCAATACCTTCGGCTTCGGTCGGTGACAAGGATTCGATTGAAATCCAGTATAGTCCCTGAACGCTGACAGCCAAGGGTGCGAAGTCGACCGAAGTGTAACCGGGGTACATCACATAATCAGCCGGAGTTAGGGTGACCGAGGCCAGGGCCGGTCCGGGCAGACCACCCACGTCCTCGTGGACTGAAACCACTGAGTTGTGAGCATAGGCCACGCCCGGATTGAAATCATGAAGAGCCCAGGAGACTTCTCTGACTTCGCACGCCTTCCCAACAGACTTGATCAACTGGGCATTGGCGACGTCGCCGTAAGCATCCGGCAAAGTCCAGTAATAGACCGGACCCGTGTCGTAGAAAGCCAATTCACACTCGAAGAATGGGTCATCACACAAATTTGCTGTGTACTTCATGTCGACATCGATTCCGAAGAGATCACCGATGGTCCACCAATCGCCACCGTAGATACAGTATGAGCGACCGTGGCCATCCGTTTCATCATCCGACAAGGTACCCTCAAAGTCGCCGGCACCGAGATCACCGGTCGAGTTGAAGGAGACATAGAAGTCCCCGGAACCCAGCACCAGATTGTGTGATGAGAAATCAACGTTAGTATAGGCCGGATGGTACACATAGGTCCCCGCCGGGACGGTTTCTTGCGCAATAACCGAGCCGGGATAGCCGGCATTGTCATCCCATACACTGATAATCAAGTCGTCATTACCGACGATACCGGCGTTCTGCGAGGAGGAACCCGTAAAGTCGTAGACATCGATATCTACAGACTGAAGGGTTTCAACCCCAGTGACAGTAAACCGCTGTGCATAGTCGATAATACCATAAGCGTCGTGGGGAGCTTTCCACCAGTAGGCAGTGCCCTCATCCCAGCTTTGAGAATAGCAATCGGTAAAAGGTAACTCATAGCAACAACGCTCAGATGTCATGAGGAAACATACATCCTCGCCCCAGTCGTCGTACATCGTACCCCAAAAGCCGTTCCAGTTTTCACTGGCCCGTTGTTCACCAGTGTACGAGTGGGGACCGGTACCTTTATCGGACACGCACCACAACGTGTCGCCGTCGCCGCCCAGGGTCGTCCAGCCGATATGGTATTCTTCACCATTGGTGAAGACCCAATCGGCAGCCGACCAGTTGGCTTCGGCCCACCAGAAGGATCCGCCCATGGCGGCATTAGGTACATCGGTCGAGTCCAGCTTGTTGCCGGGGAAACCGAAGCCGTCGTCGTCCCATAGGTACACCCGCATATCCGGTGTACCGGTGGCAAAACCACCATACATCAGGACCCAACCGACCTTCAGAGTACACTCAATACCTTCTTCGACGGTAAAGCGCATATTCATGAGATCGTCGCCCCAGGCATCCGGAATACTCCACACCCAGACGGATGTAACCGTGTCGTCGTAGTAGCCTAAGTCTTCACAGAAGTAGGCTGACGGAGGACTTGAAGCAACGCCGGACATCTGGACCTCGAAAGGACCTTCCGTCATCGGCTTCTTAAAAGTAGCCGGTGCCGGACGAGCGTCTTCGATGTCATTATAGAGTTGAGCGTTCGGGTTGCTGATTGGAATCGGGTTCAGCCCATCTTTAGACGTGTTGCCTGCCCAGGTCCAACCGGTGAGGGTGAGCAGAATCAACAGAGTGAGCAATGTAAGGGAGAATCGGTGAGACATGTTGTACTCCTCGGTGTCCTGATATCGTCGTCGTGGTATGGAGATTCAGCGAGAGGTTCGCAGAACCTCCGAGGGCACAGCCTGCCGATAGCCTGCACTACCGCGGCTGAAGAAATGACAAATACCCTATCGAGTGAGAATATACCGAAAATAGAGCGTTTAGTCAATCCCCAAATAGCCCCAATGTCAAGGCAAAACAGAAATGTCCGGTTTTTAGCAAGATAGAAATGTCCTATTTTGTTAATTGAGTATCTTGTGCCCGCGTGATCTTCAGATCGCGTGGGTAGTGGCCGAGTCCGAAGAATCAGCCACCACAAGAGACTAGCAACTAATTCACCAGCTCAGTCTCCGGGTAGAAACTCAACCAGGCAAACCACCGATAAATCGGGTTGTTCTCAACTGGCAAGTTCCGGCACTAATCGACCAGCTCAGTCTCCGGGAAGAAACTCAACCAGGCAAACCAGTATGCGCTCATAGTCGGTACAACCGGCAGGTCCGAGCCTTCACCCCGGATGGCTTTGCCGGTCCGAGGGTGCCAAACAGTCACGCCGCCGGGTCCGATGATACTGTCGCTATAAACTCTAAGACCTTTGACCGATGCTCTCTGGTCGCCCTCAAATGCAAGAGCTGAGGCGGTTTCGGATGTCGAATCGTAAGTGACTATCATCGGATCGCCCACACCGGTAACCAAGGTGTAACCCCTCCTTTTCAAGAGAGCCAGAGACACCGCCACTTGCTGGTCGCCGCTGCGGATTCCAAACACTTTGTCTTTACCGGGCATCTGTTCGTAATTGTTGAGCCTGCCGAACATACCCAGCTTCTCCGGGTCGGCGAAGTACCTTGAGTATGGTGAACCAGCTTCGCCTCTTTCGGGCTTCTTCAATAGTTGGCCGTGCGGGTAGAGTTTTTTGAACTCTGAGTAAGTTGTATGAATGGCCGGGTACTCGGTTAGTTTCTTGCCCTCGGAAGCTCCCTTGAAACACTCGCCCCACGGCTGCGGCCAGAGCGATTCGGTCTCACGGTCGTGCATAACCAGGGCGTCCTGCCAGAGCGATCCCGAAGCTTGAAACGTGAACACCTGTCCGTCGATCTCAGAGGCATAAACTATGCCTGTAAAACAAAGCGGTCACCAGGTGACGGCGATAGCCGTTCCTTCAAGCATGTCATTGACGATTTCGTGATGGTCCAGATGCCAGGTGCTGTAGCCTCGCGCGACGCTGCCGGATGACACCGCGATCAACGGTTCATCATCGTAATAAAACGAGTCGGCTACTTCGATGGATACAAATTCCGGCTCGAATATGGCCGGTATGCCACCCGGTTCCATGAGGGTATACATGGTATGCCCGCGGATTTCTTCTTTTTTCGGTTCCGGGCGTTGGGCAAATGTGGGTGTGATTACTACTACCGCCAGAATCATCGTGACCATGCATGACACTAGTGTCTTAAACATCGGACCTCCGGGTATGGATTCGCTTTTTCAGATAATACGATGCCACGGCGGGCAAGGGAAGGATAAAGTGGGGTGCTCATGAATGGATATCTTGCGTTTCACTCACCGCTCCGTCATTGCGAGGCCGCGCGCTTCGCGAGGCCGCGGCAATCTCATCTTGACTGTGTCATTCCGGCGAAGTTCGAATAGTAGGTCCGAATAGTAGGTCGGAACCCCTGTGGTTCCGACATCACGCGCAGGCCGATCAAGCCGCCAACGTCGTATTCGAGTTGGGGTGCCCCACAGCTTGCTGTGGGACTGAAAGGCGGAACCGCTACGAGGGTTCCGCCCTACAAGAGAAGATGGACCCTTCGACTCCGCTCAGGGTGACACGGTCAAGCAGTGGGTGACAGTACGGGCGCGCGAAGCGCGAAAGAGTGGCTTGCCACCTTACAGCATCACGCGCAGGCCGATCAGGCCGCCGATGTCGTACTCGAGTTGGTTGCCGTTCAAATCTTCCCAGACCGGAATCCACAACAGTGACTCAAAGACGACCCCTGAGATTGTTAACTTCGCGCCCGGTGCGACCCGGAGCAACGATCCACCGCTGTTAGGCTGTTCAACATTATCGATCTCTGTGGCGGTAGCATGTTCATACGACAGCTCGACCACCGGCGCGATCGCTCTGCGTCCGTCCTCGGTGAGACTGAACTGACGAGCAAAAGCGCCCACGAATTCGAGAACCTGGTACTCCTCGCGGTCGTCGTCGCCGGTCAGACCGTTGAGTGTATAAGTAAAATTCAACTCGGACGCCCACGGTTGAATGCGGCCCGAGACGAACAACCCGGTTTTGAGCGAAGTTGCGTTCGCGGAGATGTCATCTTCGCCGGTGGGGAGCTTGATGCCAAGCAGTGGTGCGACGCCGAAGGTATAGGTCGGGGTGTTGCGCCGGACGGCGCGGTACTTGGTCATAAGCATCAGGTCGCCAAACCCGGTGGTGTGAGTGGTGTTGCCGGCCATAGTCATGTTCATACGCATAAGCGGCTGACGGATCATCACGGTCAGATCCGAGCGGACGCCGTAGGCGATCACCAGCGGGAACATGTACATGTCCATCTCGCGGGTCATCTGGTCGGGCGCGTTCTTCAATCTGTTCAAGCGCGCTTGCGTGCGAAACATCCACTTGTCGTGCGCCGGTGTGAGACCGGCATCGGCACTAATGCCTCCGGCCGTCAAGTCCGGTACAGTAGCCAGGGATAGACTCAGGGCCACAAATATCAGAAGTGTCTTTTTAAGCATGTTATCTCCCATAATCAGTCGAGACGTTTTCCGGGGGTAAAGTTGGCTTCTTTAATGGCGTCGAAGATAGCCTCGTCGGAAACGTTATCCGACGAGCGCACCTTGATGGCAATTTGTTTCTTCGTCCAGTTGGCCACGGAGGTCACGACACCATCAACCCGATTGACCAGTTTTTCAACACCGACATGACAGCCGGGACAGTCCATGCCGAAGACTTCGTAGATACGAATCTCCGTTCCCGGTTCCTCGGTGAGGCTGAAGTTCTTACCACCGCCGCAGGCGATTGCGAGTGTGGACAAGGCAAGAACAAGAGTTAGAAGGGTTATTCGATTGATCATATTTTCTGTACCTTTGCTGTTAATTCTCATTTGCATAATTATGCGATCGATTTGGTTCACAACACCAAGTGACCGAACCGCGTCCTTCGCCAAACATGGACCCAAGGAATTTGGCCAAGAACACTGATCGTTTGCAAGTAAAAACTAAGAAAGGGTTTGTGGTGGCCGATCCAGACGATCAAACCAATCGGATTCGAGCAATTCAAGAGGAGAGATTGGGGCTAAGCAACAGTGGGTTTGCGGAGGACCGAGTTCCGGCGGTAAGACCCGACAGGCCGCCATAACAGGAGCGCAACCTATGCAACTGCAGACCGACTCGCCGTGCCCGTCACACCCATCGTCACAGTCTTTACAGTCATTCGGTTGAGCCCCGGCAACGGTTAGCAAAAGAAGAGCCCCCACAAAAAGGACTACTGCCAGGGCCGCGATAGTCTGAAGCAGGCGCGGTTTTGAAAGCACATAGATCATTGAGTATTAAACGTTTCGTTCGGGCTGAAGTTCCATAGGGCTCACTTCCCTTGCCCAGACTACACTCCCAGCTTGGCCAGAGTCTTGGGTATCTCCGTAAAGGTCTTGCACGGGTGTGCTCCGGCTTCGGCCAGAGCATCCAGTTTGTCCTGCGCCGTTCCCATTTTGCCTTCGACAATGGCGCCGGCATGACCCATTCGTTTGCCGGGCGGGGCGTAGACGCCGCCGATCATGGCCAGTACCGGCGTTTTCATCTGTTTGATCGCTTGGGTAGCACGTTCTTCATAGACGCCGCCGATTTCGCCGCACATGACGACCGCCTTGGTTGCATCGTCCTCCTCGAACTTGAGCAGAATCTCATCGAAGGTCGAGCCCAACACCGGATCACCACCCAAACCTACGCAAGTTGTCTCACCGTAACCCGACTGGGTGAGGGTGTCGGCGACGTAGTACGTTATCGAACCGGAGCGAGACACGGTGCCGACCCGACCGGGTTTGAACGCGATGTCCGGCATGATACCGAGGTTGGCCTGACCGGGGGAGATGATGCCCGCGGTGTTGCCGCCGATGATCGTTGCGCCGTGCGCGACCGCTTCACGGCGAACGTGCAACATGTCATGAATCGGGATATGTTCCGGCACAATGACCAGGAACTTGATCCCGGCCCGGACCGCTTCGATTGCCGCCTCTTTGACAAACCGGGCCGGCAGGAAAATCACCGATACATCGGCGCCGGTATTATCGACACATTCTGCAACCGTATCGAACACCGGCAGGCCA
Organism: Candidatus Zixiibacteriota bacterium; assembly: GCA_029860345.1. Lineage (NCBI taxonomy): Bacteria > Pseudomonadati > Candidatus Zixiibacteriota > Candidatus Zixiibacteriota bacterium. The sequence goes on along the minus strand of JAOUBJ010000001.1, from coordinate 245,443 downwards.
TGCACTTCCTGGCCACCTTTGCTCGGCGTGGCGCCGCCAATGATATTGGTGCCGTAGGTGAGCATTCGCTCGGTGTGGAACTTCCCGGCGCCGCCGGTGATCCCCTGCACCATTACTTTGCTGTTATTATCGACCAGGATAGCCATCAGTTGCCCCCTTCCAGGTTGGCCAGTTCCACGGCTCGTTTTGATATTTCCTCGATCGGTGTCTCAATACCATGCGCTTCAACATTGGAAAACAGTTCGGGGTTCTTTTGCTTGGCCTCCTCGAAGATGCGCACACCTTCCTGCCACATGTTTCCGGTCATGCGCATCACCATAGGTTTGGAAAGGCCATGATCGTTCAGAAACATCAAGACACCTTTGGCGAAATCGTCGCAGCGGCTAATGCCACCGAAACGAGCGCCGAAAATCACCTTGACGTTTGGGTTTTCATCCAGAAGCACGAGCATCTTGGCGATTCGTTCGGGTGAGGGCCCGCCGCCTGAATCCATGAAGTTGGCTGGACGGCCGCCATAGTAATGTATGAAGTCGTTACCCATGATGCCGAATCCGGCGCCGCCGGGGAACATACCGATATTGCCGTCGAGATCGAGATAAGGTATGCCCCACTCGGTAGCCTGCTGTTCGCGTGGCGTCATCTCGCCCTCTTCGTGACGTTTTTCGATACCCAGATCGACCAGATCGGGATGCCGGAAGACAGCATCGTCATCGAGCGATACGCGCGCATCGGCAGCCATCAGTTTGCCGTCGGCGGTGAGAACCAATGGGTTGATCTCGACCAACTTGGCGTCATACCTGCGAAACAGATTGTACAGGCCGACAATTATCGCCGCCCCTTCTTTGAGTAAGGATGCAGGGATACCTATCTTCTTGGCTATAGTAAGGGCATCAAAGGTGAAGAGCTCTTCTTCGATGCTCAACGACTTCCTGACGATTTTCTCGGGGTGGGTAGCGGCGGTCTCTTCAATGTCGACCCCACCTTCGCCGGAAGCTATGACCACGATTTTGTAGTTGGCCCGATCAAGCGTGACGCCGATGTAAAATTCCTGTGTAATATCAAGCCTGGGCTCGATGAGTACCAACTCAACCGGAAAGTCCTTGATGGTGAGGTTGAAACATTGTTCGGCGTTGGTGCGCGCTTCGTTGGCGCCGTCGGCGGTTTTGATTCCGCCTGCTTTGCCGCGTCCGCCGGTGAGTACCTGGGATTTGATTACCACCGGGTACTTCAGGTCGCTGACGATTTCGTAAACTTCGTCGGGTGTCCGGGCGATGTGCCTTTCGCCCACTGGGATTCTGAATCTCTCGAAAAGCTCTTTGCCTTCGAATTCGTAAAGACGCATATCGCAATCCTTCCATAATCACCTTACCGGAGGCGGATCGACCGCCCCATGAATAGGCTGGACAATTTAGGGTTTTAACTGTTGTTGTCAATAGGGATCGGCTTGGCGTCAACGGACAAGTTCTGAACAATGCTGTTGATCTCGCTTGCAAACAGCACTGAAATGGTTATATTTATCCGGTACAGAGAGTACTTGCCATTGAGAAGACAAAAAGAAGACAAAGCACATGCCAGAGGAGACACCTATGATTCCCCGCGCCGTTCTGACCACCAGGTACATTGCAGCCTTAGCAATCCTGCTGATGACAACCGCTGTGTCTGCTGCCGTTCCGACTACTATGAACTATCAAGGAAGGCTAACCGATGATACCGGCGATCCGGTAGCCGACGGCGACTACAGCGTGACGTTTACTATTTACGATTCCTTTGAAGCCGGGGCTGATCTCTGGACAGAGACTCGTACCGTTGCTACCACTAACGGATTGTTTACCGTGCTGCTCGGTGAAGTGAATCCTCTGACTAACAGTGTGTTCGACGGAGGTACTCGCTACCTTGGCATTCAGATCGGGGCCGATCCTGAGTACAGCCCCCGGATAGCGCTGGTAGCGGTACCATACGCGCTCCGGTCAGAGATGTCAGATTCGGCACAGGCAGCGTTGGAAGCTCAGACAGCCATCTCGGCGACTTCAGCGGCCCAAGCCGGTATAGCCGACTCTGCCGATGCCGTTACGGACGGTGGAATCGATCTTGCCGACATTGGGCAGAACGGCGCTTCCGAAGGCCAGATCATGAAGTGGGTGGGTTCGTCTTGGACGCTGGCTGATGATTCTATCGGAGGTTCGACGACCGGCTGGAACTGGTCGGACAGTTCTTCGTACGGTCCGGATACGGTAGCGATGGCCGGCAACTTCATAGCACCGCTAAGTCTTAACACAAATACCGAGGATCCGATTTTTTCGTTGAAAAACTTCGGCAACGGCCCCGCCGTGGATCTGTGGATGATGGGTTTGGGCACCAGCAAAACAGCCCTACGGGCTGCTGTTACCGGCGGTCAAAACTACAACATTGCCATTAACGGTGCTGCTACCGGCGACATCGGAGGCAAGACTGGGGGGCGGTTTACGGCCGATGGGCTGGGTACGAATTACGGCTCGTATGCAGAAGCCCATGACGGTGAAGTCAATTACGCTTTCTATGGGCGATCTTACGGAGACGAGGCCAACTATGGGCTCTCCGTAACGGCTGAGGACGGAACTCACAACTATGGGATATATAGCCAGGCCAACTCCGACGGAGTTGTCACGGCGGACAACAACTATGGCGTATTCAGTACAGCTCAGGGTGCAAATGTCAATTATGCCCTCTACGGTGGAGTAGGCGGCGGGGAGCCGACCGCCACCAACTATGGCCTTTACGTTGCCGCCGATGGTGCTGGTCACAACACGGCCATATCTGCTTCGGCCTCTGGTGGTGTATCCAATCGAGCCGCCAACCTGAACGGGGACGTGTTTGTTATGGGTAACACTTCGATGCGGGGTGACCTGATGATCAGTAGAAGCACTATTGATAGTCCGGTCTGGGAGTTTGATACTGAGAGCAATCACCTGAATTTCTATGAGTGGGGGTCCGATCAGGACCGCAGGACGATGCAATTGTCGGGCTGGACCTACGGGCAGATAAAAATGTTCCATCAGGCCGACACTGCCGTTGATCAAGTGAGAATCTACGCAGGTCCCAACGGCGGTCAACTCAAACTGAAGGATACCAACGACAGCGTCACAATCGCCTTCATGGGCAATGGAAGTACCTATCTGAACAATCAACGCGTAGTTCTGCACGAAGAGTCGGTCGACGATCTCGAACTAATGAACGAACCGGGGATCGTGCTGGATCGAAATACCGGCTGTCACACCATATCGGCTCTTAACACTATGGAAGACGTTGCGACGGTCAGGATTCAGATTCCGGCCCCCGGGTATATAGTGCTCAACGGGCATGCTTTTGCCGAAATAAGCGGCACTACGAATAACGGTCGAATAAAGGCCCAGATAGATGAAACCGAGGGCGGTTCGGCTACCGCTGGGTACTATACCAGGATTGGACTCGGCGCCTACGTTTCTGCCGGCTCTTCTTTCTTTAGCGACTTCGATGTCAACTGTCACCGGGTGTACTACAAGGACTCGGCCGGTTTCTACGATTTCCGGTTTGAGGCGTTGAAAGAAAACACGATTACAGCAAAGATCTGTTATGGAAGCTTGACAGCCACTTACTTCCCAACCTCGTATGGCACGGTTCAGGCAGTTTCAAATATGGGGGATGCAGGAATGGACCAAACCGGTGCCGGTGATCCTACGCCCGTGAATAACCCGACAATTCAGACGGTAGACTTGCGTGAGCGTGAAATTGCCGAAAAACAGGCCAGACGTGAAAAGACGAAAGCGGCGTTGGAAGAGTTGACCTCAGACGAGGAGTCGCGGTAAACCATTTCGTTGGTGGTGTTGGGCGACCTCGCCCGACACAGGCAAGCCTGTTTTTCGCGCTACGCGCGCCGTCACCTTGTAGGTCACGATCCTTGTGGTCCTGACAATCGCGGCGGGTCCGAAGACGGCCCCACCATACTGAAGAACTGCCAAAGCCGTCACTCGGGGTCGCTTGACGGCACGTGGTAACATTGAAGATGGATTCCCGCCTTCGCGGGAATGACAAAGGGGGCACAAGTTCATCCATGTCATGCCGAGCGGAGTCGAGGCATGAAGCGTGATTGGATGCAAGCACCCTCCAACTCCGCTCAAGGTGAGGTTGGCGCCAGAGGCGCCATTGGCGACTGGGTGGCACCCTCAAAGTCGCTTTGGGGGTGACTCTTCGCAGACACAGAAGTCCGTCCCAAACAAGGCTTGAGACGGCCACCCGTCATCGGCCGTCATTTCGAGGGTGGTGTTGGGCGATCTCGCCCGACACCCGTCTTCCAACTCCCAAACCGTCACGCGGGGTCGCTTGACGGCGCCAAAAAGCATGCTGCGCGAAGCGCAAAAAAGGGGCTTGCCACTATATCCCGGGCAGGTTGAAGCAGATGACTTTGGGTTCGGTCATCTCCTGCAATGAGAACTTGAGCCCTTCGCGGCCCAACCCGGAATACTTCACGCCGCCGAACGGCATCGAGTCCAATCGGTAATCGGTCGAGTCGTTAATCATCACACCACCACAGTCAAGTTCATACGCGGCCTTGAAAGCGGTTTCAACATCACGTGTGAAAATGGCCGCGAGCAAACCGTAAGGCAGAGCATTGGCCTCAGCGATTGCTTTGTCCAGATCATCCACCGGGTATAGGTTCACGGTCGGACCGAATACTTCTTCGCAATGGACCTTGGCATCTTCGGGCACGTTGTCCAGCACGGTCGGCTCGACCAACGCGCCGGTGCGGCCACCGCCGGTGAGCAGGTTGGCGCCACCGGCGACTGCGTCTTTGACCCATTTTTCTACTCGTTTGGCTTCGGCTTCGGTTATCATCGGACCCATCTGCGTGGACTCGTCGAGTTTGTCACCGATCTTGTATGTCTTGGTGAGTTCGACGAATTCTGTTTTGAACTCGTCATAGATATCCTTGTGCACGAGCAACCGCTGGACGCCGATACAGTTTTGTCCTGCCGCCCAGAAAGCGCCGGAGACACATGACTCGACGGCCAGTTGCATGTCGGCATCTTTCCAGACGATCACCGGCGAATCGGAACCGAGTTCCATGCCGATCTTTTTGATGCCTGCTTTGGATGCTATCTGTTTGCCCGCTTCGACACCGCCGGTGAACGACACCATGCGCACTCGTTCGTCGCTGACCAGTTGATCGCCGATTTTCGAACCGTAGCCGGTGATGAGTTGAACTGCATTCGGTGGCAGTCCGGCCTCAAGAAGCACTTCGACTAACATGATAGCCGACAGCGGCGTAACCGTGGCCGGTTTGAGAATCACCGAGTTGCCCGCGGCGATGGCCGGACCCAGTTTGTGGGCCACCAGATTGAGCGGATCGTTGAACGGCGTGATACACAGCACGACACCAATGGGGAAACGGTAGTAGTAGCCGCGACGCTTCTCACCGCCGGGGAACGAGTCCCAGGGTATAGTCTCGCCGAGGATGCGTTTGGCTTCTTCGGCCGAGCATGTAATCGTGTTGACGCAACGGCCCGCTTCCTTGCGCGCTTCGTTGATCGTCTTGGAACCTTCGCGGGCGATTATCCGGGCGAACTCTTCCAGCCGATCGGAGATCAGACCCGCTGCTTTGTAGAGAATCTGCGCCCGGTCATAGACGGACATCCGTTTGGTGATTTCAAATCCGGCGGTTGCCGAAGCCAAGGCCAGTTCAGCGTCGTCTGCTTTGCCACTGGGAACCGTATCGATTACCGAGTTGTCGAAGGGGTCACAGACATCGATCTTCTCGTCGCGGTCGACCCACTGACCGCCAAGCAACATCTTCATCGTGAACCTCCGATGCTGATGATATCGATAAGCACGCTGTAGCCGGTTTCGACTCGCCCGGCGCCGGGTCCGACGATCGTGACGTCGCCCAGCGTATCGGTGCTGATCGTTACGGCGTTGGTGGCGCCCATCACACCGGCCAGCGGGTGTGAAAGGTCCATCTGCACCGGCGCAACGCTGCCGACAACAGAGTCACCATCCCGTTTCAGCGTTCCGATCAGCTTGAATCTCTTTCCGTTGGCTTTGGCTTCGGCGATAGCGTCATTGCTGATCTCGGTGATGCCCTGACACGAGAACGCGTCAGGTTTTGCATCGACACCGAAAACAGCGTTGGCCAGAATAGTAATCTTGGCCAGAGCATCCCAGCCGAGTACGTCGGCGTCCGGAACAGCTTCGGCGTAACCCAACTCCTGCGCCTTCTTAAGGACCGCATCGTAGGGCTGACCTTGTTCCATCTGTGACAGGATATAATTGGTCGTGCCGTTAAGTATCCCCTTGATCTCACTGATATGACTACCGGCCAGCGTCTCGCGAATGAGATTCAGCAGAGGGGTACCACTGATAACGGTGCCTTCATACAGAAATTTCACACCGTTTGCATCGGCCAGCTTTTTTAGCTCTTGCAAGAAAAGAGCCACCGGACCTTTGTTGGTGGTGGTCACATGCATCCCTTTAGCCAAAGCGGCCTTGATGTGCGATGTTGCCGGTTGACCGGTCTTGATATCGGTATAGGTAGCTTCGACCATCAGGTCGGCATCGGCTGCATCGATCATGGCCAGCGCGTCAGCCTCGAATTGATTGGGCAATTGTTTGAGGTCGCCGTTCTTCGCGGCCTCCAGTGCCTGGGCCAGATCGATGCCGTCAGGTGCGTAGACACAACCTTTGAGCATGTCGGAGATTCCGACCACTTTCAAATCAAGCCCGTGTTTTTGTTTGAGTTCTGTTGCCTTCTCTGCAAGAAGTTCCGAAAGACCCTGAACGACGGTGCCAAAGCCAATGAAAAGTAAACGCATCTTATTAATACTCCGGTCGAGATGGTTTGCAGGTTATTTTGTCTTGTACCGGTCGGGTGCGTCAAAGATGTCGATCACCGACATGCGCTTGGCGACTTTGGCGCCGTGCATAGTTCCTTCCGGAATGACATACCAGGCCCCGGGTCCGTAGGTGTGGGTCTCATCCCCGATGGTCAGCGTCATCTCACCTTCTACCACCATTCCCCACTGAGCACAGTGGGAGTGGAGGGGAACTTCCACGCCCGGTTGAATATCGAAAAAGACCACTTGATGGGTGTCGTTGCCGATCACCCATCCGCGGACGCCGTCAATGGGCACGTCAAGTTCCGGGGCGCTTCGAATCAGGTCCGAAAAAGCAGTGCCGTCGAATTGTTCCATCAGTTTCTTCATAGCTACCTCAGCTTTTGCAGGCAATTCCGGCGAATCGCGTTTTGTGACCGCGGCGCATGATTTCTTTTGCATCGAGATCGCAGCGGATGCACTTGTGGTAGATTACATCGCCGATCAGGTCGGCTTTGGCGGTACGTTCGTCATCGGAAAGGAAGTAGGCTTCCATCGTATCATAAGGTCGCGCCGTGCCGTCGCTTTCGTACTTAATCGTCATGTCGCATCCGGCCTCGAGAACTTTGTGGGCGTTGTCGGTCCAGTTGAAGTCTTCCATGCCGAGGTCGGGGTTGATACGAAGGTGGGCGGTTAACAGGATGTTCTCAAGTCCTGAGGCTTTGAGTTCTTCGGAACATTGGATGAATGTTTCGGGACTGGCGCCGTTGCCGATGTTGATCTCGTAGATCGGTGTACTGCCGTCATCGCGCAGGTAGGCTTTGATTATGTTCAGCAGCATGCGGAACTGGATTGCGTTCTGGGTGGAGAGCAGCATGGAGACCTTGAAGCTAACTTCCGGAATGACCCGACCCCAGCAGCAGGCGGCCACGATTGTCGACCAGCTTGGGTTGAGGAAAAAGTTGTTGCCGGTCTCCATACCGGCCCGGATGACACCGTCGAGATAGACGAGATGATTGTTGTCGGCCACTTCGACACCGCCCAGATTGCCGAAGCCGGTCCCCATGTTTTTCAGAATCAGGGCGCACATACCGTCACCGAGACCGCGTCGGTCAAATTTCTCACCGGTCACTTTTTCCAGGCGCACGAACCGTTCTTCGGGTAGCGGGATACCGATAAGATTGGTCGAGCAGAACTTACTCGCCTTGAGGATGTTCTCGGCCATGGTCAGGGTGGCCAGCAGGTCACCCCCATAGACGTATTGTTCGGTCAAGGCTACCACCGAGATCATTTCCGAAGGGAACAGCACGTTCTTGTTCTCTGCAATTCGTCGCATGCAGTCCAGTGTGACATAAGCGCCCTGGAATCCGGACACCTGTGTGGTGCAGACCGATGGTTTGGTGACCTCAAGCTTTTCGGCGGCCACGAAATCGCCCACTTTGGGAAACGACTTGGCGTACTGCTCGGCTTTTTCGATCATTTCGCCGTACCCTTTGTCGGCGGCGGTTATCTTGCGTGTCTCGAATCCGCGCTTGGTTGATATTTGGTCTCCGATGGCTCGTGCGCCGCCATACGATTCTATCAGCGCATCGATGGCTTTGGTATCTTTGGGGCTGAGTAGGTCAAAGTGCATCAGTGCAGTCTCCATCTCCACCACTCGACGCACTCGCGACGGGGAGCGGTGGTTGTTTTGTCTTCGTTTTCGGGTCGTCTTTAGTCTGGCGTGAAGGTAAGCTTTCGTTCATAGGTTTTCAAGCGGTTTCCTACGGTAACAGTTAACGCATTTTCTATTTGGAATCACTGAGACCTTGAAGGTGCGGGAAGTTGGGATTGACACTTTACTCCTGGCGGGTCAGGGTCTTTGTGCCAAACGAGCCAGGCGCTCGCGGGCATCTTCAACAATGGCCAGGTCCGGATCGGCGTCGGACCAGCGTTCGAGTACATACTCGCATTGCGTGCGAGCGTCGTCATACCGACCCAGTTTCTCGTAAGCTGCGGCCAGATAAAGTCTGGACCTCAGATTCCATATCTCCAGAAAGGCTTGCCATATAGTGCCGTTGTCCAGCAGGTTTTCAAACTGTTCTGCAGCTTCTTCGGTTTGCCCATCCTCCAAAAGAGCGCGGGCCAGGAAGTAAGCCGGGAAGAAGTCGTTTTTCCATTCCACCCAGTCGGCCGATTTTTGCAGGTCGGCCACGGTCGTGCGTTTGTCACCGGTTATCAGAGCCAGCGCGCCGCGTGCGAAATAGTACGGTTCCAACACGATCCCGTTAGTGTCAAGGAAGGTCTCGAAGACCAGCGTCGATTCGGCACTGCGCGCAACCTGGCCGGTTTCGGCCAGCGTGTAAGTGTACAATCCACGAAAACACTGCATGTCCAGCGGCGAGTCCCGGTCGTGTACGCTGAAACAGGAATCCACCGCATCGATGGCGTCGCTGTTGCGTCCCTGTTCAAGATAGCACAGCGCTTTGAGGTAGTACTTGAGAACACTGTTCCAGCCGCCGCTCTGTTCGAGGCGGTCGGCGGCGATCCCATCGTCCAGAATCTCGATAGCCTGGTTGAGATGTCCACGACCGATGTGGGGCAGGGCCAGATACACCCGCGCACCGGATCGGGTGACTTTGCGGGGTGAATCGGCCATCCACTGGAAGCAACTGTCGGCCAGATCGAAATCACCGCGAATCATCAATAGCGGGCCCAGTTTGTATCGGGTGGCATTGAAATCCGGCGCTATGCGCAGAGCTTGTTGGTATGACTCAATCGCTTCATCGAACATCTTCTCAGCCCGGTAAATGTCTCCACGTGAGTCGTAGGGGTTAGGTTCATCCGGGGCCAGATCGATGTATCGGTTGATGGCCATCAAGGCGCTGTCGAGCTTACCATACCCTTGATAGGTGTAGGCCAGTAGATTGAAGGCTTCTTTGTACGTAGGATCGATCTCAACGGCCCGATGGAAAACCTCAATCGCTTCTGAGTTGTCTCCTATTTGATTGTAAAGGCGGCCAAGGTCCAGCAAGGCTGTTTTTTCATCGGGGAAATGTCGGACCAATTCTTGCAGCAGGGCCATGGCTTGCTCTGTGTCTTGGTCGATCAACGCCTTGAGGCTGCGTATGTAGTATTGCTCTTTGCGTCCGACCTTGTCGGCGTACTGGACGGCCCGGTCGACCAGATTTCGGTCGATAAGCTTGGCCAGATGATACCAGGCCATGGCGAAGGTGGAGTCGTACTCAAGCGCTTTTTGAAAACTTGCCGCCGCCTCGGGACTATAGAATTTGCGACGGAGTTCCAGGCCGTCCAGGTAGTGCCGGTAAGCTTCGGCCGAGTGTGTCGTGACATCGGCCACCGAGGGGTCCATCTCGCCCATGGCATCGGCCGGCAGGGAGAGATCATTTTTAACTTCTGTTGTCAGTTTGTCGACGACCGCAAAAATGTCATCCTCCTTAGCGCCGGTCACTCGCTGGGATGCAACGGCGTTTCCGCTGGAGACATCCACAATCTGAGCCGTTACAACAAAACCGGGAGAGGACTGAAGAATCTTCCCGGTCAGAATCCATTTGGCCCTCGCCTTGCGGGCGATCTGGGTAGCGATATCCTTGTCGACTATCTTCACGTCTTCATTGCCGATTAGTTTGAGCAGGTCGTGCAGGTGTTGGCTTGATACCACCTGGATGAACCGTGATTCCGACAGATCGGTGATCAAGAGATTGGTCGCGATCTCGCCCAGATGACTTGAATCTGCCTCATCCACCAGGTTCTCGAAATACATCACGGCCAGCCGATTCTCCTGAGCCACCGCTTCGTCAGTGCTGATCTGGACTTTCCAGGGCTTGAACACAAGCAGTGCGAGCACGGCTGCAGCCGCAATCGAGGTCGGCATGAGCTTGCGCCACAAACTACGGCGAGCTCTCATCTCGGGAATACCGATCGTATCGCTCGGCACCGTGCTTTCGTCTGAATCCAGTGAGTCGACAGCTTCGCGCACCTCGGGATCGCTCTTTATCAGTTGCATGGTCGGTGCGAGTCTCTGTGCCTTCTCAAAGCAGCTGGAACAGTCGAGCATGTGCATCTCCAACTCCGCCCGTTCATCTTCGCTTAGGAACCCCAGTTCGTAGGCGTGCAAGAGAGTCTCAAACCGTTGGTCGTTGCAGCCATTGGTCACAGCACGCCCCCTTCCTCAAGACATAGCTCCAAAACCGTACGCGCCCGTGATAGCAGCGAATACAAGTTGCTGCGAGTCACGGCCAATCGCCTGCATACATCTTCAGTATCGAATCCCTGGTACTGTAAATTGAGAATCCGGGCGTAGCGCAAGTTGGTGGAACGAATCTTCTTCAGACAATCCAGAAGCCGTCGTTTCAAGGCCGGGTCAAAGTCTTCAGAGGCGGGGGCGACAGTTGTATCACCCTCGGGCAACGGCTGCAAACGACTTGCTTGCCTTTGGCCTTTCTTGATCTGGGCGAGGATCCGATTGTTCAGTACTTTGTATGCCCAGGCGGCGAAGCTTGAGGTAAAGGTAATCGTCTTGTACTCCTTATAAATCGTCAACAGGCTCTCCTGGACGACTTCTTCGGAAACGTCGCTGTCCCATATTCTCTGGCGCGAAAACAGCCTGAATCTTGCAGTCAGAACATCAAATAGCTTTTCCTCGGCGCGCCGGTCGCCGTTGCGGGCTGCACTATAGAGGTCATTGAGATTCATCGGTCTGCTTCGTACCTCATAATCAGACAAACATAAGCCGAACAAGTGACAGACGCAACTACTGGATGGGATAGTCCGGCTGGTTGCTTGGGTGGAACCTTCTCTTGTAGGGCAGGTCTGTCTTCAAGCCTGCCAACAAAGGCGGGTCCGAAGACGGACCCACCCTACTTTGCTAAGATCGAGGTTAGGATATGGCGAAGCGCAAAAAAAAGGTCTGCCTGTGCAAGAGATGACCGCTGGCGGCACCCCTGATACGAAAGGCGCGACAGAAATTGACATAGAAAACGATTCGACGGAGAGGAAAACCATGTATCGACGAAGAGGCACAGTAATAGTGGCATTGATCCTGTTAGTGGTGGGGTCAGTGAACGGGCAGAATCTGCTAAACGGGGTAGAGAGCATATCGTTTGACAGCATTAATAATCGCTATTTAGTATCGAGCCTGTATGATGGGGCTATCGTGGCTATCGACACCGCGGGCATTCAGTCACCGTTCAGGGATGGACTCACCCAGACGCTTGGCAACCACTTAGTGGATAGCGTGCTGTATGTCTCAACGCCCGGAATACTGGTTGGGTTGGACGCCGCCACCGGGGCTACGGTATTCCAGCAGAGCATCGTTGCCTGGGGTGGTATCGATGGCCTCACAGCCGATACTTCGGGCTTCTTGTACATCGTTGACACGGGCGGGCGTATCATAAAACTGCGCCTCAGCGATGGTGAACATTGGACATTCGCCTCCGGCTTGGGCCAGGCTATTCAGGATTGTACGTTCGATATTCGAAACAATCGCATTATCGTGGTCAGCTACATTCAGAATTCCCAGATTGTGGCGGTCAACATGGATGATTCGACGGTGGTGAGTCTTACTACTACCTCACCAGGTCGATATGATGGGGTCAACATTGATGCACGTGGCAATGTCTACGTGGCCACTCACACCAACGGTTCAATCTATCGCTACGACAACGATTTTGTGGCGCCGCCGGAGTTGATTTCGTCCGGTCATAACCAACCGGCCGGTCTATGCTTCAACAACCGCGATTATCAGTTGGCAATTTCAGAATTCGAGGGCGACACGGTGTATCTTGTCGACATGTGGAAAGGTCCGCAGATTGGGGGACTGGCGTTCAATGATAGTTCAGGCGGCGACGGCGATGGTATTCTGGAAGACGGCGAAACGATCCAGTTTGCCGTTACTCTGGACAACCTGCACGAAGAAGCGCTCTCCGATATATCCGCAGAACTGTCGGTATCCGGGCCGCCCTTAAATGTCACGGTGGGCAGTGCATCTTTCAGCGACATGGCGGTCGGGGGATCGGTAGACAATGCGGCCACGCCGTTCGAGTTTGATATCCCCAACGGCTGCGGCAGGCAGGTTGCCACCTTCAGCCTGACCATCACCTGGACGAGCAACTACGGCACCAAGGTGCAGACTTTGAGCTTTGACAAATCGACCGGCGAAGCGTCGGTGCTGTTGGTCGACGATGATCTGGCCGGCAACGATGTCGACCTGTACTACCGCCTGGCGCTGCTGTACACCGATTCCACCTACGACGTTTGGAACGCATCCTGGGGCACGCCCCAAGCGGCCCATCTGGGCGAGTACGATATGGTAATATGGTTTACCGGAGACCACCGCAGCAATCTCTTAACACCGGACGAGATTATCACCATCAAGGCGTATCTGGACGCCGGTGGTAATCTGCTTTTGAGCGGCCAGGGTATTGCCGGCCAGCTGGACACGACCGATGCAGACTTCTTGCACAACTATCTGCGTTGCGAGTATGTCAAGACAAGTTACTATCCCTACCTGGCAGCCCAGCCGGGCGCCCAGGTATTTGATGCCTCGGTCGCGCTTAAGATTGACGGCAGTGGCGGCGCCGACAATCAGAGCGTTCTGGATCACATCGATCCAATCAACGGCGGTGTGGCCGAACTGCAATACTGGGGCAAACCGAACTCGGGAGCGGTCTCATACAGTGGCGACTACCGCCTGCTGTTTTTGTCGTTCGGTTTCGAAGCGATCATCAACGGCGATGCCCAGTGGACGGAACGTGATGTGGTTTTTCCCCAGATGATGGCCTACTTCGAATGGATCAACCCGCTCTTCTGCTGTGAGGTGCGGGCCGATCTTGACTTTGACGGTCTGGGACCGGATATCGCAGATCTGGTTTTTCTGGTCGACTACATGTTCTCAGGTGGCGGCGTGCCACCATGTTGGCAAGCCAGCGACATCGACGCAAACGGTGCGGGGCCCGATATCGCTGACCTTGTCTACCTGGTGGATTACATGTTCGCAGGCGGTCCTCCCCCGCCCATCTGTCTATGACCCTCTCCGCCGTCCGCGGGGCGGGGCTTCCGGTTTCAACCGGAGGTCCCGCTTTTTTTGTCGACTCGAAATCATTGACCGCAAGTGGCGATAGTTGTAGCTTGTTCGCCATGGAACCATGCTTTGAAATCAACAGGCACCGACAGGTTGCTCCCATCTGGGATGATGCGATCAATTCCGAGTTCAAAAGCTGCGAAGCGTCATCGGTGCATCGATCACTCAAAGAGTACGCGCCGACGCCGTTGGTGTCGCTGCCGGTGTTGGCTGAGCGACTCGGCATTGGGGAGTTGTTGGTCAAGGACGAATCGCATCGATTCGGGTTGAACGCTTTCAAAGCGCTCGGCTCCACCTATGCAATCTATCAGGTCATCAAACAGTTGCTCAACGAAAACTCTCAAAGTTGCCCGCCGTCCGAGCGGTTCTACAGAGATTCACCGTTGCCGTCCGGGAGTTTCACGTTCACTACGGCAACGGACGGCAACCATGGCCGCGGTGTCGCCTGGGTGGCGCGCCAACTTGCCCAAAAGGCAGTGATCTACATGCCAAAAGAAACGGTCCCGGCGCGAATCGAAAACATCCGCAACGAGGGTGCTGAAGTTATCGTTGTGGATGGATCTTATGATGCTGCTGTGGCTCGTTGCAGAGAAGACGCGCTTGCGCGTGACTGGCAGATACTCTCCGACACCGGCTGGCCCGGTTATGAGCAGATACCTCGGTGGATACAAGCGGGATACCTGACCATGTTCGAAGAGATCCATAAAGATGCCGCCAACCAGGTCGACGTGGTGATCGTGCAAGCCGGTGTCGGGGCGCTGGCGGCTGCTGCTGCGTGGTATTACAACCGCATCTATCCCGAACCGCATCCGAAACTTGTTTCGGTCGAACCACTGACTGCCGACTGTTGCATGCAGTCGATACAAACCACCGATGGTGAACCAATAACGATTGCAGGCGACCCATCATCGATTATGGCCGGGTTGAATTGCGGCACACCATCGCCGATTGCCTGGCCCTTCGTGAAACAGGGCTATGATCTGTTCGTGTCCATCAGTGACGACTCCGGTCGTGAGGCAATGCGGAGCTGTTTTTATCCGACAGACGATGACCCACGGATAATCTCCGGCGAGTCAGGCGCGGCCGGTTTGGCAGCTCTCACGACACTCGTTAACGATCCTGCGTTTACACCTGCCCGTGAGTTTTTGCACATTGATTCCACATCCCGCGTTCTCGTCATCAACACCGAAGGTGACACCGACCCGGCGGGTTTTGCAGGGATTGTCGGTTAAAGGCGCGTTATCTGTCATTCCGGCGAAGGCGGGAATCCATCTTTGTACAAGCGTCATCTTCTGGAGATTAGGAGCCTTGTTCTCCTTTCACGGATGGCGGGTTCACGCCGCGGCGCGCAGGCGAAGACGGACCCGCCCTACAAGACTTCCCCTCTATTAATGAAAGGCCGACAGGATCATCCTCAAGTCATAGTCCAGGATTGTCAACTACTACGAAATCCCCACCTTTTGCGGCAAGAGTGTTCGTATTCGCATCGAGAAGGGTCCTGCAGTAGAAATGGAATGCCGGTACCGCAGATTTCTTTTCTTCCCCTCTTGAGAGGGGTGGGCCGCCGACGGCGGGGCGGGGTGTGTTTCTTTGTCCGCGCCGCGCGTCAACCATTGCACGAATCAGGTGCGGTGAGATTTAGGGAGATTGTGCAGTCCGGCCCGAATCAAACATCATCTTCAGATTGACTACGGATTCGGTTGCTAAGGTCGGCAATCCGCCGATTGTCTATCTGATGCCGATTGAGCACCAATGATGTGACCTCAACAGCAGCTTCACGTTCGGAGGGCACCACCTGGTTAGCGCCGGCGGAAATAATCGGCTCAATGTCGAGCAAGTAATGCGTTCGCACCACTATATGCAGGTTGGGAGCAAGTCGTCTGGCCACTCGTACAGCCTGCTCAGCCGCTTTGGGGTCATTAACCAGAAGTACCAACTCCCCCGCACACTCAGCCCCCAGCTTGGCGAGGACACTCTGACTGGTAATATCGCCGAAAAAAGCGATAGCGCCCTCTTGTGACGCTTTCTTCACATTGTCGATGTTTATATCCACCACAACTAAAGGTACTTCATGGTCTCTTAGAGCTTTGGTCAACTCCCTTCCTGCAAAACCGTAGCCGCCAACAATCACGTGATCTCGCATTCCACCAACTGAAGCAGTCGCGTTTTCGGCTACGTCCACATCGAGCAGTCGTCTCAGGCGAGGAAGCTTGCCGAGCCCGGCCGCAAGGCGAGGGCCAAATGACATGGCAAAGGGAGTAACGAACATGGAGAGAATGGCTGCCGATACTAAGGAACTTTCCAGATTCTTATCAATCAGGTCGCTGCCCTGAACCGAGAACAGTAAGACGAACGAAAACTCGCCCACCTGGGCCAGGGCAACGGCTGTCATCAAGCAAACTCTAAGTGGCATCCGGAGTAACCTGGCAGCGACAAACGTAATCACCGCTTTCCCGATCAGAATCGCCATTAGGAGAGCAAGAACCAAAACAATGTTCTCGACTATTAGCGACGGAGCCAGTAACATCCCAATCGATACAAAAAACACGCTTGCAAACACCTCACGGAACGCGATCAAGTCGGCCAGAGCCTGATGTCGGTACTCACTCCCGGCAACAACCAGTCCGGCCAGAAACGCGCCGATAGCAAGCGAAGCCCCCGACCAGGTTATCAGCCAAGCCGTGCCGATGCATATCAGAAAGACGGTGAGTATGAACAGTTGTCTCTGCCTGGTCCTGGCAACGAAGCGTAGTATCCGCGGAACAATAAGGAGGGCGGCTGCCAGAACGGCAATGATAATGCCGACAGCGCGCAACATTGTGTTCAAATAGACAGAGGCCGGAATATCGTCTCCGACCAGTATCGGGATAGCGAGCATCATGGGAACTACGCTGAAATCCTGAGACACCAGTATCCCCAGGATCAGGCGACCATGAGGAGCGTCGAGTTCGCCTCTTTGTTGCAAGCCGCGCATGACTATTGCGGTACTCGATAAGGCTAGCACGAATCCGATGAAAAGAGCAGATTGACCAGGAATCTCAAACGTCCTTGCAATCGCATAGGCAGCGCAAACGGTTAACCCAACCTGCAGGGCGCCGCCGACCACAATCAACCTCCAAAGCCTTCTGAGTTTGTCCAGGGATAGTTCCAATCCAATGCCGAATAGGAGCAGGGCAACTCCGATCTCGGCCAGAACTTCAATTTGATGAGCATCACTTATGAATCCAAAACCATGGGGTCCGACAAGTAACCCGGAAAAAATGAAGCCTGCAATAGAGGGGAGTCTCAACCTATGAAATAGAGTAACGATAATCACGCCAAAGCTGAGAATGATAACCAAGTCTCGTAAATAAGCCAATTCACTCATCGCGTAGATACCATGACAACGTTTTTTGATTCCTTAAAGACTCTTAAGGATAAGTGTCACAAAACAGAGAATCAATCTCAAAACATTGCGAACTCTGTTTGTTCAGGACGCCGATAACAGTCTTGTAGGTCGAAACCCCTGACCCGAAGGGGTCGCGAAGCGAGGTTTCGACACTCCGTCACCCCGAGCGCAGTCAAAGGGCGGGTCTCGACATATTCAACTACGAAGCCTCATTGTCGTGAACCTTCGATAGACGCTCCAGCGTGTATTCAGAAGGCGTAGCGGACAGATCATCCCATCCGAGCAATCTGAGCAATAGCCTATCGACAATAGCTTGTACCCGCTCCATATCGTTGTAGAGTCTGTCAGGTGGTACAGGGTCGGTTGAGTGCAACAACGTATCACGTGTCCGAATAAATCCCAGTTTTGCATCTGGTGGGTACAAATCGCGCCATGGAACTTTATAGTGATCAAGCATTCGCTGCAGCACTGAGCGAAAAGTTGGTCGATTTAGTTCTCGGAGTTTAGAGCTGACCTGCCGCCTTATCTTTGGTTCCGCAATACAATCTCCGAGCACACCGTCTATAGCGGATGCGAGCTTTATGTACTCTGCATCTGATTGGATTTGTAGCAGTCCAGCCTTCCTGGCATAAAGATCCTTTAGCTTCTCCAAACACACAAAGAGCAATAGGAACTGATTCGTAGTATTGGTCTGAAGTCTTGCCTGATGCCAGGACTCTAGAGCAACACGGAGATCTATACCTTGATTGCTGAACTCCCGGATTCTATTGACCGCAGTGTCAAGGTACATCCTCAAGGATGATCCAACATCGATGAGCCACGGGGCATAGCTGACCCCCCGCTCCTCGAGTTCTAGCCGTGCAACCATAAACCGAGAGACTTCCTTACGCAATCCTATGTGGGCACGAAGCCATGCCGTTCTAGTGCGGGTTGCCACCGAGACCGCGAGGGAAACAGCGTCTGCGTATGGCATACACTCCTTAAGAGAGACCTCCCCAGCTTCGCCATCGAGCTTGAGCTTCAGCGAGTGATTCCGGGAGGTCCACATGTATCCGCTTGCCTGGTCGAACCTCTCCAGTCTAGACGGCAATAGCTTTGCACTAAATGGCAGGTCTCTGCCAATCAAGACCTCGCAACCACGTTCTGGATCCAACCCGGACTGTGATTCCCGCTGACCCTCCAAAACGTACAACGCCCAGAAATTGTGTTGCGCTGGGAAGAAGTACTCAATGTGAGGTCGTTCCGAATCACCCATGAATGTTTCAGGGGTGGCAAGTAGGCTACTTGCCCTAAGTTCCACAATCGGGCGGAACAGTCGATCGTCAGGTGATCTGGTCCCAAACCTGCCCAGAAAGTCGGGAAACTCCGAACTGTGCCAGTCTTTTAGCCATACATCATCCATGAGAATGCGCTTTCCACCTTCGTCTTTGTCGGTGCTCTTTACTGACAGCGAGTGTGGGTTCTTGTCGAGTACGGTTCTTAACGTCTTGCGAACTTCTGAATCGCCCTCGATGACTATCCTTATTGGACCCGGCTTATCCAATGAGTATTGGGCGACGATCTGAAGACCATCAACCGTGTGTTCATCAGCTTTGAGTTCGCCAATGAACCGATGGACATCGTCAAACGGCTGTTTGGGATAGATTTCCTCCATCTACTTCTCCTCCAAAGACCCACATACCACAGTTGCAATTCCAAATCAACGAAAGGTACTCCATGGTCTTCCCGTGGGCAATCACATTTCGCACCCGTGCCGACACCTGCAGGGCTGACTCCACACCTCGCACATAAACACTACCGACCCAATCCAAATCACGGGTTCTCATCATTCTATAAAGGACCACAATGATGCATAAGTGTCTATTCAGGCCAGCGCATTCACCATCGATTCTATTACCGGGAAACAAAAACCCACCAAACGAACCCATTTGCTCAGAGGGGGGACCCGGGAAAAGCTTTTTTCCGCAAAACAAAGCCATTTCGCGGTTACTCACGGTTCTGCTGTGTCATGCTTCGACTCCGCTCAGCATGAGGTTGGTGGCGCATGTAGGGCCAAGACTCATTTATAGGGTCCCCTCTTGAGAGGGATGGCCCGCCGACGGCGGGGCGGAGTGTGTTTCTTAGTCCACGCCGCGTCCGTCGACCATCGCACGTATCGCCCGGATATGCTCGGGCGTAGTGCCGCAACAACCACCGATGATGCTCACGCCCAGTTCGACAAGTTCGCGGCACTGATCGGCCATGAACTCAGGTGTCTCGGGATAGGTGAGCCGGTCGCCATTGAGCACCGGTAGCCCGGCGTTGGACTGAATCATTATCGGCAGAGATGAGCAGGCTTTGAACTCGTGCGCAATCTTGATCATGTTCTCGATGCCGTTGCCACAGTTGGAGCCTATGATGTCCACCCCGGCGTCGGATAGTTCCTGTGCCGCTTGCACGATACTCACGCCCATCATTGTGTAAAAACCGTTGGGCGTTTCATCAAAAGTCATGGTAACGGCAACCGGTACTCCCGGTGCGGCGGTTTGGGCTGCTTTTGCAGCCAGTTTAGTTTCGGATAGGTCAGTCATGGTCTCGACGCAGATCAAATCGACCGGCGTCTGAGTTGCGCCGCGCAATTGTCTGAGGAAGCTGTCGAACACAGCGTCCTCAGAGACATCGCCGAGCGGTTCGATCAATTGTCCGCACGGTCCGCATGAAACCGAGAGGTATGCTTCGTCACCGATAGCATTTCGCACGGCACACACGGCGGCTGCGTTGATCTCTTCGGTGCGATCACCCAGACCGTACTGTTTTAGTTTGAGCGCCGATCCCCCGAACGTATTGGTGCTGACGATATCGGCTCCGGCCTGATGATAAAGCCGCGCGATTTCTTCAAGCGTCTTCGGATGATCCAGGTTCCACTTCTCGGGGCAGTCACCCGTTTGCAAACCGTGCGCAAACAGCATCGTCCCCATAGCGCCGTCGCCGACAAAGAGACTGCCTGAGTTGATCTGTTCGAGAAGTGGTGGGCACACGTTCAGTTCTCGACAAACTGCTTGACGCGGTCGACGGCGCTGACGGCATCAAAACAGTAGGCATCGGCGCCGATCTCCTGCGCATATTCATCGGACAAAGGGGCGCCGCCGATAACGATTTTGAACTTGTCGCGCACATTTTGTTCGGTGGCCAGGTCGACTACTTGCTTCATGGTCGGCATGGTGGTGGTCAACAGCGCCGACAAGCCGATCACCTGAGCGTTCTCGGCGATGGCGGCCTCGACGAAGTTCTCCGCGGGCACATCTTTGCCCAAATCGATTATTTCGAAGCCGGCCCCTTTGAGCATGATACCGACGAGGTTCTTGCCGATGTCATGCAGGTCGCCATGCACAGTGCCGATCACGACTTTTCCCAGCGTGGGAATGCCTTCCTTCAGCATCAGCGGCTTCAGGAGGTCCAGTCCGGCGTACATGGCCTTGGCGGCCAATAGCACATGGGGTAGAAACAGTTCGTGTTTTTTGAATCGTTCACCAACGATCGACATACCGGCGATCAAGCCGTCGTCAAGAATCTGCTTAACGGCCAGGCCGCTGTCGATAGCCTTCTGGGTGTGCGCTACGACATCTTTGTCCACACCTCTTTGTAACGACTGGGACAATTCTTCAAGTATGTTCATATCTCTCCCTGTACCTTTGGGGTCGTTCGTTCACATTTCAAGCGATGCAATCCGCGCCCGACAGGAACGGGTGGCGCAAGAGGCGCAAAACGGAAAAACATCTTCGAAGTAAAAAATCTCTTTGATGCCTGATACCATGACGCCGCTGATTGATTTCAATGGTTGCATCAAACAGCTCTCATTCAGACTTACACCGATCTCCTCCGGTTTTAGAAAATCAAAAAGGGCGCGCTGCCCGCTCACATGCCAGCCGCAGTAGCCGGGGCTGAACGGCATCACGCCGGTTTGTGCACTGCTTAGTTTATCACTGTCCAATTGCAGTTCAAATTCCTTTTGCACAACCTCGGCGGCAAGTTCCGCGCCGGTCGAGGCGGCGGCGTCAAGCATGGTGGCCAGAGGATACTCATGGCTGTCAAAAAGCTGCGATATCCTGGCGCAGACTTCCTGTCCGAGAGTGACGCAATACAAGGCCAGTTTATCGGATGCCTGCGCAATATGCGGCAAGGGGGCGACATTGTCGTTGGCTCCCACGCCGTGGTAGATCCTCTCAAACTCAGGCAACTCAACTTGAGCATACATGCCTATCGGCTGAGCCAGCTTGCGAAAGATAGCTATCCCTTGCTCGGCCAGCGCTTGTAACGAGCTGTCATCGTGAGCCGTTTTGGGGACAGACTGGGCGTTAAGAACGTCGGCCGAGGAGGGCACGGTGGCCTTGAGTTCAATTGTAACCTGGCGTTTCATCAAGCGTACTCTGGTAACTGCTCCATCTCATGGGTGCGGGCAGCGGCGGTCATCTGGCGGGTCAATTCGTCGCCGACATCCTGCGGCAGAGGCGAGTCGGTCTGTTCTGAAAGAATTCGTTTTACTTCCTGTGCCGCCCGTTGCTGAATGGTGAGGCTGCCTTCCTCGGCCCAGCGGGAACGGTTGGCGCGGTCGATTACCGGGCCGGGGAGATAGATCTCTTCATTGAGATACTTGAGCGTGTGCGGCGAGATCAGCAGGTGATCGTCGCGCAGCAGTTCTTCAAAGCGGGGCAGGGCGGGGAAGTCTTCTTTGGGCTCGATACCTTTGACCATTCTATGCACCATGCCACAGATTTCGTTGTCAACGACAAGTTTTTCCAAACTGAAACAACTTTCAAAATCGAGCATGCCCGGGCCTGAGATGTTGTTGATCCCGGCCAGCGCCGCCAACGTTGCGCCCATCGATGTTTCCAGCCCGGCCTGGGCATCGAGCAGTTTGGCATCGCTGAGGGCGATGTAAGCCTGGGTGGGCAGACCGAGATGTTTGCCGATTTCGTTGTATGCGCAGTCGATCATCATGGTGCCGATAGCGCCCATCGGCGTCGTCTCGTATCGCAGGTCGAAAACAGCCGGAGAACCACCGTACAACACCGGAGTGCCGGGGTTTGTCAATTGACTGATAGCAAGACCGCTCAACGTTTCAGCCGTGTGTTGCACCAGCGAACCGACCAGGGTTACCGGGGCCATGAATCCGGACAACGGCATCGAAATGTACTCGACCGGTATCGAGTGTTTGGCACAGTCGACCACGTTCTGCGAGGTGACATCGCACCATTTCAGGGGCGAAGTGGGGCAGCATGAGAAAACAGCCAGCGGCTTCTCCTTTAGCGCCTGACCGGAGCCGCGCACAGTGAGCTGAAGCTCTTTCATGATCTCAAAGGCATCGATTGTGAAAGCGCCGGTCACGACAGGTTTATGACAGTGCATCAGACTGAGGTACAGGCGATAGCTGTCGGATATTCTGCCGGGGACGTCGTCTGCGACCAGGGCCGTTGACTGAGAACCGATATGGTCCATGCCGCCCACCAGCCTTGCATACTTGACGTAGTCGGCGGTTGTCGGTCGGCGGGACTTGAGAGAGTCTGAATCCAGAATGTTAATGGCCGCCGATCCGGGGGTGAAGTTGACATTCATGCCGGAAAGATCGACGGCTTGATTTCCTGAGGAATCGTACAGACAAAACGACGACGGCGCCGCTTTCAATGATTGGTCGATGATGTCGTCGGTGTAAAAGGCGCGATGTTTGCTTGAATCGATTCGGGCGCCATGATCACCGAGTAGTCCCAGGACGTTCTCGTTATGAATCTCAACACCCAGTTTGCAGATCAGCTCACGAGCCTCGGACAGGATGCGGCCGATCAGTTCATCGCTGAGGAATCTTACAGTTGGTCTCAATGCTCTCTCCTTGTCGATAAAGTCGGGTCGTCTGCGCCGACCGCATATCTCTTGCAGACAGTAATTACAGCTTGAGAATGTGGTTTGTCAACAGATGCTTGATTCTCTTGCATGTGTTCGTATATGAAAAAACCGCTTGGTATAATCTGTGGGCGGCTGTTATTATGATTGGAACGCAAGGTGCAGACTGAGGAATCGGTCAGCCGAAACCACAGAGAGGACACAACCGATCGCTACCAACCAAGCCGGTCAATCCGGTCCCCCGCCCAAACCGTACATCTCGCCTCAGGAGAGTATCGCCGAGTTTACAATCAGATCGGTATTAGCCGGGGTGTTGTTTGGCGTTCTGTTTGGCGCCGCCAACGCTTATCTCGGTTTGCTGGCCGGTATAACGGTATCGACTTCGATACCGGTGGCCGTCATGACGGTCGGTTTCTTCCGTTTGACCGGACGGCTCTTCGGTCGTTCTACGATTCTCGAAAGCAATATGGCGCAGACAATCGGATCGGCCAGTTCATCGTTGGCCTCCGGTGTTATTTTTACAATTCCGGCCCTCTACATCTGGGGTGTCGATCCAACCTTGTTTCAGCTAACCGGGTTGGCGCTGTTCGGGGGACTGCTTGGCGTCCTGTTCATGATTCCGCTGCGTCGGTTCCTCATCAAGGATGAACACCTGTCGTTGCCATACCCGGAAGGCACGGCCTGTGCGCGCGTATTGATTACCGCCGACAAAGGTGGCGCCGGTGCGGGTAATCTATTCCTCGGCCTTGGTCTTGGAGCGCTCTATCGTTGTTGTAATCACCTCTTGAAGCTAATCGATCGCGAAGTATCCATCAATCTGCCGTTGGTCAAGAAGGCCCAGGTCGGCATTGTGGCCACGCCGATGTTGATGGGGGTGGGATACATTCTGGGTTACCGCGTGTCGGCGATCATGGTGGCCGGCAGCTTGGTTTCGTGGGTGGTTTTGATTCCACTCATGGGACACCTGGGCGAGCATCTCACGGTGCCGCTCTTTCCGGAGGCGATCAAGACCATCGGCAGTATGAGTCCGTCGGAAATCTGGACGCGCTACATACGTTATGTCGGCGCCGGGGCGGTGGCCTTCGGCGGGCTTATCACGATTGTTCGATCGTTCCCGATGATGCTCAAGTCGTTCCGCATGACATTCGGTGCCATGCGCGCCCGGCTCGGTGACCAGGATGCCAAGGCAAGCCACGGACTAAACGGTCTGCTGCGGACCGAGCGTGATCTGAACATGCGCTACGTGCTCCTCGGAGTGGCGGCGGTCGTGGTGCTCCTGGCCGTGCTGCCGGGTGTGCTCGGTTTGAGCACCAGTTTCATGATGCGCCTGGTGGCGGCACCGGCCATAGCGCTCTTTGCATTCTTCTTTGTGTCGGTATCATCGCGGATCGTAGGGATGATCGGGGTGTCATCGAATCCGACCTCGGGGATGACGATTGTTACGCTATTGGGTGTGAGCGGTCTGTTCGTCTGGCTTGGCTGGACCGATATGTTGGGCAAGGTGACCGCGCTCACTGTCGGTACCGTTGTTTGCGTGGCAGCTTCTATCGCCGGGGATACTTCACAGGACTTAAAGACCGGTTTTCTGGTCGGTGCGACACCCTGGCGTCAGCAGGTTGGTGAAATAATCGGCGCGGCCACATCGGCGCTGGCTGTCTGCGCGGCGGTCATGGTGCTGGTCAAGACGTATCAAATCGGCTCGGTCGATCTGCCCGCGCCACAGGCCATGCTGATAGGCACGTTGGTCGACGGTGTTCTGGAGTCCGGCATCCCCTGGTCGTTGGTACTGATAGGTGCTTTTCTTGGCGCCATTGTCGAACTTTGCTCGTTACCTTCGCTGCCCTTCGCGGTCGGTCTCTATTTGCCGGTAGCCACCATGACGCCGATCTTGTTCGGGGGCATCATCCGCAGAATCGTGGAAGCACGCTCGCGCCACGATGAATCTGAACTTACCCAACGGAAAGAGAGAGGTATCCTCTTCTGTTCCGGATTGATTGGCGGCGAGGGTCTCATGGGTGTAATCATTGCCGCCTATGCTTACAAGTGGGGCAAACCGACCGGCGTGGGATGGGCATGGCCGGAACCGTGGGGGGAAATCGTGGCCCTTGTCTTGTTCGGGCTGATGGGAGTGCTGCTCTATCGACGTACAAAAGCGAAATGAGTCGACATAGAATCGAGTGACTTGACCGGTATAGGATTGCCATAAGGTAAGAAGACAAAGAACCGCAGGAGAATAGACATGTTTCGGAAAAAGCCCGCGTCCTCAAGCCGTCTGATAATGACTTGTACCACTGTTCTTCTGGTGTTCATAGCCGCTGTAGCGACTGCTCAGCGCTCGATGACTTTGGAAGACATCGCCAACCTGCGCACGGTTGGGCAGGTAGCTATCGCCCCGGACGGTCAGACGATGGCCTATACTTTGTCGGTGCCTCGCAATCCGTTCGCAGAGGATAACGGTTCGGCCTGGGTTGAACTGTATGTCGCCGGGCACGACGGCATCACGCGGCCCTTTGTGACGGGCAAGGTGCGCGTCAGTAATGTGGCCTTTACACCCGACGGCGGTTTTATAACCTACTTAGCCGAGCGCGGAGAAGATACCGTCAAATCGCTCTATGCAATCCCGCTCGACGGCGGTGAGTCACGACGGCTTCTGCAATTCGGCAGCTCAATCTCCGGATACAGTTGGGCGCCGGACAGTCGTAGAATTGCTTTTTTGGCTCGGGATACGGTGCCGACTGAGCTGAAGGAACTTCGCGATAAGGGCTTTAATCAACAAGTGTACGAGGAAGATTGGCGTCACACGCGAGTGTGGATGACCGATCCCCGGGATTCATCGCAGTCGCCGCGATCGCTGGATATTGACGGCACGGTATCGGTGGTTCGGTGGAGTCCTGATGGAATGAGATTGGCGGTCGTGACGCAGCCGACGCCGTCGGTTGATGACCGGCTCATGTACCGAAGCGTCACGCTGATTGATGCCGGAACAGGTGAGTTAATCCGGACGTATGACAAACCGGGCAAGCTGGGTTCGCTGGCTTTCAGTCCCGACGGCAGCCAGGTGGCCTTTATTACCGGCGCCGATATCCACGACCCTTCGGCCGGGGAAGTAGTGATCGCCTCGGTCGACAGCGATGAACTCAGACCGGTGATAACCGATTTCGACGGCCACGTCTGGGACCTGGCTTTTGGTGATAATCAGACTATTGTCTTCTTGGCGGCGCGAGAAGTACATAACTTCATCGGGACGGTACGCACCGACGGTTCCAAACAAAGAGCTATTCTCGCACCCGGTCGACCGGTTATTACGCGAATGAAACTGGCTGCCGACGGTCGAAGCCTGGCCCTGTTGGCCAACAGTTTTGACCATCCTTCGGAACTTTTTAGTTACCGACTGGGTGACAAAGCTGCCGAGAGAATCAGCAACAGTAACCCCTGGTTGGACGAGATACAGTTTGCCGAGCAGGAAGTGGTGGAGCATAACGCTCGTGACGGTTTGCGATTGCAGGGGATTCTGATCCACCCGGTAAACGAGCAACCAGACCAACAGTATCCTCTGGTGTTGGCCGTGCACGGTGGACCGGAGTCGCATCGGCGCGACGGCTGGCTTACCTATTATTCAAGTCCCGGCCAGGTGCTGGCGGCTCAGGGATACGTCGTATTCTATCCTAACTATCGAGGCAGCACGGGGCGCGGTGTGGAGTTCTCAAAAATGAGTCAGGCCGACTACGCCGGGGGTGAGTTCAACGACCTGGTCGATGCGGTCGATCACCTGGTCGAGATAGGTTTGGTTGACGCCGACAAGGTCGGTATCACCGGGGGCTCCTATGGCGGCTATGCTACGGCCTGGGGAGCCACAGCGCTGACCGAGCACTTCGCATGTGGTGTCATGTCGGTCGGGGTCAGCGATTTGATTTCAAAGTTCGGCACCACCGATATTCCGCAGGAGATGTTTCTCGTACACGCCAGACGTTGGCCGTGGGACCATTGGCAGTGGTATCTGGAACGGAGTCCGATCTACTACGCGCAACAGGCCAACACGCCGCTGTTGATCATGCACGGCGAAGACGATTCGAGAGTGCATCCCAGCCAGTCGATGGAACTGTATCGTTATCTCAAGACTGTGGGTAAAGCGCCGGTACGGTTGGTCTTCTTCAAAAAAGAAGGTCACGGCAATCGTAAGGCCGCGGCGCGGTATGACTTCAGTCGGCGGTTGATTCGCTGGATGGATCATTACCTCAGAGGACCCGGGGGCGATCCGCCCGACTGGGAACTTGACTACGATGCCCTCCGAGGAACGGCCGAGTAACTCCGTATTCGTGCCGGCCGTGGAGCACGGAGGAAGTATCATTAGTTCTACGGCCGTAATAGTCTCGAATGTCGACCCATGATTCAGCTTGACGCTGAGCCGATTGGTGGGTAGTTTGTTTTTGTATCTTGATTTTTGCGAACAACCATAAGACATAGAACAATGCAAAAGACAGCCAACTCAACTATAAGGAACAGTGACGTTTTTGAGAAAAGCGGCCGGCTTGGGCTCATCACCTCATGCTCTGCCGCGTTTGGCTGGTCGACACTGTTGTTTCTTCTGATCGCCCTGCCTGTCGTCTTGAATGCTGAAGAATCGGTCCAGAGAGCGTTTACGGATGTTACCCGGCAGGCCGGGATCACTCACAGGCATCACAAACCGGTGCTGGATGAAAAGCTGGGCAATATCATGCCCTGGATGGCCTCGGTGGGCGCCGCCGCTGCCGCCGCCGATTACGATGGTGATGGTTATGTCGATATATATGTGACGCAGTCCCGTATGGGTGAGCCGAACTTGCTCTACCACAACAACGGTGACTTTACGTTTACCGATATGGCCGCCCAGGCCGGTGTTGCCTGGGTCAACGAAGAGCACGGGGCCTCGATGGGGGCGGTGTTCGGTGACTATGACAATGATGGGAACCTCGACCTCTATGTCATCAAATGGGGATGCAACCGGCTGTTTCACTCCGATGGCGACGGAACGTTCACGGAGGTCACGCAGTCGAGCGGCACCGGCGACTGTGGCAACGCCAACGGCGTGATCTTTGTCGATTACGATTCCGACGGCGATCTTGATTTGTATGTCGGCAACTACTTTCCGTATGTCGATCTGTGGAATCTCGAACATACTCGTATCATGCACGATGCCTTTGAAACGGCTGTCAATGGCGGGGCCAATGTCTTGTATCGTAATAACGGTGATGCAACTTTCACCGATGTCGCCGGTGGTCTCGGAATCGCCGACAGCGGTTGGACGCTTGATGTCGGTTGCGGTGACATTGATAACAACGGCACGATGGAGATTTTCACGGCCAACGATTTTGGGCCGGATCGGTTGTTCACCTACCGAGGCGCTGACGGCTTTGTCAATATTTCAAACCAAGCCATTGGGATAGACAGCCGCAAGGGGATGAACGCCGAGTTTGGCGACTATAACAACGACGGATGGCTTGATATTTATGTGGCCAATATTTCAACCGACGAGTTTCTCCAGGAAGGCAACGTCCTGCACGAGAATCTCGGCGATGGGTCTTTTGTCGATGTCGCCGTGGAGACGAATTGCTGGGACGGTGGTTGGGGCTGGGGCTGCAAGTTCATGGATTTTGATAACGACGGTGATCTTGACATATATGCCGTTAACGGATTCGTAAGCGCCGGTGAGGAGGAATGGTGGTATGACCTGGCCGTGTTCGCCACCGATATTCACAGCAACCCGGAGGATGCTGCCACCTGGCCGATGATGGGTAACAAGAGTTGTTCAGGACACGAACCAAGTCGCTTGTTTCGCAACGACGGGTTCGATGGCTTTGCCGAGATAGCCGCCGAGTCGGGTGTGGACGACAAGCGTGACGGTCGGGGAATCGCCGTGGCCGACTATGATAACGACGGCGATCTGGATATGTATGTGGCCAATCAGGACGCCGCCGGTGTGATGTACCGAAACGAAATCGGCAACCGTGCAAATTGGTTCGAGGTCGATCTCACCGGCACCTTGAGCAACAGAGATGCCGTCGGCGCCCGGCTTGAACTCACGGTCGGCGATCAACTGATGATTCGCGAAATCGTGGCCGGTAACGGCTACGCATCGCAGAGCAGTCGGCGTGCGCACTTTGGTCTCGGCAGCCACGACGTCATTGAAAAACTTGTGATCCGCTGGCCGGCAGGTGGAGTTCAGACGCTCGAAAATGTAGAAGTCAACCAAGTACTGACAGTGTCCGAACCAGCTGGAGGTTGAAGTTGGTCCGGTCGGCGGTGTATACGATTTTACCCTGGAAGAGGAGAACAACCTTGCGAAATAGATGCAAGTTCGCCCAGATACCAGTGTCTCTTTTGGTTCTGCTGTGTCTCGCGGTCTCACCTCTGATGGCTCAACGAACACGTCTGAGCGAAGAGGAAATGGCCATAAAAGAGCTTAAGGAACTGTTGTCCGAGTATCCGGGGGACGATGTCACGCACTACCAGCTGGCTGTGTTGTTGTCGCGGCAGGATGAACGGGAATCGGCCCTGAACCATTTTGAGGCTGCTCTGGAGCTTAACCCGGGCGCGCCTATCCATGGCAACAGTTACCGACTGGCCTGCATTTGGTGGCATGAGTTTGATCGCTGTATTGAGTTCCTCGAGGGCCTTGTCGAGCGCAACCACACATCCATAAACGCTCGATTTCATCTGGCTCTGGCTTATGTCGACAAAATGCCGTGGTACACGCTTGGTATGGTTCAGCAGGGACAGCAGTCGAACCTCTCGATGGATCAGCTTACTCTGATTATTGAACAGGACTCCACCTACTGGGGTGGTTGGTACGGTCGCGGCATGAATCACCTGCATTGGCCGCGCATGATGCGACACGCGCCGGAATCGATCGCCGATTTCAAGCAAGCCCTAAAACTGCAAAATGAACTTAATCTGTCCCAACCTAAAGCCTATTTCGAACTCACCTACATCGGTTTAGGTGATGCCTACGTGAAGGATCTCAAACACGCCGAGGCACGCCGGGTGTGGCAGCAGGGGGCGGAGCTTTTTCCCAGAAGCGCCAAGCTGCGCAAGCGGCTGAGCTTCATCGATGATGAGGAACTTGAGAAGTTTGTGAAAGTCACCCGTTCTCTGAAAAAGCCGATCGACACCGACATGTGGATGATCTGGGCAGAGTAGGCCAGACCGAAATAATGGTCAGAAAATGGAGCACTACAGACGGTTGCTTGGGGCGATGGATACCAGGGGGAATAGTGCGAACCGGATCACGAGCCACCGTGTTGGTCTGCCTTGTCACCCTCGCTTTTGTCCATTCGTTAGCGGGCGACACATCGATGTCACCGGACGCCCGAGCCTTTCTTGAATCGTGCCGCCGTGCCTACGCCAACGACAAGTTCGACGACGCCGTCAAGTTTGCCAAAAAGGCGGTTGAGATGGAACCGGATGCATCGGTTTGTCAACTGTGGTTGGGCGTTGCCTATAGTGAGAAAACACAGAGCGGGTGGTTTGGGTCCAAGCTGATGAACGCTCGCAGATGTAAGAAGGCGTTTGAACGTGCTATCTATCTGGACTCCTCAAGTCTCGACGCACGCGAAGGACTGATCGAGTTTCATGTGCGTGCTCCCGGTGTGGCGGGCGGTAGCCTGAAGACGGCGTGGGAGCAGGTTGGTTTTATCATGCAACACGACTCGGTGCGTGGGCATCTTGCAGCGGCGTTTATTTATGAATACAAGGATGAAGATACTTCGAAAGCGAAGACGGCGTTGCTGAAGGCCGTTGCCTTTGATTCCACAAACGTACTCGCACAACTGCGGCTGGCCGGGCTCTATGTGCGAATGGGAGATCGCAGTAAGGCGGATTCGGTGCTTGCCGAAACGGGCAAGAGCGGTATTCGGGAGGCCAGGCTGAATCTGGCCTGGCTCCGTTTCATGACACATGATGCGTCCGGCGTTTATCGTTCAATACTGGACAACAATCCGAAGGACATCGAGGCGCTGTTTTTCCTGGCGGAGTATCATTTGGGAGTGGGGAACTTTGCAACTAGTGATAGTTTGATAGCCACTCTTGAGGACGTCACAGGTGAATGCCCGGAACTCGAACTATTGTCGGTCGTTGGGTTGCCCACGAAGACTTATGAACCAAGCGACGATGTCATAGAGAGTGTTAAGACCTATCTAAAAAGCGAACCATGCATCCAGTACGATCCTTGCTGGGCCAATCCACACTTGCTCAGGGGCATTTACTCACATCGACCACTGCGGGCGCGGACCCATTATGTTCTGTCCGGTTTCTTCCGGCAGCTTCCGGGCAAACAGAAGGATTTCAAGAAACACGCCGAGCGGGCGCTTGAGTTGGACCCCACTTGCTGGCCGGCCAGACAGGCTCTCAATATGCCATGAATGGAATTCTGGTGAACAATACAGTACCATGCGACGATACTTTGAGTTTGTAACCAAGCATCCTTACCCGGTCCTGGCCGTGGTGGCATTGATTGCTGGTGTGCTTGGGTTGTACATGTTCGGGCTAACGCGCGAGACGCATCCCGACACATTCATTCCAGCCGATCATCCCGCCTTACTCGCAAAATTGGAAGTCGATCACCGTTTTGATCTGAACGAGCCACTGGTGGTCGGCATCATCCGCGACGCCAAACATGGCATCTTTACCGAGTCGACGATATCGTTGATTCGTGACCTGACCGTGGCCATCCAAAAGTTGCCGCAGATAGATTCATCCGATGTCATGAGTCTGGCCACGGAATCCGGCGTCTACTTTGATGAGGATGGTGAACCGGGATTCGATCTACTACTGGGAGATACGCCGGAAACAAGAGCCGGGCTGGACTCTCTGAAAAACGACATCCTGTCATACGAATTGTATCGGGGGACGTTGGTGGCAGCTGACGGTTCCGCCGGCGCAATCATCATCGCAGTCGATGATGACGCCCAGGCTGAAGCGTTGTACCATCGTCTGAGTCTTCTCCTGGACGGTTTTCCAACGACCGATGAACAGCTGATCGTCACCGGTGAACCGGCAGTGCGGGCCTATATGGGCACCGCGGTGTCCGACGACGCGCTACGTATGAACTTCGTTTGTCCGATCGTGATGGCTCTTTTGATTATTCTGGCCTACCGAACGCTGCGTGGAACGGTTTTGCCGCTTTGTGTAATTGGCGGGGCGTCGGCTATGGCGCTGGGGTTGATGTCGGTGTTTGGCGTACCGGTCTTTATCGTCACCAATGGTATCTTTGTGATCATAATGGCTCTGGGGGTGGCCGATTCGCTGCATCTTGTCGGTCAGTATTACGAGGAACAATTGGCCATGCGCGGTCGAGATACACGCACGATTGTTGTCGATGCCTGTATGGCCCTTTGGTATCCGGTTCTGATAACATCTCTGACCGACATCGCCGGATTCCTGGCACTGTACATAACCGGAGTTATGCCGCCCATACGCTTTTTTGGATTGTTCACCTGTTTCGGTGTCGCCGGTGCGTTGATATATTCGTTCACCGTGATACCGGCCGGATTGGCCATCCTGCCTTTGAAGTCCAGTGGCGCCTTTACCTCAAGAGCATCGCACGCTGAAGGTGTTGCCGCTCTGGATCGACTTGGGAGGTTCATGTCGGTTCTGGGTACGCTGATTCATCGCAGGCGAAAGGTCGTTTTGGTGGTCGGGGTTGCATTGATAGGAGGAGCCTTCCTTGGATCGCTTAAGTTGGTCGTCAATGATTCACGCTTGCTGGCTTTTAAGGACGACCATCCGATGGTTCAGGCGACCAATGCGTTCAATGAACGATTCGATGGTACCAATCAGCTCAATATAGTTCTGTCATCCGCTGAACCTCGATACATGCTGGAGGCCCAGACGCTAAAGAAGATCGCTCGGTTGGAAGAGTTCACCGAGCAACTGCCCTTCGTGGGTGGGACCCACTCGCTGGTCGGTTGGGTCAAGCGCGCTCATCAGAAAATGAATCGGGACGATCCGGACTTCTTTGCTATCCCTGACGACCCAGGGGTGACCGGTTTCTATCTCGACGTGCTGAGGGCGCCAAGTTCGCCTATGTCGCGCCTGCTCAGTGAAGTGGTAGACGCCGACTACGGCTCGGCCAACCTGATCGTTCGCATGACCTCAAGTGAGTACGTTCATCAGCGTGAGACCATTACGGCGCTTCAGGGGTTCATCGACAGCACCTTCAGTGACGGCGCGCTCACGATCAGACTGGCCGGCCGGGCCAATCTCGATTACCACTGGTTGGGGTTGGTGCGTCAGACCCACATACGCAGCGTGCTGTTCTCTATCCTGTGCGTATTGCTGTTGACCGGGCTAATGTTCCGTTCGATGGTCGCCGGATTGCTGTGTACATTCACCGTGGCGGTGGCGGTGTTGGTCAACTATGCTGTAATGGGTATCGGTGGCATCGGCTTGGGCGTAGGTACATCAATGTTCGCATCTATCGCCATCGGAGCGGGCGTGAATTTCCCGATACACCTGCTGGATCGTCTGCGCCTTGAAGCCGGCGCACATACCGATGATGACGCCGGCGCCATACAACGTGCCCTTGCCTTCACCGGTCGTGCACTCTTTTTCACTGCCTTTGTAGTGGCCTTGGGTTTCTTGCTGTTGGCAGTCTCTGAGTTCAGCACGTTGGTGCGGTTTGGTCTGTTGATCGCCATTGCTATGCTGGTCAGCTTTGTTGTCAGCGTGACAGTATTACCGGCTATTGTCGCGGTGTGCAGGCCGCGATTCGTTTTTCAGCAGAAGAAGTGACGGATCTTGTCGTCCCTTGCATGCGCCGACTCCAAGTTTACTCCCTGCCGGGTTCAGTCATCCGGTAGGCGCGGGCGTGACGATGCGACAAGAAATCATGTCCCTTTCGAGTCTTGCGGGTGTGCCGCAGGGCGGCAATGTCAATCGGTGCGACCACAACTTTCTCAAACGGTCCGGGATCAGCCTGAGCCAGAATACGACCATCGTAATCGACTACCATACTGCCGCCCGGCCATGAAAAGGGTGGGTAGTTCCTGATCGACGCGGCCTGGTTGGAGGCAACGACGTAGGAAGTGTTCTCCAAAGCACGACACCTGTTGACCACCGTCCACCAATCCATCGGCTCGGTGGCGCCCCAGGGATCCATGTAAGCCGAGACCCTGATGAGCACCTCGGCCCCACGCAGCCTGAGTTGCCTGAGCGTTTCCGGAAACAGCCAGTCATAGCAAATAGCCACCCCCAGGTTACCGATCTCGGTTTGAACCACCGGGAACAGGTCGGGCTCGTACTCCTCAATGTCGGCCGGGCTGGTGTGAAGCTCCCACGGCAGCCAGGGATTGACCTTGCGATACCTGGACAGTATGCCGTCGGGTCCTATCAAACAGGTGGTGTTGAAGACCGTGTTGGGAAAGGCCGGGTCTTCTTCGAGGAAGGTCCCGGTTTGAATAAACAGGTTGAGTTTCCTGGCCGTCTGGCAGTAGCGTTCGGTATGTTCGTTCGGTATCTCCACCGTCAGCTTACGACGTAACTCGTCGACCGAATCATAAACCGGTGCGGTGTGGGCAAACTCCGGGAAGACCAGCAGCTTCACGTTGAAGAACGGCCCGTAGCCCTCCACCGTCCAGTCAATCATGCGCAACATCTGATCTACGTTGGCTTTGATACCTTTGCGCGTGTCGGGGCAGGCGAAATCTGTCTGGCAGGCAGCGGCATAGTAGCGCAGGTTGTCATCCGAGTTGGTCACAAGCAACGGTCCTTTCGTTTGGGGAACCTATCAACGCAACGGTCTCACGGTGCGGACCTGTTCTCTGGTCAACCAGTCGGCGAGGTCGCCGGCGATTTCATCGGCCCGCCCGGAGAGGCTGGAGTCATACGGGTAGCCGGGCATATCGATAAACGGCAGCGGTCCGACAGTCACCGAATGGACGGTGTTGGGATCGCCGTCCTTGATCCAACCGAAGGCATACAGAAAAAAGTCGCGCCGCCAGCCGTCTTTCGGAAGGGGTGGCGCTTCAAACTCGAAAGATATCTCCTCACCCGGTCCATAGATGACATAGCGATCATCCGGTTCGGTGAGAAGTTCCGAGACCTCGCCGTAGCGTGTGTATCGCCCTGAGTGCTGGCGCCAGGGTCCCATCTTGTTGACTGCGGCGTAATCAAAAAACTCCATACCCAGCGAGTCTTGTCGCATGTTCGAGAAACCGCGATAGTGAAGATCGGCTGTCGATAGTCTACATTCGATCTGATCGGCGGGATAGCTTTCGGTCCCCACCGTGAAAAAAACTTCATCCCAGTAAACGACCAGGTTAGTGGTCAAGCGGACGCGAAAGTCATCAGAGGGAAAGAGTCCCGACAGATGCACCGGAATAGTGGAGTTCTTGCCGTTTGGCAGGCCGATGTCGTCGATTACCGTGATCCATTCACCGTCGGCATCCGGGACACTCAGGCTGACAACTTCAAAACCAACCTGACGGTTCTGCGAGATAGCTACATTGGCCGAGGCCGACGACCAGTAGATCCATCCGGTGAGAAACATCGTGATCGTCTCATGCCCGCGCAGGTCACCGAGATCGAATTCGAACCAGTGCCGTTGGGCCAATCCGTCATAGCTGCTCATTGGAATGTTAGACGGATACCTGTGGTCGGTTTTCTCAATAAGCGGCAGGATGTTGTTGCCTTGGTAGTCGGTGGCTGCAACAGGGTGACGTCTTTCTTTCACGGTGTGCAAGCCGGGTTCCATAAACGGCGGCTCGCTGAACCGTTCGTTGGGGTAGACGTCGACGTTCGATGGATGATCTACGGCAATGAGTTTCACCTGGTCGAGGTAAACTGTCTCTTTCAATTCGGCGGCCAGCCTGAGCAGGTAACGACCGTCGAAAGGCGCGAGCATGGTGCCATCGATACGGACATACTCATCCGGGTCGGGGTGGTGATAGAACCCTTCGTCAAGCGGCACGCCCATCGCCGACACGCCGAGGATGTCATTAATGTAGTTAAACTTTTCACCGTCGAACGTGAACAGGAAGGGGCACGATGCGTCGGTGCGGACGATTTCTTCGACCTTGTAGATTTCGTTGGTGGGCACGTCGACCATGTTTTGCACGATTCCGTTGGTCCAGGTGATGCGCAGCACGTCGATTTTGTCCACCTCGCCGAGTCCAAAATGCACCGGCCATTGGTGAACGTCTCGGCGTTGGTAGTAGGGTCCGGCTTTGATTTCAAGTTTGGCGCCGATGCCCTGCTTTGGCACCCGTATTCCCACCGGCTGCACTTTGAGCCAGTTGGCGCTTTCGCCACCCCGGTTTTCGAGAATGAAGGGCAGGATACGGTTGTTGTGTCCAACCAAATCCAGGTCACCATCGTTATCGATGTCTCCAACGGTAAGATGATCGGGTTCCCAAGCTGAAAAAGCGGTGGTTAGTGCCGGCCCGTTAGTGAGAAGCTGAAACTCGTTCTGGCCAAGGTTGACATGAAAACTCGGGTCGCCCTTATCGTATGTCATAGTGATGTCGATAAGCCCGTCGTTATCGAAGTCAAACGGCCGAACCGCGGAAATGTTGGCGTCGGTGACTGCTTTTGTAAGGATCGGCAAACGCTTCTCTGTGAAAGTTGCATCACCGCTGTTCAAGTAAAGGTGTGCGCCTTTTGCCCTGACAAGAAGAACATCCAGGTCGCCATCGTTGTCAAAGTCGCAGGCCGTCCCCCTTTCCGCGCCCTCCTCGCCGAGTGGTTCGGAAGTAGCGAATTGCCCCTGCCGTAGGTTGAGGTGAAGCTGACAAGGAGCGTTGACATTGACCGATAACCAATCGGTGTCATCATCATTATCGAAGTCACCGCACTCTACATCGATAGTCCATGCCTGTACTTCGTTTCCCCAGACGCTGTCTTCGACTTTTGTAAAACTGCCGTCCCCGTTATTGCGATAAATACGATTTGTCTCGGGCATAAGATCACGCCATCGGTCAAATCCAACCTCCGGCTTGTCGACGTACATCATCCAGCCATCGCGTGACTGTCCCGGTGATCCGTAAACACCAATAAGTAAGTCCAGGTCTCCGTCGTGGTCGTAGTCTATCAACTCGGCATCTCCGACCACAGTGGAGTCTCTAAGACCTGCTCGATCGGACAGGTCGGTGAAGTGAGCTGTTCCATCGTTGCTAAGCACTTTGATCTCACGGTAATTGAACAGTACAATATCAACAGTACCGTTGTTAT
This sequence comes from Candidatus Zixiibacteriota bacterium, assembly GCA_029860345.1. Classification (NCBI taxonomy): domain Bacteria; kingdom Pseudomonadati; phylum Candidatus Zixiibacteriota; species Candidatus Zixiibacteriota bacterium. Next base: position 208,077 of record JAOUBJ010000001.1, on the reverse strand, counting down.
CGATATCACCTGCAACCGCGTAATGGCCGCAACTTGTGTTGGCGGCCCCAGATCCGGAGCTGACGTCCGAGAAGTGGCCGGATCCGTCATTTAGATACAGCCTATTACCAGGCGATCGCTCATCACTGCACCTAACGACGTACAAGTCCAGATCATTGTCGCCATCAAGGTCAACCAAGCAGGTGCTACCATCAAGTGAACTGATCTGATAGACTTGTGGGTAATTTAATGAGTCAGTGTCAAACGGTGACGGTCCATGCAGCCCCGCCTCTTTGGTAACATCCACGAACCTGATCCTGCCACGATGGTCGCTATCGGCGGGCATGAAACTCTGGTGGGGTGGGATAATGGGCGTGAGGTATTGCGATTCTTCGTAGACGGCCTCGGTGCGTTGTTTGTCCGGTATCTCACGTTGCAGTCGGCTGAAGATTCGCATCTCTCGTTTGGCTTCGTCACGTCGTCCGGCTGCTTTGGCATACTTGAACAAATAGTAGTGGGCGCTGGCATGTTGGGGATCATGGCGCACGACCGCTTGAAAGGCTCGCTCAGCATCATCATCACGACCCAGTTTTTGGTACATGACACCCAGACTGTAATAGGCCGGCGCTTCGGCCGGGTCCTGGGCGACGACTTTTTCAAATCGCTCTGCGGCTGCTTCGAAGGCATCGTTCTTTTTGAGGATCAATCCGAGTGCGTAGGCGATATGCGGATAGCTATCCTCGTCACTGTCCGCCGTCTCAAGCGCCTCAACGGCTTCTTCCCATTGTTTGGTTCGATAGTAGGCCAGCCCGAGGTTGATCCAATCTGCCGCCACGGCGTCCTCGAACTCCACGCAGCTCTCAAACGGCGGCACCGCGTCCGGGTAGTCCTGATTCTCATAGTAGGCCGCCCCCTGGTTGCGGGTGCGAATCAGGTCGGGATTGTCGGCACCAGTGACTACTGCCGATACCAGCATCAGTGTACCGAGGCACGAAAGTCCAGGCAGAAAATTGTTCGTTCGAATGGCCAATTGTATCTCCCGTCCGTGGGGTTCTGGTTTACTTTAGGTTGAATAGTTGTGGTGCTGTCTCCGGCTGACCCGGATGGAATCCACCGCGCGCGATCATGACCGGCGGACGGCCATCACCCATCGACGGATGCGAGGACACCGACAACGACTTGCCGAGCCGGGGCTCAGCGTAATAACAGTCGAACTGTTTCCCGGTCTTGTTCAACAACAGCGCATCCGGCTCGAAACGATCGAAGGCAAATCCTCCGTTGGTGAGATAGATGTCGGTGTATCCATCGGCGTCGAAGTCAACGGCATGTACATTCAAGGTTCCGTAGTGGTGGCCAAGTGCGTTGTCAAAGGGCATAGTTTCAAAAACTCCATCAGCCCGACCAGTGTAAAGCGTCGGACGATAGTCTGCAGAAAGCGCCGGCAAATCCAGGACCGAGCGCAAAGCGTCCCCGTATGGCGCTACTTCTGATACAAACAAATCGAGGTGGTCGTCGTGGTTAAAATCAATAAACTCTGCGGCCAACGACAAAGTATGAGCCGCCAGACCCGACTTAGCGGTAACGTCGTCAAAAGACCGCCCCTGAACACTTCTCATCAGGTGGCCGGGGTTTTTCCACCGGGTAATATACAAATCACGGTAGCCGTCATTGTCATAGTCACCGACGGTGATATCGATGGGCCAGCCCGGACCGGTCAGATTACAGCTCCATTGTTGCTGGAGGCTTTCGGTGAAGTCAGTATAGAGCAAAAGTCGTGATCCGGTGTCCTGGGTGGGAGACATTATGATCAGATCAGTCCAACCATTATTATCAAAGTCGTCACAAGCAAAAGTTGTGAACGCTGGAATCTGCGACAGTCCGGTCTCCTCGGTGGCGTCGACAAAGTGATCACCCTCGTTTTGCATAAGCGTCAACTGTTGGACACCGTAACGGGTGCCGATGATCAACAAGATATCCAGGTCCTTATCTTGACCAAAATCTACCAGCACAAGATCACTACCGAAGGTCGTACCGTTCAGGCCAAAGTCGGCGCTAATGTCTGAGAAGTGAAAGTCGTTCTGCTTCCAGATTTGCAGGGGTGAACCGGCTCCTGTCGTAATGAGTTCCGGCTTGCCGTCGCCGTTCAAGTCGGCCCACGTCGTTGCTTCTGGTGTCGGCGGTTTCGGTGTCCATGAGACGTTAACAGGAGTCAGTCTGCGATCGACAGGCGGCAGTTCCACCTGACAGTTTGCAGGAATGTCGTTGGTATATCCGCCGGCGGATTGAGCGGCAATGGCCAGTCCATAGAGTGCGGCGATGTTCTTGCCGGAGTATGGTCCTTGTTGGCTGAGAGACTGTTTGGTGTCACCCTCACCCGGCTGCGCACCAGGTGCATCTTCTACACCACCGGCCTGCAGGGCGCGAATGTATGAACTGATGGCCGGGGCGTATCGTCCATGCAGTAAATCGGTATAGCCGAGCAGCCTGAAGGCCTCGACGAATCTCGGATTGGTGGCCGCTGCTTTCTGCAACAGTTCACGTCCCGGTTTGGCTTCGCCCCCGGCCGCAAGAAGTCGTCCCATCGAATAGTGGGGTCCGGATTCTGCGCGGTTGAGCATCTGGGCTTGTTCAAAATGAGCCTTGGCGAGGTCCTGATCGGTGGACGCGCCCGGACGAGGGCGACTCAGGAGCTGACCGGCGCGTCGATGGGCTCGGGAACTCATCGGGTTTATCTCGATCAAGTGTTCAAAACATTCAAGCGCTTTGCTGTACCGTCCGGTCTCGGCATAGACGTTGGCCAGTTGATACCAGGAGTTTTCATGGGTGGAATCTATCCCGATTGCATTTTGGAAATAATCAAGTGATCGATCAAACTGCCCCGCCCTGAATAATTCTTCGCCCCGGTTGTAAGCCGCCCAGAAATCATCGATCTCGGACTTGGCCTTGGAGCCCATGGTATCTCCGGCCTTGTCAAGGTTGGATGTATCCGTAGTCGTTTTTCTTAATACGGTAACGACGATAAAGGCCGATAGCAGAACGAGCGCGGCGGCCAGTACGAGCTTTTTCATAGCAGCTAATGGCTTCCTTCGGTGACAACAACGGTCTGGTCGGCATCCAGCCTGGTCATGACCTGGGTCAGGCCGGACGGCCAGGTGACAACCAGCGAATCGATGAGAGTGGATGTACCCAGTCCGAACTCCGCTTCGAGGCTGTTCTGCGAAATGTAGGAACTACCGGCGCCGATTTCACGCAGTTGTGAGACACCGCCGGACACCAGGCGCAGTTTGGCGCCGATAGCCCGGGTGTTGGGGGCGCGACCGATCGTTTGCACTTTCAGCCAATGATTGTCGTTGCCGCCGTCGTTGCGCAAGAGCATTCCCACGCCGCCGTGTACCACCACGTAAACATCCACGTCGCCGTCGTCGTCATAATCGGCAAAGGCTGCGCCACGACCGACGATTTTTCGGTTCAGGCTTTCTCCGGCCACTTGGGCAACGTTGAAGTACCCTTTGTTGGCGCGATTCCAGAACAGCATGCTCTTCATGGGGATCAACTCACGAGTGTTTTCGGGGTTCTCAAAAGTGCTGCCGTTGATCACCAGCAGGTCGAGCAAGCCGTCGTTGTCATAATCGAAGAAATCGGTGCCCCAACCCACCTTGTTGAGAGCAATCTCGCCAAGACCGACACCGTCGGCGATATCGCGAAAACGTAACGAATCTGCGTCCATGTCCTCAAACTCGGTTCGCATGTTGCTGTAGAGACCGTTTTCCTGGGCGATCCAGTGGGTCAGGAATATATCGAGATCAAGATCGAGATCGAAATCACCAATAGCGAGACCCATTGCCCCCCTATAGTCGGCCGCCCACGATGATGCCCCTATGTCGGCGAAAGTGCCATTGCCGACATTCTGAAACATGCCGTTGGCCGAGACATCGTTAGCGATATACAGATCGGGCCGGCGGTCGTCGTTGAAGTCGCACCAGGTCACACTCAGTGAGCGTCCGGTCAGATTGTCCACGCCCGCCGCTTCGGCTACCTCTTCGAAACTTCCATTGCCGAGGTTGTGGTACAGCCTGTTGGCTTGCGCTGTATAGGACGATGGATTAAGAGTGAAGGGAACCGTCGCCTGGTACTGCATCGAAGATTCTTTCACCGAGGTATCTTCGGGTCGGAATTCGACATAGTTACTCACGTAAAGATCAAGGTATCCGTCAAGATCATAGTCACCCCAGGCCGCGCCGGTGGAGAAGCTGTTGTCACCCACTCGCGCTTCGGATGTCACATCGCTAAAGCTTCCGTCGCCGTTGTTTGAGTACAGCACGTTCGGTCCATAGGATGTCACGTACAGATCGAGGTCGCCGTCGCCATCGTAGTCGCCCCAGAACGCCCCCATGTCTCTGCCTTTGTGATCCACGCCGGCTGCTTTGGCCACATTGGTGAAGCTGCCGTCGCCGTTATTGGCGTACAGAGCATTACCTCTCGATTCGGCGATCCGGGCCGGCGACCAGGTAATGGGACCGGCCAGGTTGACAACGTACAGATCAAGGTCGCCGTCGTTGTCGTAGTCCGACCAGGCAGCGCCGGAACCCATATCCTCCGGCAGCATAGTGGAACGGACGGCATCGAAATGTCGAAAGACAACTCCGGATGAATCCGATACATCGGTGAATTGCACGGTCGGACAGTTTTCGGGTAGGTGGCGCAACAATGCCTGGGTTACGCCCTGGACAGATTGTTTGCCTGAGGCAGGTCCCCTGGTTCGACTCATTACCAGATAGACCGCGAGCGCGGTCAGTCCGATGGTCACGGCGCTATATATGTAAACTTGCCTTTTTCGTCGAGTCATATCGTCCGTTGCCGAGGGTCGGCCGATGGTGGTTGTCTGGTTTGCACCGCTGATCGTTGTTATCAGAGGTTGTTTACGTCCATGTCGTCGGCCTGTGATTACTCACGACCTCACGTTGGGCTAAGACACCACTTACGGATCGATTACGCAACCTATTTTTGGACCCAAATGGTCTTCGAATCCTCGGACAACCGAGTCACACTGGCGGTCAGGCCGGCCTCTTCGGTGAACAGGAAATTCATCAGGAATTGACCGACCTTGCGATAGGCCAGACTGGCCGAGACTTTCAAGGCACCGTCATATTCGGCCGGTACCTCAAACTCGAAGGTCTGGTTGCCGTCACCTTCATTGGCGACGCCCCTTATGGTCGAGGGACAGATGAATCGATACTCGGCCACATCGGAGAAGCCGGGGAAGAGGGCGCGCTTGAATCGGGCGCCGACCATCTCCCAGAGATTATGGCGGTCAATCAGGTTACCGTACTGATCGATTCCTTCAGCTTTGAAAATGAAGGTCCCTTCTTTCAGGAAATTGCGATCATCCATCTCGCCCGACGTAAAAATCACGTTGCCTTCCTGGTCGGTAACATCAAGTTCCACCCAGGCTTGAATGATATCCAGCGGTCCGGTGGGGAAATCATGTCCGGCCTTGTTGTTCAACATCGAAACCTGAACGCTGACAGTATCACCCGGTGAGGCCTTCTCCGAGACGATCACTTCGACCGGGATTGCGGGGCCCTGCGCCCATTTATCGGCGATTTCCGGGATGTCGGTCTCGCCTCGCATCCAACTCTCGACCAGCTTCACATGCTCTTCGGCGCCCGGCAGCTTCAACACCAGCGGCATGAACTGGTTGGCTCCAAGGAAACGGTGGGACCGGTGGCTGCCATCGTTTTCATCCCGATTGTAGTCTGAACCATCTCCTCTGGCCGGATCGGTCGAAGCCAAAAGCTGCATGTGACATTCACGGCAGGCCACTGTTTTCTCCGGGTCCCCTTCGTGGTACCAGCGGCTGTTCTTCCAGTTGTCATACTGGTTTTGAAGCTGGACCCAGCCAACTTTGTTGATCTCCTCATCGATAAACTGCTTGTGGCAAGCGCCGCAATACTCAGGCGTCTTGTAGAGATCACGCGTGAAGCTCTCGACATGGTGCTGCGGATAGGCCCGGATCAGGAAATTGCGCAGAAACTTGGCGGTAGCGCCCTCTTTGAATTCGTATACATAGCGCTCCGGCTGGGTGATGACATAATTCGCATTTCCCTTGACATCTGTGCTCTCGATGGAGTGACAGGCCACGCATGAGACACCTTCATCGGCGCCGTAGGAGGACAGGTCATCGGTGTAGAGGTTCTTGGAGCCGGAAAACAGCGCGATCGGATCATGACAGCCGCCGCAGTAGCGAGTCGATACCGGTCCGTTGTTTTTGGCCATGACGTTCTGAACCACCTGGAAGGCGGCGTCCATCGAGGCATACCGATGCGCGCTCGGCAGCCATTCCTGGTAGATTTGTTCGTGGCAGCCGGACTCGCCGCAGTCTTTGGAGTCGGCCATGGTTCGGGGATCGTAGGCGCCCCCGCTGGCCGTCAGAGCCAATGACGGTTGAAATGGCGTTTTACCTTCTTCTATAACATAATCTTCCGGAAACTCATTGGCGAAGGGTACCGGCACATAGGCGTATACCGCCAATACCACCAGGACTATCGAAACCGTTGCCACCAGACTGCTGCCGGAGACAAACCGCTTGATACCTGCGTTCAGGGCCGGGCTGGTTTCAGCCGTGCGGGCGGAGTAGCGGGCTACCAACAGGGCCACGTGAAGCAGCACCAGGGCGATCGAAACCAGTCCGGAAACGGTGTGAATGGTATCCCACAGGTAGGAGATACGAGTGCCAAAGATCGGTTGCCAGGTCAGCACCAAGCCGCTCACTGAGCACACAGCGACGGCGGCAAAAGAAGTGTAACCGAGCAGTTTTACATCGGTCAGATTGAATTGCCGCGAATACAGATAGTGTCTGATTTGGTAAATAATATACGGCAGGACAAAGGCCAACCCCAAGGCGGTGTGAAACAGCACCATAAACTGGTTGGTGACACTGAAGCCAAAAAAGTAAATGGCCACGCCTGAAATTGCCAAAAACAGAAAGGCTCCCGCAACAAGTATTGCCAGTGGCGATTTCCATTCCCGAGCCTTGCTCTCGGGACCGACATTTCGATTCGACAAACGGTTCTCCTCCACCATAATTAGGACCTACCTATGTTCTAAGGTTTTCGCTTCTGATACGACATTAGTCTGAGATATTCGCTCTCGGTTCTCAAATATGGCGTATAGGACCTATTATCGCAAGCCATTTTTCGGTTTATTTTCGCCGTCGGCCCGATCCGCGACATGCTAACTACTTGCGGTAGCATCATTTATGAAATGGACCTTTTTAATAGATATTCTCCGGATGGACTCGTTTCGTTTCTTGACAATTGACGGCTTTGGGTCTATATTATTCGGGTCGAATCGTTTAGGAAGGAGCGGCCGATACCTGGGGTGAAGGTGTGCTGCTCTGTTTGAACAGTACAACACTTTTCGGGCTAGCAAGGAAGGCTCGAAACCGGTCCGGTGGATAGACGGTTTGTTTTTTTTTGGTTCGATTGAGAACCTTTTTCGGTATTGTCAGACTAAATTACTATGGAAGTGAATCGTCCAGTGTCGAAATTGTCGGGAAAACTCCGCCGAAGGTTATTCGGCATCTCAGAGCGCGAGGCAAAGTTCGGTCGTCGCGGATTTCCTGCTGAGACTGAGATGGTGGCACATTTGGAAGGACTGGGCGTTACTTTCATCCGAGGCTACTCAGCCGGTCTGGAGGCGGATTCCCAGGCGGATTTGGCTGAAGTACTTGACCAAACCGACGACGAACTGGTCGGTTTTGCCTATGAAGGCGCCTCGATGGCACTGGCCCTGATGGATATATTGACACCCTGGAATCGTAACCGAGTGAAGACCTTTTTGAGTGGCCCGGGGGAGAGGCATCTCTATATGGTCCATATCGGAGCAGGCTGGGCCCTGGCGCGGATGGGAAGGGCGGTTGAGCCCTTCCTGAAACGGTGTGACCCTTTGTATCGCTGGCTGGTTATGGACGGTTACGGTTTCCACCAGGGCTATTTCCACTGGCCTCGCTATATTGAGCAACGTCAGCCCGAGTCCAAACTGACCGGTTATGCGGTGCGCGCTTTTGATCAGGGCTTGGGTCGGGCCATCTGGTTCGTGAGCGGCGCCGATCTGGAGACAGCCACGGCGACCGCGCTCACTTTCCCCGAAAAACGCCGTTCCGACCTGTTCAGTGGCATCGGCCTGGCCGCAGCCTATGCGGGGAAACCGAGACCGGACGATTTTCAGAAATGGCTTGCCTTGTCGCCTGAGTATCTGCTGCCTATCCGGCAAGGGGTTGCCTTCGCCGCCAAAGCCCGCCAGCGGGCTCGAAATCCGGCTGCTCATACCGATAACGCCTGTATGAAACTGTGTGGTTTGACTGCAAGTGAAGCCTCAGCCTGCACCGACGAAGCGCTGAAAGGTTTGCCGGAGGGCACTGATGCCACCCCAGCCTACGAAGTCTGGCGCCAGCGGCTGCAGACAATTATGACCGAGGAGAAAACAACTACGTGAGATTGCTGTCAGCAAATACTTGTGCGTGGTGTACGTCCTCGTGCGCCACGATAACGGAAAGACTTTTTCAACATACTACTGAATATGTTGCGTATACCATGCATGCACACGCGCTGTCATTTCAGGAGATAGCGGCTTGAAGTCATCATTGGCCATTGTTGGTATGGCGTGTCGCTATCCCGACGCCGCAACTCCATCGGAACTCTGGGAAAACGTACTGGCTCGTCGCCGGTCGTTCCGGCGTTTGCCGCCCGAGCGGCTGCGAGCGGCCGATTACGTATCCTCCAACCCCCGCGCTACCGATCAGACTTATGTCGCGCGAGCCGCCCTGATTGAAGGTTGGGAGTTCGACCGTGAACGCTTCCGAGTAGTGGGCAGCACCTATCGCTCGACCGACCCGACTCACTGGCTTGCCCTGGAAGTGGCTGCTCAGGCTCTGGACGATGCTGGTTTTCCCGACGGCGAAGGACTACCTAACGAGTCCACCGGGGTACTGGTGGGCAATACCCTGACCGGTGAGTTTTCACGCGCCTCGGTGATGAGGCTGCGTTGGCCCTATGTGCGCCGGGTGGTCAACGCTCGGTTAGCCGAGGAGGGCTGGGAAAAAGATCGGCGGGCTGCTTTCATGCGTGATCTCGAAGCGCGTTACAAGCATCCCTTTCCGGCCCTTGGCGATGAGACGCTGGCCGGCGGACTGTCCAACACTATAGCAGGGCGCATCTGCAACTACTTTGACCTTCACGGCGGTGGTTACACCGTTGACGGCGCTTGTAGTTCTTCGCTTTTGTCACTATCCAATGCTTGCTCCGCTCTTACGGTCGGTGATATCGATGTCGCTATAGTTGGCGGCGTTGATCTTAGTCTGGACCCGTTTGAGCTGGTCGGTTTCGCCCGCTTGGGTGCTTTAGCCAAAGGAGAAATGCGGGTGTATGACGCCGGACCGACCGGATTCCTACCGGGTGAAGGGGCCGGTTTCGTGGTGCTGATGCGCGAAGATGAAGCGGTGGCCCAAAACCGTCGCATATACGCATTGATTCGCGGCTGGGGAATATCGTCCGACGGCAAAGGTGGTCTCACTCGTCCGGAAATCCCGGGGCAGAAACTGGCCTTGAAACGAGCCTATGATCGGGCCGGTTATGGCCCCGATTCGGTCGGATACTTCGAAGGCCACGGCACCGGCACCGAGATCGGCGACACGGTTGAGTTGACCGCACTCAGCGAGTCGATTCGAGCCGGTACGCCGCCCGACCGTCTGGCTACTGTCGGCTCTGTAAAGGCCAACATCGGGCACTGCAAAGCTGCGGCCGGACTGGCTGGGTTGCTGAAGGCCAGTTTGGCTCTGCATAAACAGACTATCCCGCCCAATACCGGTGTTACCACGCCACATCCGGAACTGACTTCGGAAACGGCAGCCCTTCGTCTGAACTCGACAGCCGAGCCATGGACACAGACCCGTCCCATGCGTGCCGGCGTCAGTTCCATGGGTTTTGGTGGCATCAACGTGCACGTTACCCTGGAGAGTCCCCAAGCGATGACTCGCACGGCATTCACGCCGCGTGAACAATCTCTGTTGCGCACTACTCAGGATGCCGAACTGTTCCTGTTGGGTGGGCGCGACCGCGAAGATTTGTCCCGCCAGGTAGACCTGCTGTCGAACCTGGCACCCGGCCTGTCGGTTGCGGAAATGGCCGACTTAGCGGCCACCCTGGCCGACAATCTTGACCAACGAGAAATGCGCGCCGCTGTTGTGGCCGGTCAGCCGGACAGGTTGACCGCTTCTTTGAAAACTCTTGCCACCTGGCTGGCCGAAGGTGTTGACAGCAGGCTTGATATTGAGGCCGGAGTCTTCCTTGGTACACCCGAAGGTGCGCCCAGGATAACCTACCTTTTCTCCGGCCAGGCCGCCCCGGCTAATCTTGACGGCGGCGCTATCAGAACGCGCTTCGAGATCGTCGATGAACTCTACGACCGGGCGCAGCTACCCCAGGAAGGCGACGGCATTGCCACCGCTGTGGCTCAACCGGCTATTGCCACCGCTTCGATGGCTATACTCAAAGTTCTGACCGAGGCGGGAATCTCCGCCACCAACGCAATCGGCAACAGCCTGGGTGAGTTGACGGCCCTGCATTGGGCCGGTGTCTACGATGAAGCAACCTATTTGCAACTGGCGGCGGCCCGTGGACGGGCCATGACAGAACATTGCCATGAAGCCGGCGCTATGGCTTCGGTGATTGCCGATCGATCCACGGTTGAGAAGCTGCTGGAAGACAGCGAAGTGGTCTTGGCCGGCGTGAACGCGCCCGAGCAGATGGTGGTTTCGGGTCGTGAAGAAGCTGTGGAAGAAATCATAGCCCGCGCTCAGGACGGCGGGCTGAGGTCCAGGCGTCTGCCGGTGTCACATGCTTTTCACTCGCCTTTGTTGGCTGAGGCTGAGCAGGTTCTGGCTGCGTATTTGTCGGACGTTCCGTTTGCAGCTATCAACGGACGGGTCATTTCGACCATAGCCGGACGCGAACTTAACCAAGACGATGACCTCAAAGCTCTCTTATGTCGGCAGGTACAATCGCCGGTTCTGTTCTCCGATGCTATAGAACAAGCAGCGGCCGAATCCGATTTGTTTATCGAACTGGGACCGGGCGGAATCCTGGCCGGCCTGGCTGCCATGCAAGTGGACGCTTTGGTGATAGCTACCGATGCGGCCGGGAAACAATTGCGCGGAATGCTTGAAGCGGTCGCCGCGGCCTTCGCACTGGGGGCCGATCTGGAGCCGTCGGTGTTCTTTGCCGACCGGGCTATCCGACCATTCGATATGGATCGACAACCTCGTTATCTGGTCAACCCGTGCGAACTGGCGCCTATCGACGATGATGAGCAACCCTCGGCCGAGTTGTTGGAGCGTCTGGCCAAAGAGGCCCCGGATGAAGGAGAGTCGGGTGAATTTGATTCGGTGGAGGATGCCGACCAACCCGAAGACACACTTGATTTGATTCGCCAATTGGTTGCAGCCAAAGCGGAATTGCCGCTGCGTGCAATCGGTGGTGATAGTCGATTGCTTGATGATCTGCACTTGAACTCGATTACGGTGAGTCGCATCGTGGTTGAAGCGGCTCGGCGTTTGAACTTGCCGCCATTGACGGCGCCCAACCAGTTCGCCGACGCCACCGTGTCGGAAGTGGCCGCGGCGCTGGATCGCATAAAAGAGACCGGTACCAACGGAACAGCTGCGCCCACCACGCAAGCGCCGGGGATAGATTCCTGGGTGCGCTGTCTGCATGTGGAGAAAGTAGAGCAATCCATACGGCCTGAGCAACCTCCGCCTGAGAAGGGAGAATGGCATCTCTTTAGCGACCCGGAGCATCTCTTTGCTTCCTCGCTGAGGACCGAGCTTGAAAAATGGGGCGGCCAGGGTGTGATCATCTGTCTGCCCTCCGATGTAAACGAAGACCATATCGAATTCATGTTACGCGGGGCCAGAGCAGCCGTCGATCTCAAGGCCGGTTCGTATCTGGTTTTTGTGCAACATAGCGCCGTTGCCGGCCGCTCAGCCAGCTCACTGGCCCGGACAATTCATCTGGAGGGGCGCGACCTGGTCACCTGCTTGGTCGATGTGCCGCTCAAGGTCGAAGCTCTTCCCTGGGTGGTGCAGGAAGTGAAGTCGGCGGTGGGATTCTCAGAAGCTACCTACGACGCAGACGGTCTAAGGCGAACGCCGCGACTACAACTACTGGACTTTGAGAATTCAGACAAACAGCAGCCGATGAAACTTACCTCCAGGGATCTCCTGCTGGTCTCGGGCGGGGGTAAAGGAATAGGCGCCGAGTGTGCCTTTGCCTGGGCCAAAAAGAGTGGTGTTCGGCTGGCTCTGCTGGGACGGGCCGAACCTGGTGGCGATAGTGAACTGGCGGCCAATCTGGAGCGGCTCCGCTCGGCCGGCGTGAATTTCGAGTACTACTCTGCCGATGTCACCGATGCCGACGCTGTTGGCGCGACAATTAAGAAAATACGACGTGATCATGGTGAAGTGACAGCTTTTCTGCACGCCGCCGGTACTAACGTGCCGCAATTGATACGGGGACTGGACAAACCATCGTTTATTCGCACCCTGGCGCCCAAGCTGTTCGGTGCTGAGAACATTCTGTCGGCCCTCAACCATGGGCGCCTGCGATTGTTCATCTCTTTCGGTTCCATCATAGCCCGGGCCGGGTTGCGCGGCGAGGCCGACTATGCCGTGGCCAACGAATGGCTATCCGACCTGGTGGCGCGATTCGCTCTCAAGCAACAGAACTGCCGTTGTCTGTCCATCGAGTGGTCGGTCTGGTCCGGCGTCGGCATGGGTGAACGGCTGGGTCGCGTACAGGAGTTGGCCCGTGACGGCATCACCGCTATCACGCCCGACCAGGGGATGGCCGTGCTTGATGATTTGCTGGCTTGTACGCTGCCGGATACCAGTATCGTGGTCACGGGACGTTTCGGCCAGCCACCTACGCTGGCTATGGACGACGCCGAACCGCCGCTTTTGCGTTTTCTGGAAAAAACTCCGGTCCATTATCCAGGGATCGAACTGATCGCCGATGCCGAACTGACGCTGGACTCTGATCCTTACCTGAAAGATCATGTTTTCAGAGGCCAACGTTTGCTACCGGCGGTGATGGGGATGGAAGCAATGGCTCAGGCGGCCATGGCCTTGGCCGGCAAAAAGACACCACCGGTGATGAGCGGTCTGCGTTTCGAGCGACCGGTGGTATTGCCGGAGGAGGGTCGCTTGACTATTCGATTGGCCGCACTCAGAAAGGAGAGCGGCGAGGTTGTGGTGGCTTTGCGCAGTGAAGAAAGTTCGTTTGCCATCGATCATTTCCGGGCTGTTTGCAGTTTTGATGAGGCCATGTCGGACTTTCCCGCTGAGGAGCCGACGCTCGAGCAGCCGTGTGAGTCGGTCGCCCTGGAGCCGGCCAGAGAACTGTACGGCAGTCTTCTGTTTCACCGCGGACGCTTTCGCCGGCTTGACTGCTATCGCCGACTGGCGGCCACAAGTTGTGTAGCCGAGATATCGGCCGACGGCGGTACGCAATGGTTCGGGCAGTACCTGGCATCTCAGTTGGTGCTGGGCGATCCTGCTCTGGCCGATGCCGCTATACATGCCATCCAGGTTTGTGTCCCGGACATTTCCTTGCTGCCGGTTGGCGTCGAACGTGTCTGGACGGCCAAGTCCGAGTCTGAAGGTCCCTGGACGGTGTGCGCCAGTGAACAATCGCACCAGGGTGATCTGTACACCTACAATGTCAGAGTGATCGATCACCAAGGGCAAATCGTACAGCGTTGGCACAATCTGCAGTTGAGTACAATCGCCGGTACCGAACATAAGGGCGCATGGGTCCCGGCCTTGTTGGGTCCCTATGTCGAACGCAAACTGACCGACCTGGCGCCATCGGCGCGAGTCCAAGTGGCCGTGGAGAACGGTGACGGTTCCGACCGCAACCAACGCCGCGACCGGGCCGTGCAGCGTGCGGCCGGAGAGAGTGTCGATATGACCAAACGACCCGACGGCAAACCGGAATTGTCGGGCGGCCTCAATCTGTCGGTGGCCCATGCCGAGAATATAACACTGGCTCTGACGGGCGAGACCCCGGTGGGCTGCGATGCCCAGACGGTGTCGGATCGTGACATGTCGCATTGGCAGGACCTGCTTGGAGCCGACCGGTTTGCTTTGGCCGAAACAGTGGCCCGCGAAACCGGTGAAGACAAGGCAAGAGCAGCCACCCGCGTGTGGACCGTGGTCGAGTGTCTCACCAAAATCGGCGCTCCGGCCGATGCACCGATCATTCTGGACAGTGTCGAAGGTCGTCGGTGGGTGCACTTTGCCTCCGGGGCTTTCAGGGCGGCGACAACTATCGAGACCGTTAACGGAATAGACGAACCATTGGCTTTGGCCGTAATGGCACGATGCGATGATGCGAGCGTTTGAGTTTCGCCACATAGTCGGTTTCGAGGAAACCAACCTCGTCGGCAATGTCTATTACGCCAATCATGTCAGGTGGCAGGGACGCTGCCGCGAGATGTTCCTCAAAGAACACGCCCCCGATGTTTTGAAAGCGCTGACCGCCGACCTGCGTTTGGTCACGTTGCGTTGCTCATGCGAGTATCTGGCCGAGTTGGGCGCTTTCGATGAAGTGATTATCCGCATGCGGCTGGGTTCCATGATGCAAAATCGTATGACCCTCTCGTTCGACTATATTCGCTCTGCCGGTGATCGTGAGGAGATCGTGGCGCGCGGCGAGCAGGAGGTGGCCTGCATGCGCCAGACTCCCGATGGTCTGGCTCCGACCCATATCCCCGAATCACTGAAGAGTGCTTTGGAGGCATACGTTGAGTAAGACTCGGCCGCAATGGATTGCCGCCCACTGGTGAGACTCATTTGGAACGTCTGCTTGATGAAATACTCAAACGCCCCGCCCTGTCGTTAATCGGCACGTTAGTCCTGACTCTTTTTCTCGGTTTCGGACTGACCCGACTTCAATTGCGTACCGATGGGGCTGCTATCTATCCGGAAGAAAACGAAATCGTCGCCCGCGCCGAAACCGATCGGATCGCATTCAACGATCCGGTTCAGGTGATTCTGCTGGTATCGGCCCGAGCGGATGGACCCATCCTGGCCTCGCCCGAAGGTTTTCGTTTCATCCGGGAGATTCATGAGGCGGTCAAGCGTTTGCCCGGCGTGTATGGCGCCGGAGTGCATTCGCCGGCCTCGCTGTTGGATGTTCGCAGCAACCTCGAAACCACCGTGATCACCACTTTTTTCGACTCAATTCCGGTCGACAGCTCGGGCTTTGCCGATTTGTTGACAAGGTTCCGGCAGGCTCCTCAGGTGGATGGTTTGTATCTCTCTCCAGATGGTCGACTGTCTGCGATGTACCTGCCTCTGGCCGACTCGGTGGATCGTCGACAAGTACTGGCCTCCTTCGACTCCTGGATTCAAGGCTACGAGACAGCTCCCTTTGAGATGCGTCTCACCGGGCCGGTGGTGGCCGAGGCCAGTTTGGGCGACACCGTTCTTCGTGACTTATCGGTGTTAATACCGGTGATGGTAGTGGTGGTTGCTCTTATGCTCCTGGCCACCCTGCGCACCATTGGCGGCTTGTTGATTCCGTTGATCGAAGCGCTGCTGGTGCTGGTGTGGACGCTCGGTTTGATGGGATGGGTGGGCGCACCGGTAACGCTGGTAACCACGGTGTTACCGGTAATTCTGATGACCATGGCCATCACCGATGAGATCCATCTGTTGCAGCGATTGCAGGCCTACATGGCCGGCGACCGGGCCAAACTGGACAGGAAGATATCCGGACGCCAACGTCTCGGTCTGGCCACGCTCCTGGCTCTGAAAGATGTCGGTCGACCCATCGTTATCACTTCGTTGACCACTTCGGTCGGCTTTTTGTCATTCCTCACGGCCAGTATGATGCCGATGCGTCATTTCGGTTTGTTCACCGCTTTTGGAATTACGGTAGCCATGATACTGAGTTTTACTTTTATCCCCTGTCTGACCATCCTTCTGCCGCCGGCATGGTTCCATCGCAAAGTGCGTCATCGAAAGAAGAAACAACCGGTACACCTTATGTGGATGGAACGATTGGCGGCCAATCGATCAACTACCGCCCTGGTTATTGGACTGATTTCGGTCGGCGTGTGTGCTCCCGGTCTGTATCTGCTGACGGTGCAGGACTCGTGGGTGGACAATTTTGATCCACACTCGGCGTTGGTGTCGGCCGAACGAGATTTCAATGATGGTTTCTGGGGGAGCTATCGGCTGGACGTCGTGTTCGATGGTGAGCCCGGGTTCTTCTACTCATCAAACGGCGCCGCCATGATGCAGCGGTTCACCACCGATGTACTCGACGGTCCGCATGTCGGGGGGGTGGTTAGTTTTCTCAACCCCTATCGGGAAGTTGCGCTGGGATTGAGCGAGACCGGTGACTTGCATAAGTTGGGCGACGGCACCCTGCAGGATATCGCCACCGTGGCCGAGATGACCGGCGATCCGAGTTTGATGCAACTTATCAATGAGGATGGTTCTTCGGCGCGGGCTATGGTGTTCGTCAACAGTCCCAACTACAAAAGATCGGAAGACCTTAGCCGCTTTGTAACCGATCTTTGTGCCCCGCTTGAGCAGGAATACTCGGTAGTCACGCACTCGAGCGGCGACATTCCGGTGGCTTTGGAGGTCGTGCGTTCCATCGTGCTCAACCAGATGCGCTCGATCAGTTGGACGTTGGCCGGTATAGCTCTGTTGTTGCTGGTCACATTCCCGCGCGGTGTGGCGGCGTTGGTGGCAATGGTGCCGGTGACGGCAACAGCTTTGACCATCCTGTCGTTGATGGGATACCTCGGAATGCCTTTGGGGATCGCCACCAGTATGTTTGCCAGCTTGACTATCGGTGTCGGAATCGATTTTGCGCTGCACTTTTTGCACAACTACAAACGTGAGCGCACGGCCGGTCTGGATAAACAAGCTGCTCTGACGGCTACTTTGGAAACCACCGGCCAGGCGATTCGTTGGAACGCAGTGGTGCTGGTGCTTGGTATAATGGCGTTGACATTTTCGGCGTTGAAACCGGATCGCGATTTGGGGATTCTCTTGGCCGCGGCTATTCTGACCTGTTACGTTATGACGTTATTGTTTTTGCCCCGCCTGGTAAAACGGCTCTCACTGGGTCTGGCGACACTGTTGCTATTCCTGTTGCCGACCGGCGCGTTCGCCGGGGTATCTAAAGCCGATGGTCTGTCTGCCGGCGAGGTGATGATCGAGTTGGAATCGGATTTCCGCCAGCAGGCCAGATTGGTGAAGATCGAGTTTGTCACAACTTATGACAAACGTCCCGACCAACCTCTGGGCCGCACTATGTTCGGTTTGCTGGATGGGGACACCGTCGATACTCACTTGATGTACATCGTCACCGAACCGCCGCGCATGTCCGGGACCACTTTGCTGTTCGCCGACAAAGCCGACCCCGAGGCGCTCGATTCGACCTGGATTTATCTTTCATTCGTCAAGCGAGTCAGACTGCTGGACATCCGTTCGGCCCGCGCTATGGTCCCGGGTACGGCTCTCTCTTATGAAGACGCACGGGGGTTTATCCCCATCGACAAGTATAGGTTCTCCTTCGAGAACGACTCGGTGTCGGCGACCGGGGAAATGATTGTGGTCGCCGAACCGCTAACCGATAAGATACGCTCGGGCGTTGGATTCGACCGCATGATTCTCTGGATCGACCGAACACGACGTATCATCAACCGGATTCACTATCTGGATGCCGCCGGTGAGATCATCAAGATATATCGTATCGTCGACACCGTCAAAGTAGGCTCGGTGTGGTTTCCTGCCGCGGTGACGGTTCGCAACAACCTGAACGGCACCCTTTCCGAGGCACGCTACCGATATTGGGCGCTTGACGAACCACCGTCGCCCGATCTCTTTCAAGCCAGTATTGCCAAGGGCAAGTTTTTGAATCGACTGATGCCGATGATGCGACGCTTTGGCATCTCTCTGCCGCCCTCGCGCACCAAGGCGGCACCATCACAAGGTAAGTAGACCCCAAGAATTAGCTTGACATACAGCGGGGCTGAGTCTTTCTTGAGGGGTAGGGGTGTTCGCGGTTAGACTATCGCGGGGCCAAGACTTCTTCGAGTTTACTGCAATTGATTTGGGAAAAACCGTAGCTGATCTCTCGGCTGGCTTTGGGACGAGAGATTGTTCGCGACCGCTTCGGGTGCGAACGGGGTGACGTTTTTGTGAACCGGGTATTGGGCAATCAGGTTCGGCTGGATCTCTTATGCGCAGGTAGTGCCGGTATCTTGTTGTGTTTTGCGCATTTGCAATCACACCTTTGGTTA
The DNA here is from genome assembly GCA_029860345.1 of Candidatus Zixiibacteriota bacterium. Lineage (NCBI taxonomy): Bacteria > Pseudomonadati > Candidatus Zixiibacteriota > Candidatus Zixiibacteriota bacterium. The sequence continues at coordinate 189,717 of JAOUBJ010000001.1, read as the reverse complement.
GCGTCGTTGGTTGCATTGGCGCCCTTGCTGTGGCGCCTCTACCGTTGTTCCGCCCGGCAGGCGCTGAGCCTTGGTTTGATTCTGGCTACGACCTTTGTCACTTCCACCTATCTTGGCTGTCTGCTGGCTTCACCATCTGAGTTCTTTCTTAGGATGGTCGCATTCAACGCAAGCTTTGCCATCCTCGCCCTTTTCACCAATCGTCTCTGGTCATACTTGAGATTGTGTCCGTGGATCATTGCCTTCCTCTGGTGCCCGGCGCTCAGTTGGCAGACTCCCGGTGTCGGCTTCAGTGATTCTTTAGTCCTCGGAAGCGACCCGGACCCTGGGTTCTTCGGCGCCGTCGGTCTGGCCTGCTGCGCCGCCTTACTGGGTCGTTGGCTGATGCTGATACTGATCCGCCTTGTAAAACGAAAAGCTGCCGGCTGCCGGGCTGTACGAGCTGGTGGCTTCAGGCGCAGAAATATTCCTGACCGCATTTTCCGCTGTGAATTCCTTTGGCAGGCGGTGCCCGGTCTTCGTGGTCCTCCCATGGCCTACTGTTAGGATTCGCGCCCACGGAGGGCGCTTTTAACAGGCTTATGGCCTTGCAGAGAATCCCCTTGTACATGGAGGACCAAATGTTACGTACAAAGCTTATAATACTCGTGACCACAGCCGTTGTCGTCTGTGGTGCTCAGTTTGCGTGGGCCTATCCGCCGGCCGGGTATGATGTCTTCAACACTTCGGCGACAATCGAGGTGTTCGATCCGGGAGACTCAACCCTTCTAACCGAAATCCTTGAGATGGACGGCTACGCTGTGGTCTGGCGCGGCGATCCGTATGATGCCGGAGGTGGCTATTTGCGGATCGACACGCGTATGGACACTCTCCTGCTCCGCGGCTACAGCATCGCCTTCGGTGATTCGGTTTTCATTGTTCTGGACCGCACTCAGCTTTCTGAAGGCGCCATTACTCAGCAGAGCCCAGGCATCGACTGGCCGGCTGACAGTTACTTCGATATCAACTATAAGGTCATCTTTACCGACGAGCCTTCTCCTCCGAAGTCCGGTGGCGGGCCCGGCGGATCAGGCGCGACTCACCGAGCGGGTTTTGACTACGATCTTGATTCGCGATCCGGGCAGTTGGAACCGTCCGGTCCGACATCCAAAAGTGCCGGTCGAGCCGTTTTGCCAGACGGTGTCTCGGTTGAATTATCGGGCCTTGGCGCGGCCGGCGGCGGCATCTATGCCGGTCCGGAGGTCAATTTCAACATATATTACTCCGCCTACCATGACACTATCGTCAAAGGCGTCACCAACGGCTTTCGCATTTATTCACCGGGAGGGGCCAGTTGGACCCCGCCCGTTTACGAAATCGACTCCACATTCTGCGCCTATTTCGATCTATACTGCGCCGTTAACGAATTCAACCTCGATGGTAGTGGCGCCGACACGATCGGTATAAACGCCGTCAGAATGACAGCCGGAATGCCCTCCGGTTCGTCTGGAAAGATGATGACGATAACAACCCGGTTGGACACCCTGCAAGCTGGAACCGAACTCTGTATAGATTCCAGTTTTTATCGGCCGTCCGGACATTGGTTGTGGGCCTACGGAGCCGTTGTAGGGAGTATCCCTCCACCCTGGTATGGTCCCTATTGCTGGTCTGTAATCAACCTGCCGGATACCACGGAGCCTGCCTGGCCTCCGCATGTGGTTGATCCCATCGGCAGTATTCCACCGTTGGGTGGCTCCTATGTGGACCCGCGCAAGACTCCTATTATCGACCCGCTCACCGGCGATACCATTGCCTTTATCTGGCACAAGCACCGTCCGGAACCTCCGGGCCCCGGCGTTGATACAATCCCGACCTGGGGCTCTATGGATGTCTTCAAAGGTCCGGTCCCACCGGGACCGAGTGACTTGCCCGACGAAGTAATCGTCCTGAGCGGTGACGCTGTTGTCTCGTGGAGCGAACCCGTGGAAGACCCTCAGGGATTCTTTGAGTCCCAGAGCCAACTCGTCGAAATGGACCTGACCGGCGACAGTCCCTGGGGTCCTGCGATTCTCACGGTGGACCCTCTTCCGGGTCAGTCGATAGGGGTGAGCACCGGCACGGTCGAGGGTGATGTATTCCCGATGGAGAGTTATCTCGATGTCTACTATCAGGTGGAATTCCCCGATTCGGGTTGGCAGATTATACCCGAGGCAGCACCACCACACATGGTGGCAGAGGGTGGCATCAACTCTCTACCGCCGTTCAATGTGGTCTACAAAGACTCCCTTTGGCATGCGATAGTCGAACGGTCGGACCCGCTCGCGGTGATCGGCTGGGTGCGCCCGACCCACTGGGCGCAGCCACCGGCGGTGCCGGGAGCCTGTTGCGATACTATTGCCCACTCGTGCCGGATTACACTTGAGGCATTTTGCTCAGGTCCCAACGATGTCTACCAGGGCGACAACGAGCCCTGTACGCCGGACCCCTGTTGTTGCATAGACACGATACGCGGTAATGTGGACTGGGATTTCGCTGATGAATTGTCTATTTCCGATCTGATCTTCTTAGTTGAATATATGTTCGAGAACGGCGATACGATCTTCCTGCCTTGCGAGGCGGAAGCGGATGTGGACTGCGATGGGGTAGTCACTATCGGCGACCTTGTCTTGCTGGTCGATTATATGTTTATCCCTGACAGTCCCCCGCCTTGTCCGTGCGATTGTGACGACCCACCTTTGTGCACGCCGCCAAAGTTTGGCGCCAGGTCGTTCGGCCCGGAGCTGATGAAATGGTCGGCCCTGGTCATTCCCAAGGAAGTGTCAGCGCCCTGCAAACGATAACCTGAGGGCTCTTCTGTCTCGAATACAACCCCGGTGGGATTCGTTCCCGCCGGGATTTGTGTGTAATCAACGAAAACCGTTCTACTACAACGCATTCCCCTGTAAATTGGCCTTGACAATATGGATTAAACAGATTATTATTGAGGTGGTAAAGACTGTGCTCCCGACCGATATATGGAATGTGTAATCCATTACCCCGGTCGGTACTTCGTTGGTCTGCTCGGGGAAGCGGCCGGACAGTGAGGAAATCAAAAACTTATCCGGGACGCAGGATGAGAACAAGTTTAAGTGGCGATCTTCGCAAGAATCTGCTTTGTGCCGGCAGTTCGGCCTTGATGTTGGCCTTTGCCCACGTCCATGCTGAGTTGTGGTTTTTGGCCCTTTTTGCCTTGGTCCCGTTTTTGTGGCGACTCGGTTCCATCGACCGGCGCCAGGCCCCGCTCCTGGGGATGATGCTGGCTACAATCTATTTGGTCGCTACTTCGGCCGGTCGGCTGCCTGTTGCTCCGCTGGTTTTCTTGTCTGAGTTGGCGGCTCTCAATACTGCTTTTGCAGTTTTCGGCTTTGCTATCAATCGTCTCAGCGTGCGGATGGGTTTCAACCCTGTTCTGATTGCTCTGATCTGGTTCCCACTGGGTTTGCTATTGGCTCAGGTAGTCAATCTCGGCGATCTACTCCTGATTGAGCAGGCTGGACCTGAACTCCTGCTCGGATTTGGATCGCTGGCCGGAATTCTGCTGTGGTCTTCGATATTTGTTCTGTTCAATGGCCTGATTCTGCTGCTGGCGCGATATTTCAAACGTCAACTGTTCCGCCGTCCTTCGGTGCGCAGGGCTGTCCTTCGGCGGATATATATACCGGCCCAGGTTCTTCCTCTTTCGGTGCGCTGGGCCATAATCCCCAGCCGACGCGCCCCTCCCAGCCTCTCATAGAGAAGATGTTCTCTGCCCGAGATTGACTGATCGAGCGCCTTTAGGGCTCCGAACAGCTTGGGCCAGAACTACTACTCTTAAGTCGATTTTTACCGATTCCATACTGTATGGATTGGTATTCTCAGATTTTTGATTGAGAGGACAAAAATGCAAAGAGTGAAAACAATAATCCTAATGACGGCGATGGCAACCTTGTTGTGTTCGGTGGTAGCTTTTGCCTACCCACCTGCCGGCTACGACGTGGTGAACACGAGCGCCAACATATCCATCTATGATCCGCTTGATCCCAACGTGCTGTTGGAGGTTGTATCAATGGATGGGCGCGCGGTTATCTATCGGGGTGATCCCTACGATGCCGGTGGCGGCGTGATGACCATCGACACCCGTATGGACACGCTGTTGCTACGTGGCTTCAGCCTGAATTTCGGCGACTCGGTATTTGCCGTTCTGGACCGTAGCGGCCCGTTGTCGACCGGTCAGATTTGGCAACTCACAGCCGGAACCGATTTCCCGGCCGAGAGCTTTTTCGACGTATATTACAAATTGCACTTCGGTTCGGAACCGGCCAATCCCAGTCCGGGTGATGGCCCCGACGACGATGCTACTCGTCACGGCAGCTTCAACTATGATCTAAAGAGCCAATCAGGTTCTATAGTCTCAGGCAAAGCTGCACCGCTGACGAATAAACTACCCGCGCCCCGCCCGGCTCAGGAGACGTCTGACAAAGGCGCCCGCCAGGGGGGAGAGGACATAGGTTCGGCGGTGTTCCTGCCAACGATTCCGACTGTGACTGTCGGTACCACCTGCGGGTATACAAACGATTACGATGAGGTTTGTCCCTACACCGGGAGCACCGCGCCCGACGTGGTCTACGTAATCGACCCGCCGTTGGACACGTTCATAACCCTGTCGACCTGTTTCCCCGGGGGGTTTGACACCAAACTCTATGTGTATGAAAACACGTACACGCCCGGCGCGCCCTACGCCTGCAACGACGACGCCTGTCCGGATTATACCTCGATAATCAGTTGCATGCCGGTTTTGGCCAACGCCACTTACTACATTGTCGTTGACGGTTATGGCGCCGATTGCGGCGATTACGAACTGTCGGTGGAATACGCCGAGAACTGCGTGCCCTGTGTCATCGATTGCGATGCTGCTGCCTATCAAGAGGCGGAACCGTGCGGCAACGATGACAACGGCGGTTGTAACTCGACGCCCAATCAGTTTGAGCCGATTCAATGCGGGATGGATGTTTGCGGCACGGCCTGGGCCGACGGTGGTTCTCGTGACACCGACTGGTACTCGTTTACCCTCGCGTCAACGATGACAATAGAGCTGACGGGATCGGCCGAGTTCCCGTATGTGTTGGGCTTTGTCGACACCTCCGACTGTGCTCTGGCAGCGAGTGTCGACCCCGTGGCGGTCGGCCTGGCCTGTGACACTCAGACAGTGTCACGTGTCGCGGGACCAGGGACCTACTATGTCTTTATGGCCGTCAATGACTACAACAACTATCCCTGTGCCGACAACAACGATTATTTCTTCCAGCTTCGTTGTTTCGGCGGCGACCCGACTCCGGAGGACCCGCCGCACATGATCGACACTATCTGGCAGATTCCGCCACATGGTCGTGTCTATGTCGACCCTCGGAAGACGCCATTAATCGATCCTGCTACCGGCGACACTATCGCCTGGGTCTGGCATGAGCATATTGTTGATCCGCCCGATCCGGGTGAGGATACCGTTCCGACTATCGGTATCATGAATTACTGGGTCGGTCCCAATCCTCCGGGTGGCACTCAGCCGCCGGATGAGACCGTTGAGTTGGTCGGTGAAGCGATCATCAATCGCGGACCAGTCGAACAGGGGGAGAACGGACACACGATCCAGACAGAGATACTCTCGATGGACCTGACCGGTGAGTCTTCGCTGCTCGGTCCCATGATTCTGTCGCTGCCCTTCCCGGCACCAGGTCTGGTGACAGGGGTGGATACGGGCGGTCCGTACTTCCCGGCTGAGTCGTTCTTTGATGTTTACTATCAAGTCGAACTCCCGGCGCAGGGTCAAACAATCGAACCGATTCAGCCGCCGAGAATGCAAACACAAGTCGAGGCGTTGCCGCCGGTCGACAATCAGTATAACGACCTGGGCGGCGAACCGCATCCGATACACGATATCCAGAATCCGGGCGTGCCTATTGGCTGGGTACTGCCGATTCACTGGGTACAGCCACCACCGGATCCTCCTGACCCAACACCTGACCCGGATACGATTCCGACTATCGGAATTATGCCGGTCATTATCGGTCCGGCACAGCCGGCGCCTGATCAGAAGCCGGATGAGACTATTCATTTGTCCGGTGATGTTATCCTCCAGCGCGGCGTTGGATATGACGACCCGCCGAGTGGTCAGCACATTGTCGAAGTCGAGATTCTCCAGATGGATCTGACCGGTGAAAGCTCACTGTTCGGCCCGACAATTCTGTCGCTGCCATTCCCGGCGCCGGGTCAGATAACCACTCAGATCGGCGATCCTCTGTTCCCGGCTGAGTCGTTCTTCGACGTCTACTACGAGGTCGAACTGCCCGATCAGGGGCAGACGATTGCTCCTGACGGTGATCCGCCGCACATGCACGCGCAGATCAACGAAGTGCCGCCGAATAACGTGCAGTACGAGACCGATGGTTGGCAGCCGGTGTACGAGATTCAGAATCCGGGCGTCATCATAGGTTGGGTCTGGCCTATCCACTGGGTACAGCCTCCACCGCCACCACCGCCTGATCCGATTCCGACTATCGGTATTATGCCGGTTATTGTTGGACCTGATCCGCCCGCTGTCGGGCAGACTCCGGATGAGACTATCTTCCTGGGCGGTGACGCGGTTATTCAGCGTGGTTCACCGTATACCAATAATCAGGGCCAGACCGAGATTCAGACTGAGATGGTCCAGATGGATCTGACCGGTGAAAGCAGTCTGTTCGGTGGTGTCATTCTCTCGCTGCCGCAGGCCGCGCCTGGTCTGATAACTTCCGTCAATCCAGGGTCGGACTTCCCGGCCGAGTCGTTCTTCGACGTCTACTACGAGGTCGAACTGCCCGATCAGGGCCAGGTGATCCAGCCGGAAGACCCGGTTCGTATGCAGACTGAGATCAACGAGATTCCGCCTACGGACAACCAGTACCAGCCCGATGACTGGCATCCCATAGTGGATGTGCAGGGTACTGGTGGTATTATCGGTTGGATACAGCCGGTCCACTGGGTGCAGCCGCCTCCGACGGGCGCCTGCTGTGATACTAACACAGGATTCTGTGCCATCACGACCCAGACCGACTGTGAAGCGTCCAATCGTGAATACCAAGGCGACTTAACGACCTGTGTGCCCAACCCATGCGAGCAGCCGTGTACCGGCTGGCTGCCAGGAATCTCCAATGTTGCGTACACGTCGTTCCAGGTCGACATCTACGATCCGAACAACAACACTATCTTACTCGGTACGGCTTACGCCTTCGGTGTGGGTATGGTTGTGCAGCGCAATGCGCCTTACGAGGTCTCGCCGGGCATCTGGCGGATGGATACCGATATCCTGGCCTTCTCCGGCTCCGGCAACAGTCCGCTCTTGGGTGGAGCCTTCAGTATCGACCTCGACCCGAATGAGACTTCTACCGGCTATATCCAGATGTGCGATTCCTGTAACGACTTCTGGGCGGAGAGTCACTTCGATATCAAGTATCGGATACTCACCTCGTTGCCGTTCCCGAACAACTTCTACTACGGCAACGCTCTGATGGACCTGAATTGTGACCAGCAATGGAATCCGTACTCGGGTGGTACCGGAGACTTCGATCCACCCAACGGACACACCTATGTTGATCCGCGCAAGGTGCCCATACTTAACGAGAACGGTGAAGTGATCGGCTACACCATGAAGCGTCACCAGGTCGATAGGGAACCGATGGGCGCTTGTTGTGAAGCGCAGACCGAGCTCTGCTTCATCATGACTCAGGCCGATTGTGAAGCCTCTGGTGGTACGTACCAGGGCGACAATGTGGGTTGCGATCCGAATCCGTGTGATACCTGCGAAACCGGTTGGTTGCCGGGTCAGGATATAATCCCGTTGCACGACTTCCAAATCGACCTGTTCGATCCGACCGGTGTGTTGATAACGACGCTTCACGCTACCGGTAACAACATGGTTGTCCAGCGCAATGCGCCGTACCAGGAGTCGCCGGGTATATTCCGGATGGATACCGATATCCTTCAGCTGGACGGCTCCGGAGATGATCCGGTGCTGCTGGGACCGTTTGTCATCCAACTCGATCCTTCGCAACCTTCGGGTGGTTGGATTCGGATGTGCGATTCCTGCAACGACAACTGGGCCGAGAGTTTCTTCGATGTACACTGGGTCATAACCACATCGATGCCTTGGCCTATGGATGTGTTGCACGGACTGCCCGCACAGATGCACTTGAACTGTGGGCACCAGTGGAATCCGTTCCCGGGTGGCGTCTTCAGGCCGCCGTATGATCTGCCTTACGATGATCCACGACTTGTGGAGATATTCGACAACAACGGCCAACTCATCGGCTTTACCATGAAGTTGCACACCCCGCGTCCGGATGACGGCTGCTGCCAGCCGCCGGAGAGGATGCGTGGCGACATCAATTGCGATGGAGTGCCCGGCATGGATATCTCCGACCTCGTGTATCTGGTAGACTACATGTTTACCGGTGGTCCAGAGCCATGCTGCTTTGAGGATGCGGATGTTAACTGCGACGGCTCGATTGATATCAGCGATCTTGTCTACGTGGTTGATTACATGTTCACGGGTGGGCCGCAGCCATGCCGCTGTGACTGTCTTGACTGCTTGAGAGGCCAGACCCCCAGCGAGGTCGGTCTGGAAACCCTGCGCAAGTGGTCTTCACACACCACGCCGCGAAGTGTACCGCCAAGCTGTCGAACGGGCGCCGCTCGTTAGACTTAACTTAGTCCGATAATCCAAGCCCGGTGGGTTCGCCCCACCGGGCTTTTCTGTGCCCGCCACCAGCCGAAAAAAGACGTGCGCGGTCCCATTTTTTCCTTGACATCAAAGGCCCATGTAGGCTATATTCAAGCTGACCAACAGGATAACAATTGACAGGAATAGACGCAGACCACAACTGGTCTGTCTGTGCCGTCAGTTTTGCATCAGTTTGAGGACATTTGGAAGTTCATAAATGAATTCGCGCCTCAACAACCAACTTCGTACCAACCTACTTTGTGCCGGAAGTTCGGCCATAATGCTGACTTTTGCTCATGTCCATGCGCATTTATGGTTTGTGGCCTTGTTTGCGCTGGTCCCTTTCCTGTGGCGGCTGCCGTCGCTCAACCGAGGGCAATCTCCGCTTCTGGGTATGATGCTGGCGACAGTTTATATGGTCGCGGCCAATGCCGGGGAACTATCTGTAGCGCCGTTGGCTTTCGTGTACAAACTGGCGGCTATAAATCTGATCTTTGGCCTCTTCGGCCTGGCTATAAACCAACTTAGCAAGCGCATGGGATTCAATCCACTGGTGATCGCCCTGGTTTGGTTCCCGCTGGGCTTCTTGTTGGCCGGACTTGGCGGACCGTCCGAATCTCTGTTGATCGGCCAGACCGGGGGAGAGTTGATGGTCGGTTTCGGTTCGCTTATGGGCGTTTTGTTAGGGTCCGCCTTAATCCTGATGGCCAACGGTTTGGTTATCCTGCTGGCTCACTTCATACAGCGCCGCCTGCTAAGGCGCAGTTCGGTGCGTCGCGCCGAGTTGGGCCGTGTCAATATTTTCGATCAAGTATTGCCGATAACTCCACGCTGGGCCACAATACCCAGCCGGCGAGCCCCGCCTATCCTCCATTAGAACCTGACAACTTCCGCCTGAGCCGGAAGTAAGACAGCGAGAACCGAGCCGATTCTCTGATTTCAAAATAGACTATGTGGATCGGCAAGGTCTCGACCGACTTATAAAATACAAGTCGGAATTCTCAGTTTTCATTTAGAGGAAACAATGTCAAAAACAAAACTAACAATCTTGATACTGGCCGTCTGTACCATGGTCGGATCGGTAGCGGTAGCGCAGGATGCCTACCCGCCGTCCGGTTTCGACGTCGTGAACACGACAGCCGATGTGTCAATCTACGACCCGGCCGACTCCAATGTTTTGGTCGAGGTCGTGGCAATGGAAGGTCGCGCGGTGATTTTCCGCGGCAATCCATACACCGCGGCCGGGGATATTCTGACCATCGACACGCGCATGGATACGCTGTTGCTGGCCGGATTCAGTCTCACTCAGGGTGATTCGATATTCGCCACCCTGGACCGGAGCGGTCCCTTGTCGACCGGGCAGATACATCAGATCACGGCCCATGTCGATTTCCCGGCCGAGAGCTTTTTTGATGTCTATTACAAGCTCACTTTCGGTTCGGCGCCAAATCCGCCCAGCCCAGGGCAGGGGCCCAACGATGGAGCAACGTATCGCGGCAGTTTGGAATACGATCCAGTGAGTCAGTCCGCGGTGCTGTCAAAGGCAACGTCGGTCGGTTTTTCGACTGAGCATTCAGGGACCTATGAAGCCAATAAGGATGGCTCTGCGTTCTGCGTCGATTGCTCGTCATCGTGGAAGCCGGAGCTCGAGCCGTGTGGAGGCGATGATAACGGCGGCTGTAACATGCCGGTACCCACTTTTGAACCGATCGATTGTGGTGACACGATTTGTGGCACGGCCTGGGCCGATGGAGGATCACGTGATACCGATTGGTATGAATTCACCCTTACCGGACCCGTGTTTATCACCGTTACCGGTCAAGCCGATTTCGATTTTGTGCTCGGCTTTGTCGACACTGCCGATTGCGCTCTGGCCAGCTCGGTTGATCCGGCTGTGGCCGGTGCCGCGTGCGATGTCATCTCGACTTCACGCGTAGCCGGACCGGGCACCTACTGGGTGTTCGCCGCGCCGAATACCGGCACTGGGGTCAACTGCGGTCAGAACCATGAGTACTGGTTTGCCCTTGAGTGCACTCCTTTAGACTATAGACCCGACGAGCCGCCGCGCCTGGTGGATACGATCTGGCAGATTCCGCCGCACGGTCGTGTCTATAAGGACCCGAGGAGACGCCCGGTTATCGATCCCGTTACCGGCGACACACTCGGTTGGGTTTGGCACCGACATAACGTCAACCCGCCCGACTCGGCCAATGATACCGTTCCGACTACCGGAATAATGAACGTCTGGGTTGGCCCTAATCCTCCTGTCCCCGGTCAGCCTGCCGACGATGTAATTGAGCTTGAAGGTCAGGCCATAATTAAGCGCGATCCGCCGCAAACTGACCCGGCCAGCGGTCAACGCACGATTCAGACCGAGATTCTCTCGATGGATCTGGTTGGTCAGAGCCCCATGTTTGGCCAGACCATTCTGCAACTGCCACAGCCCGCTCCTGGTGAGATAAGAGGACAGTTGCCAAGCCCTCAGATGTTCCCGGCTGATGTCTTCTTCGATGTCGACTATGAAGTGTTCTTCCCTGAACTCGGGCATTCGATCATCCCCATGCAGCCACCGGTTATGCAGGCTCAAATTGAGGCAATTCCTCCGCCGAACACGCAGTTGACCACCAACGGTGAACCGCATCCGGTCGAGGACCCTCAGAGTCCAGGCGTGATTATCGGATGGGTGATACCTATTCACTGGGTACTGCCACCGCCGCCGGACCCGCCACCGCCACCGGATACAATTCCGACTATTGGCATTATGCCGCTAATCATGGGTCCGGTCCAACCTTCTCCTTCGCAACCGCCGGACGAGACTGTTGAATTGACAGGCCAGGCGATAATCCAGCGTCAGGCGCCGCAAACTGACCCGGCTACCGGTCAGCGCACCGTGCAGACCGAGATGCTGTCGATGGACCTTTCCGGCAGCAGCCCATCGTTAGGTGACCTCATTCTGAGTCTGCCATTGCCGTCTCCGGGCGAGATCAGGTCTCAGTCGCCGAGTTCAGACTTCCCGGCTGACGCCTTCTTCGATGTCTTCTTCGATGTCGAGGTGGTCGGTTTGGGACATCATGTAGTCTCGCCGGCTCCTATTCGCATGGCTTCGGTGATCAATGAGATTCCGCCGGTCGACAACCAGTTGACTACCCCCGACTGGCATCCCTTGGTCGATCCCTCAGATCCTGCCGGTGACACCCTTGGATGGACCCGGCCGATTCACTGGGTGAATCCGCCTACACCGACGGGCGCTTGTTGTGAGCAGGGCACCGGTTTATGCTTTATCACCACTGCTCAACAGTGTGCCGATGCGCAGGGTACCTATCAGGGCGACGGAACATCCTGCGTTCCTAATCCGTGTGACGACGACTGTCCCACTGGCTGGACACCGGGTATCGATACGATACTATTCTCGGCCTTCGAGATTGATGTCTTCGATCCCAACGACAACACTATCTACCTCGGTACCGCTTACGCCTTTGGCGCCGAGATGATCGTCCAGCGCAACGCCCCGTATTTGGAGACACCGGGTATCTGGCGTATGGATACCGACATCCTTCAATTCAGTGGCTCCGGCAACAGCCCGCTTCTGAGTGGTGCGTTTACTGTGGGACTCGATCCCAACGGGAACGCGGGTGGATACATTCGGATGTGCGACAGTTGTAACGACAACTGGGCCGAGAGCTTCTTCGATATCGATTACCAGCTCTCGACTACTCAAGCTCCTCCGAATAACCTGCTCTTCGGCAACGCTCAGATGGAGCTGCCTTGCTCCGAAGGATGGGATCCGTCCGCGCCTCCGCACGGTCACACCTATAATGATCCGCGCAAGGTGCCGATCTTGAACGCGGCCGGCGAGATCATCGGATACACCATGAAGCGTCACCATGTAGCCGACGATGAGTTAGGCGCATGTTGTGACCTGGCTACCGGTGCATGCCGTATGACCACGGCAGCCGATTGCGATCCCGCAACCGAAGCCTGGCAGGGCGCCAACACGACCTGCTTCCCCAACCCGTGCATCTGCACAGGCTGGACGCCGGGAATCGATACCATTCTGTACTCAACCTTCGAGGTCGAGTTGTTTGATCCGACCGACAGCACCGTCTCGCTCGGGACGCTTACCGCGTTTGGAGTCAACATGATCGTCCAGCGCGGAGTGCCTTATGAGCCGGTCCCTGGCTCTGGTATATGGCGTATGGACACCGATATTCTCCAATTCGGTGGTAATGGTATCAGTCCGCTTACAGGTGGCGCCTTCACCTTACAACTCGATCCGGATCTGATTTCGGGTGGCTTCATCCAGATGTGCGACAGTTGTAACGACAACTGGGCTGAGAGCTTCTTCGATATCAACTACCGGATACTGACATCGCTGCCGCCTCCGGAGAACATCCTGAAGGGCAACGCCCAGATGCGTCTGCCGTGCGAGGAACAGTGGGATCCGTTCCCTGGTGGTGTCTTCACACCTCCGAACGGTCACCAATATGTTGATCCGCGCAAGGTGCCGATCTACGACGCCGACGGCAATCTCATCGGTTACACCTGGAAGAAGCACCGGGTCGATAAAGACCCGATGGGTGCCTGTTGTGAACCCCAGGGCGGTATCCTCTGCTTTATCGCCACGGCTGCTGAGTGTGAAGCTATCGGCGGCGTCTACAACGGTGACGGCACGGTCTGTGTCCCGAATCCGTGTGACACCGGATGCGGTACCGGATGGACACCGGGTGTCGATACGATCCCGACACACGACTTCGAGATCGAACTGTACGACAACACCGGTACTATCCTGTTGACTACCCTGATGGCCACAGGTAACAACATGGTGGTGGTGCGTACAGCGCCGTTCCTGGTCTCACCTGGATTCTACCGTATGGGTACTCAGGTAGTCGAGTTCAGCGGCGCCGGCAGTGATCCGGTATTAGGTGGACCGTTCGAAATCCATCTCAATCCGAATCTGATATCGGGTGGTTACATCCAGATGTGCGACAGTTGTAACGACAACTGGGCGGAGAGTTTCTTTGACATCTTCTATGTCATAACGACTACTCTACCGTTCCCGATGGACTCGTTGTTCGGCGATCCGGCCCAGATGCATCTGTCCTGTGCGGGTAACTGGGATCCGTTCTCCGGTGGTGCCTTCACCCCGCCGTTCGATATCCCATACTTTGACCCGCGCATCGTGCCGATCTTCGACCACAACGGTACGGTAATCGGACAAACTCGCAAACAGCACACCCCGATTCCTCCGGGTGGCTGCTGCCAGCCTCCGGATAGAATTCGCGGCGACATCAACTGTGACGGATTCCTCGGTATCGACATATCCGACCTCGTGTACCTGGTAGACTACATGTTTACCGGTGGCCCGCAGCCATGCTGCTTCGAGGACGTCGATGTCAACTGTGACGGATCAATCGACATTAGTGATCTCGTTTACGTTGTTGACTATATGTTCACCGGTGGTCCGCAGCCATGTCGCTGTGATTGCCTGGATTGTGGTAAGTCGAGTGACGCCTCAGAGATCGGCAAGGAGACTGTTCGCAAGTGGTCTTCACACGCCGTTCCTGCGGTTGCTGCGACCGGCTGTCGAACGGGTGCTGCTCGCTAGTCAGCAATTAGATCGATAGTAACAGCCCGGTGGGTTCGCCCCGCCGGGCTTCTTTTGTGTGGGCCTGGACAAACTTACCTCCGACATCCTATCGAGGACTCGCTTGGGCCCTGAGTTTTTATTGACACATCGTGGATTAGCAAGTATATTTCTTCGTACGCAGAAGTGATTCTCACGATTTCTCGTTTCTGCGTTTTGTTGATCCGGAGCAGTCGCTTTGCCGCCTTGAGATTTGCAACCACGAAGTGTCACCATGAGGAGGAGACATGCTGAACAGAGTGCTCGGCTCCAACAGGATTTCCACGTTAGCAGTCATTTGCTTGTCACTAGCCAATTCTTGTCTGGCTGGTGGAGCGGCTTGGGATGATCCTATTATGGCCACTCCACAAACACCGGACGACAGCGGATGGTGCATAAACGGCACTCATCCGTTCATACTGACCGACGACTGGACCAGCCAGGTCAACGGCAATCTCAAAGGACTCCAGTTTTGGGGATCATGGATGAACGGTACGGCCGGGCAGATTGACTCGTTTCATTTGCGTATGTTCAGCAACAATCCCGGGTCGTTGCACGATTGGCCCAGCGCCCTACTGTGGGAGACAGTGATTCCAATTGCGAATGTGGCAGTCTTGACGATTGACCCTACGGCAATACACGGCTGGCACCAGCCATATCAGGAATCCTACACCGATGATGACTACTCGCAGTACTTTCAATACATTGTTCAGTTGGCCCAGGAGCAGTGGTTCGAAGTCGGCTGTGGCGTAGAATACTGGCTGTCGGTGTCGGCCTATGTGAGCGGCGATGGTGACCCTCAGTGGGGATGGCTGTCCACAGCCCTGCAAGCCGGTGATGCTTCAATGGCGGCCGAAAATACACCGTTCAACTGGTTGCGCCTGGCTGTGCCGCCGGCTGTTTACGATTACATCCCCGGCAATGCAGACGGCTCAGGCTGGGTCGATATGTCCGATCTTGTGTACCTGTCTGACTTTCTGTCCACCGGCGGCCCGCCGCCGCCCTACACTGTACCAGGGGTCGATCCGCCGTTCTATGCCGGTGCAGACGCCAACAGCGACTGTGAGGTAGACGGCGCGGATTTGGAGTTTATTCAATTGATGTTCGATGGAGGGGGATACACAATGGGATGTTACCTATATCCATCACGTTTCTTCGGTGACTCGCTCGATCTGTCATTCGTTGTCACCGGTGAGTCGCAAGTATGCTGTAAGGGTGCCGGGCGCGGCGATTTCGCCTGTGACGGTGATGACGTGATCGATATTTCTGATCTGGTCGCCTTTGTGGACTGGATGTTCAACAGTGGTCCCGGTCCGTGTTGCGTGGAAGAGTGGAATATCAACGGCAGTTACGGTTGTATGGTGGATTGTGAAGCCGAGTGTGATATCGACATTGCCGATCTCGTATACCTGGTGGACTGGATGTTCAATTCCGGTCCGGCCCCGGCGCCATGTCCATAGTAGTGGATACACTCTCGTAAAATTCAAGCCCGGTGGGTTCGCCCCGCCGGGCTTTTTTTGTGGCCGGAACTCTGGCTTGAAAATTCCCGCCGAACCTTGGCCGTCCTCATTCGTATCTACAATTAAACGCAGGCGCCAAGGCCGAGCGCCTCAGGATGTCGGCAGTCGTCGATATGATTGTGCGAACTTTTGGTCTTGCCAATCGAATCGATAGATGCGTATCCTGTGGCCGTGCGCCCACGACGGACCCCGCAATGTTTGTACAGGACTATGTATGTCTGACGAAAAACATGATGACAATACGCGAACTCATTTCGTGCCGGTATCCGGTGCGCTGGTAGCCCACTATCGGATCGTAGAGAAAATCGGCGCCGGTGGTATGGGCGAGGTGTTCCTTGCCGAGGATACCGAACTTGATCGCAAAGTCGCGTTGAAATTCCTGCCGGCCCACCTAACCGCCGATGATGACTTTGCGGCTCGTTTCAAACGGGAAGCTCAGGCCGCCGCCAAGTTGAACCATCCCAGCATAGTCACTGTTCATGAAGTCTCAGAGCATCGGGGACGGCCGTTCATGGCTATGGAATATGTCGAGGGCAGGCCCCTGTCTGCGGTAACGGCCGACGAAAAGCTGTCTACCGACAGGATTATTGATCTGGCTATTCAGATATGCGACGGATTGGGCAAGGCGCACGATGCCGGCGTGGTCCATCGTGATATCAAACCGTCCAATATCGTTTTGGACTCAGACCTCCGTCCCCGACTGCTGGATTTCGGTCTGGCCACTCTTCGCGGCAGCCAGAGTATTACCGAGCGGGGTTCGACAATCGGTACCGCCGCCTACATGTCGCCGGAACAGGTCCAGGGAGAAACGGTTGACGAGCGATCCGACTTGTACTCACTCGGGGTCACTCTCTACGAATTGATCACCGGCCAGGCGCCGTTTCGTCGGGACAACCATGCGGCTACCATGCAGGCCATTGTTACCGAACTTCCTGACCCGCTGGCCCGTTATCGCTCTGATATCACCGAAGACCTGCAACGGATCGTGGCCAAACTGATGGAGAAAGACCCCCAGATGCGCTACCAGAGTGCGGCCGGGGTTGTGTCCGACCTGAAACTGCTTCAACGGGACTTGAGTTCGGGCAGCTACTCGTTGTCCGGAGTCACCCAGCGGTATCAAACCCAGAAGCGGAAGCGGCAGCGACTGTACGTTATGTCGTTCGCCGTGGTGGCGGCTGCCATCCTGGTCTTGGTGCTTAATCCGTTCAACCTGCAGTTGGGCGGTTCCGGGGGCGTCAATGCAGCCGAAAACGCTCTGGCTGTATTGCATTTTGAAAACCTATCCGATATCGAGGATGAGGAGCGGTTGGGGCAAATCCTTCAGGAGTTAGTCATCACCGATCTCTCAGGTCTGGGTTCGATAAAACTGATCAGTAGCCAGCGCCTGTTCGACGTGCAAAAGCAGCTCGGTTTTCGCGACCGCAACCGAATCGATCCTGCCGCCGCCAGTGAAGTCGCGACCAAAGCCGGTGCCCGAACCATGTTGACGGGAAACCTGATGCGGATGAAAGATCAGTGGGTGGTGACTTGTCAGTTGATCGACTTGTCAGACGGCACGATCATCAAGTCGCACAAGATTGATGGCAATGACTTGTATGCAATGGTTGATGACCTTACCGGGCGGGTGCGGCAGTATCTGGTGTTTACTGAAGCTGAGAGCGCGGCCGTCGATCTATCTATACGCGACAAAACCAGTTCATCGATACAGGCCTACCGGCATTATCTGGCCGGGATTGACTTTCTGGGTGAAACTGAATATACCAAGGCCATCTCCGAATTCCAGTTGGCCGTCAAAATCGATCCCCAGTTCAACCAGGCGTATTACAAGATGGCTATCGCCCAGTGGTGGCAGGAGGATGTCGCATCCGGACGCGGACTTGAGTCGATTCGCACGCTGCTCGCCCAGGGACAATACTCATCCCCACGGGAGAAGAGTCTCCTGGAGGCGGCGACCCTTCTTATCGAGCAACGTTATGCCGACGCCGAGACAGTGTATGATCAATTGACCGATCAGTACGCGGACGACAAAGAATGCTGGTATGGACTGGGCGAGGCGTTGTACCACACGAGCAACTCAAAACGTGCTGAAGCCCTGGCCGCATTTGAAACAGCGATCGGGTTAGACGCCGGTTTTGTGTTGGCTTATCGCCACGTTTTTGATGTTTACGAACAGAGGCAGGATTACGAGCGCTATAGCGAGGCCGCGCGAAAGTTGATCGCCGCCGCCCCCCACGCTCCGGCCGGGTATCGGTACCTGTCCCAGGCCGCAATAGCCGTTGGGGACTCTACAATTGTGGATCAAGCTCTCAGCGAGGCGCTAAGGCGTCATCCATCCGACGCAGACAGACGACGATTATTCTCGGCCGTCGCCGATGGCTGTAATACTGTTGGTCAGTATGAAAAAGCTGAAAGCTATGTTCTGCGGGCAATCGCATTGGATACCGACAGTAGCGATGCCACCGCTTGGTGCAGCTACGGTCGGACCTTGTTTGGACTCAGACGTTACGATGAAGCGAACCTGGCCTATCTGCAATCGGTGCGAAGTGACAGCACCTATCGTCGTGCCTGGGATGGTCTGGCTAATCTGGCTTACAATCGGAGAGACTTCGCCAATGCCATAAAATATGCCCGCAAGGAGTGCCGACTGGGCGCAGGCTCTCCAAATTCATGGCGGTTCTTGATCCACATGTGCGAGAGGGCGCACCGATCTGCTGAGGCCGATTCCGCTTTCGAGGAGGGGTGGCGTACTATCTCCACTGCGGCCGGCAAGATCAACCTGATCGCCGATGTGGCGCAATTGTATGCAAGTTCGGACCGTCGTCGCCATCGGGCCGCCGAAGTGATCAAACGTGGCTATCCCATAGTAACATCCAACACCAAGGCGAAACTACTGGTGGTCGATGCCCAGGTCTGTCTCAACGCCAGGCTCTATGACAGCGCCGAACAACTGGCGCTTGAGGCTATCGAGGCTGATGCACAGCGGACAATCAGCGATTGGGCCAGAGCCGTCGTTTTTGATGCCGCCATCTATCGCGGCGATTGGGCGCAGGCGGAAGAAGTTTATGCAAACGAACCAATGGTGGGCAGCGACAAGAATCGATATTCGCAGCAATTGCAACTTCTTGTTTATTCCGAACGGTTCGACCAGGTGGGCGAATTGCTGCAAACAGCTCTGGACAGTTGTCCGTCGCTAAATGCTCAATTTGAGTTGTTGAATAATGTCAGCTATTACTTTAGTCAAACAGGCCAATACGATCTTGCCCTGAAGCACTACCAACGAGCAAATAACCACAGTCCTCACAAGCTCTGGATCCTGGACCGCATAGGCCGGATGCAGACGTACTTGAATGACTACGATGCGGCCGAACAGACACTTCGTGGCGCTTTGCAGCAGGATTCGACACGGTTGTTCTCCAAACTGTATTTGTCCAGAGTGTTCTATCTGCAAGGGAGATTCAACGATGCTCTACCCTGGGCACAGGCGGCCTACCGGCAGGACAGCGTCACGGTCACTGTCGGGCGCAACCTTGGTTACCTTTACAGTTATCAGGGCGAGTTCGGGCAGGCAATTGATTACGCAGAAAGCGCCTTGGCCAGGGATAGTTCGTTCTACAGCCACAATCTTCTTGGCTGGGTCTTAGCCGCCGGTGATATGGACAACGAGCGCGCCATCGATCTGGCCAACTACGCCGTCGCCAACCCACCTCTCAATGATCCGTTCGATCGATGGGCCACCGATTATTTGTTTGTCCCACTGCCTCAACACACCCTGGGTGTCGCTTACATGAATAAGGGTGATTTCAAGATTGCTTTGGAGAATCTTGAACAAGCCGCGCGGATTCGTCCGAACGACCAACGAGTTGCGGACGATCTGCGGGAGTGCCGGTCCAGACTGGGAAGCTAATCCACATCCGCACATGCACCCATAGCTCATCGAGCACGATCCACGATCTATGCGCATGACAGCGTTCCATGCAAGTAAAACTTGACAACGAGTACCTCACGGTTGCATCTCATAGCAGGTTAGCTGAGTAGCATCGATATGTTGTGTGGTGACAAGAGAGGTGTTGTTGAAACTGAAGGTCACACGTTCATGTAGGCGGCACGGCGCCAGGTGGGTTTGTCTTCTGCTGCTGCCGATTCTTCCGGCTATCTTTCCGGTAGAAAGTACGGCGGCGGTCAGCCTGAAGGGAACGCTTACCACTGAGTTTTATGGACGCACAACCGCCGGTAGTGAACATTTCAGACCGTATCAGTCGCTCCGGGCTCAGATGCGCTTACACGACAGCCGCCATGGGAGTATTGCGTTCAAAACATACTCACGCTGGACGACCGATATCCTTGATGCCGGTCCCGATGATCCGCAGTTCTTTGTATATGATGCATACTTACGCTATCAGACCCCGCGCAGAGTCGCGGAGCTGTCGGTAGGACGGCAGTTTGTCTTCAGCGGTGCAGGAAGTGACTTGCTGGACGGCGTCCGGCTGCGAATAGGGCCCTATCGAAAGGCAAAGCTGGAACTGTTGGCTGGTAGTTCGGTGGATCGGCTCGATCCGGAGACCGTTCGCTCACTTGCAGACTTCTTGGTGATGGGTGGGCGGCTCTCGTACAAACCTATCGCTGCCTTGCCGCTGGGATTAAGTTGGCACCGGCGTGAGAACGACGGAGTGTTATCCTTTCATCGCCTCGGCCTGGACGGCAGTTATTCATGGCGACAATTTCGCATGTATGGACGCTTAGCTCGCAACATGATCGACGAGAGCTTCGCCACCGTCCTGTTTCGCACCGGCTATCGCAATCGTCCCTGGCAGTTCTCGGCGGAGTATCTCTATCGCGAACCATCGGTGTCAGCCAATTCGGTTTTCAGTCTGATAGAGGCGCGCTCGTGGCGTCAGTTGCGTCTGACGGGACAACGGTCGCTGCCCCGGCGTCTGAGGCTGAACAGTCAACTTCAGGTCGGGCTGTTTGAAGACTCGGAGACCTGGCGGTTTGGTGTCGGGCTATCCACCGCTGTCTGGCGGGTCGATTGGTTTCATCAAAGCGGACGAGGTGGCGACAACAATTCATTGCGTGGGTCCATCAGGTCCAATCCTGTCCACGGCTGGACGCTATACGGCAGCGCTTCACTGGGTCGCTATCGTGTTCAGGAGCAACAGCAGGATCACAGTGACGCCCACGCCATCAGTGTCGGAGCATCGCGGCGTGTAGCGGGGTGCTACGATTTGAGGGTAGAGGCGCAACTTCTTCGCAACGCGGTTCAAAGCAACGATACCAGACTATACCTGCGCCTCAGCCGCGGCTTTGCCGTTGGTGCCGAAGGGGGAAACTGATCTGATGAGACACGTATACATTTTTCTTGCGGCTCTTGCGACAACCTGCGGAATCGTCTGGGCGGCGGGGATTGTGCCCGAAGCGCGATTGGTGGTGCCGGAAAGTGATCTGTTGTTCTCCCACGATCTTCATGTGACCGACCAGGAGATCGAGTGCGCTGACTGCCACATAGACATAGAATCCAGCCAACAAGCCGGCGACAAAAACCTGCCCACGATGGACGAATGCAGCGCCTGTCACGATGTTGAGGACGAGGAAAACTGTTATCAATGTCATCGACACCCGGACGAGCCTGAGGAATTGGTCAACCCGGAACGTCCAATACTGTTTAATCATGCAAAGCATATCGGCGCCGGGACGGCATGTGCCTACTGTCACGCCGGAGTCTCAACCAGTGAGCGATCCAGCCAGGCCCACCTGCCGAAGATGGCTCTCTGCATGGAATGTCATAATGGCACCAAGGCGGACGACGATTGCGCCCTCTGCCATGGCGCTCTAATCACTTTGGCCGACATACATCCCGACGACTGGCGACACCGGCACGGTGATCGAGCCGCTCTCGAAACCAGTTGGTGCGTTGGCTGTCACCAGCATGAGACGGCCTGTTTGCAATGCCACCGTGGTGACAACCTCACCGGCCATATTCACGATCTGAATTACTTTTTTACTCACGGATTGGATGCGCAAAGCCGACAGACCGAGTGCGGACGATGTCACAACACACGAAGTTTCTGCAACGGCTGCCACGAAAGCGAACGTCGCATGCCGCTGAGACATTCGACGTTGTCGTGGACGATGGAACATGGCGCAGCGGCCCGAGCCGATGTTGAAAACTGCGCCGCCTGTCACGACTCGAACGACCCAACCTGCGCTCGCGGCGGTTGTCATTCGGATTTCGATGGTGTGCGCGGAACCGATGCGGCCATTCACGATCCGGGATCGGCTCGCTTCGATGATGAACACGGTCCGTGGCATGATGACCGCGGATATTTCTGCTATCAATGCCACACCAGCACCGACGAACGCGGACTTGGCTTCTGTGGGTACTGCCATGACTGATATGGTTTTCCATCGTTCGCTCAGAACCGGCCACTACCGCAAGAATGTAGCCTGGGTACTTGGCCTTTGGCTGATGGTGTGCATCACACTTTTGTGCGGTTGCAGTGATCAAAAAACCACGTCTACACTGCCCGGCACCCATCCCGGTGCCTGGATGGACAAGAGTTCGTCTGACTTTCACGGTCGCGTAGTGACAGCCGGCAGTTCAGAGAGTTGTCGAGAATGTCATGGTGCCGACTTTGACGGTGGCGAGGTGCAGGTGTCGTGCATCGATTGTCATATCGAGAAAGGTGCCTGCGTTACCTGTCACGGAGGCCGAGACAACGCTACCGGGGCGCCACCGACGGGTCTGCACGGGGAGATATACGACACAACGATTGCCGTCGGCGCCCACACCGAGCACCTGACGGCGTCGGATATTGCGACCGCCGTGAGTTGTGACGCCTGCCACCTGGTGCCGGTGGTGGCATCCGACAGTGGACATCTCGGGATTGACTCGATCGCCGAAATAATCTGGCACGGCATCAGCGATGCCGGGACGGCCGTGTGGGACCGTGAGAGCCGGACCTGCCGGAACACCTATTGCCATGGTGATTTTTCAGGCGGCAACGCCGGCAACGCGCCGCTATGGACAGCTACCGGACAGGCCGAGTGTGGAAGTTGCCACGATGACGGCGCGAATCCGCAGCGCCTCGGTTGGAAACACGCTTTTCATGTCGGAACGGTTGGGCTTGGTTGCGTTGAGTGTCATGCCACCGTAATTGATACCGCGCTACAGATCACGAATCTAAATCTGCATGTCAACGGAGTCGTCGATACGCTGACAAGGGACACCACCGTTTGCAATGTTTGCCATGGTGCCGGTGTTGATGCGTGTACCGCCTGTCATGGAGGTGTTGATAATGCCACCGGCGCGCCGCCCACCGGACTTGAAGGAGAGAGTGCGACAACCGACCTGGCCGTGGGTGCGCACACCGCGCATCTCGAAGACGGTGAGATTGCGGCGGCATTCGAGTGTGGAAGCTGCCATAACGTTCCGACCAACGTTCAGGATTTGGGCCATCTCGGTGCTGATTCGGTGGCCGAGATCAATTTCGGCGGAATCGCCGGCGGGCAATCGGTGTGGGGTCGGGCTGCGGCCACCTGCGAGCAAACGTACTGCCATGGTAGTTTCTCAGGCGGTGACCCTTCCAACGCTCCCGTCTGGACGTCCGGTGGTCAGGCCGACTGCGGTTCATGTCATGACGTCGGCGTCGATCCAGGGAAGATCGGCGGTATCCATGAGTTTCATATTACATCAGCCGGTTTCACCTGCGGTGATTGCCATGCCCGCGTGGCCGACAGACTGGGCAACATTATCGATATTACTCTGCACGTCAACGGGGAGGTCGACCTGCTGACACTCGATCACGACGCCTGCAACGTATGCCACGAACAGGGCACCGCCCATTGCACAGATTGCCACGGCGGCGACGACAACCAAACCGGCGCGCCACCTTCGGGTATCGAGGGGGAAACGGCCACGACCGATCTTGCAGTGGGGGCGCATACCGCGCACGTCGAGAGCAGCACGCTGGCCGGTGCCATCGAATGCGATGAGTGTCATGTGACACCGGCCGCGGCGGTCGATCCGGATCATTTTGGAATCGACTCGGTGGCCGAGATCACTTGGGGCGCCACGGCCGGTGATCAGTCGATATGGGACCGGGTAAATGCGACCTGTGAGCAGACCTATTGTCATGGCAACTTCAACGGCGGTATTGTTGGCAATGTGCCTGTCTGGACATCGTCCGACCCGGCCTCCTGCGGTTCGTGCCACGATGTCGGTGCGCAACCTTCCGACTTGCGCTGGAAACACCAGTTCCATGTCGAGGTTGCTTCGCTAAAATGCGGCGATTGCCATGCATCCGTCGTGGACACACTGCTGAATATCACCGATCCATCTCTGCATGTGAACGGTATCATCGATACCTTGACGCGAGACGTGGTAGTCTGTAGTAGTTGCCACGGTGGTGGTTCCGGTACTTGCACTTTGTGCCACGGCGGCGCTGATAACCAAACGGGCGCTCCGCCGTTGGGCATAAGTGGCGAAACAGCAACCTCTCAATTGGCCGTCGGTGCCCACACGATTCATTTGGATGGTGGTCCTATGGCTGTTGGATTTAGTTGTACCGAGTGTCATGTCACGCCGCTTGCATGGGACGATCCCGAGCATTTCGGACCGGACGGCATCGCCGAGGTTACTTTCGGACCTCTCGCCGGGCCGAACGCTACGTGGAGCCGCGACGATTCAAGCTGCGCCGACACTTACTGCCATGGAGATTTCCCGGGCGGCAACAACAGCCAGTCTCCTCCCTGGACCGAGTCCGGCATAGACCTATGCGGCAGTTGTCATGACTTCGGAGCCCATCCGGCACGTTTATCCGGACGACACGAAAAGCACGTTGTGGACAAGGATGTCGAATGTTACCAGTGTCACTCGACCACAGTAGATGCCTCTCTCAACCTCGTTGAAAAATGGGTGCATGTCGATGGTGAGAATACGATCAGCTTTTCATCCGGTCAGGGCGTCTGGGCCAACGGTGAGTGCACCAACACCGGATGTCACGGCAGAGAAAGCTGGTAGGCTTCGGCCGGTTTGAGAATGTTCAGCCTATGAAGCCGACAGGTCTGAAGATGTTCAAGCCTACTCCCGAGAATTTTGACTCCGACCGCGCTTGTAATAGGCAGCGTCAAGGGTATCACCGAACCAACCGTCAAAGCCACCTTCGAGTATCTTGGTATCCGGGTGTCCGGCCAGCCAGATGTCCCAGGGCGCATTAAAAAACTGCTCGGAGAGAATCATGCGTCCGGCGAATTGACCGGCCACACCCCACAACACGCAGGAGCACCCGAAACCGGCTTCACCGATATTAGATGGATACCATATAGTCTCGGTCTCATAATCGTAGAGCACGAACAGGAAGTCGTAAGTCCATCCACTGGCCGAAAAAGTGAGGACCTGACCGTCGATTTCGCGGCTGTACACGACAGCCTCTTCTTGGAGTGGTCAGTAGGTTGCCGCGACGTACACCGAGTCAAAGGAATCATCGACCACTTCAATCCCGATCAGGGAGTGCCAGGGATAAGCCCGCGTATCGCCGTTGATGGTAGTTCCCAGAACCATGAAGGTGTCGTCTGCGTTGGGGAATCCACTGTCGGCAGCGGTGAGGAACTCCGGGTTGATTATCGGCCGAATGGAATGCGGTCCCAAGCCGAAATTAAAGTGGGTACGTTCGAAACCATAAAAGTGCACGGCATAACTTATGTCCCACTGCTTCCCGGTGATGTCGGTCAAAATGACGGTGTCGCCGGGTGGTACGATCAACGGCGGACAATCCGGCGGCGCCGGTCCTGCGGTGAACATGAAGTCGACCAGGAAAACCAGGTCGGAGATGTCTATGTCCCCCGACAATTGCATATCGGCCTCGTCGGTGCACAAAGGAGCCGGTCCGCCGGTGAACATGAAGTCGACCAGGTAGACGAGATCGGATATATCGACAGCTTCTGAAGGGTCACTATCAACATTGCCTGTGCTCTCAATACAGCACTCGTACTCGACCACGTAAGCATCGGTGTGGCTGGCCGCTGATTCCCATTTGCCGCCTGCCGACCCCACAATCTGCAAGTAGTCATAAGATCCTGACGGCCACGGGTGGGGTACATTCCAGTTATCGTAGGACCAGGCCTCGCCGTTAAGCCAGACCCATTTTCCTTCAATCAGTACATCAAACCCGCCCATCCAGGCCGTGTCGCTCTCGGAAAGGAGCGCGGCCACTTCGGCCTGCTCAGCGGCACTGGTGATAATGGCCAGATAACCTCCGTGATTTTCAGCCGAGTCCCGCGCCGCGAACCAACTTATCGGTTCGTCCGTACCGAAAACTTCGAATCGTGGATTAATCGACTCTGCGTTTAAGTCCGCGTTCGAGAATACAAGGATGCCTGCAAGAAGAACAAGAAACAGAATGCCCTGCGCGCTGGTGTCTTGTCTTGAGCTCATGAGGCTAAGACCTCCGGTGATGGTTTTGCAACGCCCGCTCCAATCGGGACATCGCCCCTGTTACGCGCAAAGATGGTACGCTGGCCGGCAGCGGGCGTTTGAGAGCCCCGATTCAAGGGCTGGGTGGAGCTTTAGGCAGGGACAACGGTGGATGATGCCGGAAGAACGTCTTCTAACTCACTGAACAAAGTATCGAGTTCCGACAGGAATCGTTCTCTCTGCTCTTCACTGAATTGCTGGGCAAGAGTGCGGTAGTAGTCTATCCCGGTAACTAGGTTCCGTTTGAACTCCTTGAAGCACTTGACCGTTTTGTCGGCCAATTCCTCTGATGTTTTCTGAGCTTCCCGGCGGAGGTAATCAACGTAGATTGTCAGTTCGTTGATGAACATGTGGGGGCGGTCGGAGTTGTTGAGTATGGATAAGCGTCCGTAGATATGGCTGACCATCTCGTCCAGGGATGCGACTTTGGAGAAGTGCGCAATGTTGGGGCCGCTGCAGACAGCCGGGCTGGCTTTGGGGTCTATCCCAAGTTTCAAAGCCACGCCGCCGCCAACGTCATGACAGATGCAGGATTTGACCAGTACCTTTTCCCTCATGGTGTTCAATTGCTCGGCCGATTGGATGGTCCCTGAAAGCTGCCGCAGCTTCCTAAGCTGATAGAGCCTGGATGCCCGGCAGATCGGGACATCGTTGAATTCGGTATCGGCAGCCAGATAGCCTTTCGGACACATACTACCGGGTTTGCCGGTATCAATCCGCTCTTGGTGAAACTCTTCACTGCCACAGTTGCGCAATATCCAGAAGGGTACGCCAAGCGGTGAGCGGTCACTCAGGTACACATCGTTTTTGTCGGCTGACGACAGTTTTCCCAGGTGAACATCGTCTACATTTGTTACTTCCGGGACCAACAAGAAGGGTGTTCCCCAGCCGGTACCGTCGACCTGTAGGTGTCCAAGGAGGAAACTGTTTTCATCGGCGGTGCCAATGCCGCCCTGCACCGTGACACGAACCTGGTGGGGCGCTTGAATCTGGGGTCGTCCTATCGCGGCCAGCGCCCGGTTGTATACTTCGTGATGATCGTTGATCAGTTCTGTCCTCTGGCGCCTGAACTCATCCAGAATGGGTCCCAACAGGTGTCCTTCGGTGGGAAAGGCGTGACCGCCACAATTGAGACCAGATTCGATTCTGAACTCAGAGACCCACAGTCCTCTCTTGGCCAGATAGCGACCTTGAACTATGGCCGAGCGGAAATCGCTCACCTTCAGAACGATTCTTTTGCGAAGCATGCCGTGGTGATCCGGGAGGAAATCGTCGAATTTGGCCAGATAACTATAGAGACGTCGGTTTATTCCGGCTGAGAATACTATAGATGACTGCAAGTTACTCCTGGCGTAACCTCTGAGAGCGGCCATGGCATCGGCAGACTCAGGCGGTAGTTTTTTCCCGCCGTAGTATATATCGCGGTCCAACTTGGTCATAATATTCACATCGATACTGCCCGGAACCGCCTGGCTGCGCAGAGCATTCTGCAGTTTGGTTTTCGCCGCCGGGTTCGACACGGTGAGCATGTTCTGGTAGGATCGCTTCAGCGGCGCGTCAGGCAGCATCTCAAAGTAACGGGTAATCTCGCTGCCGGGCTCAAAAGGCGAGGACTGCAAGGCCTTAACCTGACCACAAACCACCTCACCCAGTAGCTCCAGGTAGGCGGTGATACGGTTGGCGCGAGCATCTTCGTTACTGTCAGGTATGGCCACATAAGGCAGGCCCAGCCTTTTACAATGGAATTGCCGCATCTGCTCGATGAGAACATCATCGACCAGCGAAACCACAGACGAGATACCGTATTTCGCAACTTTGAGGGGAGTGTCAATACTGAAACCGGTACCCATCACCGGTATGTGGAACAGGTGCGGGCTCTTCTTTGGATCTTTCACAGCGCCAGTATGGTTAACAAGAGCGAAAATGTCAAACATTAATGCACATTAACACAACCGGAGTCCCTTACCGTTTGCCCCCCGGGATTGCCTTTATACTGTCCTGTCCATGTTGTTGCCGGGTGATTTTGTGAGCGCTCGGCACCGTAGACCCTGGTGGCATACTCTTGTTCTGTGGTGTCGGGTACTGGACTTGCCCAAGGCGTGGTTGTGATCCGGCACCTAAGGGCTTGTTGATAAACCCTCAATACCACAAGGTGAAGTGCCACGCGATGAAGGTGCTGTCAGGTGACTCGCCTGACAGCCATTGGTTTGGACGGCAGGTACCGGGTGGGGTCGCCCAACACCACCTGTGAGCCAGGCCTCTTTCAACAAGCCCCTAACTCCATGTTGGTCGGCAGTGGCGGGCCACACCAATCCCGCGTTCCGCGGGATAGGCAAGACCCACTGCAACGGGCTGGAGAGACTTTTCAACAAGCACGGTGGTGATGGCCTATCATCGATTATGAGTCTTGGAGTAAGGCAGCTGACGGCTGTCATCGATTATCCCACCACGAGCCGAACACCCTTGCCGTGGATACCCAGTATCTCCACTCTGGGGTCGTCTTTGAGATGCTTGCGCAGCTTCGAGATAAAGACATCCATAGAACGCCCGGCAAAGTAGCCGTCATCGTTCCAAATCTGTTTTAGTGCATCCTCGCGGCGAACCGTGCGGTTGACGCTTTGACACAATAGGCGGAGCAGGTCGGCTTCGCGTGGCGTCAGCTTACGCTGCTGCTCGTTGCGCGTCAACAATTGTCGTGGGTAGTCAAACGAGTAGCTGCCGATTTCGAAACTGGTCGGTGATTCGGCCTCGGTCGGTTTCCGCCTGCGTCGCATCACCGCCTGAATACGCAGCATAAGTTCCTCGATACTGAACGGCTTGGTGACGTAATCGTCGCATCCGGCTTTGAATCCTTGAATCTTGTCTTCTTTCATGGCCTTGGCTGTCAGAAAAATCAGCGGAATCTCGGAGTCGGTCCTACGAACATCCTCGGCGAATGAAAAGCCGTCTTTGCGGGGCATCATGATATCGACAAGACAAATATCAAACTCGTTCGCCTTGAATGCCTGGGAACCCTGGACGCCATCGGTACAGAGGGTAACCGTGAAACCCTGCATCTGCAAATGCTCCTGCAGCACCGCACCCAGGCTGGCGTCATCCTCAAGTAGGAGAACTCTGTGTCCGCTCATACTGATTCCCTATCCGGTCAGGCTCGACGCTTGAAAGGTCGCCTCCACTCTGGTTCCTTCGCCGGGTCGACTGTGTATCGACACCGTACCGCCGTGCGCTTCAACCATCATTTTGACATAGCTAAGGCCAAGTCCGAATCCCTTTACGTCGTGAACGTTGCCATGAGAGACGCGAAAGTACTTATCGAAGGCCCGACGGCAATCGTCCTGATGCATGCCGATACCGTTATCGGTCACGGCCATCGCCAGGACGCCGTTGTCGTCACTGGTGCTCACGCGAATCCGCGGTGACTCCGGCGTATACTTGGATGCGTTGTCGAGAAGGTTGTGGACCACGTTGCCCAGATGGACAGGGTCGGCCGTCAGGGTGTGTTGTTCGGCTCTGAGATCACACTCGACCGTGCCCTGCCGATTCTCAATGTGTAGTGCCACAGTGTCGACAGCGTTTTTGATCAATTCATGAAGATCGACGGACTCGAGTTTGAGCTCATAGTCGCCCTCTTCGAGTACCGCCATTTGCAGGATCTTGTCTGTCTGATTCCTCATACGTTGTGTTTCGCCGAGAATCATGTCGTTAAACTGCCGCACGCGGTCCTTGTTTTCGATGACGTCATGACGGGCCACCGCTTCGGCTGCCAGCCGGATGGTGGCTATGGGAGTTTTGAACTCATGCGTCATGTTGTTGATGAAGTCCACCAGAAGGGTTGCGAAGCGACGCTGTGACAGAATCGTTCGGATAGTATAGGCAAAACAGCCTACCACGATCAGCATCAACAGCGTCGTGGGAAGAACCATCGGAACCATTTGTTGATACAAGTATGCAGTGCGCTGCGGGAAGTAAACCACCAGGTCGGCCGGCTCCCCGAAAGGATCGTGGGGGAAAAGAGGTGATCTGAGTGTCGAGGCTATGAGTTGATCGCGGTATTCGGTCGACTTTGCCATGGCCAGTGAATCGGCGCGAGTCAAGACGCCGTAGGCCACCTCAAGGTCCAGCCCTGCCTCTTTGAGACTCAAAGCCAGCACCGAATCAAGCTCCGACTCGTTCAGCCGTTCCTTTATAGGTTTCCGTTCGGCAATATCCAACCCATCCAGTACCGACATCACCATGCGCACGCGTGTGCTGTCGTTCTTGCGTTTGAAGAACTCGCCACCAACGAGGTTTTCATGCATGTACATGACGGTTGTGCCGGAATCACCTACGTATTGCCAATTATAGTTGGTGAACGCTTCCTCATCACTTATCAAAGGCACATCGTAACTACCTACCTCGCGAAAAGTATCGACCAGAACACGGGCCTCACCGGTGGAGGGATCGATCATTTGTAGTTTGACATGCTGGGGGCGGGGGACGCGATATCGGATAGCTTCGTTTTCGAACCAGAGGATCGGATCGGCGGAATCAGTCCGGGCGGTAAAGATCTCCGTACCGATCTCAATCGAGTCGCACAGTGAGTCTTTGATGCCAATCGACAGTATGGATGCGGTAGCGTCGATGTGCTTCTCCTGATCGGATATCAGGGCGATAGCCATCATCTCGTTCGCGGTCAGTCTTTGCGAGGCGTCGCTCAAGGCGGCCATAACGTTGCGATGAAAAGCCTGCTCCTTGGAGTCGAAGGCGCTCTTGAGCAGATAGGCCTGCACCGTAACCAGCCCCGACAGAGCCGCCACGATTGTGACTACAATCAAACTCACTGTTTTTTTCTTCAGTGCCATGTGTCTAATATACGCAGGTGTGGTTATCTGCCAACAGCCATTAACATTTCTTAACTTTCGCTAACAGTGATTAACTACACCGGTTAGCCTGACTACCGTAAGTTAGAGCCAGATCAAAGAAGTTTGCAACAAGTGTTACCAAAGGAGTTTTCAATGAGAGTTCGCGCTCTGCCACTGCTGATCGCCGCCACCCTGTGTTTGTGCATGGGGTTTTTCGGTGCCCCGACTGCGAACAGTCAAACCAAATCAGTCTCGTTCAGCGCCGATGACGCCTTTTTTCTGCCGGGTCTGGGGGCCGTGATTATGACCGACGGCAAAAACCTCAAGATCGATATGATGCCAACAGGCGAGAATATTCCGAAAGAGTTTCGCAAGGTTGACCTGAAAGAGGGAGACCGAATACTGATGATGAACGGCAAGCGGCTGAAGGCCATTGCCGACCTGCGCACCAATTACGATGCACTCAAGGCCGGAGAAACAGTGGAGTTCGGAATCAAGCGAGGCAAGGACATGCAGATCGTCTCATTCCCTAAACCGGAAGATCAACAGCAGGGAGGTGGGCATCGGGTTATGATGATGACGTCCGACGGAACTCCGCCGGAAGGTAAAGGCGAAGGTGGCAGCTTTACCAAGACTATGACAATGAACGGTGACGAAAAGGGTCCCCAGATTACAAAAGTGGAAACGATTAACTCCGGCGATGGGCCGGACCCGATCCTGGCTATGGAAGCCGGAGTCCTTTTCATTGAGAAGGACGGTGGTGTCGATGTGATGATGGTTATCGGCAATGCTCAGACGGAGCTGACCGGCGACCCGCTCAAGGAAGGGGATCGACTGGTATCCTGCCAGGGTGAAGCGGTGTCCGATGGCGAAGCATTCCGCAAACAGTTTGAATCAATCAAAGTCGGGACCAAGGTGACGCTCGTATACATGCGCGATGGAGGTGAGCATACGGTGTCGTTTGCCAAGGCAAAAAACCAGCCCATGATGATGAAGAAGTCCGGGTAGTGTTATTATGAAGACGCTAAAGTCATACATGCTGCTCGCCGGTTGGCTGGTCCTGATCTGTGTTGGGTCGGTGGCCGCTCAGTCTTCCAATCCCTTCAACCAACGTGATGATACCTATCGCTTGCTGGGTTTGAAGCGTTCGCGGCAGGCCTTCGAGACAGCCAGCACCGAGTTTGAGCGGCAGCAACAGTTGTTCCAAAAAGGTCTCATCACACAACTCGAATTCGATAGGGCCCGAGCCGTCTTCACCGATGCCGAGGTGAATTATCAACAGTCACTGCTGGCCGTTCTGTTTGAGAAACAGTACGTGACCGTTAAGGGAGCGGTAAAGTACCAGGCGTCCGACGGTTCCAAGCATGTGCGGTTGACGCTGGCCAATGCTTCCGGCGGATCAGCTGAGTTCGAGAAACTTCTCAGTGTCGACGACGCTCTATTTCGCTCGCTGCAGCCGGATGTCGTTAACAATGTTTACGTGTCCATCCTCAACGGAGTGGGCGCCATAATCAGTCAACCCTATGAAGCGAAGATCGACCAACTCGTGCACGGTCAGCCGACCGAATTGGATTTCGCATTGCTTGAGGACCTCGACGCCGTTACGGTATCAATGATCTATGCCAACGGCGCCATGCGTGAAATGAAAATATATCTTCAGAAGGATGCGTCGGTCGACCGCGTCTTGGTGCAGTCGGAACAGTTTTCACAAGAGGTGGAGCTTGGGAGCTCCTCATCGTTCGATCTGACACTGGAGTCGTTCTCCGGTAGCAGTAATACCTTTAGCCTGGAGGTGGTCAATCTTCCGCGCGAGATCGGACGCTACTTTAAGGCGCCGACCGGTTCCGTGCGTCTCAGCCAGGTGAAGTTTACTGAGAGCGCACGCACCAAACGAGCCGCACTGAAAGTGGAGCTGCCCGACCGTCCCAGCGCCAACGTGCCCATGGACACGCCTATACCCTTCTTTGTATTGATATTGCCGAGGGACCATGCGCGCGAC
This sequence comes from Candidatus Zixiibacteriota bacterium, assembly GCA_029860345.1. NCBI lineage: Bacteria > Pseudomonadati > Candidatus Zixiibacteriota > Candidatus Zixiibacteriota bacterium. Next base: position 156,517 of record JAOUBJ010000001.1, on the reverse strand, counting down.
ATAGGCGACCTGCAATCACGACGATGGACCGAGGACGAGATCAAGGCGCTGGATGTCGGTTACGTAAGGCTCGATCTGGTGACCCGGGGGGTGGGTGAACTAATGGTACGTTTGCCTCAACTCTATCACGCTATCGACCCAGATGAAACTGCACAAATGAAACTAGAGGTGTTCAACGAAGGCAGTCATAGCATCAACAACATTGAATTCAAGGTCGACCTGCCGTTGAACTGGACCAAATCAATCGAACCGTCCAGCGTGTCATCCCTGGAAATCGGCCGTGATGCGCCGGTCGAGTTGACCTTCACACCGCCGGCCGACATCGCACCCGGCAAGTATGAAGTGAGGTTGCGCACCAGCGGTATGTCCAACGGTCAACCTATCTCTTCTGAAGATAAGATCATAATCGTTGAAGTGCGTGCCGAAACCAACGTCATCGGTACCGTGGCCATCGTGACACTGCTTTTGACCCTGGTCGGTGGAATCGTAGTGTATGGAACGCGCCTATCCAAAAAATAATGAACCTAAACATAGAGATGATTCCCATGAGTGATAAACTTCCCATAAACCCGCAACCTCGTCTTGAGGCGGTGAACCTGACCAAGCGATATGAGGACGGCTTGCTGGCCCTCGATCATGTCAGCTTCAGCGTGCAACCGGGCCAGGTGTTTGCCATGTTGGGCGGCAACGGAGCCGGCAAGACGACCACCATAAACCTGTTCCTCAACCTGATAGAACCCACTTCCGGCGAGGCGCGCATCAACGGCGTGGTGTCTCACCAGGAACCACTGCGGGCCAAGGAGCAGGTCGCCTTCGTCAGCGAAAACGTCATGCTCTATCCCAATTTCACTGCTCTGCAGAATCTGGATTTCTTCGCCCAACTGGGTGGTAAGACCGAGTATACCAGGGACGATTACCGCGACGTGTTGCGTCGCGTAGGTTTGGATGAATCCGTGCACGACAAAAGGTTGAAAGGGTTCTCCAAGGGGATGCGTCAGAAGTGCGGAATCGCTATCGCCATTCTCAAGGACGCACCGGCCATATTGCTGGACGAGCCCACATCCGGACTGGACCCCAAAGCCGGGCACGATTTCATACGTCTTCTGGAGAATCTCCGCGATGAAGGCAAAGCAATCCTGATGTCGACGCACGACATTTTTCGCGCCAAAGAGATCGCCGATGTTATTGCAATCATGAACGAGGGTCGCCTCATCATGCAGGAGGCCGCCGCTGCCATGGTCGGGCATAACCTGGAAGATGTATACATGCAATACATCGCCGGTCGACAAGCCCAGTTGCAAAACTGAGGTGGAGGTCAGCTATGTTACGAGTAATTATTGACAAAGAGATGCGCGAAATGATCGGCTCAACTAAGTTCGCCCTGACCTTCGCCGTTTGTGCCATCCTGATTGTGTTGTCGTTCTACATAGGAGCGGCCAACTACAAAGTTTCAGTCGACCATTACCAGGCGGCCAAGGCGGAGAATCTGCAACAGTTGGAGGGCGTCACCGATTGGCTGATGGTGCGCCAAAACAGAATTTTCCTGCCGCCGCAACCATTGGCCGCCTTAGTCACGGGAGTATCCAATGACATCGGGCGAACCACCGAGGTAGAGGCCAGGGGAGAGTTGGCGTCGCACGACAGTCGTTTCAACGAAGAACCTATCTTCGCCGTCTTCCGTTTTCTCGATCTAAGTTTCATATTCACCGTTGTATTGTCGTTGTTCGCGATCTTGTTGGGCTACGATGCGATAAGCGGCGAGAAGGAACGAGGGACCCTAAAACTGGCGCTGGCCAACGCCGTGCCACGCTCTACATTGATAATGGGTAAACTGCTCGGCTCGTTTGCCGCCCTCTCGGTGTCGTTACTGGTTGCGCTCGGCATCGGCTGCCTGCTGCTGCCGCTGATGGGCGTGCCGATGGCGGCGGCCGACTGGTGGCGTCTGGGGTTGATCATTCTGACCGGTATGCTCTACTTTGGTGTCTTTTTGACCATATCGATGTTTATCTCGACAACTACCCAACGTACATCCAGCTCGTTCTTACTCCTGCTGGTGGTGTGGATAGTCGGCGTGTTGATAATTCCGCGCGCCTCGGTGTTGCTGGCCGGTCGGGCCGTTGACGTTCCCTCAGTCGATGAGGTAGGCGCCAAAAAAGCGTCGTATGCATCGCAGTTGTGGAAGGATTTCCGGCACGGCATGGCTTCTTTCAAAGGTCCGGAAACGCAGGATGTTGAGCAGATGATGAATGTGTTCAATAAGTACATGGACAGCCTGACCGCCATCCGTGATGAAAAAATGAACCTGTACACGGCTCAACTCAACGAAGAACGTTACAACCGGCAAAAAGTGCAGCAGGCGGTTGCCTTCAACCTGGCTCGGCTGTCGCCGGTCGCGTCGTTAACGTTGGCCACCGAAGAGTTGTCAGGTACATCGCTTGGGCTAAAGAACAGGTACTACGATCAGGCGATGGCCTATCAGAAAATCTATGCGGCCTTTCTCAAAGAAAAAACAGGAATGAATGTCGGCGGCCGCATGATGGTGTTCAAAGTGAAAATGGACGGTGAAGAGGAGGAGGAAGAGCCGATAGATCCAAACGAGCTCCCTGCCTTTGTCTACGAGCCGCCGTCGGTACCGGACAGCCTGCAAGCAGCCACCGGTGACATGGGACTGTTGGGTTTGCTGAACATTCTGTTCTTTGCCGCCTCCTTTGTTGCCTTCAGACGGTACGACGCCAGATAACCAGTGAAGGGAAGACAAAACATGTTTACAACTTTGGTTCGAAAAGAACTGCGCGCCGTGATACTGAGTCCCAAGTTCGCTGCTACCTTTGCCGTATTGTCGGTGCTGCTCTTGCTGAGTGTCTACATCGGCATCCAGGAATATCGGGAGGGGGTCAAGCAATATGAAACAGCCACCAATCTTTCGGATCAACGGATTCTGGAACAGACATCGTGGCACAATCTGTACGACAAGGGCTACCGCTCCGTGGACCCGATGCAGGTGTTTGTCTCCGGGCTGGGCTACGACGTCGGTCGCTGGTCGGAAGTAAGCGCCGACAATTCGGTCAAACTGCGCAACTCGGCCTACTCGGACGACCCGGTGTTTGCGGTCTTCAGATTCGTCGACTTTGCCTTCATCGTGCAAGTCGTATTTGCGCTGTTCGCAATCCTGTTTACCTACGACGCCGTCAACGGCGAGCGTGAACAGGGAACCCTTCGGATGGTTTTCGCCAACGCCGTTCCACGCACCCAGTATCTGGTAGCCAAGTGTGTCGGCACCTGGTTGGGCTTGGTCGTGCCGGTATGCATTCCGATATTGCTGAGCCTGCTCCTGGTCATGATGTTCAAGATACCTCTGACCGGCGCCGATTGGAGTAAGGTCGTCCTGTTGGTCGGCATCTCAATCTTGTACATCTCACTGTTCATCGTGATGGGTGTTTTCATCTCTTCGCTGACCAGGCGTTCCAGTTCTTCGTTCCTGTTATCGTTGGTCGTGTGGGTCGTCCTGGTGCTGATCATCCCTCGGGCCTCGGTGATGGCGGCCGGGCAAGTCGTCCATGTGCCGCAACGGGCGGAGATCGAAGGTCAGCGAGACGGTTATGCCCAGGATCGATGGACCCAGTTCTACGCCGATATGGAAAAGCGACTCCTGGATAACGCCAGGATAGATGAAGATCAGGCGACGATAGGTGATGATGAATTCGATGAAGAGGCGATGTGGGCGCGGATGAAGGAGGAAGATGCGGCTCGAAAGCTCGTTCAGACTGAGATCGAAGAATACGAGGCTCGTCTGTTGGAAGACTGGCGGCACAGGAAGGAAACACAGCAGAAGCTGGGCCTGTCGCTCTCTCGGTTTTCACCGGCCTCGGCTTATCAGCTAGCTGCTATGACTCTGGCCGGAACTGATATATCGATGAAACCCCGTTACGAGAGCGCCCTGAACCAATACCGCAACGAGTTCAATAGCTACGTCGAAGAGAATCAATCGGAGTCCGGCCAGGTCGGGGGAGTCATGATTCAGATCGGTTGTGAGGAAGGGGTCAAGGTCGGCACTTCTCGCGAAAACGACGGCCTCGACCTGTCCGGCCGACCGACCTTCACGCCACCCGCCCAGCCCTTGTCCGAGGTCGTCCAACCGGTCGTGACCGATGTTGGTCTGCTGGCATTCGGGATCATGTTCAGTTTTGTCGGAGCCTTCGTGTCGTTCCGTCGCAATGACCTTAGATAACACAATCCTAACCATATAGTAAAAAGGCTCGCCGTGGCATGGTGTCCACGGCGAGCTTCTTTGTTTGGTGTCGCGTGTTGAACGCTCAGGTTTACGACAGCTACCTTACGTTTGGAACAGATACTGCAGTTTCATGAAGAACTGCCTCTGCGATTGCTTCCACTGTGTCCTGTCGTCGTTCACGTTTGAGAATTCACTGTAATCAAAGGTCGAGCCGAGATAGAAGACCGAAAACGGACTTAGCCGGTACGTCAAAAGTGGGTCTATGTCCCAATGACGATAGAAATCGTCGTACTGTACCACCAAGCGAACGGACAGCTCTCGCGTTGCCTGAAAACCGAACCGGGTGCGGGCGATGTACTGGCGGTATAGTTCCTCATCGGTATCGACATGGGTACTCTTGCTGAAACGGTAATTGGGTGCAATAGTCAGTCGGTCGAGCGGCTTGAGGTTCAAACCGGCGGTGATCGACCATTCCTCTCCTTTGCCGCCAGTACGATAGGCGATACCGCGACCATGTCGAATGCGGAAGTTAAAGCCGAGCTGATCGTTCAGCCGACTGCCAAGATCCATACTGGCCGACCAAAGATCGTCGTACTGCACATCGAGCCAAAGCTCCGAACCGCTTTCAAAGTTCAGACCGAAGTAGGTTTGGGCCAGCCTGAGCTCTCCGTTGAGACCGCCACCAAATTGGCGGTTGCGCCGGTCGCCGTCGAAGTTCCAGCGATGAAAGACAAAACCGTTGGGGGAGATACGTTCGAACAGTCCGGACTCCATGAATATATTGTAGTATCCACGGAAAGTGAGATTTCGGTAATCGTTCCAGGGGTCATAACCGGTCTGCGTTCGATAGGTCCGATCTACCTGGTTGAAGTCAACGGTGAAATTGAACGCCCGCGCCTCGCGAATAAACCGAGTGATAAAAGCGCCACCGGTATATGATTCACCATCGAAGGCCGCAGTCTTGGTGCCTTTGTCAAAGGTAAAGCTTTCCAGACCTGCCGTCATGGCGGAGTCGTCCGGCTCTTGCGTGTGCGAAAAAACAAACTGTCCGTCGACCCGATAGTTTTGCGATAGCCGAATGTTACCGTCGAGAGCCATTATGGTACCGGAACCGTCGTTCTCGAAACGTCGGTCGGTCACCATGAAACCAAGCTGGGAACTGGTACCCAGGGATCGATTTCCACGCAGAACATTGACCACGCTACGGCCCGAGTTGAGCACAATACTGCGTAGCGGCATCGGGATCATGTATGGCGTGTTCTCATCCACTGCAGTGAGGAAACCGATATTGCTGCGATCCCCCCGACCGGTCAGTTTGGCCGTGAATTGAGGGTCGTTGACCGATCGCGTATAGAACGACATGAACAACGTTCGGAAAATATCCGAGCCTTCCTGGAAGAAGGGACGTCGCTCCGGATACATAAGGGAGATCGTGCTGTTGACATCGATCTGACCGGCGTCGGCTTCGATCTGACTGAAATCCGGATTGTAGGCTGCTTCGACGGTCACATCCGATGACACCGAGTACTTGGCTGCCAGCGAGGCTTCGCCATCCACTTTGCTGTTATCGAAGCCTTCTCCAGTTTCAGAAATCCGGCCGGACTGATTGGCCACCAGTGTAGGCAGTATTTCCAGACCTTTGCCCGGCTGGACATTGGCAATTCCTTCAACCGTGCCCCATTGACACACCCAGCACTGTTCATTGCGATCATAGGCGGCCCAGGAGTACTGGTTGAAACTTTCGCGCGGGCGATTGCGCCACAGATCGACTTTCCATGTCTGCACGTCGCCGCCCGGAAAGCGCATACTGGAAAAAGGGACAGCTATCTCTACCTGGTAGCCCGAGTCGGTGATCTGAGCGGCTGATTCCCAAATGAGATCGTAGCCGGCATCCTCACCACCAATGCTCGTCCACATGCGGTCCTTCTGGATTCCATACGGATTTACGAAAAACTCATAGGCCCACGTGGCATCCCCATAGGGGTCGACCAATAGCACGACGGCGTCATCGCCGCCAAACTCATCGCGTTGGCACATGGTTGCACGGATGGTAGCGGGGTCGTCATAACAAAAGAAGCCTACATACAGATTATCTTCATCGTAGGTGATAAAGGCATCTGTCCTTACTTCCGGCTCCGTCATGTCGCCGGGTGAGCGCTCCACGAAATTTCTGGTCTGACCGGCCGATTGCCAACCGGCGTCATCCAGTATACCGTCGATCTTGATCGGAGCCGCGGATCGTTCAATCGTCAGTTTAGGATTGAAGACCGGCTTGAATTCGGTTGATGCCATGGCGGACCCGTCGGTCAGGACTAATCCCATTCCTGCCAAGCCCAGACAGCCCAATAAGATACATGAAAGATTCTTTGTCACGACACATACCCTTTCTGCAAAAAAACTCACAATTCAACACACCTATACACCACGATTTCTCGTTGTGCCCTGACCCCTTCCAACCCTGCAAGTTGGAAACAACAGAGACCAAAAGGCGTGCGGGGTACGCCTGCATAACTCTACGGGGATTTGGTTAAGTTGTTCTGAAAAAAGATACGCCTTTTGACTTGTCTGGGATCTCTATCGCAGACCCGTAGGATGGGTCCGTCTTCGGACCCGCGACAGGCGGTTGTTGTCATAGTGGATTGATTGAGTTATGTTGTGAAGTATGTAGGCAGAGAAATCCCCTTGCAAAGGGGCATGGCTGCGCGCCAAGAATGCGCCCACCCGCCGCAAAGCCTCTGGGTGGGGTACCGAGTTGGCGATCAAGATCGGACAGTGGAGATCAGTTTGCTGTAGATCTCTTCAAGTGAGATTGCTATTAAGCAAGCTAGCGGTTCAAGATTGCCTCGATTTGCTTTGCGTAAGGCCCACCCATAACGGTGTCGGCCTTTCTTATCCGCCTTCAAATAAACAGGAGGGTGATTGAAGGACCAAAGAACCAGGTTCATAAGTAGTCGCGAGACGCGTCCATTCCCATCACCATAGGGGTGGATGGCCACAAACCGATACGAGACTCTTGCAGCCATGAGCAGTGGATCGTACTTGGTAACATTGGAGAGGAGTGATGGAAACCACTCACAATACTCTTTTGTTAAGCCAGGCACAAGCGATGGCGCAGGGAAATAGACATCCTCCAAACCTACGTTTACCGGGGTCTTCCGATAACGGCCACAGACGGACGGCGGTTGAAGTCCGGCGAGTGTGATTCTGTGAAGGAAATGCAGATACTTGGCCGTCATAGGATTCACAAGCGTGGAGAACTCCTCCGAGAGCAAGTGACTGAATTGTTCGCCTTGAGTCGCAACATTCTCTGTGAGAGGGCTCATGGCTCTAGCTTGCGATGCCTTCAACTCTTCGACAACCTGCATCCCTTTCTTGATGGCCTTATCGGCCTCGGGTGGCATTTTGGGTGACTTTTGCAAGGCTGTGTAAGCTTCCAAAAGAGCCTTGGCCAGGCTCGCGGTTTGCCGACTCTGGAGTTCACTAGCGATGAGCGGTAACACGAAGTACGCCAAAGACAGGTTGTAGGCACCGATTTCTTCTTCGCTCCGAGCATCACGGACTAATCGGGTGATGTTCCGACGGTGAGTAGCAAGTATTCGTCCAGTATCTAACCTGAGTCCCCTGATATCTGGCTGGTCCTGAAATGCTGCGGTGGCAAAAGCTTGCGTCTTTCCTTCACTTAGCCTCAGACCCTCCTGCCAGTTGCTCTCTTTTACAGCCCGCGCTACGAGTTCTTGAAATACCTCTTTGAACACATCATTCGGATCTGCTCCAAGCAACTTGCACCGGGCGACATACTCGGATTTTCTTTCTTTCACGGCGACTGACAATTCGTCATATTTCTTGTACCAAAACGTTCCCATGGTCACCAATAAGGGGCTACTGCTCTCGCTTGTCAAGACATCCGCCGACCCACCGCAAAGCCTCTGGGTGGGGTACCGCGTCATGTCACTTGTGGGCCTGACATTAGTGGCAGGTCTGCGGAGAGACCTGCCCTACAAGCTTGAATTGGGAGGGAAGAGACCGCCGGCTCAGCCGGCTTTTTTCTTTTTGGCGTGAGTGATGATCTTCGGTTTGGCGCCGTCGGTAATCGTCTTGGCGTTGATAACCACTTCAGCCACCTCGGGATTCGATGGCACCTCGTACATAATGTCCATCATGGCCTTTTCGAGAATCGAGCGCAATGCACGAGCGCCGGTCTTGCGTTCCATAGCGATCTTGACGGCTGCTTTCAGAGCCTTCTGATCAAACCGAAGCTTGACCCCTTCCATCTCGAACAACTTAGCGTACTGTTTGGTCAGGGCGTTTTTGGGCTGGGTCAGGATGTTCATGAGGGCCGCTTCATCCAGGTCTATCAGCGGCGCCGCCACCGGCAGCCTCCCTACCAGTTCCGGTATCAAGCCGTAGCTGATAAGATCCACCGGCAGGACATGCTCCAGGATTTCCGCCGAATCGGTTTTGACATAACGTTGCTCGGCTTCAAAGCCCATCGTCTTCTTGCCAATGCGACGGCCTACCACCTGTTCCAGGCCGTCAAATGCCCCGCCACAGATGAACAGAATGTTTGAGGTGTTGATCTGCACGAACGCCTGCTCGGGATGTTTGCGACCACCTTTTGGGGGAATGTTGGCCACGGTACCTTCGAGTATCTTCAACAGACCCTGCTGGACACCCTCGCCTGAGACATCGCGCGTGATCGACGGATTGCCTTCCTTGCGGGATATTTTGTCCAACTCATCGATATAGATGATGCCTCGTTCGGTCTGCAACTGATTGAAATGCGCGGCCTGATACAGCCGTACCAGAATGTTCTCGACATCTTCGCCGACATAACCGGCCTCGGTTAAGACGGTAGCATCGGCGATAGTAAACGGCACTTTGAGAAAACGAGCCAGCGTACGCGCCAACAACGTCTTGCCGGTTCCCGTTGGTCCCAGCAGTAATATATTGGATTTCTCCAACTCAACATCGGCCTTAACGTCGTCATCGATTAAGTGCGCTTTGGCCTGGGCGTTTATTCGCTTGTAATGATTGTAGACGGCTACTGAGACCGTCTTTTTGGCCTGCTCTTGACCAATGACATACTGGTCGAGGAAGTTCTTGATCTCCGCCGGCGGGGGGATCTTGGCGATTTCCTGCTGGACACCGGTTTCAGGAGCGCTTTGCAGGAGGTCTGAGCAAAGCTCGACGCACTCATCACAAATGAATGACTCATACCCCGAAAACAAACGCCGCACTTGGCCGGCCGGTTTGCCGCAGAATGAACATCGCCTGGGGACTCTGGTCTGGTCGTTTTTCTTGGCCATGATTTCCTATGGCTGTTTTTTTATTCCAGCGTGATCTGTGCGACCGACGTCAGTCGGGTCGACGATCAACTATTTTTTCTCACGATCAAACTCGTAAACCTTGTCGATCAATCCGTATTCCCTGGCTTCTTCCGGAGACATGAAGAAGTTGCGGTCGGTATCTTTCTCAACAACGTCGAGAGGTTGGCCGGTGTGTTTCACCAACAGGTCGTTCAGACGTTTCTTGGTCCGATTGAATTCTTCGGTCATGATCACGATATCAGAGACCTGGCCCTGGGTACCGGCCAGTGGCTGATGGATCATCACGCGACTGTTGGGCAGGGCCGCCCTCTTGCCCGGAGTCCCGGCAGCCAATAAGAAAGCGCCCATCGATGCTGCGATCCCCATGCAGGTGGTAGCCACATCGGGTTTGATGAATTGCATGGTGTCATATATGGCCATCCCGGCCGTGACCGAACCACCCGGTGAATTGATGTAGACGAAGATGTCTTTCTCCGGATCTTCGGCCTCCAGAAACAGCATCTGTGCGATTATCACACTGGCTATCTGGTCCTCTATCGGCGTGCCGATAAAGATAATCCTGTCTTTGAGCAACCGTGAGAATATATCATAGGCGCGTTCGCCCCGTCCCGTTTGCTCCACCACCATCGGTACTAAATAGCTCGCGTTCATACTTTGGCCCATCAGTTCTTCCCTAAATCTAACAGTATTAAGCCTTCGTTGTCTGTTTTTCTTGCGTGATAACCTTGGCTTTGTCGACGAGGAAATCAAGCACTTTCTCTTCCAGGATCGAGGACTGAATGTCCGCGATCGATCCCGAGCTGTTGAGCGCCTCTTTGGCTTTCTCCATGCTCATCTTATAGTTGTCGGCAAATTTCTGAATTCGCTCTTCGATATCTGCCGGCAAAACTTCGATATTTTCCTGATCAACCAATTGGTTATACAACAGGTTCCAGCGGATTGTCCTGATACCCATATCATGGTAGGACTTGCGAATCTCCGTTTCATCAACTTTGTCTTCGCCTTGCCGTTTCTTGAAATCCTCTATAACGTTGGTGAGGTATTCATCAACAAGACCTTCGGGAATCGGCAACTCATTTTGTTGGCTGACCTGTCCGATCAATTGATTACGCTTGGAACGGTTTTGAGCATCGACCAGTCTCAGCTTGAGCTGTTCGCGGATTTGCAGCCTCAGTTCCAGCGCCGTCTCGGCCTGACCGGTCCGTTTGGCGAAGGCGTCGTCGAACTCGGGCAGGATGCGCTCTTTCACCGCTTTCACCCGGCAATTATACTTCACCGTAGCGCCCGCGAAGGCAGCATCGGGGTAGTCTTTGGGGTAGTTTACCTCGATGTCGAGTTCATCTGATGCCTTGGCGCCTATGAGTTGCTCGCGAAATTCTCGGACCGTAACCGGGTTGCCCAGATCGATCTCCTGATCCTCGAAGCTGTCGCCGGGCAGTACCAATGAGGGATCGTGCAGTTTCTTCAGGTCTGCCACTACCACGTCCTCTTGACCGGCTTCACGTTCCAAAACACGGTACTCTGCAAACCGTTTTAGCAGACCTTCAACGAACTCATCGACATCCGCATCACTGACTTCGACCTCTTGCACGGTGACTTCCAGGTTGTCATACGCTACCTTGCCGATCTCCGGGTAGACCTCAACTACGGCAGTATAACCGAAGCCTCCTTCCTCGATGTAATCAGCCTCGGTGACGGTGGGATACGATGCGACCTTCAGCGATTGTTGCCGTATCACCTCGGGATAACTTATGCGGATAAGTTCCTCGGCTACATCGCTGCGCACCTCATCGCCGAACATAGACTTGATTCGATCCATAGGCGCTTTGCCCGGACGGTAGCCGTCGATTTTGGCTTGCGCCCTGACCTCGGCGAATTTCTTGGTCATTTCGCTTTCAACCTCTTCTGAAGGTATCTGTACGCTGACCTGGCGCTTCAATCCATCTAGTTCTTTAATCTCAACCTTCACCCGATTTCACTCCAGTCTCGAAGCCGACTACCTTGGCTCAAGCTTAATCCGTTGCAATCTCATTACAATGCGAAAGGGGGGACTCGAACCCCCATTCCTCTCGGAACTGGATCCTAAATCCAGCGTGTCTACCAATTCCACCACTTTCGCAAGCTAGCGCAGAGAATATACTGGTTTTGAAAGTCAAGTCAATCAAAAGGCGTGGGCGGTCCAAGGCTGGGTGCTGGGTCGGGCGAGCTCTGTACTATCACTCCGCAGAGTTCGTTTCAGTCGAGCGGAATCCACGAGAAATCTTGCCAGAATCCGCTTGACATCTTCTGGTCGCCGTGTATTATAGGTCGCTGTTTGTTAAACTATTTGATCGTGTTTGCTAAACAGGCGCTCCGGCGCCGGAGACGACAATGGAACTGCGGATCGGCGAAAAAATCAAAGCGCTCAGACTTGCCTCCGATCTTACTCAGGAAGAGTTGGCCAACCGGGCGCGTTTAAGCAAGGGGTTTATCTCGCAACTGGAGAACGACCAAACCTCTATACAGATCGATTCACTTTCCGACATTTTGGAAGCGCTCGGCGTTGGTTTGTCTGAGTTCTTCGCAGACGACCAGGGTACAAAGGAAGTGTTCGCACCCTCGGATCGAGTCGCTGTCGAAGGCACGGGCGCCGAGAAGTTTGAGCTATTGGTGCCGGGATCGACCAATAGTCTGATGGACCCGATATACGTGCAGTTGAGGCCGGGGGAGAGTCTGGAGAAGCGTACCCCCCATCCCGGTGAACAGTTCGGATACGTGATTCAGGGAACGGCGACCCTGAGCATCGACAATAAGGCTCTCAGTGTTGCTCGGAATCACTGCTTTTATTTCACATCTGATCGTGAGCATCAGATATCTAACAATAGTGGGCGACTGGTCACCCTTTTGTGGGTCACGACGCCGCCGCAAATGTAACCGCCGGCCGGCACCGGCTGCGTTGGAGAGACAAAGATGAAAATACTCGGTAAACATCTGATAGTGGAATTGTCCGACTGTGATCGGGTTATTCTGGACGATATCTCGGCAATGGAGCAACACCTCAACGAGGCAGCGCGAATCTCCGGCGCCACTATTGTACAATCTGTCTTTCATCGCTACAATCCGCAAGGTGTCTCCGGCGTGGTGGTAATTGCGGAGTCCCATGTTTCGTTACACACCTGGCCCGAATACGGCTATGCCGCGGTTGACTTTTTCACATGCGGCGACCGGGTAGACCCATACAAAGCCCACGATTACTTGCGGGAGAAACTGCGTGCGCAGTCTACACAGGTTCGCGAACTCAAACGAGGGATTCCTTCGCCAACCGATGAAACTCTCAACCACAAACCGGCCGGGATATCGCAGGCGGCAACTGCCGGCTGACAAGAGAAGTCCTATGACACACAGTCTGACACTTACAGCGGCGGCCCAAAGGAATTCCGGGACCGGACCGGATGTCGTGGTTTTGAGAGAACTTCTCGACGATCCAGCCACCAGCAGTCCTCTGATGATGCTCTCACGCGGTGAAGTCAGTCGCAACTACCTCAGGCTTAAAGCGGCCTTGCCGCGCGTGGACATCCACTACGCCGTAAAGCCGAATAACGAACCGACAATAATCGAAGAAGTGCATCGTTGCGGCGGCAGCTTTGATGTCTGTTCCGCGGGTGAAATCGACATCGTGCTCCGGACCGCCCTGGACCCGGCCAAGTTGGTCCACTCGCATCCGATCAAATCTACCGTGGAGTTCGACAACGCTGTTGAGCGGGGTCTGGAAATTTTTGTGGTCGACAACCCGGAAGAGATCAAGAAACTGGCGCGATACACGCACAAGCGCTTGAAACTCCTGATTCGCTATCGCATAGCCGGCAATCTTCAGGCGGTGGTGAACCTGCAATACAAGTTCGGCTGTACACCTGAGGAAGTTCTGCCCCTGGCTCACTTGATCGAAGAGGCAGGCCACGAGTTTCATGGCCTCTGTTTCCACATCGGCTCCCAATGTATCTATCCCGAAAACTTTGTCACTGCGATTGAAACCGCCCGCAGTCTCATCCATAGCTTGGATACGCACGGACTTCACACCCAACTGTTGGATATCGGCGGTGGTTTCCCGGTTGAATACGTTGAGCCGGTGCCGTCGCTGGAGACCTTCTGCGCACCCATCGCCGACGCTCTTAATGAACATATCCGGCCCGGCATCCGGATCATCTCGGAACCTGGGCGGGCTATGGTCGCCTCCAGTGTCACACTGGTGACTACCGTTCTGGGAAAATCTCTTCGCGATGGGAAAATGTGGTACTATCTCGACGATGGTCTCTATTCGACTTTTTCAGGAATCGTCTATGACCAATGTCAATACCCGGTTGTTACTTTGAAAGAAGATAAGCCAAGGCTATCGGTTCTGGCCGGTCCAACCTGCGACTCATTCGATGTGATGTACGACGGGCTCATGATACCGGAGCACGAGGTAGGGGACCGCATTTTGTTTCTGGCTACCGGGGCCTATTGCGCAGTCTCGGGATCGGATTTCAATACCCTGCGCCGGCCGACCTACAATATTGTTCCCTGAGATACCAATGACCGATCGTGATCGCATAGAAAAAACCTACATTGCCGAAGAAGGAATGACCGATCTCTGGAATGTCTGGTACTCAGAGCTCCATAATGGTCAGTCCGGATTGACGATCAAGGTGGATCGTATCATCGAGTCGGTGCAATCTGAGTTCCAACGGATCGATGTCCTTCAAACACACGACTTCGGCAAGATGCTGGTTCTGTACGGCTCACTTATGGTGTGCGACAACGATAACAATGCCTACAACGAGATGATCGTACACGTTCCCTTGTTCTGTCATCCGTCGCCAAAGCGGGTGCTGATTATCGGGGGGGGGGACTGTGGCGCCTTAACCGAAGTAATGAAGCATCCGGAAGTTGAAAGCTGTACCATGTGTGAACTCGACGAGAAAGTCGTCCAAGTGGCCCGCCGACACTTCCCCGAACTCTGCACAGGTCTTGAAGACTCCAGGTCCAGGTTGATTTTTCAGGACGGCAAGAAGTTTTTGGAAACCACCAGGGACAAGTTCGATATCATTATTCTTGATCTTTCAGATCCGGTCGGCCCGGCTGCCGATCTATTCCAGAAAGAGTTCCATCAAAGCGTGCACGACCGACTGAACCATGACGGCATCCTGGTTGCCCAGACCGAATCACCATTCTACAATCAGGACACGGTGAAGAGCATTTACTCAAATCTCACTCAGATATTTCCGCTGGTCAGGATGTATACTTGTTTTATGCCCATCTACCCGTCCGGTTTTTGGTCGTTCGGTTTTTGCAGCAACAAGTACGATCCCTTGGCCGACTTCGATGAGGCGCGCTGCTTGGAGAGGGGCTTGGCGACCAAGTACTACAACGCCGATGTCCACCGTGGGGCTTTTTGCCTGCCACAGTTTGTCAAAGACCTGTTAGCCTAGCCACTCCTTAATAGCCAAGAATAGCCAAAAGGAAAGGGTGGCAAGCATCATTGTGCTTACCACCCTTGGAACTGGTGGTGCCACCGACTCGCGGTCAGGTTGCACCTAAAAAGACTCAGTCATTACATCAGTTCGTAAACCACGGAGATGCGACCGTTCATGTCGCTGCCACCACCGTTACCTGTGATGAAGTCAAAGCCACGCAGGAACAGGTCGGGGTCAGTCTCTGTGTCGACATGAAGCCTGCCCCAGTGAAAACCGAACCCGAGATAGGTCATATTCTCAGCCCATTTCGTCTTCTCGGTCTCAGTGAGGGCAATGACCGAACCGGTTTCGCTTTTCTGGGATATCCAGTCGGAGGTTGCACCCATGCGTACATCCATCCACTTGAACACGTCGGCGTCAAAACCAATGCTCCAATACGGGAAGACCACATCGGTGGTGGTCCATTCGGCGCTGCCTGCTCCAGCCGGGTGGTTGGCTGATGTCGTGAACTCTCGCTTCACCTTATCGTAGGCGATCCCGACATCGCCGACTACCAACACATTGCCCGCCGGCATCCAGTTGGTGCCGAGACCGATGTCGAAAAAGAACCTTCCATCTTTGGTGATAATGTCATCCGTTGTTGTCCAGTCTGGGCCGAAAGCATCCGCTCCGTGGTCCTTCTCGCCACGCTTGCCGAAAAACAGAGTGGCATGGCCGATGGCCGTCCACTCTGGATTTATCTGCCTGAACTTCCGGAACATGGCCGTAACATCCATAAATCCATCCGGTTCGCTCTGTACCACGCCGTCACCGGCGCCGTCGAGGCCCTCGTCATCCCAGCCGCCAAAGCCGAGATGCAAAGAGGCGTCGTAACTGCCGGCCGTATCGGTAAGGCCAAATCCGAAGTCGTAGTAGGTTATTTTCTCTTGATAATCGCCATCTGTATTGGCCTCATCAATATCATAGGATGCCCGTGAGTAGCCGAAATGAAATCCAAAGTTATGACCGCCTATCATATTCCCGCGCCCGTAATACAGATCGATCCGTTCATCGGTGGAACTTAATCCTTCAGTGAAGTAGCCAAACGGCGAACTGTTGTAATAGCCGGTCGGTCCGCCGATAGCCGAGGTCGAGAAGTAGGTAGCCATCACCCAGGGATTAGTGGACCCGAATTTCCAATGGATACCTAACCGATGAAAACTATCGCCGCCAAACTCGCCAACGGCCAGGTTGGGGTATTCCAGCACGCGCGATGGGAACAAGTGCACATTGGCATCGTCCAACAGAATCATGTTGTTGTCGCCCATTGTCAAAACGCGTGTATCGGTAGCCAGGACGGCAGAGCTTGCCAGCACAATCGCCGCCACCAGTATAATCAGTGTCGTCTTCATAGCACATTCCTTTTGAAGAGTCCCATCAGTAACTCGATTTGAGACGGATGGTTGTTTGTTTGTTTCGTGAGCGGCACAATCCTTGTGCCGACTGTCGATCCAGGTAGGCCTCCTTTCGATTCAGTAATGAACAGGTTGTTCAGCCTGGTTTCTATGTTACTCATTGTAATACCCTTGCAACACATAATCGCACCACGGCACCACGAAACTCGCGATACCCAAGTTGGGCGTAAAATTGTTGACGGCTCCTACCGGATCAACATAAAAAAAGCGGTTGTTAGGTCCGTATGAGAACACCCGCCACTGTGCCCGGTTCGGAAGTTTTAGGGTGGGAAACGTATGTAAGCAGATTGTGCTACAGGTCGGAGGGGTCGGTTCCCGGACGGTCCCCTGTGCTTTGGGACTTCAGTCGTTGCCAGATAGCTTCCAGTTCTTCCAGACTGAACTGATCGAAATCTCGTTGGCTGTGCCGAACCTCCTCTTCGAGACCAGAGAATCTCAGTCGGAATTTGGTGAGCGCTCTTTTTAGAGCAGTTTCCGGTTCCACCATCAGCTTGCGAGCCAGTGACGACGCCGCGAACAGAAAATCTCCGATCTCTTCTTCCAGATTTGACGAATCAGCTGACTTGATGGCACGTCTGATCTCATCCATCTCCTCGGTGAGTTTATCGAACACGCGATCGGCATCCGGCCAGTCAAACCCCACACCGCCGGCCTTCTCACCGATCCGGTAGGCCATCGTGAGGGCCGGCATCGATTTTGGCAGTCCGGACAGAACCGATGGTTTTTCTCCATTGGCTATCTTCAAGCGTTCCCATTGATCCCGTACCTGCTGGGGGGCCAGTTCGGCCCGTTTTTCAAAGACATGAGGGTGTCGGGTGATCAGTTTTTGAACAATTCCCTCGACTGCATCGTCGGCGTCGAATTTCCCCTTTTCGTCGGCTATCTGCGCGTGAAAAACAATCTGGCAAAGCAGATCGCCCAATTCTTCGCGGAGTTCATCGGCGTTATCAGCCTCGATGGCTTCCACGACTTCATACGACTCCTCAATCAGGTAGGGTATGAGACTGTGGTGTGTTTGCTTTTGGTCCCAGGCACAACCATCAGAGGAACGAAGGATAGACATAACCAGCTTGAGCCGCTCCCAGGGCGGCAGGTTTGGGTCTGTAACTCGGCTCTTTAATTCACTCATAGATGTCGATAATACAACCTGTATCCGGGGTTGCCAACCGCTTTTTCCTTGTGCCTTGACAAATCAACCCGGTCGAACTATAATTGGCGGCTTGAGTTCGAGTGCCCCGGGACAGAGCATTAGACTGGAAAGTATGTGAATAAGTATGAACGAAAAGACAGCGGAAAACACCAGTAAATCAAAGGCCTACTCTCCGGCTGAGGTCGAAGATCGAATGCTTGATCGATGGCTGAAGGCCGGCTATTTTCATGGCTGTGTCGATTCGGACAAGGAAACTTACTCCATTGTCATACCGCCTCCCAATTGCACCGATGTTTTGCATTTGGGTCATGCCCTGAACAACACCATACAGGACGTATTGATCCGTAAGCACCGGATGGATGGGTACGAGGCGGTGTGGATACCCGGAGCCGATCACGCTGGAATAGCCACCCAGGTTGTGGTCGAAAAACAGCTGGTCAACGAAGGGACCACCCGGCGCGAAATGGGCCGTGACAAGTTTCACCGTCGCACCGCCGACTGGGCCAATCGCAACAAAGAGATTATCCTGGGACAACTCAGGAAGATGGGCTGTAGTTGCGACTGGGAGCGAACACGTTTTACGCTGGACGATGGCCTTGTCACAGCCGTCAATGAGACTTTCCTGCACCTGTACAAGAAAGGATGGATCTACCGCGGCCACCGAATCGTCAACTGGTGCACCTCGTGTCAAACTTCGTTGTCGGACGATGAAGTCGAGCGCGACAGCATCGAAAGCCATCTGTGGTACATAAAATACAAGCTCAAAGGATCCGATGAATTCCTGGCTGTGGCCACCACCCGTCCCGAGACTATGTTGGGTGACACGGCGCTGGCCGTAGCGCCCAAGGACAGCCGTTACAAGAAATTTGTCGGCAAAACCGTCATCCTGCCCATTCTCGAACGAGAGATTCCCATCGTGGCCGACAACTATGTCGACCCGGAGTTCGGTACCGGCGTTGTGAAAGTCACTCCGGCCCACGATCCAAATGACTTTGACATCGGGCGACGTCACGATCTTGAGGAAATCAATGTCCTCAACACCGACGGTACCCTCAATGAGAAGGCCGGTAAGTTCAAAGGTCTCGACAGATACGAAGGCCGCGAGCAACTTGTCGACGAACTCAAAAAGAAGGGATACCTCGAAAAGATCGAGAAATACGAACTGGCTGCCGGTACCTGTTATCGGTGTCACAGTGTCATCGAGCCGTACCTGTCGGATCAATGGTTCGTCAAAATGGAAGAGATGGCCAAACCGGCCATTGAGGCCGCTAAATCCGGGAAACTCAAGTTTCATCCCGAGTACTGGTCCAAGACTTATCTGCACTGGATGGAGAACATCCGCGACTGGTGCATCTCCCGTCAACTCTGGTGGGGACATCGTATACCGATTTGGTATGCCGACGATGGAACCATCTTCGCCTCAGCCGAACGTCCAACAGCCGAGGAATGTCCCGGTTATGATCCCGCCACATTGACCCAGGACGAAGATGTTCTCGACACCTGGTTCTCTTCGTGGCTCTGGCCGATTTCCACCATGGGCTGGCCGGATCAAACGGCCGAGCTCAAAAAGTTCTACCCCACCAAAGTGCTTAGCACCGCCTCGGAAATCATCTTCCTGTGGGTGGCCCGCATGGTCATGGCCGGCTGCGAGTTCATGGACGCACTACCGTTCTCGGATGTCTACATTCACGGCACGGTGCGTGACTCCAAGGGCATCAAGATGTCTAAATCGCTCGGCAACGGTATCGATCCGCTGGAGATTATCGACAAGTACGGGGCGGATGCCCTCCGTGTCTCACTGGTTCTGGCCACGCCTGACGGCCAGGACCCATGTGTGACCAAAAACACTTTTGAGATCGGACGCAATTTCGTCAACAAGTTGCATCAAGTGTCAAGATTTATCAAGATGCGGCTCGACGGCCGGGCGCCGGTACTGGACGCCATTGATGAAAATGACCTGGTTATATTCGACCGTTGGATATTGTCACGCATGGAACGGACGATCAAGACGGTGGAGAAGTCCTTCGGCGAGTATCGTTTGTCGGCGGCGGCCAAAGTTCTCTACAACTTCGTCTGGAACGATTACTGTTCGTGGTATGTCGAACTGATAAAGCCGGATCAACCGGGAGCTCCCATCAGAGAGGGTTCCTTAAACGTCGCGACGTGCGTGCTGCACAACATTCTCAAACTGCTTCATCCGTTTATGCCGTTCGTCACCGAACGTATCTATCTTGACTTGCTCGAGCAGGATTACTCAAGCGAGAGTACGCTTAGTTTTGGCCCCTGGCCACAAACAAAGGGTGGTCATATCGACGATGCTCTGGAGCAGAGTCTGGAGCAGATTCAAAACGTCGTCACGGCGGTGCGTGCGGTGCGCGCGGAACTGAACGTTCCACCGGGTAAAAAATCCGATCTCCACATCCGCGTCAACAACGAGGAGTTCGGCAAACTGCTTGAGAATCATATTGGATACTTCCGCTCTTTGATCCGCGTTGAGAATCTCCACGCAGGCGTCGATGTTAAGAAACCGCCGTTGTCTGCTTCGACCGTTATTTCCGGGGCGGAGCTGTTCGTGCCGCTGGAAGGACTCATCGACATCGATGTCGAGAAGGCGCGGCTGGAGAAGGAACTCAAAAACTTAGGCATCCAGCTTGAGAAGACGGCCAAGAAACTTGCCAACGCCGACTTTCGGGCCAACGCTCCCGACGAGATTATCGAACGTGAGGAACTCAAGAAGGAAGACTATCGCGAGCGGATCGAGAAGCTCAACAAGAACCTCGAACAGATCATGGGTTGGTAACTGGACGGCAAGTTGCCGGCTTGGATGGCCCGGACTTTACGGTTTGTTGACAAAGCCGGAATCATCGTCATCCCGACTCGACCAGCTTCTTACGCGGCGTTAACTCGACGGGACGGCTTGTGAGAGCTTTGGTGGGGCAGAACTTGGCGCAGATCGGATCACCATCGCACAAGTCACACTTGACAATCATGTCGTGCTCGGAATCCAACAAAGAACAACCAAACGGACAGGCGGCAATACAGCCCATGCACTTGACGCATCTGTCGTTGTCGAGTATCATCGCGCCGGTTTCTTCATCGCGCGCGATGGCGTCAACCAGACAGGCCATGGCGCAGGCCGGGACATCGCAGTGTAAACAGACCACAGGTACGTAACTGTCGGCATGTCCGTCCGGCAGAGGATAGATGCGACTGCGGCTTGGTTTGCCGTCGACCATGTGCGAAAACGAGCAGGCCAATTCGCAGGTGCGACAACCAGTGCACAAATTGGGCGTCACTATCAGTCGCGACTTCATGACGCCTCCTCCTGTGACCAGGCGACGATAGAACCCATTTTCAGCGAGAGTTCTTTGCGCCGACACTCATCGCACACGTCGAAGTAGTCGCGAGGTATCTCACGTAGCGTGCTCAAGGCGTCGGCGAAGGCTGCTGTGATCGTATGCTTGCCGCATTCACTGCATGCGATAAGGTCGAACGGCTTGTTCCAGATGGTGCGCATGCCATCGGTATCCGTGTACTCGATGACATTGGTGGGGCAGACCTGGGCACAACTCAGGCAGCCGACACAGTCCGGCGGCGCCTCTTTCAATGGCGCCGCAACTTGTTTGCTGTGACCCCGTCCAACTGTGGAAATCGCTTTGAAGCCGAGTTGTTCACAGACTCGGGTGCACAGGCCGCAGAGGATGCAATTGTCGGCGTCTGGAACTTCTTCAAAAGATGTCTGAGTGACGCCGTACTCGGATGCCAGTTGTCGGATCTCCGGTGAGTTGGGACAGCGCGCCGACAAGAGGTCCAGATTCGTCCTGCGAAGTTCGTTCACTTTGGAGGAGTGCGTCTGGACGATCAAGCCGTCCTCGACAGGGTACAGACAGGCAGTGACATAGTTGGTCCAGCCGTCCCATTCGGCTTTGGTGATCTCCACCGTGCATAGGCGACAGCCACCGAAAGGTTCCACGGCATCGTGATGACACAGCGCTGGTATGTCGATGTTCTCACGCCGCGTTACGGTCAGCAGCATCTCACCTTCCCGGGCGGTTACGACTTTTCCATTTATAGTCAACGATACCACTGTTATCTCCTACAGCACCAGGATAGCATCCCGTTTGCATACGGCTTTGCATGCGCCGCACTTGGTGCACAACTCCTGGTCGATCACGTGCACTTCTTTCTTCTGGCCTGAAATCGCATCGGGAGTGCAGGCGGCAATGCAGGCCATGCAACCGTCGCACTTGTCGGCGATGACTTCATACCGAATCAATTCGCGGCAGATTCCGGCCGGACACTTTTTGTCTTTTATGTGAGCCAGGTACTCATCGCGGAAGTACTGTATGGTACTTAAGAACGGATTGGGTCCGGACTTGCCCAGGCCACACAACGAACTGATCACGATCGTGTCCGACAACCGCTCCATCTTGTCCAAGTCGTCTTCGGTGGCACGGCCTTCTGAGATGGCCACGGCCATGCCGTACAATTGGTGAAGTCCCTCGCGGCAGGGTACGCACTTGCCGCACGATTCATCGACTAAGAACGATAGGAAATACTTGGCCAAATCGACCACGCATGTCTGGTCATCCAGCACGATCATCCCACCCGAACCCATCATCGAACCGGCCTCGGTGAGCGTATCGAAATCAACCGGAAGATCGAGTTTCGACTCAGGCAGGCAGCCGCCGGACGGACCGCCGGTCTGCACCGCCTTGAACGGTCGGTCATTTTGAATACCGCCGCCGATGTCATAGATGATCTCACGAAGGGTGGTGCCCATCGGCACTTCGATCAAACCGGTGTTGCGCACTTTTCCGACCAGCGAAAATGCCTTGGTGCCGGTACTCTTTTTGGTACCTATTGCGCTGAACCACTTGCCCCCTTTGTAGAGAATTGCCGGGACGCAGGCGTAGCTTTCGACATTGTTCAGCACGGTCGGTTTGTCGAAAAGCCCTTTCAGTACCGACCGCACATACTTGGCCCGGGGTTCACCGACTTCTCCTGCCACCGACTTCATCAAAGCCGAAGATTCGCCGCAGACAAAAGCGCCGCCGCCTCGGCTTATATTCAGCTCAAACGAAAAATCTGTTCCGGCGATGGCCTCGCCGAGCAATCCATGTTCTTGCGCCTGTTCGATTGCACGCTGCAAGTTGACCACGGCCAGCGGGTACTCTTCGCGTACATAGACGTATCCTTCATGAGCGTTGACCGCGTAGGCTGCAATGGTCATGCCTTCGATCACCGAGTGGGGGTCACCTTCCATGATAGCACGATCCATGAAGGCGCCGGGGTCACCTTCGTCGCCGTTGCAAATGACGTAGTGCGGCAGGTCGTCCGCGTTGGCGCAGGTCGACCACTTGCGACCTGCCGGAAACCCGGCCCCGCCTCGACCGCGCAGACCGGAAGTGGACATCTCGTCGATAACCTGCTGAGGTGTCATCTCAGCCAACGCCTTCACCAAAGCGGTGTATCCGCCGGCGGCGATGTACTCGGCAATGTCGCACTGGTTGATCTGTCCGATATTGCGCAGAGCGATCCGCTGTTGTTTGGAATAGAAAGGTATGTCGCGGTAGCACGGAATACGTTGCCGGCTTGAGTGGTCCTGGAAGAGGAGTTCTTCGATTAACTCACCTTGTCCGATGGTCTTTTCCAGAATCTTCTCAGCATCTTTCGGTCTGACCTTGGTATAAAAGGTCCCTGCCGGTTCCACGACCACCAAAGGTCCCTGCTCACAAAAGCCATGACAGCCGGTTTCCTTGAGGGCCTCGACGGTGAAATCCTTGATTTTGTTTTTCTCAATGGCCGCCTTGAAAGCATCACTCACCGCTTGAGACCCGTTGGCCAAACAGCCGGGTCCACAGCAGACCAGCAATTTGCGAGTCTGTTTGCCCAATTGGGTCTGGCAGCTTTCGCGCAGTTTTTCAAGCTGTTGCGGGTTCTCAATACGCATGTCAGGTCTTCTTACTCGGTTTAAGCAGCTTCTTGCAACTGGCTACCGAAACGCTGCCGTGATATCTTTCATTGACCGCCACTACCGGCGCCATGGCGCAAGCGCCTACGCAAGCGACGACTTCCAATGTGAATTTGAGATCCTCCGTCGTCTCTCCCGCTTTGATTTTCAGATGATCTTCCAACTGCTCCTGAATCTGCTTGGCGCCCCGAATGTGACAAGTAGTGCCGACACATATCCGCACGATTCGCTCACCCTTGGGGACGAGACTGAAGGCATTATAAAACGTGGATACCGAAAACACTTTTGACAGTGGGACACTCAACTCTTCGGCTGTTTGCTTGAGCGCTTCGCACGGCAGAAAGTGAAATTCCTTTTGGATATCCTGCAAGACAGCGATCAACGATTGCGGCGTGCGCGGGTAGCGATCATAAATCTCGGACAGCTTGCTTAAATCGTGGTTCATGTCTTTACTTTCTTGCCCAGTTGATCCACTGCCAGCGCCCGACCTTCATCAAGTACGCGGTAATTGACCTCCAGCACGGATTGTTTGTGCGCCATCTTCCCTTTGATGACCTGCTTGATCGTGTCGTATGAAACGACGTTGGTTGCGCCGATGAAAGCTCCCAACACCACCATGTTGGCTGCTTTGGGGTTGCCTGCTGTGGCCGCGATTTCGTTGGCCGGCACAAGTATCTGGTCGATGTCTGTGCGGTCGGTAGTGACATTAATCAGTGTGCTGTTCACGATCACCAGACCGCCCGGCTTGATACGCGGTGTAAACTTGTCGAACGATGGCCGATTAAAAACGCAAGCGCATTGCGGATTGCTAATAATCGGTGAACCTATACGAATGTCCGAAATCACCACCGTGCAGTAAGCCGTGCCACCGCGCATCTCCGGTCCATACGATGGTATCCAAGCCACCTGCTTCTCTTCCTCAATCCCGGCGTAGGCGAGTAGCTGTCCGGCCGTCATGATCCCTTGACCGCCAAAACCTGCAAATGTGACTTCGAACTGGCTCATTCTCAGGTTTCTTCCTCAACAAAGTCCTTGTAGCATCCCAGCGGGAAGTACTTCATCATGTTTTCGTCAAGCCACTCGGTGGCTTCGCCCGGGGTGTTTCCCCAGTTGGTCGGACAGGTCGACAACACTTCGATAAGGGTGTAGCACTTGCCGTCGCGTTGCAGTTCGAACGCTTTGCGGATGGCTTTCTTGGCCTGAAGGATGTACTTAGGTTGGTGCACCGCCACTCGCTCGATGTAGCCCGGCGTGGCTAACGCTGATAACAGTTCCGCCACGCGGATTGGCTGCCCTGTCTGGGCCGTGTCTCGCCCCACCGGGCAAGTCGTCGTGATCTGACCGGACAGTGTAGTCGGCGCCATCTGTCCGCCGGTCATACCGTAGATAGCGTTGTTGACAAAAATCGTGGTAAATTTCTCACCCCGGTTGGCGGCGTGAACGATCTCACCCATGCCGATCGAGGCCAGGTCGCCGTCACCTTGATAGGTGAAGACAATCATGTCGGGACGCATCCGTTTGAATCCTGTGGCCAGCGCCGGCGCCCGTCCGTGCGGCGCCTCCATGAAATCAGTGTCGTAGTAATTGTAGCACAACACAGAACAGCCAACCGGGGCCACGCCGCAGGTTCTCTCTCGCAATCCCAACTCGTCAAGAATTTCCGACACCATACGGTGAATGATGCCGTGGGTACAACCGGGACAGTAATGGGTCACGACATCGCGCAGCGCTACCGGTCGGTCAAAAACTGTCTTGTTATCAGTTGTCATGTCCACCTCAGGCCTTCTTGTTGCCGGATGATTTCTTTGCGCTCAGGATTCGCCTCACCTGCTCTTTGACTTCCTCGGGCGTCGGTACGATTCCGCCGGTACGTCCGAAAAACTCCACCGGCTTCTGGCCCTGGACGACTTTTTGAACATCCTCAACCATCTGGCCGGTGCTCATCTCGATAGTCAGGACCGACTTGACATTTGGCCGCGTGGCTGCGTCAAGTATCTGCTGCTCGGGGAATGGATAAAGGGAGATCGGCCTGAACAGCCCCACCGAAATGCCCTCTTCTTCGAGTTCGTCGATGGCCGTCTGACAAATGCGAGCCATCGTGCCGTAGGCGATTATCAGGATTTGGTTGGCACTGTCTATCTTGTAGGATTCACAGCGCACCTCTTCCCGAATCATCTGTTTGTATTTGACGTCCAGTTTCAAGGCGTTGTTTTCAAGCCCCACCGGATCCAGAAATAGTGACTTCAGTATTCGGGCCTTGCGATCCTCGGCGCCGGTGGCCGCCCATTCACTGCTTGAGGGCAACTCCGGTTCTTTGTAGTCTTCGGGAAACTCGACCGCTTCCATCATCTGGCCAATCATGCCGTCACCGATCAGCATCACCGGGTTGCGGTATTTATCGGCCAGATAGAATGCCAGCATGGTCAGGTCGACTGCTTCCTGCACCGTCGATGGGGCCAGGACCAAGGTTCGGTAGTCGCCATGGCCGCCGCCTTTGACCGCCTGAAAGTAATCGGCCTGGGCCGGCAGGATACCACCTAAGCCGGGACCGCCGCGCATGATATTTATGATCACCGCCGGTAGTTCCGCGCCGGCCATGTATGAGATAGCTTCCTGCATCAAGCTGATACCGGGGCTGGACGAGGTCGTAAACACACGCTTGCCGGTCGAGGCGGCGCCGAACAACATATTGCCGACAGCCAGTTCGCTTTCACCCTGCAAGTACACACCGCCAACTTCGGGCATTCGCTTGGCCAGATACTCGGCCACCTCGGTCTGGGGTGTAATGGGGTAACAAAAGTATCCTTCGGCGCCCGCTCGTAAGGCCGCCTCGGCTATCGCTTCGTTACCTTTCATCAATACTTTTGCCATGCGTATCTGCTATCGATCTTCGTTAATATTCAAAAAGTTCAAACATCAATCCATGCGAGTGTACTTCGATGGCCACGTCGGGGCAGGTCAGGGCGCATATACGGCAGCCGATACATCGTGATGGATCATGCAATTGGGCGTAGTAATATCCGCGCACTGTTATCTCTTTGGACATCGAGATGATCTTCTGAGGGCAGACACGCACACAGAGTTCGCATCCTTTGCAGTGGTCCTTGTCTATCGTGATGCCGGGCATGGTTACTTTATTTCCTTCTCGCGTCCGAATTCACTGCGCGCCGCTCTCCCAAGGTTTCAACAGCAGCCGTTCCAACGGCAACACCGGTAAGTCGACATCATCGAACTCAGTGGCTCCAAGTAGTGTCCTTAAGCCGGCCAAAAACTTCACCGCCAGGCCGCTTCGTTTGCCGACCTCCCGAGCCAGTCTGAGACCGTCGAGCACGGTGGTGGCAGTCGTCTCATCAAGCAGGTGCGTGTTCGATATTATACCGGTGAATTTCAATCGGGATGACTCCTCAATCTCACCGATCATCTTCAGGCATCCTTCGACATCGGCCGTGAAGGGACGATTACCGTTCAGCACCAACATCATTTCATAGCTTCCGGCTTCAAAAGAACCGGCCAACGAACTCAGCACCCTGGCTCCGGCATCGTCACCGCCCACATCCAGCACCAACAGTTCGTCGCGGCGTTCAATGGCGCCTTTGATTTCCGGGAGGATAATCGGCAGGTCGGCGTAGAACTCACCTCCGGTCGGGTTGATGCATCGCACGCCGAGTGCTTCCAGGGCGCTGTTGGTTTCGCGCGAACGAAAGTACGGATTGACAATGTCCAGATCGGCTATGGCCACCTTGTCGGCAGTCGTCTGAGCCAGGTAACGGCTCAGGTTCACGGCCACTTCTGTCTTGCCGCTGCCGTAGCCGCCGACAATAATCAGTATCCGCTCTATGAAGCTGGGGCGCTCATGCTTATTCACTGGACTGGACACCAACACTCTGTCAAACTCTGCCTGAATCCGATACTCGTTGCACTTCCAAAAGCCGGGCGGCATCAAAACATGGATTCACTAACACCACAATTGTCACCGCCCGGACAGGTCCAATATCATATCGCGGGCCACCGAAGTCAAGCCATGTTGTGAAAACGATAACAATATAATCGATTTGACTTGATCCTGGGGTGCGACTATATTGCCGAATCTTATCGGCTTAGCGAAGAAACCAAGCCGGGCCGAGTGAATACGTAACCTCGAAGAATCAGGTGTTTTGCTCATGAAGAAATCTCCAGCCTTTTTCTTGTCGATCTTGCTGTTGGCTCTCACATTAATTACGGGCTGTGGTTCCGAAAAACAGGAGGGTCTGACTCCTCGATATCAAACACCGACCGGTTGGCTTAGCTACAGTTATGAAAACATCAAACTGGTTTATCCACCGAATCATCTCCATGCCGGCACTATGCATGACTTCGCGGTGTGGTACAACTGGGCGCTGAGGCAGGACTGCCAGTTCCTGCAAATGCGTATCCCAGTCGACACCCTGGTCGTTTTCTGGTACACCGGTCATGGGCAAGGGAACGAACTGACCGGTCACTATTATCCCTGGGCGGACAGTAATCTCATCCATTTCTGGCTACCCAGCCACAAAGGTCCAACCCTGATGCAGTTTCTCCTGCCGTATTGGCTGGACAAACAACCGCAGTACCAGTTTCTCAAACACGGTATGATCACGCTTTTGGATTACTCGGGAAACAACTACCACGACCTTACATGGCGCTACTACCAGAACGACAGTCTCGTCCCGTTGACCGAGTTGGCCGTGGACACAACAGTCGACTCGGACAAAGAACGGTGGCGGTCGGCTCTGAGTGCCTCGTTTGTGGATTTCCTGGTGATCCATTATGGTATGGAGGGGTTGCGTCTCATGTATCGCGCCGAGACCGATTGGAGCCTGGCCACCCACGGAATCCTTCACGCACCTTCCGATACACTGCAAGCCCAATGGCTGACTTTTGTCGAGCAAGTGGTCAAAGGGGAGTGGCCGCCTCAGCGACCGGACAGCGCCACCGGCGGGAAACTGCAATTCGATCCGGAAAGCGAGGGCTGACATGAGCGATGAAAAGTGGAAGACCGGCATCACCGATATCGGCGCCGGTAAGATTCGCGTGCGTGGTTACAACATCACCGACATTATGGAAAACCTCTCCTACGCCGAGACTGTCTATCTCATTCTCAAAGGTGAGCGGCCCGGCCAGGCTGAGGCGGAACTGATGAACGCCATCCTCGTTTCGTCGATTGACCACGGCGCCTCGCCGCCTTCGGTGTTGGGTACGCGCACTGTCATGTCCGGCGGTAACTCGCTCAATGCAGCTATTGCCGGTGGTGTGCTGGTAATCGGTGATTCGCACGGTGGTGCCATCGAACAGTCGGCGCAGATTATGCAGGAGTGGGCGGCCAAAGAGGGTGATGTCGCCGCGCTGGCCAACGACATTGTCGACTGGCTCAAAGCAAGCAAGAAGCGCATGCCTGGTTTTGGGCATCGTTTGCACACGGTCGATCCGCGCACCGGCAAACTGTTCGAGATTGCCGAACGTCATGGCTACCATGGGCGACACATCCAACTCTGCCGCGCCATCGAGACAGCCCTGGCTGAGAAGACCGGCCGCACCTTGCCGATCAATGTCGATGGGGCTATTGCTGCGGTCATTTCCGATATGGGTTTCGACTGGCGGTTGGGCAAAGGTTTCTTTATTATCTCGCGTGTGCCCGGATTGCTGGCTCATGCCTATGAAGAGATGACCCGCGAACGTCCTATGCGCAAGCTCGGCCCGCCCGCCTCCGACTACGACGGCCCCGACGACAGGGAGTTGTAGGGGCGATAAATCGCCCTCTTGCGCTTCGCGCACCTGCAACCTCACCCTGAGCGGAGTCGAAGGGTGAAACGGTACGGTACCCCACCCAGAGGCTTTGCGGCGGGTGGGATTGATTGCAATAGGCGGGTTCACGCCGCGGCGCGCAGGCGAAGAAGGACCCACCCTACAAGAGTCGCTTCTCCTTCGGGGCCACCCGAGCGATCACAGCGCCACCCTACAAGACGCCTGTTTACTGCGCTGCCACCCGCGCGATCACGGCCCCGACAACCTGGCCCGGTTCCCACCCGTTTTTCTTGTACTGCGGAAAGTAAGGGTCCGGTTCACCCGCCGGGGCGCCATGACAGGTGAAACATCCCGGCTTGGTCGTGATCGGTTCGCCATAGTACACAGCGCCGTCCATGTTGAGCCAAACCGATTCGGCGCCCTCTTCCAGCTCGGCTAACATCGACAGGGCTACATGGTCACCCTTGTTGTTCGGGTTCCTTGGCTCGGGTACGACCATTTTGACCCAGGCGCGGCCACCGGTGGCTTTGGGTACTATCTCGGCAAAGATCGGATCGGCCACGGCCGCCGGCAGGATACGATTGCGGATAAGCATCTCTTTGTACTCGAGCGTTTCATCCGGACCACCGTCCTGCATGCGTCCGTAATGTCCTGCAATCACGGCTCGGGTTTGCTTCTCCAGTTTGACCAGCAGATAGGCCAGTTCTTCATCGTTACTCTGCGGCTTTGAACTAATCCCCGGTCCGGCCAGTATCAAGGCCGCCGGTATAACCAGGGCAAGCGCTGCCACTATCCATTTGACGGACATCTTGCGTGTGAGCACAGGTTTCCTCCTAGTTTGGAGTTCACATCACAGTTTGGTGTATTCCAGTATTAAGATAGCTATCTCTGGAATGGGGAGCAATGGATAAATGGATCAAATATGCGATTTTAGTCAGTGTCGTGTGAGTAGCTCAAAGCGAAAGGCCCAATCCCGGGTGGCTTGTTTCTGTGCCCGGCAGGTTTGGACATCCGCCGCGCACAATAAGAGCGGCAGGTCACACACATCCGCCAAAGCAGATGCGCAAGACCTGCCGCAACTGTGCAGATGGATGCCGACTCAGGTCCGGCCTGGCAGAAGGGGCGCGCGAAGCGCGAAAAAGCAACTTGTTGCTAATTGTCGTCGATGAGTTCTCCGAGACCAGTGTCGACTACTTCAATGGCAGGGAAGCCATGGTAATAGATACTACCGATGTTGCTTATCGTGGCGTTGAGGTACTCCCGGACATCCACTTCGATATCACCGACGCTGTTGGATATAATCGTGCAACTATCAGTTTCGAACTCGAAAGCATGCACACCGCCGGTTGCTTCATGCGTGAGGTCGTGTCTGCGGGCCGACCCGGTCAGGACCAAATTCCCAACCCCGGTCAGGGTCGAACTCAATCGTTGAGATACTTCCAGGTCCAATTCCATGTTGCCGACGCCGGCCAGGACAAGGTCTACTTCCGGCACCTGGAACAGGCTGCTGTCGGTCTGGAATGACCCAATGCCGTCCACGTCCAGAGTCAACTGCTGCAACACCGGCATTGTAACCCAGACCGTGAGCTTCATGCCGGAAACTTTCACCTCTTTCGGCGTTTTCAATCCGATCATAAGGACGTCGTTGACCACTTCGGTAGTGATGAATCTTTGCAGATTGTGGTCAACACTGACCGCTACCGCTGGTTCAGTGTCAAAAACCAGCATAACATCCCCTGTAGTCTTCAGCGTCACCGAATGAAACAGATCCAAATCTTCAACGAGAACCGTTATCAGATTCCCCGACCCGCGAATGGAATTGTACGTCAACGGCAACTCAGTGCTGCCGCACGACAACAAGAAAAGCAGCGGTACCAACAAGACAAGCGCCGACAACCTTTGAACCATGCAATACCTCAAACGAGTTTCCACCTCACTACCGAGCGGACAATCGCCCGGCGACCTTTCAAGTTACATACGGATTCCGCCTAAGGCAAGTCTGTTTGCCGCCACAATCGGGACCGGCCAACTCAAGCCGTTATTCAGCCGGATTCGAAAACTGTCGATTATCTCACAATAGTGTACGCTGTTTCCGATCCTCGACGTTATAATTGTAAGAAGGACTAGTTACAAACCCTGAATTTGAAGATTGTCATGCGAACCGCCATCCTGATACTAATTGTCGTTGCCCTGGTCGTTGCCCTGGTTCAGGCTTTGCCCGTTGTGGCTTTGGCCCAGGGTTCGATCTTCGGGTCGGTAAATCGCGGCGGGGGCAGTGTCCCTGACAACGGCCAGGTCAGCTTCTTCGGGTATCTCGACGACACCGACGAGGAGATTCGAGTCGAAACGTCGGTAGGCGCAGGTTATGACGCCGGCAACTGGTTTGATGATTTTCAGAATTACCAGACTGAAGCAGCCGGCAATCCGTATGACTTTCACTTTTTCGATCTTGGTCAGGGCGAGGGATTCGTGCTTTCCGGTTTGATCCCCAACAACTCATTTCACCAGGAAAACGTCACCCTCGGCAGTGTGAACTGGCCGGAGCCACCGACAATACTTTCTCACGAGTTCATCTCAGGGGAAAGTGTCGAAATCGTCTGGGATGACGACCCCGTTACAACTGTGCATGTATATCGACGGACTCTGCCGTCCGAAGGATCGTTTTTCCGTCTTGACGATCCAGTGGGCTCATTGGCCAACCCCGGAGTGGCAGGGGATAGGTTTGCCGATGCAAGTGTGGACACTGCGATGAGCTACCAGTACTTGCTGATTGCCGAAGATGCCGCCGCCCAGCTTAGCCGACATTCGGATATTGTAACAGTGAGTTTTGAGGGAAACTGCTGTAACCTGCGCGGCGACATCGACCACTCCGGCGCTTTGCCGCTGGATATCGGCGACCTGGTGGCGCTGGTCGATTATATGTTTACCGGCGGCGCCGAACCGGTCTGTCTGGTGGAGGCTGACGTCAACGGCGACGGTCTACCGACTATCGACATCGGGGACCTGGTGTACCTGATCGATTACATGTTCCTCGCCGGCCCGTTGCCGCCTCCCTGTCAGTAAGCTGAGGAACAGTTATCGATAATTCGTTGTTTGTCTCTTGCCAATATGATCGAAGCGTGCTAATTTGGGCGTCCGAAGAAAGCCCGGAGAGTTTTAGGAGTAACTGACATCGACACTTATGATATAGTGATAATCGGCGGCGGCCCGGGTGGCTACACAGCCGGCATCCGAGCGGCTATCAAAGGCGCCAAAGTGGCCGTGGTTGAAGTCGACCGTTTAGGCGGTGTCTGTCTGAATAAGGGCTGTATCCCTTCAAAAGCGCTAATCGCCTCGGCCGTTCAATATCAGAAACTGAAAGAGGCTCAGTCTTTCGGCCTCACTCTGGGTGGTGCGCCCGGTTACGATTGGACGGCGATGCTTGCGCGCAAGGAGAAGATTGTCGGTTCGCTGGTGGGAGGAATTGGGCAATTGTTCAAATCACACGGCGTAACTCATTATCAGGGTTTCGGCCGGATTGCCGACAGCAAGCATCTGATCATCACCGACGAAGACGGCCAGGAGACCAAAATCAAGACGGCCAACATCATTGTTGCTACCGGTTCGCGAGCCATGAACATACCGACCTTCCCGATTGACGGCGTGCGAGTCCTGACTTCAGATCATCTGTTGAAAGCTCAATCACTTCCGGAAACTATCCTGATAGTCGGCGCCGGTGTGATCGGGTGCGAGTGGGCTTTTATGTTATCGATGTTGGATGTAAAGGTGCAAATGGTGGAAATGCTGCCTCGGGCCTTGCCACTTGAGGATGCTGATGTTTCTAAGCTGATCGAACGTGAGCTCAAAAAGGTCAAGACAAAACTCTACACAAATACAAAAGTAGAATCAATGCAACCGGGACCATCGGGGGTCAGCGCCAGGCTGTCCAACGGCCAGACAATTGAAGCCAATCAGGTTCTGATGGCAGTGGGACGTTCTTTCAACACCGAGGAACTCGGGCTGGTCGATCTTGGGGTCAAACTGAACAAGAACGGCTCGATTAAGACCGGCGCGGATATGCGCACCAGCCACAAGAGTGTTTTCGCAATCGGTGATGTCCGCGGGGAAATCATGCTGGCCTACACGGCCGTTCACGACGGCGCCGTGGCGGTCGACAATGCCCTCGGCGGCAAAGTGAAGAGAGACTACTCAGGCGTTCCCTCGGTGATCTTTACGCACCCCGAAGTTGCTTCGGTGGGATTAACCGAAGAGCAGGCGGCTGAGAAACATAATGTTGTCACCAGCAAGTTTCCCTTGCGCACGCTCGGTAAAGCGCACGCAGAAAATGAGATTTCCGGCGAAGTTAAACTGGTCGCAGATAAAAAGACAGATCGATTGCTCGGCACCCACATAGTCGGAAGCCATGCCACGGAGATTATCCACACCGCGGCTCTTGCCGTCAAGCAAGGTCTGACCGTGCGCCAACTTGGTGAGTTGATCTTCGGCCACCCGGTGATCTCCGAAGCGCTGATGGAAGCCGCCCACAATCTCCACAATTCATCGGTTCATCTGCCGCGCAAGAAATGAGCGCACTTTCTGCGCCCCCACAGATACGGCGATTAGAGTCGTAGGTCGATTAATGTCGGCTTCGTAAACGTAATCCCTTGAATAACTGCCGATTAGGTTCATGCCCTGTGGTCATGATGTCAAACATGGGCGCAACAACTGCGTTCGACCCGGATTCAGTGAATCGAAGCTAAACGCTATCGAGTGTTTTAATGAATTGGTATTCAACAAGTTAGTCCGTTTTATCGGCGGCGGCTCAGAATCGGCACACAAGTTGTTATATATAGACTCGAAGTTAGTTACTCTAGATACAGTATGGCGGTGAAGGGTATCTTAGAGGTGGGGTCTGAAGGAGTTCCATTGTGAGGGTGGAACTCCTTCGTTTTTATTAAGGACATTTTCAGGGCGCATATTGGCCAACCTGTGAAGTGGCGGTGCGTGTCGAATGTCCTCGTGCGCTACGTGGACACAGCGGCAGCCAATTCGGGAGTGGTGTCGTGGCGACCCCGCCCGACGCCCCGCGCCACGCGGGGTTTCTCGCACTTCGCGGCGATAAATCGCTATCTAGTTTGTAACCTCACCCTGAGCGGAGTCGAAGGGTGACCCTGATTTCATCATTCACCGGCCGTCGCACGAATTGTGCGAAGAATGAAGGTCATCTGACAACATTGGCAATGAGATTGCCGCGTCGTCCCGCGGGGCGCGGGACTCCTCGCCTTGACGCGGACGGAGGTTTACGAATTGCCGCCCACGAGCATTCATCCACGAATGAAATGTTGCGCGGGGTCCTTTCCCGCGGAAGGCGGGATGAGACCCTGCGCCCCAGCTCCCAGCAGGGTCACACCTTCACCCTCGGTGTAGTCAGGACCCTGCTGAACATAGTGAGGTTATCCACGTATCGAGTAGGGAAAGACAAACTCACCGTCCAATTGGAAATCGTCGCTGACAAACAACACGTCATCCTCAGCCCTGGTCCTGGTCGACTTGCTCAGGCCGAGGCGGTCGGCGCAGAACAAGAAGTCGATTTCCCTTTTGTTGAAGTGCGCCAGGAATCCTTCGATAGCTGAAAGCTCGGGCATTTTGGTGGCCACAATGTCATGAATCCGCAGCCGATCTTCTACCTCCTCGGCAACGACCAAGGTATCGATGTCATCCAGGTAATACGTTCGGTTCTGGTAAACATAGAGAAACATGAACATCAGCAACTTGGGCGTGTGAAATCCGAGCCTGTCTGAGACCATCTCTCTTTCGTGCGCCAGCCGTTCGACAATTGAGTAGTCGGACACTACGTCCAGGTTCAGCTTTCTGAAGCTATGAGAAGTCTCATCCTTGCCCAATGGGCTTACTACTGTTTCGTAGAACTCCGGTTGTCTTTTCAAGCCCAGTCTCTCATAGAAGCCCGCTGCTGACTCGTCGGTGAACAGAAAAACGAAATCGCATCGCG
The DNA here is from genome assembly GCA_029860345.1 of Candidatus Zixiibacteriota bacterium. Taxonomy (NCBI): domain Bacteria; kingdom Pseudomonadati; phylum Candidatus Zixiibacteriota; species Candidatus Zixiibacteriota bacterium. The sequence goes on along the minus strand of JAOUBJ010000001.1, from coordinate 121,200 downwards.
GGCGAATCCACGCCTTCGCCCGATTCCAGATTTCTCTCTGGATACCCAGTTTCCGATACTCCGGAAGTGTGCCGACTGTCAGTAGCTGAGCGCCCAGTTTGTCCCTGCCGTCGACTTTCATTTGTGAAGGATAGACGCAGATTGAGGCGACACACTCACCGTTGACGAATGCAGAGAAAGGTGTGTACTGGTCATCCCAAAGTCCCCGCTCTTTCCAAAGAGTAAAGTCAAGTCCGAAAACGGCTATCGCGTAGCGCTGGAACGATGCTATCGCATCAGGCTCGCCGAAGTAGTTGCTGTGATATTCAATATTCATCTATCCTCCAGTTCGACCGTGTAATCCTCAATACCAGACCGTTTCGTGGTCGGTCTACATCCTCGTGCGGCGACGCTCGTCATGCTGAGCGCAGTCGAAGCATGAGCAACCGCGGCCGACGTCGATGTCCGCCGCACACGGGTTGGGCCAATGGTAATATGGTTTGCTCTCTTGCGCAACAGTCCTTGGTCGCGGTGGGTCTTGACTGAAGTAGGGCAGAACCGCTTTTGGTTCTGCCACGCCGGGTGCCCCATAGCTTGCTGTGGCTCTAGATGGCGGAACCGCTAATCCGCCGCGGCGGACGCCCTGCAAGAATTGTTAAGCGCTGGTTCTAAAGGCTGCCGCTACTTTGCGCGGCCACTATCGCTTCGAGTATCGGTGTCGGGATTCTATCTGTGGTCGGTCCGGCCTGTTCCCAGATCAGATATCCGTTGCACAACAGTCTAACCGAGGGCGTGCCGGTGCAATCAAAGTAGTTCCAGGCGCGCCCATTCTCTTTGAATGCGGCGAAGCTAATCTCTCTATCCTCGATATACCGTTCGACCTCGTCCTCGGTGGTATTCTTGCTGACCTTGGTTAGTCCTACTACGTTTAATCCGAATTGATCGTACTGCCTGTTGACTTTGTCAAGTCTGTCCATGCCTTGGGCGGAAAACGGACACCAGGTTTCAAAGAAAATCAATAGTTGGAACGGTTCGCTCTCCAGATCAAAGGTGCCCTGAAAGACGCGCTCAATTCCGAAAGTGTCGGGCACTTCGCGGTATCCATAAACAGCTTTAGCCGAGTCAATATTGCCCTCAAGAATGTGAGCCGCAGACAGACAGCTCTTGGCGTACCTGACGTTGTAGTGACTATCGCCATACGCTCGTTTGGCTCTGTTTAAGGCATCTCGAGCCAAGCCTTCAGCTTCTGCAACCCGTCCGTCCTCTAACAAGAGCCAGGCGAATTGTAATTGCTCGTACACCGTTCTGGATGAGTCAACACCCAAATGCTGTTTAAGGCCTGTCCATGCTTCTTCTGATAATCGCCTGGCATCATTCATGGAGCCTACCGCTTCGAGGGCACCAGCAACCCGTCCCTTGCAGTCCAGCACGTCTATGTCGGTGTCTCCCCAGCGATTGATACAGGCCGCCAACATGGCTCTCTCGTTGTTCAGTTTTTCATGCCTGTCGTTGAGCACGCTGTATGCGAGGGCCAAATCCCCCCGGATAGCCAGAGTTTTGTCGTGTGATGGACCCAGCGCTCTCTCTCTCAGCCTTAGGGCCGCGAGCAACTCTCGTTTCCACGGTTCCCAATGTCCGATGTTTCCATAGGCCATGCCCAAAGACCAACGAAGATCCGCCTCGACCTCAGGATCGTCCGGGAAAGCCCCGGTGAGTTTCTGGCTGGCCCGATCCAAAACATCCAACACGGTGGTTTGGTCACCGAATCCGGGAGGGAAGGCCGAGGTCAGCACATCGGACAGGAACTGTTGTCCTTTGGCAGCCTTTTGAGATGCGAGTTCGGCCTTCTGACGCTCCTCGTCCACTTGTACCAGCAGCGAAGTTGTCGTTATCACCCCGGCCAACAGAATAACAAAAGCAGTTCCGAGAAGTCCCATGACAACCTTATTGCGTCGCGCAAAAACGCGAGCCTGATAAGACCAACCGGTACGCCGTGCGACGATTGCATCCCCGGACAGGTATCTGCGAATGTCCTGGGCTAATCCAAAGGTAGACTGATAGCGCTCTTCGCGCTGTCGGGACATCGCCTTGTGAACGATCGCTTCCAACTCACCGTCCATTGCTTTGTCGTGGAGACCCAAACGACTGAAAGAACCGGACCGTACCTCCGAAGCAAAGTCAAACAGCCGGTCCGAACTGGTCGTGTAAGGCAGCTTTCCTGTAAGTAGTTCATAGAGTATCAGGCCAAGCGTATACACGTCACTGCGTGTATCGATGTCATGCGGGTCGGCATCAAACTGTTCCGGACTCATGTACTGAACAGTACCCAAGACCTGACCCACCTGAGTCTGCGCCGCAGCCTGCCTCATGTCGGCATCGGTGGCTCGCGCGACACCGAAATCTATTACTCGCGCCTGACCACTGGAATCGACGAGGATGTTCGACGGTTTCAAGTCGCGGTGAACGACACCTCTTTGATGACCGTGGTGCACGGCATCGCAAACCTGTAGAAACAGGTGCAAACGCTCACGCGCGTTCAATTGGGAGTCGCGCGCAAAATCTGTGATCCCTTTAGCGTTAGGAATGTACTCCATTGCGAAGAACGGCGTCTGAGTCCCCTTATCATCGAAAGAACCGGCCTCATAGATTTGGGCGATACCCGGATGCCTAAGCCGTGCCAACACCTGAGCCTCATATTCGAGCCGGGCCACTGCACTTTCGTCCCCAAGCGAACCCTTGACAATCTTGACTGCTACCGGTCTGCGTGGATTCTCCTGCAGAGCCTCAAAAACAGTTCCCATGCCGCCTGAGGCAATCACCCGTTTTATGACATACTGGCCAATCTGCCGGGGGTGCTGGTCGGAAAGATTGTCGGAGTCGGGGTCTATGTGGTGCGTACGAGTTTTGTCATCCGCATCCGGCTTGCGCCCAGAGTCATTGTTGTTATCAAGTTCAGAATCAGACATAGTCGTGTTCCCGGTTTTTGATACGTCACCTGGTTCTCAGTATCAGGAAATATACGGACACATTAAGGACTTTGCAAGTCCATATTCTGGCGTTTAGTGGCTTAACTCCCATCAGTTGGCTTTCGGTTCGTTGTTTCCTGGAGGTCTGCTATCGCTCGGAATTTGTCGATTGATAAATCCGGCCGGGCTGCGTATCTTTTTCAAATGGAAGAACAGACCAAAAAGTCGGATGTCAAAGATCGCAAGTTGGGCGACGAATGGGAGGATTGGGACGGCAGCGCCACCCCGGCATCGACTGAATCCAACGCACGACTATTCCTGGTCCTGTCCGTGCTGGCCATCGCCGGCCTTATCGCTGCGGTGGGTTTGTTCCTGTGGCTAATCAGCCCGCGCCTGTCGCAGTTCGGCACGCTGCTGCCGCGCGCTTTTGCCATCGCCTTTGGCTGTTTCGCCTTGGTCCTGTTTGTCTGGGTGGCTCTGTTTGCGTGGTCGGCGGCAACGCGTCGCCCTTTAACGAGATTGATCGTAGTCCCACGTCTGGTCAATCGGTTGTTGTCGCTGGTAATCGGGACAGGAAAACTCTTTGGCATTTCGTCTGACCGCTTGACCAACTCTTTTTTGAAAATCCACAATTTGTTTGTGACTGCCCTCCCTGCCCTGATCCCGCCTGAGCGGCTGTTGATTTTGGCGCCACGATGTCTCACGCGCGACAATAACATCAGGCTACGACGACTGCGTGATGAATTCGGTTTTCACATGGCTGTGTGTGATGGTGGCACGGCCGCTCGTCAGAAGATACGGGCGGTGAAACCGCGACTGGTTCTGGCCATTGCCTGCGAACGGGATTTGATTTCGGGTTTCAAGGAGATCAATCCCTTTGTGCCGGTAATAGGTTTTCCCAATCAGCGCCCGGAAGGACCTTGCAAAAACACGTGTATAGACCTTTCGTCGATCGAGCGGACGGTTCGTAAGTGCCTGGGAGTGTCGCCGGAGGATCGGCTTGAAAACGGTTGACAAATGCCGATATTGGTATAGATTGACGGGTTCGAAAATGGCGGTGTAGCTCAGCTGGTTAGAGCAGTGGAATCATAATCCACGTGTCCGGGGTTCAAGTCCCTGCACCGCTATTGTTTCCTTTCATGCCGTCGATCATCATGCAGGAAATCAACACCTTTGCGGAAACCGGCTTGTGAAAACCTGGTGACGCGCCAAAGGCGATGACTTCGGCACAGCCCACCACCGAGAATCAGCTTGCCATAATGGGGCCAAGCAACTATCATGAAACCGACTATCTGTACAGGCTGAAACAAACCAAGTGTCGTTCTAGACATGAACATTTGTTCGGAGGGAGAATCCCATCATGCGCTCAAAATCCGTGGCTGTTGTCATTGTCGGGATCGTTGTTGTGTTTGCGATAATACTGTTCCTCGGTCGGGATACACAGAGTTGGAAAGACCAATACCTGGCCGACATTGAAGACGTTATCAGCAAAGAGGGCTCGAAAATAAGCAAGGAATCAGCAGCCGGGCTAAGGCGGCGGTCGGCGGAACTCGTCCAGGAGGAACTGCGCGACACACCTGCAGATGCGGAAATCGCGGCTACCAAAGCCGACCTCAATGAGGTCCGAGAAGATCTGAAGACATTGGCGAATTCGATCTCGGCATCTCCGGACGTGGACAAGGACAGCGTCAATCAGGCCCTCGAAGAAATCGCAACGGATTTGCTCGATATCAGCCATCTGCCCAAGAAGGACGGCGACCGAATCCTCAGCAATATCGAGGAGGCATCCCGGGCGCCGGATGTTGAGCAGGCGCAGGCCCAAATGTGGAGGGCAGCCGCGACCGTCGACACGGTCCTGGCCAACAAAGAGCTTGACTCCGAGATCGAGGTTTTGCGGAACAGCCAAAAGCTGCTCAACGGTATGACACCATCCGGTTTCGAGCAACTCTTGACACAACGGGGAAAGATCACCGAACAAGAGGCGATAGAACAACTCGAGCGCCTCAGCAAAAACCAGGATCCTGATGTCCTGAAACGCAATGTCCAGGAGGCAGCGAACCAGATACAGGCACCGCTCGGTCATCTGGCCCGACAGGAAGTGGAAGCGGTCACCGGTGACAAGCAATTGGCGGCCAAAGTCTACCGGGAGTTCCGAGAACGGCTGGCAAACGCCACCGTTGAGGATATCGACAATCTCCGCAAAGACATCGTGGACTTTACCAAGAATGCAAAACCGACCCTTGATCGCGAAACGGTAGAGAAAGTCGCCGACAAAGTCCTTGAGCATGTACCGATGGACGAAGAGACCCGTGACCTCTTAAAAGACGGCAAAAGCTTCGCCTCGGAAACAACGGATTTTCTTGGGCAAGTGAGCGGTGGGGCCGACAAAGAAGCTCTGCAAAAGAGCGGCCAGGGAGTCTTGAACACGGCCAAAGGACTGGGTGACAAACTTCAGAACAAGGCGAACAAGGCCGGTCAGGCCGCTGAGCGAGCCGAGAAGTGCGTCTACCAAAAGGGCAGAATGATAGACAAACAGGTTCAGAGACGAGAAGAACTGGGGGACTACCACTATCAGCTACGGGCCGATTCGGCAAAATGTGCCGGTCGGTTGTTTCACAGCGAGAATGAGGACTTCTGCATAAAGGTGGCGTCTGATATCGGCGACGTTCGTCGGGAGTTGATCGACAACAAGCATGAAATCTCTCGCCTTGAACAAGAGAGACAAGAATGCGAAAAAGAGCGAAAGCGTCAGGAACGAAAGAAAAAGTTGATGATGGCCCTCAAGCTGTCGCTGGCGGCGCTCCTGTTCGCTTTTGCACTGGCCCTTGCTCTTAGCGGCAACCTGGCCCTGGCGGCGGCCTTCTTTATTGGCGCCATGGCCATGTTGGGCGGCGGAAACCCCCAAGGCGGGTCCGACGGCAGCGACGGTGGCAACGGTGATGCCAGCGCGACGCAGCAGCAGCAAGGGCAAAACGAGGGGGGCGGCCAGGGTGAGAGTTCCAGCGAGGGGGGGACAGGCGGAGAATACAGTCCGTCCGGCGGCGGAACCACCGGCGGCCAGGGCCAGAGCACTGATGGCGGCACCTCGGGCGGCGAAAACCAGTGGACCGGTCGAGAGTCGGAATACCCATCCGGCCAAGGTCAGAGTCAAAAAGAAGGAGACCAGGGTGAGACCCCGAGCACTGGTCAGCAGACCGATCCGAGCACTGGTCAGCAGACCGATCCGAGCACTGGTCAACAGACCGATCCGAGCACTGGTCAGCAGACCGATCCGAGCACTGGTCAACAGACCGATCCAAGCACTGGTCAAGCGACCGATCCGAGCACTGGTCAAGAGACCGATCCGAGCACCGGTCAGCAGACCGATCCAAGCACCGGTCAGCAGACCGATCCAAGCACTGGTCAAGAGACCGATCCAAGCACTGGTCAAGAGACCGATCCGAGCACTGGTCAGCAAACCGAACCGGCCGGGTGGGAGCACCTGGGTGACGGCATGGGCCTTGAGGACTTACCCACGGTAACCGATCCGAACACCGGCGAAACACTTGAGGGCCTACCTTTGGCCACAAACGGTCGGCGCTATTCCTTCCACCTGGACCGTGCGCACAGTTGTATCCTGGTGTACGACGCCTATGAGGAGGCCTTCGCCTACGCCTTCCGGGATAACGCCACGGCGGAGCGTCGCGATCCATCGGCGGGGCCGATCCGTTCAAAAGCAGAATCTACTGCTGTCTACAGAATGCAGGATGCCTACCTTTGCGGTATAGCGCCAAGTGCAACGCGTGGAGGGCTGGTGACTTTCATTGATGCGCGCAGCGGCGTTTTTGTGCAAATGTGGATCCACAGCTATCCCGACTACAAGGATCGACTGGACGATCTTCCTCGGTCGAGGCAGGATGTACTCAATGATCAGTGTGTCACCATGTCCAACCCCCAGGCTTGCTGTGACAGCTTGTTGGACAGTTTGGTCGACATCATGACCTACGATCCGATCACCGGTCATACCGCCGATGTCGACAGCGTCAACGACGGCGCCTTCTCGGTCCCTGTGAACCCCGGTGAAGACTACGAACTGGTCAGTCTGGCTGACGCCATGGTGGTTCGCAATGGCCTCACCGGTCAAGATGAGTACTATTGCCGCATCCCGGATTCGATCCGGCTGGGTTTCATCTGTGGAGTTTCCGACCGAGACGGTCAGACGTCGCTCGACGTTTTCACCCTCGAAGGGTATTCTGCCACGCTCGAATTGCGTCCCTATCAAGACCTAGACTTGACATCACACACCGGCGTGCAGGTGCATCACAGTCTCCAGTGCGATGCCAAGAACACAGGGGATATGACCGAATGCTGCCGGTATATCGAGGACAACTGGCCGCCACCAGCAGATCCGCCACCGCCACCGCCGCCTCCGGACACCAACGGAGTGGAACCGGCGGAGCCGGATTCCACGGAACCGACGGAGAAGCCGGAGGGTGAGGGCTCCACCACCGTTGAAGGTAGTGATGGGAATAGCTACCAGTTGAAGTATTTCACCGATCCTAACAGCAAATACCGATTTGTGGTTGTAGATGACAATGGCCATCAGGTTTACTTCGGCGCCCGGGACCTGCCGGTATACGATCTTGACAATGACGTAGTACTCTCCGACCTCAAGCTGAAAAAAGTCTGTTTGCTAAGGGTCGATGATGTGAGCTACAAGTACAGGAACCACCTCCTTGCTGTGGACGCACAAAACAGGACCGTGATATATCCACTTCAAAAGGTGGGTGAACCGATCAACGATAAACTCGATATAGAGATTCTACATTCGGTAACAGAAGAATGTCAGTGACCCGCGGCAAAGTAACTGGTATGGACATGGTCAGACGCGGCCCTCCGTAAGCTGCGCCGTAGTTCTTCAGGTGGTGATATGTCAACAGCGCTTATGGACATATTGTCCTGCGGTTTGGCCGCAGTGATAATCCTGCTCATTATCGCATTGAGTACATCGGAATCGCAAGGTGAACAGAATCTCCGGGCTACCCTTTATGAGGTGACGATTCACAATAACCACAGACTGGTGCAAGAAGCAAACCAGGATGTGATCATGACCGTGCACGGTTCCCGTACCGATACGGTGGTTCTCGACCAGATAAACGCCACCAATCCGGCCATCGACTACCTGGTGCCGTTGCCTCAGGCTCTGGACTCGGCCATGTCGGTGCGGGTTTATCGTCCACTCCTGCACGAGGATCACCGGATTAGGGACATACTGGTGATTATTGCGCCCGACGCACTCCCGGCGGAGCGAGGTCAGCTTCGGTTCGAGTTCAAGATTACCAATGAGCATGACTACACCACTCTTGCCCCGTATTATTATGAAGCCCGGGTGATTAGCGATCTTGATCAGGTACCGGAAACATTTCGGTTCTCCGACAGCTGTGACGGCGAAACGACCCTTCAGTTAATTTTCAGCGCTAAGCCCAACGTGAAAGTGCTGTCCGGCGATCAAGTGTTCTGGAGGTATCGATGAAACGCCGCAGCAGAGTCGCCAGGGCGGGCCTATTGATTACTTTTTTGGATACCCTGTGCAATGCCCTGGCCGCGATTCTGATCATCGCAATCATACAAATGCACCCCAGTACCAAGACCGCGGAAATCGAGGGGTTCTCCCATGTGACCGTGTTCATTCCCAATAACACGGCCGGTGTCGAACTTGCCATGTATGCGCTCATTGACTCCACGACGATTGACTCCGAGGAATCCACTCGCCAGGCGAAGGTTCCGTTTCTCACCAGGCGTGGTTCCGTGACAGCGCTGATCACCCCGGCGGTGAAGGATATCACCGAACTAGGTGTCTTTCTCAAACGCTTCACCATCAACGCTCCGGAGACCGTTGTCGTGGTGGTGGATGCGTGCGTGGCGGGATCAACTGCACGTACAGATTCACTCTTGTTGCGGGCAGATGAAGCCTATTCGGCCCCGATAAGAAAGGAGTTGTTCCGATGATGAATGCATGGCGCTACTTTGTGGTGGTTGTCTTGGTGATAATCGTCGCTCACGAGTTACCGGCACAGTCCGGTCCCAGGCTGGACCCCATGATGGCCGGTGACAATACGGTGAGCCTAACCGTGCCCCGTACCGACTACATCCTCAGCCGGTTGGCTCCCGAATCAAAACTGTTCGAGTCGGACAGCGGTCGGATTATCTTCGATCGAAGCGGTTATTGGTTCTTTCTCAACCTGGATGAGAACGTCATCGTGCAAATCGAAAACAAGTCTGCCAGATGGAAGCGTTTTTTGGAGCGTGTACTCTTTGTCGACACTCCGGGGCGGGTCTATCGCAGCCTCACCACCGAACTTGAGTACAATTTGTCCGCTCAGGAAGAGCAGGCTGTCATCGCGTTGATCGAGGCACTCCATGCGATCTTCTGCTATCTCCCTATCGAAGAGATCGACGCTATGTCAAAGAGTATGGAGCAAACCGCCGTTGACCTGGAATCCATCCGCAGCGAGGCGGAACTGAAAGAGCAAGAACGACGACGAGAGATTCTGAGTGAGAGATACGACCCCGACCGGCTGCCGCAAGAAGGGAAACTCATTTTCTATGACGACGAACTGATAGTGCTGGACGTGGAGAACGAGGTCATTTTCGTAGTTATGTTGTCATGCGATCAGCACAGCGCCAGGCGAATCACCGACCTCATCCGGGCTAAACGGTATGACGGTCTGACTGTTCGTACTTTCGAAACGCCTGCCTCGGTCTACTATTCTGCAACCGACATCGGTGGTGTGCGCTACCCCGACCCGGATTTCAAAATCCCCCAGGATTCTCTTATGGCGCGCGGGATTTTTCCGAAGGCCGCGGACCTGGACCGAGAACCACAGCAACCCCAGGGAGGCGGCCGCCAGGCGAACGTGGCCCAATGGGAGGAACAGTCCTTTCAAGTGCAGTTTTGCCCGATGGAACTGAAAGACACGGATGCCGGTTATCGCCCTCCTTCGTCGGTGGTGATTTTGGATGACGGTATTGGTGACGACCTCAATTCCTGGATCATCATCGCTGACCGTTCATGCTACAAATGTGGCGGTGTCGAAACCGGAAGCGAGGTCCAGATCATTGCACCCGCTTTGGACCAGCCTCTGCAGGTAGACTCTATCGTGACCGATTCGGCCGGCCTGGCATCGCCGATCTTACAGAGTGTTAGTCTGGCCATTAGTTTGCGTCGGAAGGGTACCATCACCGTTAACCGTCTTCGCACCATCGGCGAAACAGGATTCACGTTCATGTCGGATGCCGGCGACCCGGTCCTCGTTACCGGTGAGCATCGGGTAGAGCACAGCGGAGGCTTTGACCGAGCAGCCTTTGACAAATGGTACGCCCGCTGGAAGAGCAAGACAGTTCACAGGTTTGACGTTAGCGACACTGAATTGGTGGCCCGCATTTTCGATATGTGTGCCTCGAACTGGGAAGATTTCTTCAAACAAGATCCGCTGGCGCACCTTCGGCGAGAGCTTACAATTGTGGGACTTGAATAGACCGGGCCAGCCGGCCATCTGAGCATGAGGTAGATCAAGTGTTTAGTCACATTTCACACTGGATGAAAAGAAGCGTGGGACTTCAGGGATTCATCATCGTCATCGGCGCCCTGTTGATGACCAGGCTCTTCCTGGGTATGGTCGACAGAATGACGTTCGATCCCGTAAGCTGGGGATACACTGGCGTCGTCGGCGAGCCGTCCGACTTCGAGAGCAAGCTGGACGGCAAGATCACCACGCTTGACACTACCATGCTGACTCTCAACCCGGACCGGAAGTTTCGGATTACCGTAAGTGACACAACTTTCATAGCGGTAACCGTGCCCAGCGAACCGTTCGACGGTAACGCATACCTGGTGATCGTTCGGCGTCCGGGAGCACTGAGGCCTGATTCCCGTGAAGACACGTTGACACAGAAAGACTGGCGGTTCGAAGTGACGGCCGGAAGGCTGGGCCGCGACAATTCTATCGATACCGTTGCCGAAAGCAGTTATGATAGATTGACGGGCGTGCGTCGTTTTCAAGTTCGGAAAAAGCAGTTCGTCGTTGTTGCTCAGACTTGGGGGGATGACAACCCGGACGCTTTGCGATGGCTCCAAATCGTCCTTGAATCCGCCGAGTCCTCGGCCAGAGCCAGCATCCTGTTGTCCGGTTACATCCAGGCGTTGATCTATCTGTTCTCATTTATGGCTCTTGGTCTGGTGGCCCTGGAACTGATGGTGGTTTGGCGAAGCAGACGGACCTTTGCCAACCGCCTGTTGCTACCCAATCTGACCGAGGTCACTCCATTGTCTCAAATGCAGAGCCTGGTCAACAGTGTTCGCGGCGAACGCATGAAAAGACGATTGTCCGACGACATTTGTCCCAACGTCGTCCTGGACCTGGTAGAACCCGGATACAAACTACTGATGTCATACCGAGGTGAGGTCAATGCCGCCGAAGTGCACACGATACTGGACACGTCGAGCCAAACCATACTGGAGAAACTGAACACTCGATTCCAGATTCTGCGCTATTTCGTAATCACACTGCCGTCACTTGGGTTTATCGGCACCGTTCTGGGGATCGGCGAAGCGCTGTCGGTAACGGGTGTGATGACGTCGGCAGCCCCGGCGGCCGACCGGCTCTTGGCCAATTATGACTTGAGCGCCAACCTGCACGTGGCCTTTGACACTACGCTGGTTGGCTTGGTCGCCAGCATAGCTATAGGCTTTGTCGCCGATCTGGTGGAAACTCGTGAGACTTCGTTCGTTCTTCGAACCCAGAAGAGGATCATGGAGAACATCGGTAACGTGCGCAAAACGCAGGATGATACGGTGCGGCCGGCCGGATAGATCGGATGCGGTTTTTCCACTAACCGTGGCGTCCTTGTTCGGTTTACCGGTGTGAGCAGTTCCAAGGTCCAGTGACCTGGCGGCAAAGAAGTAATCACCTGCATGTAGCGTTCGAGGAGATTATGCCAGCTTGGCTCAGTTGGTAACATGAGTAGTAACTACGTAGAGCATAGATCGCCTTATTGAGGCAGTCGATATTCCTTTGGGCCTTCGCCTCCGCATTGTTCCAGCCTCGCCCAAATCGACCCGCTTCGCTTTCCCAATGGGTCGCCGAACTTCTGGCGGCCTTTAATTCGAGCTGCAAATCTTTGGCCATGCCAACGAGGTTGTTGTGTTTAATCCTGATGTCCTCTTTCTCGTTTTCCAGCCGTCGGACTACCCTATCCAGCCTTCCGTTCTCGTTTTGAGCGTCCTTGAAGTCAGATTTGAGTTCGCCATACAGCATGCTTTGATTGTCAAAGTCGGATGACAACTTCCTGTATCTTCCGTCCAGAGCATCGTAGCTCGTATTGAGGCTCCCGAGATCATCGCGCAAACCTGCCGCAGTGGTCTCAAGAGTACGCTTGGCACTTGCCAATCCTTTGGCGGAGTCAGATAACCGTTTACTCTCGGCCTCCGATTGTTCCAACTCCTCGGCAGTCCTATCGCGGTCCTCCTCAGTTTTCAGCAACTGATTGGATTGCTCGTATATCCGGCGCCCCTCATCGGTAAGTTGACTCACCGCCGAGTCCCTGTCGGCGCTGAGCTCACCGTATCGATCCGACAGCCTCCACCAGGCGTGTCCCGTGTATGAGTTGGTGACCAAAAGAACGGCACATGCGACAGCCAAAGCAATTACCAGACCTCGCTTGGCCGGTTGTGAGTCCGGCACGATTTCCATACCGCTGAGTACTTGCCCGGCCTTCTGGATCGCTTCATCGTCCTTGTCGGCCAGAGCCTGGATAGTATCGATTATGGCCGGTACAGTTGCCTGGCGGACATCGGGGTCACGTTCCAGCATCTTGTCGACGAGGGTTACCAAAACCTCGGGGCAGTCGGGTCGATATTGGCTCACTTTGGGCGGCTCCTCGTGCAGCTTCTGATAGCTGATGTCGCCCTGATAGAACGGGGGGCGACCGGCCAACATCTCGAACAGAATAATACCGAGCCCATACCAGTCACTTACTGCGCCGACTTTCCTGGTTTTTCCGCTCAGCAGTTCGGGCGCCATGAAAATCTGCGTTCCCGGCGGGCTTTGGTTGGACACCCTGGTGAAAGTCTCCTTCACTTTCCTGGCGATACCGAAGTCCACCACCTTCAATACGCCTTCGGTATTAATCATTATGTTGGCCGGTTTCAGATCAAGGTGCACGACGTTCTTCGAGTGTGCCACCTGAAGGGCCGAAGAGATTTGATGCACGATGTCGATGGCCTGATCGAAAGTCAGTTGGCTCTCTTCGCCCAGAATGTCTTCCACTGTCTTGCCCTCGATGAACTCCATGATCATCATGGGCATGTCTTCCTCGGTGTCCTCAAAGCGGTACATTCTAACGATGTGTTGATGGACCAGACTTACGGTGTGATCGAACTCCTGTCTGAGTTCCTTGATGCCCCGTGAATCCGATTTGAGTGCGGGGTGCAGCAGTTTCAGACATACATCCATGTCCTGGAGTTTGTCGTAGGCCCGGTACACTTGCGACATTAACGTAGAGCTTATGTGGTCTTTAACGATGTATCTGCCAAGGAACTCCGATCCTTCGGGAAACTTACTCCACTCTTTCATGACCCTACCTCCTGCATAAGTAGCAATTGCCGATTGCCCGAATTCTGAAACTTCAAAGTGGTGATCTTAGTTTGGTCCCCCATTTCCGTCCTTCTGAGTATTCTCCTTTTGGACACGACATTCATCAAGTTTGCCCTGAAGTTCGTCCATGACTGTCCGCAAGTGATCGATTTCGTCCTGCAATCTATCCCGGTTTCCTGAAGGCTCATCGAGTTTCGATTTGAGGATTTCAAGACTGTCGTTTAGCCCGGCGATCTGGCGTGAGTTTTCAGTAAGCTCGCGATCTTTGGCCTCCAACGTCCGTCTGGCCGATTCGAGATCGCCGGACAGGGTCTTTGCATTGGTGCGACTGGTGGTCAGCTCCCTGGAGAGTGTGCTGATAATCATTTCAAGCGAGTCGGTGAGAAGGCCAAGCCTTCGCCTCTCGTCATCCAGATTCTCCTGGAGCCGGTTGATTTCCCGTCGATTGGTAGTGGCAGTACGTTCAAGATCACCCCGTACTGCGTCAGCCGCTCTCTCAAGTGAGTCCTTCGTCGCCTGAGCCGAGGATTCGGTTCGGCGAAGTTCTTCCTCCAACTGCCCTGATTGCTTGGTTTGCTGCTGAAGTTCGTTATTCCTGTCCGACAGGGCGCTGGAGAAGGACCCGCGCAACTCGGTGATCTGGCCGGCCAACTCCTGTTCACGATCTCCGGCGCCCCAAAGAAGTAAGAACAACACGAGATTACCGATTGCCAAGATTGCCGCCGCAATCGGCCACACCAGTCGACGAGAACTGCCGTTGTTTGCTTTGAATTGTACGACTACCTTCCGCTTGCGATCCGGATTTGAAGGAGCCGCGGCCGTCTGGTCCTCCGCCGGGTGAGATACACTTGGCGCCGCCCTTACCGTGATCGTTCGATATGTCTTGTCGGTGAGAGCTTTCTGGACAAGTTCAGAATTGGTCAGCCTGTTTTCCGGGTCGGGAACGAGCATGTCCCGAAGGAGATCGTGCAACCATGAGTCGTCGGTTCCGGAGAGCCACGGCGAATCGAAGGCGTGGTCCTGTATCCGTTTGGCCACCGTGTCCCCGACAAAATAGGGGGGCAGGCCGGTTCGAGCCAACCATAAGACGCTGGCCAGGCTGTACCAGTCTGAAGCCGCATCAAACGGCTGACCACGCAGACGTTCAGGGGCCAGATGAATCTTATTGTCGAAGATATCTCCCTTGAGAATTCGGAACGACCTTTCGCGCAGTGCGGATGGGATTGCAGCATCCACCAGAGTGAAATGCCCGGCGTCAATCACTATGTTGCGGTCGTGGACGGCTCCATGGACCAGTTCGCAGTCGTGCAACCTCCGAAGCTGGTCAGTCATCTGGGACCCCATCCTTACGACATCGTCGAGATCGATACTTGTCTCGGCGACAAGCCGCGAGAGCAGCGAGTCGCCCCCTGTCCAACGGCGGATGAGGAGGTGGCTGCCCGCAAGTGCGAAACCAAGCTCCCCCAAGCGCTTTGTCAGACTCTCATCGAGAACATCGGTACCAAGCGAGGGCAACAACTCGCGCACATGATAAAACTCCTCCCGGCGATTGTGCTTGCAGATATAGGTAATGCCAAGTTTGCCAATACCGACCGGGTTCTGAACAATAAGATCGTCGCTGATTGATGCACCCGGGTCGCGGAGATCAAGTCCGGCCGAACGAAATAGGTCTGCCTGGCGTATGTCTGCATTCACGGAGGACCTCACATTCCTTTCAGAAAGTCTTCAAAATGTAGAGTGTCCGCTCTGGGAACTCTGATTACTCGGAATCCAAGAGCCTGCGGCTTCACCTGGGCACCACTCCTTCGAACGTGAATTTCACACATGGCTGCCGAATCCAGGTAGGACCCACCTCTGACAACGTGGGAATTCCCGCTCGGCGGCCCGATCGGATCGACACTGTTTTCTGGAGAACGAAAATAATCGGGATCGTAAAAGTCGAAGACCCATTCCGAGACGTTGGCACAGATATTGTAGAGCTCACGTGTATGCTTGTGCCTTCCCACCGGCATCGGACCGGTACCGGCGCAGTTCATCTCGGGTGGTTCATCTCCTTGGGGGTACTTTCGTACCGATCCGTCGCGCGCAGCAAACTCCCATTGCGCTTCGGTCGGCAGGATGTAAAGCGAATCCGCAGAAAGTCCGGACAACCATCGGCAATAGTCCATGGCCGATTCCCACCCGATCTCGGTCACCGGCAGGCTCGGGTCGGTGCCGGCTGAGACTACATATCGGTCACCCACAGGCACCACCGTGGTCGGGACATCGGGCTTACCGACGCTCACACCTTCGTGGCGATTGTTGAGAAATGCCATGTATTGACCTATGGTCGTTTCGTGCATGCTGATATAAAACTCCCGCGTGATGGATACCGGGTGCCATGGATTGTTGGCGTCCGAAGCGGCCTGCCGATCACCCATCTCGAACTCGCCCCGAGCCACGATAGCAAACTGGAGCCCCAGTGATCGACGCAATTCCGTCAGTCGGTGTTCTTCATACGCATTGACAGCGAACCAGATGGCAACCGCGATCAGGAATATCGGAACGAGAAGCAAGGACAGACGGGGGAGTAGGCGTTTGGCACGCTTGGACCTCACACCCTTCTTGAATCCTGCCAGGCTGGCTGTTGCGCGGGGAGTATTACTGGCAACCTGCGTGAGCATGTCGTGCAATCCGTCGATGCGTTTATCCGGGTCCTTGATCAAACCCAGATCAATGAATTGGGACACGAAGGGATGACGTGAAACTACCGACTTGTCCAGCGGCTGTGGGTTTTCGTGTATATGCTGGTGGGCCAGGTTGCCCACCAGAAAGGGTGGATCGCCCGTTAACAACTCATACATGATGCACGCCAGCGAGTAAAACTCAGATGCTCGGCTGTAGGACTTACCCCGTATGAATTCGGGAGCGGAATACAAGTGTCCGGTAGAGGGTGTGATGTTGGTAACCCGAGTGAGCATTTCCGTGACTGTTCGTGATACACCAAAATCGATAAGGGTTACTTTATTATCAGTGTCGATCAGGATCGACGCCGGACGTATGTCGCCGTGCAGTACTTTCTGTTTGTGGGCATAACAGAGGGCCAATAGACATTGCACCAGAACGGTTTCGGCAAACTTGGGTTTGGGATTGGTGCCGATGAATGTCAGCAGGGGCTTTCCATCTATCCGGTCCAGACACAAGAATTGCAGGTCGTCCACCCGATCCAACACCCGAACGCTCCAGGTGTTTGCGTGAGACAGGCGAAGTGAACGTTGGACCTCGGTAAGAATCCTGCCGGCGCTATCTTTGTCGGAGGCCAATATCTCCGGGAACAGCTTGAGTGTTATAGCGCGGTTTTCCGAATGATCGAAAGCCGATACGAAGACCCCGTTCTGGGTGTCAAGTAAGGTCTCATGCAGTTCAAATCTCCGGGGCAGCACTCTCTTGGCATAGAGCAATAGTTGATCCGGCTGATAGAACAACTCGGCGGCGCTATGTTTGTTCTCATCCATCAACTCAACCCCGGCCACTCAAGTAATCCGACAACTCGGACGGGAGACCCGCTGACCGCAGACCTTTAATCGTCGGCGCAGGATCATAGGGTATCAGTTCCAAACGCACCTCCCGCTTTTTCGGATCGAATATTACCACATGAGCCCCGGTATCGCCGTTCCTTGGCTGACCGACACTACCGACATTAATCAGATACCTGGAACCCTCGCGCAGCTTGATCTTATCGAAGTAACCGGCCGTCGTTCGCGTTCCGACCGAAAAAGCCATCGGCTGGTGTGTGTGTCCATAGAAGCACACGGGCGTATCCTGGACGGCAAGGGCGTTGACAGCCCGGTTGAGATCAATCACGTAGGTCCAGTCGAAGGGGTACATCAGAGAGGCGTGAACGACGCGAAACGGTACGGGACCGTCGACTCTGATTGACCAGGGCAATTGCTCTATGTACGCTCGATCTTCCGCCCGAAGGGTCTTCCGTGTCCACTCGATTGCCGCCGCCGCGGTGGGGCTGATGTGATCGAAATCAACGTTCTTCTGTACGTACAACTCGTGATTGCCCAGCACTGCCCTTGCTTTTTGTTCATTCAACAAGTCGATTGTCTCGCACGGGTTGGCGTAGTAGCCGATTACATCGCCCACCGAGTAATACTGTTCGACCCCGGACGATTCACAGTGGGCTATCACAGCCCGAAGCGCCTCCACATTCGCGTGTATGTCACCCAGAATAGCTATCACTTCTGTTGAAACCTCTCCCAGCTACAGGTTGCCAGGCCAAAGGCCCATGCGCCATCGAAAACGCTCAACTGCACGAGCCGGTTCAAATGACTAAATCGGATTGACTCTTTCACACGTAAACAAAAAGATTTGAGTTTCACACTCGGATGGCAATCGCTATCAATTTAAGCGACAGATCGCCGTTTCCCTACCCGATCATTTCGAGTACTTTACATAGAGATGCAGGGCTCTGAGCGATTTCACCAAAAACGGAATCAGAGCCATTCCGGCCGCGAGCAGCAAGAGTGGCAGGTTGATTTCGCTGGACACATAGGCAATAATGATAGCGCCCACAAGCCACAATGCGCCTTGAAACAGAAGACTTCTGGCCTGGCGACGCGCCCATACACGTTGCGCCTCCAGGTCCTCTGTGACAATCCTATGACTGCTTCGAAAGTCGTGCATCACAATCCTTCCCAAACCAGGTGACCATGACCGGGACATTGGCTGCTGCCTGGGTCTCTCCAAACGATTGCCTGCTGCCGGCAGGCCCGACCAATGGCGCCACGAGGATGCCGAGCGTTACGATGCCCGACTGGACGAATATACGGTGGAACGGACTTGGTGTCAAGGGTGGCGAAGGTGCGGTATCAAACGCGAACCACGCGATCCCGGATCGCGCGGTGTGGTCAGGTTGTCTCCGGCCGGGGGTTTGTCCGGTCATCTGGTTGGGTCGTCGGCCGTCGGTGGAGAGGTCGGCGGCGATGTTGTCGGAGGCTTAGTGGCTTGCGGGGAGGGCGATGTCGGTACATCCTTGTGCTCTTTGATCTTCTCTCTTCGTGCTTTCAGCATGCCAGCCGCTGCTCGCCAACGTTTGCGACCGAGGAGACCGAATAGGCTATAGGCGAACACCGCAAGAGCTATTACCTTCCCCACGCGAATTCCATTCAGCGCGACACTCTGCAGTTTCGTTGGGCTGTTGCCGGACCTTGATGCCACATCCGATCTAGACTCCTCGACCGGTACCGGTGGCAAGAATGTGGACATCTGGCCTATTGACGATTCGATCTCTTTGGGTGTATAGGCATCGTAAAAAGTGAAAGCGATGGGGCTGACCCCGAGAGCGTTTTTTGGAACTCCGAAAACGTGAATCTGCCAACTGTCGGGATCGGTCAAGCTGCCGGCCATGTATTCGATTGCCTCTTTGCGCAAGTTCGAGCCGGTCTGCGGGCGACAGAGGAGAATCAGTACGTTACGATGCGAATCTCCCATGTGGGCAGTTAATGAGTGAACCAGCATCCGGTCAAAAGCAGTCATTACAAGAGTGCTCCAGAGGATTTCAGATTCGAACGACCCCTCTCTAGTTCGTGACGAGTCGATGCTTGGTTGCAACTCCTGGATCAGTTTCTTCCTATCCGTTCGGGGTCCTATTGTACGGCTGAATACCGTTTGGGGATATTCACCAATGGCAGTGACCGTCACATGGTCGCCCGTTTTGGTCGCCGCACTCAGCACACGATTCGTGACATTGGCTATCAAGTTCATGTTCAGGCTATCGCCTGGATCGGTGGCGTCGACGAGAAGGTAGTAGTCAGTAGGTCTGTTATCGGTCGACGCACAGGATCAGTAGGACCGCTATGGTTCGTTCGCGCCGCATCGAGTTTTTGCCTCTAGGTCTTTGCCAAATATGGACTTGACTAACTATATGAGAAATCGCCGGTTTTGTCAAGAGAAACTGGTTGTTTTTTGTTGACATTAGATGGGTGGCAACAAAAAGGCGTCGGCCAATGGACAAGCCCAGAATCCACGGCGCTCTATACCACGATCAACTCGCATCGGGAAGATGCCCGGTCGGCTTTGGTGCGTGCGCTTTCTAAATGCGAATGTCGAGATACCCGTTGGATTTCTCGATCAGCTTCAGGAGATAACCGATCTCCTTCGGCATCGGTTTCGGCAATTGTCGAAAGTCCACGGCCGGCGTTGAATGATGGGCGCTGATAACACGCAGGAACTCATTACGATCTATCTCAACTTCCGAGAACCTGTGTCGATTACCTATGAAGCTACTCATCCCCTCCAATAGACCGGTGCCAGTGTCGGTAAGGTAGTCGGTCTGATCGCCGTGACACCAAGCCAGTAATTCCTGACCGCTCGGGTTGACGGTGGGGCGGATGTCGCGCTTCAGAGCGAGATACAAGAACTCCTGCAAGCGGTCGAAGTAGTTAAAGTACTGGCGCAGACGCACCGAAAAATCGTCGAACCGTTCGTGGAGCTGGCTATCAATAAGTCCCTGCAACACAGTTGAGAACTGCTCTTCAAGGAATACATAGTTGGCAATGTCCGGTATGGCTTCGGTTGCCCAGGATACAGCGCGATCGATGGGGATACCTATCTCACAGTCTATGACCGTTCGACACATCGGCATTGGATACAAGGGGAATCGATCGGCTATGGCATCCACTACCACGTCCTTGAACACTTCCGAGTCCAACACCAATCGCTTGCGGTCGAAGGTGGCGCCTCCTTCGGGCGTTGCCTGAATGATCAGGTCGGTTCTGGACAGGTGCTCTCGTCGGTCGTCGGCGCCATTATCTGCAAAGGCACGGCAGTATTCATAGGCTTGGTTCAGCTTCTTGGCGACATCGCTCAGAGCTTGGCAGATACCTTCGGCGTCCTTGACAGGGTCCGAAAACTCAACCGGTGGTTGCTCATCGTCGACCAGTACGGCCAACTTCAGTATTCGCGCGTTTATCCGATCAGTACCAAAGCTGCCGGCTCCACTGGACATGCCGGCGCTGAGTTGTTTCAGTGCCAGGGCATCCAACTGCCATCTAAGCCGGGAGCGGAAACCGCCGTTGTCGAGGTACGGCTTCAGATATCGATTGTACAAATCATCGCGGAACAGTTCGTCCGTCTGGTACTTAACGCTGCGAATAGTCTTAAGGAAACTCAGGTCGTTTTCATCGGAGCGCAGCGAATGCGCAATACGCTGGCAGACGCCTGCCTCGCGGTTCTTCTCGTTCTCCGGCGACACACCCAGCAGGCATCGGTACCAACGTCGGGTGATGCGGAGACAAGTATCGGCCACTTGATAGTAGCTATCCAACAACTCTTCGACAATGCGCGCTTTCCAATGAAGAAACGATTCGGCGCCTGTTTCGGTGAGATTGCCTATCGGCAGTCGGCTCAGGTTCAGAGCGGCCTTCTCGGTTAGATCGCGGAACTCGGTCAGCCGATTTATGGTCTTCGGCAGAGCTCCATTGATTTCCTGCGAATCGTCGTGGCCGGAGTCGTTCAGCGAACGGAGCATCCAACTCAAGACAGAAAAGAACGCAATCTTCGACTGCTTTCGAACATAGTCCCGGCCGTAATCAACACCCTCATTGACCTGAATACGGCGAAATGCGGTACTCCAGTTCCTGTCCCAGCCCGACCGAAGATCCTCGGCTAACTCGTCCAGGATGTCGAACAACATAGGTGGGTCCGATGATGGACCCAGGTTGTCATCACGCAGCAGTGAATCAAGGCTCAAACCATCCTTCGGAAGGTCCTGGGCCGGTACGAATTCACCGGCTATTTGCTCCGCCCAAAGTGACCTGCCAATGAACCACTCGTGGACAAAACGGTGGGCAAGCCACGTGGAGGTCAAGCCGATTGGGAAACGAACAGCCCGGGCATTAATGTTACTTATGTGTCCTTTTTGCTCTTTAACGGTTCGATCAGCGTTTCTTTCCCAGATACTTTTGGCGATGAACTTTTGGAAACCTGTGTCTTCAAGCGAGTAGTGAGACAGGATGTCCGCCAGGGCAGGGTAGTGGCCGTCCTCTGCGACAACGGTACCGGTCATACCGGCCGAGTCTCGATATCCCTCCGGCGCCGGATCGACTACGTATACCTGGTCATATATGCTACCAGGCGCACTTGCAGCGTTCTCCGTGGAGTCGGACGCTACCGGACCGGTCCCTTCGGGGCACCCGGTGATGTCCGAAACTGCGGTTCCGTAATCTATCATCAGGGGCAACTCAGTATTGGTCATAAAGCGACCGGCTTCCTCCAGCAGAGAGCGAGAATTCTTCTGGTAGGTGGCAATGTTGCGGCTATGCGGTGCAAAGCAGGTGTTGCCAAGGAAGAAACCGATGGTCTGGGCGTGTTCGCGCCCTTTGGGCAGTCGAAGTTGGAGACCACGTCGGATCAGGTAAGCAAGATCATGAGCGATGGCAGAGCCAGTGCCGCCCGAGCTTGACCCGACGATGAACACCTGGGCGGTCTTGCCGTCTAGAAGGAATTCGGACAAGAATTCGATCGCACTCTGCAAGCGCTGTCGTATCACCGCCTCGGGATCGTTCAGATGTTGGAACAGGGCCAGTCGAGCAACCTGTCTTACGCGGTGTACACCGCCGGCAGTATTGAATACTTCCCGCGGCAAACCGGCCAACCGCGACGCAATATACCAGCGAAGGTGAGGCTCCTTCTTAACCAGCAGTCGCTGATGCAACTCGAAAACATCGGCGGAAAGGTCTGCCGATTCATCATCGGTCAGTGAGGAGCCGGCGAAATCAAACTCCCGGTCATCAGTGCGTATGTCAGTATCAATCTGGAGCAACTTGATTTTGTCCGAAGGATAGGTGCCTCCGCAGGTGTCGGCAATCATGGCCTTGTAGGCACTGAGTACGTGACGTCCGCTCTTGCCCAGCCCAACCACCATAGTCGGACGAAGGGGAGGGCACTCCAGAGCCTGAGGCGGGACAAGTTTCATTGGCTTTGGTTGCTTAAGTGGCGGAGGAGTCAAGGAACTCTCGGATTCGCTTACAGCCTTGCCTGACCGGCGTTTGTGCAGCCGGGAGAAGGCCGACCACAAAATCCAAAAGAGCGGGTTCAGAAAGATGGCCCAGAGGATCGCCGGACCGAATCTGGGGGTCACCAATATGTGTGGATTACGGTTGGAGCGGCATCGTTCTTCATGGACTTCCTTGTCATCCTCGGCCTGGCCATATTTCGGCAGCCGCGGGTCATACCTATGGTGCACGTTGTCGGGTATCGAAAAGTAATCGAGCGAGGCGCTCCGTTCGACAATGCGATGCCAACCCACTCGGTTACCTTTGATGTAATACCGCACTTCCTGCGGGGCTTCATTGATTGCGGGGAATATCCACTGCACCGTGCCGTCCTCAGAAAGATGCTTCACCGGTTCATGATCTTCTCCGAAGCCCACGTAAGTGAATTTTCGCCGACTGATGGTCTCTTCAAGGGTACCTCCGCCGCCGACTGATGCCGCGATTTGTACGGCCAGTGAGCGATACACCGAAACCAATTGGGAAACATCGAGGACCTGGTGGTATTCGGCAGGACCCGACTCATCTGACGAACCCGGAGACGGGCTGGCTATGCTTGCCAGAAAATCGGAGTTGACTTCGGACCCCAATCCGATGGTAATAATGCGCAAGCCGTTCTTGGTCTTTAGAGATTCACACAGTTTGGCGATCTTGTCTTCGTTGTAGGTTTCCCCGTCGGTAAGCAGAATGACAACGTCGCGATTGGTACCATCGATGCCGGACGCGGATTCTGTGTCGCTGTATCCCAAGAGCGCTGCGGCGTCCTCTATGCCGGGCAAGGCATCGGTCCCCCCGCCTCCCCTGATTCGCTTGGCCGCAGCTGCTACCAACGGTGCACTCCCGGTCAATTCACACAGTATCTCCGCCGAAGTGTCAAACTGCACCAGTCCGATCCGGTGTCTGGTGAGATCGAGTTGGCGGGCGAATTCAATGACGGAGCGAACGGCAATGTGTAATGGACTTCCGGCCACTTTTTCCGACATCATACTGCTGGACCGGTCAACAACCAAAACTATTCGCAAAGGCTGTACCTCGCGCCGTTGGTGCCCCTCAGCCCGGGCATTGAGTGCGACCTCGAAACGCCCACCTTTGGCTACCATTCGTCTGTTGGAGCGCCGAGTGACAAACAGATCTTTGGCGAAGCGTTTTTGAGATCGTGTGGACCACATCAACAGACCGAATCCCACCACTATGTAAGCGATCAGCAGGGCCAGCAACAATATTTCAAAGTAGCTCATTCTAAGTCCTCACCTGCTGGCTGATGATCTCACGCTGAACGGAGGCGATCAAGCGAAGCATCATATTCACCTGTTTTTCTGTATCAGCGTCATCGAAAGTCTGACTCAACCTTTTGATGTAGTTATCCAGCATGTCCAGTTTCCGCTCCGCAGGGATCGTGTCCCAACGGCGTTCGGATGCCTCAAGTTCAGGTCGCAGATCGCTTCCATCGTCATCGCGACGGTCGGCGACAAGCTGATACAGAGCGTCTCTCCTGTCGGGATAGCCGGGCGGATTCAAGTTGAATGTCCGATCATCGGTTACAAGGCGCCACGCTCTCAGTAGGTTATCATCTTCAATCAGTTTGATCATTCCCATGGCGTCCATGAAAACGACCCGTCGGAGATTCTCGTAATTCTCGGCCAAAGCCCGGTATGGTGCCGCGGGGTATGGCTGATGGCTACCCTCGGTGCGGGCATAAAGTCGGTTCCAGTTGGCTGCATAAGCCTCCGGCGGCTGAACAAAAGGCAAATTGAGCATTGACTGATCATCAGGGTGCCTTAGCCAGTTGGCGCCGCCCTGTCGATCCGATATTTCCGTAAACCAAAGTCGGTCGGGTGCAACGTAGTGTATGGATATCATCAGAGGGTTGTTGGTTAAAGCACTCTGGTAATTGACACCGCCGAAGAGTTGCTTTCTCAGGTTGCCTTCCAACTGTTCGAACTCCGGCCACTCGGTGACTCTGGGATATGAGTACAGAACGTGCAGATGCTGCGCTTCCACATTGCCGAGGGCCTTTTTCAGGCTCCCGGCCAGGTCCGGACAGGCATTGGCCAGGGTAATCTCTCTGATGCGTCGGCACTCGCGGTGTGTGAGGATGTATTCATGTATCGCCTCCCACAATGTGCCGGCCTTTTCTGCCGCGGCTTTACTCGAAGATTCAGACTTGACAGTCAGTGCACGATCCGGTTTCGATCTGAATTCCAGGGCCAAGCGTAGCCCCGCGTCAAAGTGCCACCGAAACAATCGGGCCAGTTGGGCGTTTGATAGCAGTGGTTTGAACAAATAGCGCTCGTATAGCTTATCTCGTCGGATGTCTTCCGGACACTCATCACCGCCCATTAGGTACACACGTCGCGGGGTGAGCTTGTGCAGGTCGGTGTCCTGCTGCTTCAACTCGACCATTCGCTCATCCAGATACAAGGCCAACCCCGCCCCCGGACGAACCACATGACCGCGCTCAAAGGAGCTATTGTGCAACAGCGTCTTTTTCCAGAAATCAAGACCTGCCGATGCGCTTTCTACAACCCGTCGCACGGTCTTAAGAAAAGCCGCCCCTTCCGAATCCTTCTGGGCCGGGCTCTCAAGAATCCTCTTAAGTTCCGTGGCCGCCGCGTGCAGCACACCATTCAGGTCTCCCAGCTTGCCGCATCGTGACTTGATCACCAGGTCCGGGTCCTTAACCGAGGGATCTATCCGAAGCCACTCGGTCAGATCACGGGCCAACTTGGTTTTGATCACTTCCTCATCCGGTGACTTGGAGTCCATCGGAGCTGTGGGTGATCGTCCCGAGGTAACGGCGGTAAGAACTTGATAAAACCCGGAGAGACTCCCCATGGGACCCTCTTTGCTCTGATCGAGGGTGGTGCTGATACCCATCCACTCGTTAATGGTACGTTCGTGCTGATCACCAAACCGATCTGTGAACTCGGCTGTCAGGCTACCATCGGCGCTTCGCTGAACCAGGAAGCCTATTAACTGGGTCTCCAGTAGTTCCCGAATGGCCTGGACAGCCAGGTTGTGTATGATGCGACCGCGCGGAAACCTCAGTGAAATAGTAGAGGGCATATTGATGCGCATGCGTCCGTCCTGACGGGAGGCGCGATGAATCCGCCAATGGGCGTCGTCAATGGAGTTTATCAAGGCACTCGACAGAGAGCGCTCACAATAATGGAACATGGAGTCAGCCATCTCGGCTACGCTGCTCTCAGGATCCATCAAATGAATTCGATCAAATAACGGTCGGTGTACTATGCCCTCGGGTGTTTCCTCGGCGCCAATCTTAAGAGGGCTTCTCAGGTCGCGGTGGCCGCCGACTTGGTAGCGCTCAAGCTCAGTTAGCATTGCTTCGGCGTTCTGGGATTGCTGAGGAGACCAGCCTTGATAGGTCAAATATAAATACATGGGCACCGAGTCAGTCGTAACCAAGTCTTGTTCCTCCCGGTCGCGGCATCCGGCCTCGGCCAGTCCCACACGAATCTGATGAGCAACATCTGCGATGATTCCCGACGAAGTACCCCCGTAGCCTGAACCGGCCACAATCACCACCGGCTGTTCGCCGGTGTCCCGGTGGCTGAGAGCCCATTGAGTTACTTTCTCGCGAAGCTGGTCGATGGTAGAATCGGGCTGATTGATCGCCCTAAGGTAAGCCAACCGGCCTATTCGTCGGTTGCCGTGCGTTCCTGCTTTGATGTCGGTGGCCTGCCCACCTTTCCTGCGCAGTTCGGCTATTCCGGCCCATGATGTGATATCGTTGAAATCGTCGGGTCTGTCCGACACATCATCGAAAAAGGCGTTAAGATTGTCATCGTCGGGGAAGATGAGAGTCTCCTGCTCGTTCAATGCTTGGTCACAGAATCTCGGGTTTGCCTCCTCTCGGCGATCGGTGTCCAGGCCGACGTACTCGAATGGAACTTTCTGAGATTCTTCAAACCACTCAGACACGATATGCTTTACATGGACCAAGGTCTCCCGGCCCTTGCCGCCGACTCCAACGAACAGTGTCGGCACCGGGTCCATCTCCGGCACTTGACGCCGGGGATATGTTTGAGGATCGGGGTACACCTGCCTTCCACGCCTGAGTGTTGGATCGTATAACCGGTTCTCCCGATGAGATATCATAAAGGCCAGATAGATCAGGGCCGGTAGCCACATCAGAAACAGAAGCCACCAGGAAATCACGAGCAGATAAGGTCGCAGATCGCTGGACACGGGTATCTGTGTCCCGGTTCCGCCGACCATTGTCCCCACGGCGGGTTCCAGGGCCAGTCGCTGAATGCCCACCGTCCTTGGAGCCACGCCGTAATTGAAAGTATTGGTTGCCTCAAAGAGTGCGGGTATCCAAAAGCTCAGCCGGCCGGTTGGCAAATCTGAATCCATCATCAAGTACGGAATCTCTTCTTTCGGCTGCCAAACTTCGAAATCTCGGACATCAATCCGCTCCTGAAGGTCGAATCGTTCGGCATACACCGGCAGAATCTGGGACTCCATCACCACCTTGTTGAAAATGCTGTCCAGATCGGAGACATTGGCCGCCATGATAGACACTTCGAATACCTCGTTAAGGTACTCATCACAGATTTCCGAACCAACACCTATGCCAATCGTTTGCACGGAAGCCGAAGCCAATCTACGTATTGCAGCTTGGCCGGCGCCGGGGTTCGGGGCACAAAAGTCGCTTATCACGACCAGGTATTTGTCTCGGTCAGTTGTGGTATTGTCAGCGGCAAACAAGTCCAGAGCCGCCAACAAAGCCACAGCGATATCCGTTCCGCCACGGACCTTGACATCCTGCGCGGCATCACGGATTTGCTCAGGTTCTTCGGTTAGAGGAGCTACCTGCTCGGCAACGTCGTCAAATGTCATAAGACCCACTCTGGCGCCGGCACCGCCTAACATTCCGCACAACCGCACCGTGGCGCTAATTCCTTTGGCCAGCGGGGACGCCGGACCCTCGGGAAAACCCATCGAGTAAGAGCGATCCAGGCAGACCAGGACATCAGCTGCCCGTCCCTTGACGTGATAAACCGAGTCGAGAGTTTCACCGCCGAAAAAGTGAAGGGAAGCCTGCAAATGTTCTCCCGTCCAGGCTACTTCGGCGTCAAGGGTGCGGTACAGTTGGCCGGTCTTACCTTGATTGAGGTACCCCACGTAAAACCACGCGGCCAATAAAATTATGGCCGGGGCAATCAGTAGCACCATCAGGGTGAACCAGTTGCTGCTTAGAATGCTCTTTTTCCTCGGCATGCAGAGTCCTCTTAGAAAATCCTCATGTTACCACTCTTTCGATCTCTAACCCACCGAACTTACCGGAACGTCCGTCCCTCAGACGCGCGCGTCGAGCGCTTCTTTTCCCGCCTGCGCTCAGCCTGGCGTACTGCACGCTTAAAGAAGAGCACCGTGACGTCGCGAAGCTGTTCTTTGGCGGACGATTCCCGTTTCACACCGTATGGTACCTTGAAAGTTTCCTTGAGCTTTTCGCCCTCGAGTTTCTCCAGGTCATCAATGGTCCAGTCCAGCAGGTTCATAAGTGCAGCTTCTGGCCACATTGCTTTCTCTGGATTTGATTTCTGAATTCCCTCACGGAAATTCTCATCTTTTTCAAGGTAGTCTTTGTCGATGCATCGGTAGAGACAGTCGGTCATCTCGTCCATGTCGGGTAGCCGCGAGAAGACCGCTTCCGTTCGTATGTTCGGTTCATTGGTCACGAACGAGCGAGCAGCGTGGACCAGACTGGCGCTTTGCGACAGTATGAACACGTCATTGGGCGAGACCTGCGGATCGACCTCAAGACCTCGGCGGAAATAGAAATAGTCCTCACCTCGGTATTCATCTGTCCGGATGAGCCCGACGGCGTAGAGTCTGGCGAACAGATCCATGCGGTCCAGGTCACCGAAGAGCGGCGACAGCTCCAGCGGGATAAAGTCCTGGGTGTCAAAATCGCGGCCGCCGAGTTGGGGGCCGACAGCTTCGATCTCAAACCTTAGCATTGCCTGCTCCTCGGGGAAGATATGATTGCTAAGGACGCCTCCGACCAGGTGGTGCTCGCGCCCACTATCGCCGATGGCATTGTTCAGCCGGCCCAGGTACTTCTGGCGGGGCACTTTGAGTGACGGGGCATCCTCAATAGTGAGACCGATTACGAAGTGCACGAAAACGAGACTGTTGCCGTCGCCGTAATTGGGAATAGCCGTCGGTCTGGATTCGTCCGGTCCAATCGAATAGGTGCCCATCTCGGCAACGAAATCACCTACGTCGCGGCCGCGTTGGTTATAAGCCAGGTAGGAATGCCAAAGCCCAACGTTCTCATTAAACTCCAGATAGTGTTTGCAGCCATGGAAGAATTGACCCACCAGGTTGGCCACCTGCATGTCCGTGTCGCCGGATTCTTTTGGCACCCACTCGGTGAGATAAGTGAACAGGTCGACACCCTTCAGCTTCGTTTCCGCCTCCCTGCTGATCACCTCGTTGAGACTCTCTTTCAGTCCTGATACATCGCTAATGTTATCCGGTTGCTGCTCCATTGCGGCCAGCGAGAGCATCGGTTTGATCTGCCCAATGACGTGTTCGCTGGGCAGCTTCTCAGGGATTTCGGCGTGCCAGTTAATGTTGAGCTTCCATCCGTCAATCAACCGCTGTGGCTCCAGGAGTTCGTGAACAGATTCCTGGAAACCGCCCATGTTTGTGTGAACGGTATCGAACGATTTGCCTTCGGACCCACCCTGACTGTCCGCGTCGTATTCATGTTTGGGTAGTCCGAGACTGATACCCGATGACATGGCCAACTCCTTCAACACTCTTTCCGAACGCTCGATAGACTCTGAGGCATCGACCCGCATGGAGCCTTTGGAGTTTACGGTTAGCTCTTCTCCCCACGAAGCCAGCAAGTCCTTCCAGTAATTCGCTTCGGCGATGGCGAAGGTGATAGACTCCATAAGTTTCTCGTTAGCTTTCCGGCGCTTGAGTTCCTCGAGTTGCTCGTCTTCGAGAACCAGCAGTTGCTTTTGTTTGGCCTTCTTGAATTCCGTTCGCATGCGAGTGCTGAGTTCGCGGCACTGAGCCTTTAAGCCACCTTCGCGTTTCTTAATTGAGGTCTCGCGCTCCTCGATACGGTTGGCGATGTCCTGCAAGTAATCATCCGCGAGGTGACGAAATACCTCGCGAGCAAAGCCAAGACAACCCTTCTTGTGGGGGCGATTCAATAGGTTCAGCGCATGATCGGCCATAACCTTTCGAATCAGGTTCTTGCTGTAAGTATCCGTCAGCGCCAATTTCTTGTCTATCTCGGTATGAATCTCTTCCCGCGTTTGTTCCAGGCTCATGGTAAAGGTACCGAGATCGTCCAGCTTGCTAACGGTACTGCCTCCGGCACGGTCGGTAAGGCTTAGCCTGTCGATATCCGTAATGGCATCTTCGGCCTCCGAAGAGCCGCTGACAAATAGATTGCGTACCAGTTCGTCGGCAGGGTAGCCTTCAAAACGCTCATTCAGTTTGGGCTCAGAGAACGGTTTCCTGGTGGTGGATTTCGCCCCAACCGCACTGGCCAGGAAACCCGGATTCCAGTCCTCCAAAATCGAGTAGCAACGTTGGTTTGTTGCCTCTTTGAGTAGTTCCGTGTCTGTTATCTCTTTGCCGTCATAGCCATAATTCTCCTGCAGCACGTTGCCCCCGCCGCGAGGGAAGAGATCATCGATGAATTGAATGACCAACTTGTCCCGCGAGATATCCAGGTATATGTCTTTGGGGAAGAATATTCTCTGTGTTTTGTAGGTAACGAACCAGTCCTCGGCCGAATGCAGTTTCTTTTTCAGCATTTGGTATGCAATACCGGCGGGCGCGCCACCCGTAAACTGGTCCTTGTCCTTCACCTGCTTGGCGGTGTCGACGTCCTTGGGCCAGTTGGCCGCCGCCTGATACAGGTAATTACTGGCTTCCGGTTGGATCAGCAACTCGATCATATCGGCCAGCGCAGGGTAGAGGCCCAGATAACGAAGTTCGTCGTCGGTGAGTCCTTTGAAGCGCTGGGTGAAGTCGATTATGAACTTGGAATCGAAGAGGGGTCGAGTCAACACCGTGGCATTCTCCATCGATGCCTTGTAGGTGGTGGCATAATGGTTATTGGCGTCGACATCGCTCAGCCTGCTGAGTTCCCGAAGGGCGGCGTAGGTAGGCGATGGATCCTCCAAACGGAACGCCTGTCCCATCACTATGAAGGCATATATAACGGGATGTTTGTTCTCCTTCTGGGCTATTTTTCTAAGCATCATGGCGGTGTCGAAGGCTGCTCCGGCTCCGGTTCCACCGGCCAGGGAAAACACCATGAAGACCTTGAAAGTAGATTCCATGGCGCGGATTTTCTCCTGGAGCATTTTGGCCACGACGTCGTGGTTTCGATCTACCAGCATGCGACCGAACTGACGCCAGCGACCAGCGCCTTCGGTTACGCTTTCGAGAATAGCTCTACCACCGACCTTGGTATAATAATGTGACTGGAACCAGCGGTAAGCGTAACGTTGATAAATCTCGCGGTCCGTGAACTTTTTCCCAGCCGCCTCGGTTTCGAGCAGCCTTCCGATATCGACGAGATCGCCGCCCTGGTATTCGGCATAAGAAAAAACATCCCAGTTACCCAGGGTGCGATAGTTCTCCGATTGGTTGTCGTTTTCGCCCTCTTTGCCCGCCTCGATCCACTTTTTCTGCAAGGCGTCGATGTATATCTCGTCGACCTGCTCATTGGTGTTGAATAGTCCCAGCCGGTACTTAAGACTGCGAATGGTAGTACCGCCGGTCCCTCCGATGGCCACGATCAGGTTTTGCATGGCATATCTCCTCTATTAGTATCTATTATTGTCTTGGCCTGTGTATTCTTAGCTTCGATTTTATAACCTGCTATCTCTTGTCCAAGCCCAATCGGCCCAAGTCTCCGGGCAGTTTGGTCGCTCGCTGATCATCGAGTTGATAGACATTGGCTCGGCTGCGCTTCTCCTTTTCGGAGGCTCGTTTTTTCTCTCGTTTGACCGTGTCGGCGCTGCGTGTTTCGTCGGCCGGTGCTATTACTGCCGGTTTTGGGAAAAGTCGCACGTTAGCCGTCTGGCTGAAAGGCCTCCGCCACAAAGTCAGCCCCTCCAACTCAGGTCCTGTGGTCGTGGCCTGGAGTTGAGGGAACGGGAGATTCTTGGTGCGTATTATGAATCGCAGAATGAGGCTCCGGAGGGCAAATACTTTATCGACGACAGACCAACGGACCTCTCCGAAGTTATACCGATGCATTCCACCAATGGTCCGAAACAACTTACTGTCGGTGTAGTCTTTCTGGTAGTAGAGGCGGAGTCTTTTGAGGCCGCACACGAAATCCCAGGCCAGCATCAGACCCCACCATGCGAAATCGAACACCAACATCATTACGTTTGCCAGCAAGTACAAGAGAACGAGGGCGATGGTGCCGCCGCTAAGTAAACTCCGCCGGCAGACTACCGAATGTTCGTAGCCGTCAAACGGATCGTCACCGAAACCGTAAATGCCGAACTGAGGATTCAAGCGGCCACGGTCGACGTCAAAGCGAACGATCACGCTGTCGCGCTCAAGCATCGTGATGCCGAACCAATCACTGGGTGTTTCTTCATAATCGAAATCGATATCACCGGTGAACTCTCCCGGTTGGGAGGCACTCACGCCTCTCAGGGCGGTTCGCGGCTGACGAGTAAGTCCGTCGGAGGAAAGGACTTCGTAGAATATCAGATTATCGGCGTCGGTGGTAACCGAGTCCAGAGGAGGAGCCGGTCGCCCGGAGTCAAGTGACTTCAGCCTGATCGTGAGTGGAGCCTTGGCTCGACCCATCGACCGCTTGACGTTGGAGGGAGATACCACTTCGCCGGCCAGCGGCTGTTTGTCGGAGATAATCATGGGTACCACCGCTGACTTGAAAATCACGGTGTCAGGCCCGGTACTCATGGGCGTAAGTCCGAACAGTTGAACCTGGTATTCACCGGAACCCGGTGGCTGCCAGTCGGCCACACCTTCGAAGACGCCCGGATCGGCCGCTACGTACCTCATGTCGACCTTATCCACATTACCGGCGGTGTCTTCGACTTGTGTGAAAGCGTGTATATTGCATCCGGGATGCGGCTGGAAGAGTGAATCATCAAGTGATCGCACCTGCCAGCGGAAAGTTACCGGTCGGTTCGGCACCTCGGGGTTTTGTAGCGACGGCACCAACGGCGTGACCTTTTGATAGTAGAGTTCCGACAAGACCTGGTAGGAGTTCTTGTTGCCTTCCAGTTTCCAGACACCGGCCATCGGTCTGACAATATCGAATACTTCTCGGTGCGAACTCTCTTCCACACGGATTGCATCCAGTGACACGCGGTTGCCGTCAGGGTCCTTCAACACAAACTGTGGCATGGTAGTGCTATAACGAACTCTGAGACGGACCTTGGCTGTATAGCAAGGGACCTCCATGCTATCCCTGACGTTACTCGCGGGTGATGAAATCAGTCGGGCGGCCAGGCTATCCAATGTCGCCGGAAACTCACTGGGATCGAATACAGTGTGGACCTCGTCGGAGTACCGGCGCCAGGTATCGGCGCTCTGTTCCCACTTGTTGCTGCCCTGTGCTGAGTCGGCCAAGCCCACCACCACGAAATCAAGAGGGATGCTGCGTCCGGCCGTGAGCGTATCCGTTATGTCCGACAGTTCGGAACGAAGATCGCGCAGGTAGCGGGCGGTACTGAAGGTGCCGTTGGTGAAGTACTGCGGCAAGGAAGAGTAGGACTGACCATCAGTCAGGAACAACAGGGCCAGCGTTCGGTTTTGCGTCCCGTCACGTCCCCATAGTATTTTGTCAAACTGACTTCTGCAAGTCTCAAGAGCATCGATGTGATGAGTGTTGCCCAGGTTTGTTTCGCTCGAAAGGATGCCTTTAATCCTTTTCTCCAGATCATCCGAGTGGTCGGCTTCCGACATAAGAGAGTCCGCTTCTATCAAGAACCAGTCGAGGCCTATGCGAGCCGAGTCTCCGAATTCGATCACCGACACGCGAAACGATTCCGGATTTCCCGTGATAAGGCTCCGGTAGGCGCCACCGTGAAGCCGCCCCAGTAGCTCATTGAACGCATCGACACGAAGTCCATGCGGGTCGTTGGACTTCGGATGTACCGTGCAGCCACTCATACTGCCGGATTGGTCGATGACAAAAATAATGTCAGCCCCCGTCTGGGTCGTGATTGGCGGCGTCTGGGCGGCCAGGTCCGCGCGCATCAACGTCAGCAGACCGACAAGGGCGCAGGAGACTATTGTGGGTCGGATGGCAAGGGTTCGCATAAATTCTATGACTAGTATACCTCTATGGGATGAGTGTCAAGCAGGCGGTCGCCGGCCTCACCGCGAAGCAGGTAGAGTCCTTTGCCGTCGAATGACAGTTCCATCTGTAATCTGTTACCGACTCGATTGACTTCTAATGGCATCGGTTCATGGTCATATCTGGTGAAGAAACCGCGTCCCTGTTTCTCCAGAGTAACCTTGATCTCGCCTTCCGTAGTGTTATTGGTGTATTCGCCGTTCACGGAAAGAGTCGAATCTCCAGCCAGGCGCAACGGCAGGTGTTCGTCCAACCTGATCAAGTCTGCATATAGTATGAGCACGACGACAGCCGAGTCGCCACCGCGGGCGACGCCCACTCCGGCCAGGTCATATCCCGGGTCAGCCAGAAGGGCCTGTTGCTTTCCCGGATTGTGCCAGCCGCGCACGATATCTTCGGCGTCGGAGAGGATACTTGCGCTGAGATGTGGAATCGGCATCTGCAAGCCACGACTGATCCCGATTCGATCGGTCGCCCAGGTGGATATCCGTTCGTCCAGGTGGCTGCCGTCGGGGGAAGTGAAGCCTCTTATTCCCTCAGACAACATGATGGTGGCTTCACATCTGGCCGCGGCCGACAACAGAGAATCGAACTCAAGTCGTCCCAGTCGGTTTCGGTCACGCCTCTCGTTTACTTTCTCAAGTATGGCCTCTTCCAGTTCTGGAAAGACCGGGGGACAATTGTCCGGATCGCCGGCGGTCGCCTCCCAGTGCAGAACCGGTCCGCTGTAGCTCTCACTCACCCGCGACGGCGCCTCAGGGGCCGACACGAGATATGAGTGCCAGCCCATAAATATGAACAAGGCCCATCCGATGAAGGTAATGAGCGAAATCAACACGAATAGTCGTCTGATTCGATGGTTCAAGCTCTAATCTCCACGTGATTCAGAATTCATGACTCTTTGATTGCTCTATCTTCTACACTGACCCTTCAATTGCCTTCCGCAGTGGATCGGGCATTGGGCTCCATCCTTTGCCGGAGTCTTTTCGCCAAATCTCGAACCACTTTTGAAGGACCCCGGGGGATTGATCGTTATCAAAGCTCTCCAGTTCATCATACCAACCGACGAATTCCCGAAGTCCGGCGGGCGTGTCGCCGCCATTGTTGAGGAAGTCGCTGAAAGCTGTGCGGCGCTTATCGAAATGGTCATTGGATTCGTTCCACCGTGCTATCCGGTTTGCGGCTGATTCGAGCCGCTGCAAGAACTCCGACAAATCTCCATCGGCCCGGCTGTGTCCCTGCAAGAGGTCCGGGTGCTGGCGAGAATCGTCACGCAGCGTGTCTATTTGTTCGCTGGGGATACGAGTGTCATAGGCACCGTCCAGCCAATTATGAAGCCACTCAATTCGGTCGGAGGGAGGTCGGGTGTAGCTATTGATGCGCTGAAGCAAGTACCGTGTCTCAATCGCAATCACCGTAGTGGCTTTTCGTGCAGTATCTTCGGTGTAGTACTTCACGTCAGTGAACACGCTCGACCAGCCATGTAAATCCTGGGCTCGCAGCATACCGGCCATATCCTCCCACCGTGGTTGCAGCCACTTTAGGTCTCGTTTGAGCTGATCAATGTCACCCAGCGGGAAGTCTGTATCGGACAATTCCATGGAGGACCGCCAAGGGTCGACCTGCTTGAATATCCTGTCGCATACCATATTGACATCGGCGACCACTGTTTCAATATCTTGGGCGGTAAATTTGTCGGCCAACGACTTAAACAAATCGGGCAGTTTATCCAGATCGTTCCTTGCATGTGATAGGTCGCTATCGCGCACAGCCAGGCTGGTCTGGACAGAATAAGGTTCTGAGACGAGCCCCAGTTTGGCACCGAAGAGCGCCCAGACCAGAACCGTTGTTTCATCCGATCCCGAATTGACTTCCAGGTAGCGGCCAATCGCTCCAGTCAACATCTCCGACAAACTCCCGGCATGGGCAAGCGATCTCAGGCCCGTCACATCTTTGTTGGCCAGACACGCATGCCACCTCAGAAGCTGCCCATACTCAGGCGACAACGACCCACGGTACGTGTCGAGCTTCTTGAACAACTCCGGCCTGTGGGGAAATCGAAAGCAAGCGTCGGCAAGCTTATGGACCGGTTCAGTATCCCATCGGATCCCAAGATCCAGAAGGTCTTGTACCTCGTCCTGGGATAACAACCCCGGATCAACCGACGACAAGGCCAGGTTAAACACGGCGTGCCTCTCTTCCTCAGGGATGATGCTACTGGCGCCAAGGGCCGACCTCACAGCGTCGATATGCTTCCCCTGGGCTACGAACCCTCTAACCATGGCAATCTTCTCGAACTCGCGATATCGTACAGCGTTGACTTCCCGACGGTCAACGATATCCCGGTTCTGACTAAGCTCACTCCAGCGAACCGTCACGCTCAATCCCCGATAGGATTCAATAATAGCCTGACGGTCTCCTTTGGCAGCGGATTGCTTCCACGTCTGTTCGACTCGATCACAGTATTGATTGACGTATTCCCTGAGGGCGTTGCTGTAGGCGCTGGATGGATCGATCTGTTTATTTGCAAGAACCGCCGTTAGATTGATGTAATTAGAGGTGTAATCTCTGGCACTTGTTCTACCACCGGCTTCCGGAAACAAGACCGCGCGGGCGGCTACGAGCGTAGTCTGCAGAAGGTCTCTCCTGGTCGGTGACAGCCTGCCAATATCGGTCTCGATGTGCTCCAGGTCATCCCCCGCGGCCAGCCGCTGCCACAGGTTGACTTCTTCAAATTCGTCCGCATAGCCGGCAAGAAAACCGGTGAACACCACGTTCTTTGAGTCTATCAACCGCCGAAGAGAATCAATGGATGCAGATTGCTCCAGTGGTCCCCGGGGGCCCATACTCAAAGTGTGTAGGATGCCTCGAATCTCAGACATCATCCTTGTGTGTTCGTGGTGGGCCTCCTTTTTCAATGTCTCGATCAAGTCCGCAGTCCGATGTGCACCGAAAGACGATTGATAATCACTATTGATCAACAGCGCCCTCAACTGCGGATACTTTTGGTGGCGTGCTAATTCGAGAACCTCGTTTGCCAGGCACCACGCAGGCCAGATTTCCTCCTGGCCGGCTTCGACAAGATCAAGGCCGACCTGCACCGCTTTCCACTCGTTTGCGTCTCCCTCGATATCCCACTTTTCGGGATTATCAAGCAGATCCCGGGCCTTTGCCAGCAATACGTCTGCGAAGCGTTTCAGCGCTCTCGCCAAGAACTGTGAGAAGGTTCCCTCCGGAAGCATCGAATGCTCCGCCAACTTACAGTTCTGCCATGCTGAAACCAGATCGCGCGCCTGCAAGAAGGCATTGTAATCAGCCAAGCCCGCTTTCAAGGCCAGCCATCTGCCCATAGAACCGAGGAACCCATCCAGACCCAGTTTTGCCGTAAGCTGATCCCAGGTATAAGGGGGCAACTTCTTCCCCAGAAACTGATCGAGGTTCTGTACAGCCCCGATGGCCTCGCTGTTGGTTTCTTTCGTGGTGTACTCGGGGTCGCTGAAAAGCCGCGCTGCCGACTCTTTTACGTGGAGAATCGCCGTGATCCCATCATTGGGGCCGGAATACTCTGCGAATTCGTCCAAAGCGAACTCCTTGAGGATCCGTTCATTCTCCAAATCTGTCAAGCGTTCCTGCAAGCGCATCGACTGCTCCTTGGTCAGCGCCTGAACGAACTCCGGGAATTCGTATTTCAATTGACGCGAGTGCTCCCATTGCAGTCCGTTGAGGAGATCCTCGAAGACCAAGCTACTCTCGGCGTCAATTTCCTTGAAGCGATTCTTGAAAACGTGAGATCGGGTTTCAGTGACCGGCCTCTCGCGCAGCAGGTCGTGGAGAAACTCCGTGAAGTACAGCAGGTTTTTCTGACTGCGGGCGCTGCGCAGCCTAAACACCAGGTCCTGAAGAACCGGCATCTCTCCCGGATCGCATCCGCTCAGAACCTCTTTACGCACGGTTTCCGCTCCGGCAGCGAAAAGTATGGCCTTGTTGGGTAACTGTGGTTCGAGTATTGCGGCAATCTTGTCGGCCACTGCACAAAGATAAACCTGGCTTTGCCAATCACCTTTCTTTTGCTTCACGCGGGCCAGAACCGGTTCCAGTGCTTTAGACACTCTTTCTTCGGTCAGAGCCGGATCGGTTTCATGCTTGCGCAGGATCGACAAGAACAGCCGGTATTGCTGATCCATCAAGGCTTCGGCCAAAGCCTTCGCCAAATCGAAACCCAAGTCGGACATTATCAGTTACCCATCTTTACTGCAAAACCGAGCACCCGCACAGGATTGGTATATGCCGGAGCATCGATTAATGATAGTTGCACGGAACCTCCCGCTCATTTCGTTGGGTCTTCACCGTGATCGTCCTGATCGGTCAAATCGGGTTCATCTTCCGGCGACTCATTCGCCGGTGGACGCTGTTCATCCCGTGAACGCCGCGAAGTATCCTCGCTGGGCTGGTCCGGTTGAGGTGAATGAGGTGTCGATATCCGTTCAGGCTTAACGTCGTGGACCAACGGTTTTTTCTGTTCACTCTCCGGCACCACTGGAAATTGCCTGTTTTCACGTTCTATGCTGATCGGTTCGTGTTCCGTTATCGTCATTTGTATTTTTTCGTCGGCGATAGGTTCCGGCGTCGCTTTGGGAGCAGGTCGCGGCTTCGGCTGGGGAATAGTGATTGAATCTGCCACTGCGCGCTTCCCAACAGCGCCGGCAGGTAGATCGATATCCGGTTCGAGAACGAAAGCGCTCGCATCGAAGGATGATACGGTCCCGGGGGAAACCGCCTTCGACCCAATCTTGAGAGAAAGATATCCGAAAGTAAACACTTTGGCTCGGCAGTCGGTGATCACTTTACCGTCTCGACGAATCTCCCATTCGGCGATATCTACTACAGCTTCGTCGTCGCCGTCCTTGATACCGGCGAGACTGAAGAACTTTCTGAAAGCATCATCCCCAAACCGACGCCTGAGGTCCTCTATGAGAACACTGCGTCCGTGGTTTTCATACTTCTCAATTATGTAGCCGTCCTTGGCCGGGGCCAGCAGCCGCACGTTGTCCACTTCCAGCCCGACTGAGCGTATGAGGCGACGTATGTGCGTCTGAGCCCTTCGGGACAGCCGCATCATGGGGTGCAAGGCGCACCGTATCTGGCTTGCATGTTTCGGAATACTACTCTCCGCCAGACCCCACACCAGGCTCAAAAGCGCATGGCTCTTTAACAGTGGGGCCAAAAGCAATCTACTGGCGCTGGCCATCTGGTGAGATAGACGGTTCCTAACTACCTCCGGTAACAGATGAAGCTCCAACTGTCCCTTATCGACATCGGCGCACAGCGTCAGGCAAATCCGAGCAAACTCTTTCAGGATGGTCTCCAGCAGTTCGGACAGGCGAGGACCGCTCAAGGCACCTATACATGCCACGCGAATAGTGTCCTTAACGTCTTCAGGAAGGTCGAGCCCGTCCAAATACAAATCGATGTCGGCGTGGCGCAAGTCTCGGGCTAGCAGCGAGGCGCTGGTAATGAAACCCTCGTCTTCCAGCATTTTGCTCAGAGTTTCCCAGGTAGGCTGGCGGACCTTGCCGAACTCGGCAAAATCGATACTCCGAAATACGCTGAGCGGCCATTGAGCTTCTACGAATCGGCGATACCCGATTTCCTTAAGCTGGTAATCGTGGTCAGATTTTTCGAGCCAGTCCCGCTCGGAGACCACGCCGCCGAACAGCGGGTACATCAAGGCCAACCTCTCCGGACTCGGGATGCCGACTGGTGGAACAGTGGGTTGATCGGTCCAGACTCTGGTCATCCGCGGGACCAAAGACTTGCTTTCGCTATGA
This sequence comes from Candidatus Zixiibacteriota bacterium, assembly GCA_029860345.1. Lineage (NCBI taxonomy): Bacteria > Pseudomonadati > Candidatus Zixiibacteriota > Candidatus Zixiibacteriota bacterium. The sequence goes on along the minus strand of JAOUBJ010000001.1, from coordinate 81,402 downwards.
TCACACTGGCGAAGCCTCGACTCAGCCAATTCGACGGCCTCCTTGTACTCTTCTCCGCGTATGATCTGACGATAGTCTTCCATGCCGGCTTCCAGGTATCGACCCATCCACAAGTTGCGGTGAAGCGACCTGAACAAACTGCGCAGAAAGTCCTTTCTCATCGGTACTTTGCGATCCCTGAGTAGGTACTCTTCATAGGCCTCAAGCGAAGATACACCTGTCTGCTGATCGTCCGGTGGTATCTGGTTGGCCGATGGAGCCTTCGCAGCGCCCGTCTCGTCAATTGCAGGATGTCGGTCGTCTTGTTCAGTAGCTACACTCTGGTCATCATGAGCTTTACTCACGCCGGGGTCGGGCTTTTCTTTGGAGGTTTCTGGCTCGCCACCGGCGGAGTCAGAACCCCTCTCTCCAGTGTCAGTTTCTTCCGGTTTCGTCTCGGCGGTGTCTTGAGACGGAGCCTTTTCAACCAGGCGCGGTGTTTGTCTTATGACCGGTTCAAGGATGTCTCCTTTTTTGAACGCCACGATACTACGGTCCTCGATGTTCAACAGCCTGATCATAGCACTTGGATCTACCTCCCGCTCCGACGGGATTCTTACATTCATTCGTTCGGCTGCCGACTTGACGACCTGGTAATAGTGAACGGCCAGGAGGTGTTGTTCGTTGAGAGCATCGATTGATTTGCTGAGCAAGTTCTCCAACATATCAACGCGCTCTGTCCGCGCTCTCTGTTCCTGTTTTTTGCCCTCTTTCCTTTGGTCAATCTTTAGTTGCAATCGCTCCAGAATTGGGCGCTTGGCCTCCCCTGGGTGGGATGAGACCACCGGCGCTGGGTGCTCCCTGTGCGATGTGCTATCCGGCGCTCCCGATGTCTTGTCTGTTGGAGACGAGTCTGCCGCTACGCCTTCTTCTTCCGAAGGTCCCCACAGAAAGGTGAAAAGAAAGAGTATGATGCCGAACAGGCCAAGCACCAGGCCGGCCACCGTCTGCCACATCGCGAAAACTCTGTCCATCAGACTGATCGGTTGGGGCCTCTCATCTAATCGAACGTCCATGCGCTTCATTCCCGGTCTGAAGCCATCTAGGAATGACTTTCTACTCAGATAAGGGAAAGCCGGCTTGTCAGCGAATCTGAACTGTCCTGTTTGGCCAATGATGGGTCCTGTCCCCTGCGTTTCCAGCCTGTTCAGCAGAGATTCGAACCACATGATTGCCTGATCCTCTTCGTCACCCGACAGACTCTCCATGGCGTTTAACAGATTGATGTCGGACTCCTCGACTTCGATTCGCGAGTCCGGAATGATCTGCTTCGCGGCGAAGCTCCAATAACCGGCGGGATCATCTGATGGCGCTGTCCATACGCTTAGAACATTGAGCAACTCACGCTCTGGCAGGCCATGCACCTCTTCGCCGTCGTAGGCCACACAGTAGCTTGTTTCGGTCGTCAAGTTGTCGATGATTAACAAGTACCCGAGTGAATCATCGGCATTCCGGTCGAAAACCAGCCGGTGAAAGCTGAAACGAATAGTGTGTTTGTCCTGCGCCTGAGCCATGCTACTCAGGAGCAGTGTGCAAACCATGAAGACCAGAAGCGCTCCGATGCTTCGTTTTACCAACTCAGTTGTCTTGTCAAGCGTGAACATGTTATCCAATTACGTTACTACCCAGGTCTTCAATTACTCTACCGACTCAGATCGTCCCTTTCGCACTAGTGCTGTGGCCACTTTGGCACCGACGCCTCCAAAGGCCAGGGCCAAACCGACAATGAATATGATCGTATTATCTTTCGGCAGTTCGTGCTCTCTTTTTTCTTTATCAATTCTCTTTTGAACCTCACGCGCTCGGTTTCTCAGTTGCTTCTGCTTGTCGTAGATATCATCTGCCAGCTTTACGTAACTTGCCGCCATATCGCTGCTGAGTTTGGTTGTGCGAATGCCTACCGTGTATGCTTCCTCCTCCAGCGCATCGTCAAAACCATCCGAACTTCCGTCTGGAAACCTGACAAACCTCTTCACCTTATGAGTATCTACGACTGTCAGCACCTGAAGATACGAACTATCAGCCAACAAGATTGAGTCAATGTAAGCGACGCGTGGTTCGTCAAAGTCCTCGGCCATGGCTGAAGGCAGTAACAGAGCGACGAGAGCAAGACCAGTTAGCGCTGACACTTTCAACATCTGCCTGCTGATAAGGGCTGTGTGATGGAACAGACTCATTTTTCTGTCCATAGACTGTATGGCCACGCGGAATAACTGCTTCTAGGTTTGGAGTCGTCGCCGGGTGTGAGCACGATGGCTTGATCCCCTATTCGCAATTCTACCTCTACATTGAGAAGTTCGCCTTGCTTTGTATACGAGCCTTCGAAACGGACTCTCTCCACTCCATTATCGTTGGCCACCCTCCTGAGTGTCTCTGCTGACGCCTTGGATTGGAGTTTCAAGAAATGACGGTAGACGTCCAACGGACCTGCGGCAATAAGGGGTCGCGACTGATCCTCATTGAATTTCTTAAGTAACGGTGTCGGATCGATACTGCTGTAGACGAAAAACAGCTGCTGGAGAGAACCGACCTCACAGTCACCACAGGGTACGTTGGCGCCGGTTCCATCCACCAAGTCCTCGACTGTAAGGTGACTGCAAACCGGATACCAGTGCCACTGGTTATTCTCACAAGTCAACAATCCGTAATGACCGTAAAGGCCGGAAGTTTGGAATCGGCGCGCTTTACGACCGCGATCAGCCCAGGCCAAAGCGCCCTGCACCACGATTGCCTTCATTCGGGCCGGGTCTTCGGCGAAAGAAACCAATTCCGGTGACTTCCCGCGTTCTTCAAACCACTCTTTCAATTCTTGTCGAAGGCCGGGGAAGAGGGCGGTGCGACCAGTCATCAGGACTACATCCGGCCAGACCATGTTGCCGTCAGGCTCCTGCATGATGGACTCCAGCGGCAATTCGATGTGATCATGGTAGAAGTTCTGATCCCCAAGGACTTTTTCGAGATCCTCGTATGGAATATCCAGGCGCACGTAACGCGTTTTCTTTCCCGTGTCACGGACGCCTTCATTTCTGTTGTCAGGCATGTAGGTTATACCGTACTCCTGGTCAAGGAGGTTTAACTCCTCATCGGAGAGGGCGCTACCGTCCATGATGTCGAACATCTTATTCATTTGTGCCGCAAAACTAACACGCGCCTCCAGGCTTGAGAAATCCTCCCCTTCCAAGACCTGTTCTGACAACCGGTTTTTGGTGTAGTACAGGTCCTTCTTGAGCTCGGTTAAATAATTCCGCCAACCCGACTGGGTGATGTTGCCCGACAGCGACTCGAAACGGTCCCACGGAAGGTAATTGACATGGAAATCGAACCTGTCCTTGAGTTCCTCTTCGTTTCTTAGGTTCTCAATATGTGTCTGAGTCGCGCGCATGATGCAATCGTCCAGGGCATTGCCGGCGCCCTCAATCGACAACAGACGAACCAGTTCACTTGATGGTTGGCTACTATCTGTCTTCACAGTGCGAAGTGATAGATCGAGCGTGCCCGCTCCACAGTCGTAAACCAGTAGTTTGAATGATGATCCGAAGCGCTTCAGGTCTTCAACGGTCGCATGATGATAAAGGTAACTGTAGGCGGCCGCGTCAGACTCACTCATGAAACTGATGTAATCCTCCTCGAAACGGAAACCGTCTCCCATTGGCAGTGCCTTTCTGAGCATCTCACAATGATGCTGCAACGAGGAGTTAGGTAGGGTCATTACGACACGTCTTATACCCTGAAGTACCTGATCGGAATCTTGCGGTGACTCGTTGACGAGTTGAGGACGAACAAACCGGCTGAATAGACTTTCGAGAGCACCTTTCAGAAGGTCATGGACTTTGACCGACTTACCCCCGATGATTGTGTCCTCGGTTCCACTCGCGACCAGCATTTTCAGGTGCGGGACCAGGTACTCCGACTCCTTCAAGAAGGTTCTGGTGGCGGGAAAGACAACACCGGTCGGTTGTAAGAACGGCAATTCCGGGTCCGGGAGTTGCGCCCTGACTGTCTCGTCATCACCATAACCCAGGAGGCCCGAGAGGAAACGGCTCTTGCCAACCTCGTAGTTGATAAAGGCGATACGCTTTGGATCGAGCCCCTTCAAAGAGGCTTGCAAGTCCAGGACCACACCTTCAGGTTCACTAAGGCCCTCATCGGCGTAGGCGGCGGCGATTGCGCTAGTCCCGAAATCTACCGCGACCAGCCCGCGAGCCGGTTCTCGGTGGAGATGGAACGGCCAGACGATCGGAAAACGTTCGGTGGTGGTCATACCTGCATCGGTCGAGTCCGGGTTGTCAAGCGTCACTGTCACCGGCACAGCCAGTTCAATCGTGGTGTTCAGGACATCCGGATTCAACTCTATGCCATCTGGGATTATAGAAATGTCGATCCGCACCTGTTTCTTACCCTCGTAGGAGTGTATGGTCTCTTCGAGGTTAGGCCACAGGGCCAGCAACTTCTTCTCGGGAAGTGAAGTTGCCTCCGTGTCGGCTGCTACTTTCTGTATCGCCACCGACATCAAACGACGGGGTTCGTGCACGCCCAGTGTGGTGATATGCTCAGAATTATAGGTCACTCTCGCATTTTCAAAGTCAAGAGCGAAAGTGACCTTACCGTTACCACTCGACGCATTGTTACCCAGTACCAGCGTGGGGTACCGCGGGACCAGCCAATCGGCATCATGCGGCAATTCCGCAACCTGCTTGATGCCAATACGGTCGATCTCGATCCTCCCGTCGTGCCGATAATCGGTAAGGCTGTATGTTCTCTCCGTGTCACCGGCGCGAAGGACATATTGCAGTTTGGCCGTTGCTAACCTGTGGCTGGGTATGAACTGAGCGTGGATTTCAGGAAGGGTAGCGACTTCTTTGCCGTCGGCGAGGAGGTCTACCTGGTCCCGCCCTTTTACCACGCTGACGTATAAATCGTAGTGAATGCTGGTTTTGATGTTTTGCAAGGTTCCGAATCTGGCCTTCACCATCAGGCAAAGACCTTCGTCCGGAAGGCGTCCTTGAACACGCAAACCGGGGTGTGAGCTGTCGGCGTCGAGGGGAGAGGTTGTAAACAGAGGCGTCGCGGTGACCGCCGGTCGGGCATCTTCCTCACCGCTGTCGTCGGTCATCGCCGGTTCGGTTTCGTTCTGTGTGTTGGGCGTGCCGTTGGACTTGATTTCGAAACTTAGGTCAGGCGCCACAGCATCCGAGCGCGGCCGCAGTTCCGCCCTTAAGGTAAGGTCCAGGTCGGTGACAAAGTTGGTTTCCTGCTCCAGACCCTTCAGAATTAGGTTGGATATCGTTAACGGTTGGTTCCATTCGAATTCGATAGGCTCAAGCTCCTCCGCCTCCAGGCTGGTGCGATTGAGACGAGGCCGCAGTACCACCGACATATTGAAAACACCATCGGACATACCTGTTCGGTCTTTCCCCAACAGCCGTCCCTGTGTCCATCCGAAACGCCCGCTTAGATCAATCTTCTGTTCACTCTCTCTGCTGATAGTCGCGCCGCCGCCCATTATGGAGTGTCCGGCAGCCGTTAAGTCGGCGATCGTGGTAGGGTGAAATCGCAGAGCCATGGTCTCGGGAGAGCGGAAACGGTAACTCTTAAGCTCTTTAGGCAGGGCAAGTTGAATCGTTTCGTGAGGAAGTTCCTCACCTTCCGGCGCTGTGACATTATCCGCGAACTGCAAACACTTGCTGTCCTGCCGCTCGGGAATGTAGTAGAAGTCCTTGATCCTGGTCGTAAGTCTGATGCGCGGTCGATGGTAGTTGCTGTCACTGCGCCTGACATAACCGAGCACAAGCGGGAGTTTCGAGTTCTCATTCAGGTCGATCACCACCCGGGCGGGTTCTTGGTTAGCGTCCTCCTCCGGTTCGATAGACAGTATGGCCTTGCGTGGGCCGGATACCACACCGAAAACCACCAATAACAGCAGGGCCATAAACCAGGCAACAACAGCGTTTTGGGACATCTCCGGGATGGGCCACACAGCCATCAGGATGCTTTCAGACCAATGGATAGGATCGGGGGTATATATCTCTGTCTTGGTGAGTCTGAAGAGTCGAGCTCCCAGATATGGATCCACTCGGCTGAAAAATGCTGTAAACGTCATCAACTCCGGCAGACTTTCATTCTTCTCAGCCACCGTGATATCTATATCGAGACCCTCGCTAAGCACATTGATGGCCCCGACTTCTTCAGCCCCACCATCATATTTAACGTCGCATCGCCAGCCCAGCGGTTTGAGTCCGGGATGAGCCTGGAGGAACTCACTCCGAAGCTTAAACCAGGCAGACCCAGACATGGGGCGGTGTGTGTGATGTCTAAGGCTTTGGGGTGTTCTGGAGTCAAAGGCGGCGTCAAAGTGCTCATCTTCGCTTGGCCTGCAAACCACTTCTGTGATTACACACTTTACAGGGAAGCCGCTGCTCGCACTTCGATAATCGCCGGCGTCCCAACTAACCCGCCCCGAGCTGCTGAGGCAGAATTGTACGGTGGAACGTGGGTTCAGAATGGTCGTGCTATTATGTACTTCATCCAACCAAGTATATGCCGAATCAAAACCCTTCAGCTCGTCCCAGCTTCGCTCCAGGTTCGTCAATTCAGCAAAGAAGCTGCCGGTTGTGTTTAGAACCTCGTCGCTGATCCGGACCAGGTAGGTTTTGTTAAAAACGGTATTGATGACAGACTGGTTACGGTAGGCTTCGCCAAGCTTGTGCAGGGCCAGACCAAAGGCGGCCGAACTGGCTGTCCAGTTGCTCCGGTTCTGCCACCATTGAGTACTACTGAGTGTGAGATCCTTGAATCGTTTGTCGTCTTTGAGAAGAAAAACCTCTTTTAGAAAGTCCGTATCGATGTTCGGTGTTTCCTTGGTGGGCCCAAACCACATCATCGACACGTAGTCCTTCTTGAACCGGTAACCCAGCGAGTCCGACAGTACTTTCGGCAGAGTCACCTTGAGCAAGTGTATGAAAGTATTCTGACCGATTGTGTCCTTGAACACTCCCGATCGATCCAGAAGGATAACGAAGTGGTTTTGGTTGGCAATCTGTGGGATTGAATCTACAGACGCTGCTTCACTGTCCTGTGCAAATCCAGCCGGACCAATACCCAGCTGGATGACGACCGATAGGATTAGGCACAACCAGTGTGCCCTTCCTCCGAGAGTTGCCCATTTGGCTGGAGATTGTGGCAAAACGAGACCTGTGTCGATCTCACTAAACCGTGAAATCGCCCTGTAGGATAATACCTTGACGGCTCGACTTACAAGACACCTCACTGTCTTAACCATCACTGTGTTCCCATACCCAATTTGGGTTTCTCAAAGAAGACCACTGAGTTCTGCCTTTGCCCATGTCCGGCGCGACCACTAAGTCGGTGTGCTACGGCTCCCTGCCCATCGGACGCTCAACATACATCACAACTCAGATAGGTCACTCTCGGCAACCATCCCACTGCGCTTCTACCGTCTGTTCACCGGCCAAAAACCGACATTCGGACCACACTCCATGCATGAAGCCATTGTGCTTAAGGTCAGGCTTGGCCCAGTACGTCTATCTAACCTCTCAAACAACCGGCGCCAACGATGCCCTCGGAATGATGAAGGCTGATTACTCTGCAAGCAGTTGGGGCAAACTAGGATGGGACTGGCTGATTAGACCCGGATTCTCCGAAAACCCGGCTCGTGCGCCCCTAAAATGGCACCCAGCCTATCAACATTCCGAAAACTCCTTGCGCCGAGTCGTTAACGAGACAGCGTCAGTTATAATAGTGTGTAACCTCCCGAATGTCAACGGAATTCATTTCCGGATAACCTCAGCGTTGCGGTGATGAGTAACCGCCGGCACAGCCACGGGGTCGCGGTAGGCTCGGTGGCACAAGTCACTTATGAGAAGGACGAGCAAAAGCCCCAATAACTCGGTGCTATTAATGTGGAACCGGCGCAGTGCAGCTGCTTGGAGGATACGGGAAGCTAACGCCTGCCCATGTGAGCCAACTAATGTTTGTTATATAACCGGTTATGATGCAAGGCGATCGCCGGGATTGCTTACGGCTGGCGCTTTTCTCGTGTGTGGAAGCTAAGTTGGGCGATCTGCTACAGTACTTGAGTTTCAAGTAGAGAAAGCACCCGTTCGAATTCCATAAACTTGACTGCCCGACGATGCAAACTCATAATACACTTTAAGAGGACCGTTACGTAGAGTTTCTAAGGCAGCCGGTTGGGTCAGGGTAGCAACTTCTATCCCTGAATGATGCGCTCACGAAATCATGAGTTCTTGTGGTGCACTGCGTTTGGTGCCTCGGCAAAAATGATCGTATTTCTATCAGGGTCCATAATCTCTACAAGGTGATCCCTGGACGACTGCGAGTGCACTGTGTACTTGATGTTCACCTTCCGAAGCAAACTCGTCCAATGGGCAATACTGGCGACAGTGATGAAGACTATAGCCGGACCCGGTCGTCTGCCCCACGAGTCGCGTGCCTCAACGATTCGGAGAACATGGCCACTGATTTCCAACTGGATGAACACCCCGGGCTCCGAGTGAAGGATCTCGGTCTCTGGTAAGCTGCCGTAGAAACCTCGGGATGGCTGCAGATCCTTAACGTATACGATGTCGGTTTTCTCAGTCTTACTTGAATGTCTCATAGCTGGGTCTAAGAAGAAGCTTCCTGAGAGACTGCTAACCTGGTTATAGTTGTGTTCAGGGAACTGGATATCGCTTCAAAAACGGCTTCAACTTCTGGTTAAGGACAGTAGAGATGGGGTAGAACAACTTTCTCAGGCCCCCGCTGCAGTCGTTCTACCCCACACTCAAGAACCAAATAACTCGAACTACTCTATATCTTTCGATCATCCGAATATATCGGGGTGGTCACTGCCAAAGGGTGACAGTGACTGCGCATTTTTTTTTGCATCAGTTTGCAATGGTATAATTTCGTGTTATCTTGTGTCTGAAGATGACGGCAGTCTGGTCCACATTGGAAAGAGGAGCCGTAGGCCTATTCGCCACTAGACTGAAACCCAAAAGTAGCAAGCGAATGAACACAACGCCGACATCCAAGAAATACGAGTTCATTACTCCGATTTCAGAAAACGCACTTTGTCAGTCCTGGCAGGCCAGAGACAGGCAAACCGGCGAGATAGTATACGTAAAGACGCCGAGCCAATCTGGCCCCCTGGAGTTGCAGGCATCCAATCGTATAATAGCGAGGTCGTTTGCCAACCAGAGGTCTTTGAGAACGCCCAAAATCCTCACGGCCAGGGCAAAGCACTTTGAAGCCAATACGTTTTATGTGGAGTACCCGTACCTTGATAATCGTATCTGGAAGCCGCTCACAGCGGACAGATTTGTCAAGAATCCCATAGAGATTCTCACTCAGATCAGCACCATAGTCGATTATCTACATCTCTCGGGGCTGGTACATGGCGATCTGAAATTCGGAAATTTCCTCATAGACGCCAGGCCGACCAGATTATCGATCATTCTCATTGACCTGGACTTTCTGTGCGAGGCCAACGAAGGACTTCAAGCGCAAGTATTTGGGACCCCTGAACACATAGCACCTGAAGTCATTGCGAACCGTATGGTCGTTCCTCAGTCGGACAATTACTCCCTGGGCGTGTCGCTTCAGAAAGTGCTGGAGGAACTGCGGGCGGAGCCGGCCAGCGGGGATACCGATACCGAGGACACTACGGCCGGGGCGGAGAGGTTGGCCGTCAGGCTGGTGGCTGAGGAATGGTCGCAACGCCCGGCCTATCTAACTAGCGCCTTGTTTGAAGAAGGCCTGATTGATCGCCGGACTTTCGAATCGTCTCAGAAATCGCTTTTCGGGATGAAGTCACTGTCTGACTTCAGGCTCTCAAGCCATCGTCAATCGGCCAGGCGCGGTCTGGCCAAAACCCTCCTGTCGGCTAAGAACATGGTAATGGGATTGAGTGATGAACTGCTAACTGATCTCGGGAAAGCCTACGAAGTCGACAGACAGGCCACCTTCCGTGTTGCCCGTAAGTTGCTTGAGGATGCTCGCATTGAGAGATTCGGCGACTACTGGCACATCGCACCATCCGACAGCGAACTCAAAGCCGTGTTTAGATCGGCCAACAACATTTGCAAGCGAGATTCGGGTGAGTTAGTCGACGATAGTAAGGACGCTCGCCCACAATTAAACACTCTTATCCAACAAGCGGCCGATCTGAAACAAACGGGCGAACTATACAAAGCTCTATTCATCCTCAAAGAGTGTGAGGAGATTACAGAGAACGAGCCTGAGGCAAATAACGAAAACGGCCGAACGGAGGTTCTCCGGGAATTGGTAGAAGTCTCGTATGGACTGAACCGGCCCAAAGATGCTTCTCATTATAGTGATCAACTGCTTGAATTGCTACCGAAGGAGTCTGAGGAGTATTTGAGTCTTCTGCATGAGCAAACTGTGGCAGCTATAAATACCAAGGATACAGAGAAGCTACAGGGAATGATCCAATTTGGTTTCGAGTTGGCCTCGGACCGGTCCAACTCTGAGTACAAATCAAAGTTTGACCGCTTGAGAGCATGGCAGTATAGTCTGAATGGCGATCACAAAAGCGCCGAGCAAATCCTCAGTTCTTTACTTCAATCGGCAAGGAAGTCCGGTTGGTGTGATCAGGCGGTGTTAATAGGCTATGCACAGGGGGTGGTCGAGTGGCGACGAGGAGATTTCATCCGGTCTGAAATGCACCTCTTGGAGGCGTTCAGCCTCGCGAAGTCCAAAAACATTACAATAGAACAGAATCCTGTAACGGCCATGTTGACGCTACTATACAGTGAACTGGCAGAGTATGACAAAGCTGTCAAGTACGGCAAACTGGCCATCCGGAACGCATCGACTCCACGGGAAACGGCGAAACTGCAGGCTGTATATACACCGCTCATGTTCGGCTTTGTCCGACTCGGTGAGTTCAGAAAAGCTGAATACTGGCTCCAAAAGTATTTGAATTTCAAGTTCGCTTCCGACCAAAGCAGTCATCTGATGTTTTTTTATCTCAATCGAGGATTTCTGCAGGGAAACATGGGTGATCTTACGGCGGCCAAGCAATCCTGGCAACAGGCGCTTGAGATACCCACTTCAAATGCCATGCAGAAGCCGGTCGGCAAAGTGCATCAGAACCTGGCTGAGGTTGCTCTTTTTCAAGGCGATATTGAAAGTTGCCGGGAACACATTAAGTCAGCCATTAGTTGTTTCGCACCCCTCCACGACACCGCCGCTCTGGCCGAAGTAGAACTGATTAACTGCCTTGGCCAGGTTTATTACGAACCTGATCCGGCCGGGGAAGCGCTGCTTACCTGTGCGAGAACACTGGTTGAGAACAACTGCCTATTCTGTGCGGGGATCTGTTTGTTTCATCTGCTCATCAGGTCGGATACGGCGATAGTCCGCGATGCGCTCGAAATAGCCACTCCGTTAGTAGATCGATTGGAGAAGTCAAAGAGTCCGGTACTGAAAGCAGTCTCAATGATGGTCCGATTTGCCAAGTATGACTCGCATGAAACAGCTGAACGCTTAGGTGTCCTAAAATCAGTCTACCGGATTCTTGACAAGGCGGGTCAGAAATTCCTGACGCTGTTGATATGCCAACAGTTGGCACTCATATACGAAGATGGCTCCAACCCCAAACTGGCTCAGAAGTTCTACGCGCATGCGCTGAAGATCGCCGAGGCTCTGGGCAATTCTCTGTTTTCGAACTCAATACAAGAGCGCCTCGACAAGATCACCCCTGAGACTGACAATCGTGACCGGCTGATCAGTTCCTTGCACGGGATTTCGGAGGCATTAAGCAGTATTGATGACTACGAAGGGTCACTGAGGAAGATGGTAGGCTTTGCTGTTGAGCAAACAGGCGCTGAAAGGGGAGCTTTGCTCCTGAAGAAGAGTAACAAACAAGCTCTTCAAGTTGGCGCCTTTCTTCATTGTGATGAAGAAAGTCTGGCGGACATTCAGGCCATCAGCTCCAGGATTCCACAGGATGCGATGAATGAGACGAAGTCGATCATTATCGAGAATGCACTGGCCGATCCTCGCACCAAAGAATACCAGAGTATAATCTATCACAACATTCTTTCTGTGGCCTGCTTACCGATTGTGAGAGACAACGAACAAATAGGTGCCCTTTATCTGGACCACCATACTATTCCCGCTCTTTTCGATGCGGCGGATATCATGTACATGGAGTCAATTGCGAACTTCATGTCGGTTATGTTGACCACGGCTCAGAGATACAAAGCTTCGAATCTGGCCCACGAGGAGCTATTGGGTGACCTCAATCGGCTTGGGAACGAGCAGTCGTTCGTTACGGTCGACCCTGTTATTCAGCAGTTATTGAGTCGGCTGCCCGAAATCGCTCGTTCGGAAGCTCCTGTTTTGATAACCGGCGAAAGCGGCACGGGCAAAGAAATCCTGGCTAGTCTGATTCACAATCTCAGCGTCCGTGCTGACCAGCCGATGATCAAAATGAACTGTTCGGCCATAGCCCATGACCTCATTGAGAGTGAACTGTTCGGAGTGGCCAAGAATGTGGCCACCGGGGTCGGCGTTCGCGACGGAAAGTTCTCAGCCGCCGATAACGGTACTCTCTTGCTTGATGAGATCGGTGACATGGCGATTGGGGTGCAAGCCAAGCTCTTGCGCGTTCTTGAGTATCAACAGTTCGAAAAAGTAGGTAGTAACAGAACGATTTCAGTAGACATAAGATTTCTGTACTCAACCAACAAAAACTTGCGCCAAGCTGTAAAGGACAAAGAATTCAGGGAAGACCTGCTACACCGGCTTAACACTTTCACCATTGAAATCCCACCGCTGAGAGAACGTCAGAACGACATTCCTGTTCTGGTCGACCATTTTATCCGAATCTTCTCGGCAGGCAAGGTTCCGCCACGCATTCAGTCTGATGTCATGGATTTCTTGATAGCTTATGCTTGGTCCGGCAATGTGCGAGAACTCAAGAACACAATCGAGCGCCTGTGTATTCTGTACCCCGGTCAGCGTGTCGCCCCTTCGATGCTGCCGCTGGAGATATATACTTCTGACTCCAAAAAAGAATCCTCCAAGAAGATTGCAGAGGCCAGAGAGAAAGCAGAAATCATTGCGGCACTGATCAAATGTGACTGGGTTCAGTCGCGTGTCGCCAAGCTGCTGGGGATGTCGCTGGCTACTTTGAGGCGAAAAATAAAAAAATACGGTATCTCCCGAGATTGACACCCCTCTCATTTACCACCTTACCACATTTGAATCCTTGACCGTCTGACGTAACTCCTTTTAATCCAAAGGATTTACCAACCAAGATCACTTTGTATTTAGTCCAGGCGAATAATCGGTCTCCGACACAGCCTGCCTGAACAGCATAAGTCGTTGTAGTACAAGATAGTAACTGTGTGACTCCAAACTCGGTGGGCGTGGCACCGCCTTTGATATACCTCCGGCAACATGTAACCACATCTCGCAGGAGGAAAAATGATGAGACGCAAAAGCCACAGTACAGTTATCTGGATTTGCCTTTTGGCAGCCTTCCTGGCATGCGGAGCTCCGTTCTTTGGAACTCCGTCGATAGCCTTAGCTGACGGAACCACCGGTGACCCACCCGTTGAGCCGCCGGAACCACCGCCGGGTCCACCAGCTCCGCCGGATACAACGGCGACCGAGGATCCAAATGAGGCCGGAACACTCGAAAGCGGATTTCTGGATCTCGCATTCAGTTTGTTCACTGTCATACTATGATGAAGCGGGGGAGCGTTATCGCTCCCTCATGTTATACCTAGACCCAGCACGAGGTAGAAGATGAGACGCAAAAGCCACAGTACAGTTATTTGGTTTTGCCTTTTGGCGGTATTCCTGGCATGTGGGGCTCCGTTCTTTGGAACTCCATCTATAGCTTTCGCCGACGGAACCACCGGCGACCCGCCGATCGAACCACCGGAACCACCGCCGGGTCCACCGGCTCCGCCGGATACAACGGCGACCGAGGATCCAAACGAGGCAAGCACATACGAGACAACATTCATGGATCTGGCTTACAGTCTGATCACTGCCATACTATGATGGAGCGGGGGAGCGTAATCGCTCCCCCAGACTAATACTATGAGACGCATAAACAAGATCGTGGCTCTAATCAGCCTGCTCAGCAACCGCCAACATGTCACGATGGATACTATCAAGTCGGTCTGCGGAATATCAGAGCGATCCGCATACCGCTACTTGAACTTCATCTCGGAGGCGGACTTCCCGGTCCATTTCGATAAGGATTTGGGCGCCTATAAACTGTCAAAACAGAATTCGAGAATCCATAGCAGACTTACCGTCGCAGAGATACTGCTAATAGTCGTCGGTCTGAAAATACTGACCCAAAAACTCAATGATCACTACCGGGATGACATTCGAGAACTCCTCAGATGCATCATCGCAGAAAATGCCGTCCCACTCGAAAGTGTCTTACAGTCCTTCAGCATTCAGTTGGACGATGCCGACCAACTCAGAGATTGTTCTCAATTGGTCTCGTCGATTTTGGTAAACGCAGCCATCATCGACAAGCGCAAGATACGTATACTGGTCAATGTACCGCAATCGGGTCAAAAGGCACTGGACCTTAACAACCCTTCGTTGACGTTCAATAAGGTCTGGAAACTGGTGAATGCACGTGATGTCGGTGATGTTGGTGATGCCGGTGACGAGGAAGCATCACTTGCTGACATCCAGAAAGTGTCGATTCTCTGACGGGTGATCTCATCAGCCACGTGACTCGGTGAATCCGTTCACGGTCGGTTACGATGGTGACAACTTGTTTTCGAGCGGGTCCGACCTGATGGTGTGCGGCTCTATAGATATCTCCACCCCCCGTCGAGTCTTCTCATGGTAACGTCTATAATAAGTCAACGATTCAGTTGATACCTTCATCTATGTCTGTGACCTTTCCCGTAAGCCGTGGGGCCACCTCCGTTGAATCTCCCGGGACGGGATGTTCACCAAGAAAGTGATCCTGATCCGATAGACAGCATTCGACTGCCCTGGTCGATTTCCCCGAGTAACTCCAGGTATGACTACCGGGTGTGCTTTTTCATTTTCTTGTAGAGATGGGATCTCTCGACACCAAGCTCCCTGGCTGCTTTGGCAATGTTCCCCCTGTTGCGTGAGACAGCGGCCTGAATATACTCACGCTCAAAATCTGCCATTGCCATCTTCAGGGGGGCTGTGGCTGGAGCGATTGTCCGCGGCATCAGCGGCTTCAGATCGGGCAGCTGGACAACCTGATCTTCGCAGTAAATGTTTACACGCTCCATGAGGTTCTTCAGTTCACGGGTGTTACCTGGGAAGTCAAAGCCGGTCAGTAAGGCAATCGCATCATCGGATAGTGTTTTTGGAACGGTCTTGATCTCGGCGGCAAAGCGGCTAAGAAAGTGTTGCACCAAGAGCGGGATATCCTCTGTTCGCTCTCTCAAGGGAGGTATCTGAAACTGCACCACGTTAAGACGGTACAAGAGGTCTTGCCTAAACTTCCCTTCCGAAACCATCCGGCCAAGATCACGGTTTGACGCCGCTATGATGTTGCACTCTATGGAACTGGGTTTATCCGATCCGACCGGCACAACCGTCCGGGTTTCGACGACGCGCAGAATTTTCGCCTGTGCGGCCGGCGGCATTTCGCTGATCTCGTCCAGAAAGATAGAACCGCTTCCGGCTTCACGAAAGCACCCCTTGCGCGCGCTGCGAGCCCCGGTGAAAGCGCCTGCGGTATGACCGAACAAGGTCGACTCGACAAGCTCAGAGGGCAGGGCGGCACAGTTTACGGCCACGAAGGGTCCATCGGAAAAGCGACTGGCCCGGTGGATCATGTGTGCGATCAGTTCCTTGCCGGTGCCGTTCTCTCCGTAGATCATGAAGTTGGTCGCCTTGGGCGCCGACTTCACGACATCGTTCTTGAGGCCGCGAATCTCAGCCGACTCACCGATAAACTCGCCGTAGAGCAAAGACGAGAGTCTTGTGTTCTCAGTAACCAGGTCGCTGGTTTTGGTGGCGTTGTCGATAGTGATCAGGACCCGGTCCAGAGCAACCGGTTTTTCGATAAAATCGTAGGCTCCGACACGGATAGCCTCAACGGCCATATCGATATCGGCATGACCGGAAATCACTACCACAATCTGGCGACGGTTCTGAGCCAGGATAGACTTGAGCAGGTCCAGTCCGTTGCCGTCGGGGAGGAGAACATCGAGGAATATCAGATCGAATCCGGACGATGCGAATTGAGCTCCTTGCGTGAAGCTCTCGGCGGTGACGATCTCATGACCCCTACGTTCCAAGGCCGATTTGAGCGAACTGCGGATGTTTTCTTCGTCATCGATGATCAGTATGCGTGCCATAGCCTATTGGGGCAACGTGATGCGTACCCCGCCTCCTCCTTCAGGTCGATTGTAAAGCTCCATCGTTCCGCCGTGATCATGAACGATGCGATGACATATCACCAAACCCAGGCCGGCCCCACCAGTCTTGTGCGATATATACGGCTCGAAACTGTTTTGTAGTTTCTCATGAGTAAAACCAGGACCCGTATCTTCGACCGTGATCACCAGATCACTTTTGTCATCGTTCAGCGTCACTGTCACTTTAGTCCCGTCAGCGGTTTCGAGCCCGTTCTTGATTAGATTGACCAGCACCTGTTTGAACGCATCGGGATCAAGCCGGACATCTTTTGGCTGGATGCTGTTGAAAACGGCTAAGCGGTTTGACTCAACCTCTCGACGGTACAAGAGGGTTACTTCATTGACGAAGTCATCGGCCGGCACTACACGGATAACCGGTTCGCTCATGCGGGCGAATTCGGCGAAGTGCTCCAGCAGTTTGGTCATTCGGCTGACTTCGCTCTTTATCGTAGTGGTTGTTTGATCCAGCGTCTGATCGAATTGGGGTAGCTGTTCCAGGTAGGAGCGGCGGAGATCATCCACTCCGATGACGATCGGGGTCAGAGGGTTTTTTATCTCATGGGCCAGTTTTCGCCCGACCATCTGCCAGGCGGCGATTTTCTCACTGGTGGCCAGTTTCTTCTGGGTTGATTTCAGTTTGGTTTTCATGTCGTTGAACGATTCGGCCAACAAAGAAAACTCCCCTTCCTCGTAGGCCATCACCGGGGTGGTAAAATCTCCGGCCGCTATTCCGACCGAGGCCATCACCAGATTATCGATTTCACGTTTGACGCGGTTGGTGATGAACATGCCCAGTCCGATTGCAAAACTGACCGACAGAGCGGCGACTAAGCCGGTAACAGACAAAAGCGAAATGAAGATGGGCTTCTCGACCCCGGTTGCAAAGGTGGCCACCGTGATAAAACCAGGTGGCGAGGGCTTGGTCAACACCGCGTGGTACTCGCCTTCCACATCGTACAGAGTTCCCGGTTCCATCTGCTGATGAATATCGGTTACCTTTGGCTCTATGACGATGTTAATCTCAGCATCCAGTAATCCCGCAAGACGAAGTTGGTATTGCGTGTCGAGGTATCGACCGGTATACAACAACAGGCCCGGGTCGATCGGTCTCACCAATGTAACGGCCGCATGTGGTCCACCGACATCGTATTCGACGGTGTGAGTACTTCCGGTGTTGCCAAAACCCTCCGACAACTGCGCCGGTCGAATCGACTCCCCCAACAGGCCGGGTCGATGATGCGTTGCCACTACCCTGTAAGCAGTATCAATGATCTCCATGAAGTCGAACCCAAACTGCTTAGGGGTCAGCACTACTTTGTCCTCACGCCCGGATTGCAACAGTAATCGCGCCCGGCCCAGCGATTCAGAGTCAAAAAGCGCTTCCAGGTTGTCGTTCAGTTCGCTCTCGAAGGTGCGCAGAAAGATCTGATACTTTTGAAGGTTCTGGACGGCATGCTGACGATCCGAGGCTTCAACCTGCCTGACCGAGTGAAAGTAGATTACCGACATTACCAGAAGCGGTGGCAACATGGCTACAACTATCAGGTAGACTCGTATTCGCCCAGTGTAGGTCATTGGCTGCACCCGGCGCCCGGAGACGGCAGCTTGAGTTTCGTCAGGTCGTTCAGCACAAAGCGTCCTCCGGCGCTGAAGCGAAAATCGGTCAAGAGTTTCGAGCCATGAAAATAGACCCGGGGACGAAACAGGGGAAGGACGCCCAGATCATGCATTAGGTATTGGTCGGCGCGAAGCAGGAACTTGGTACGCTGAGTGCTATCCGTTTCCCCGGCGGCGGTGGCGATGCAAACACCGACGCTGTCCAGCACTTCCTGTTGGAATATAAACTCAGTCGGGACGGATCGGAGCAGATCGTTGATCCGTCTCAAAGTGAGCAGATCGTTTTGCTCATCGAACTCAATTAAAGCGAAGCATACGTCAGCGTCCTCAAAGCGGTCGACCAGTTTCACCTCGACTCTGTCTCGCGAGAGAACATCGGCGAAAAACAAGGCAGGTTTCTCAAGCGATTCCCGCCAAACACCCAGATGCACCTGCCTTGGTCGGTTTTGGTGTTGTTCCAAAAGCTCACGTCCCTGCCGAGTCGAGAATGGATATGGACGGACACCTGCTGAAGCCGATGGACAAAAACTGTGAATGGGTGTAGCGTTGTCTCCCCTAAAGAGCAATGGCAGCCTATCCTCGTTGAACCGGTAGTACAGCGAAACGGCAAGCTGCCCGCCGCGATTAACGTCTCGTGATAGGTTCGGAATCATGACAACGATAAAGGGAGCCTGGGCATCGATAACAATGTCGCCCGGCATCTCTTGACCATGATTGACAAAGGAAACAAACCCATCCAATTCTCCCAGTTGCATTTTGAACACCAAATCGATGTAATCGGGATAAGAGCTTATCGACGCACTGCTGCCGCCGGACCTGATCGAATCACCCGGACTGAACGGATTCGGAAAGGAACTCCCAGGGTTCGACGTATCGATCATCATACGTTGCCAGAGATGTGGCTCGATTCCCGAAAGCCCGATTCTGATTATCGATGATCGGTCAACTTCAGCCGACTCGATCTTTGCGCAGCACGAATCAAGCGGCAGGCTGTCAAAAAACCCGAGGGCAGGATAGCTGTACGACACGCCCAGAAACGATTTGTTTATACAGCCCTCATATATCGAATCGTTGCCGCACATTATAATGAACCTGCTGTGCGGGTAGATATGTGCCTCAGTTCCGGAGGCGAAGTAGAGCCGATCCTGACTGTACTGTAGGATGCGGGTCTGGAGCGTGCCGCCGGCCACAACAGACGCTGCCGCCAAAACGAGGCAACAGGACACTATTACATGTCGGGCTGTCAGGTGAACCATCATATCCTCCAATAACTTATACAACCAACAGAACAGCCCGGACGAACACAAGTTTTTTGATGAACACATTTGTGTCAATTTCGACACTGGTAAGTCCCTGAATTGAACAACTTTGGCCGGACGGCCCGGTTAGGTGTGTCCGAATTGACACGTTTGTCGTCGTCCGGGCCTCCTCTCCGCACAGCTAAGTTATTGACATGTAAGCAATTGACGGCTTGGCACCGCGTTTGATATACGGTTGATAGAATGGAAACCCAAACCGTAAGGAGGACGTGATGTTCACAAAAACCAAACTAACAGCGATGGCCACAGCACTGCTGATTTCCGCTCTCACCTTCGCCAGTTGCGCCGCTGACGGCGAGACCGAGAGCGCTGCGACCGTGAAAGCAGTCCAGAAGAGTCCGGCTGAAACCACGGCCGAAGCATTCGTCGAGACCGTGGTCGAGCAGGTAGTCCCGATAGTTGATATCGCACCTGAGCCGGTACAACTGGTCACGAAGATCGCCGACATGGTGGTTGAGGGTCCGAAACTTTTTGCCGTCTGCGAGGGAGGCGTGATCACCTACGACTTCTCCGACAAGTCGCACACAGTGGTCGCCGCGAACGACGATTTCAGGGCCGTCACGATTCACGACAGTGTCGTCTATGTCGGTGGGCGGCATCTCTATCAGTTCGATGGCGCTATGCTGAAGAAGTTGGATGTCGAGATGGGCGCCGACATTACCTGCCTCTACAGTTATGGTGATCGCTTGATGGTCGGCACCGCACAGGGACTTTATTCACACGACGGCACAACCAGCGATCTGCTGATGGACGATGTCTTCGTGTCGGCTATGGTCGCCGACGAGAGTGGTCTGTGGGTCGGATCGGACGGACAGGGGTTGTACCGCTGGGACGGCGACGACTTCAACAAAAGATACCTGTTGCGCGACCAGACCATGTTCGACTCTGTCAATACGCTCGACTACAATCATGAACATCTGTATGTCGGTACCACTCGCGGAATGCATGTCTACGACGGCGGGCGGTGGGAAACAATAACGACGGCCGAAGGTCTTCCGTCAAATAACGTAAGAACAATCGATGCCTCGGCATGGGTTGTCTACGCGGGCACCGAGGAGGGTGTGGTGTCCTACTTTGGCGGTGACCTTCGGCCAGTCAAAAAACTGGCCGACAAGAAAGTCAATTCGCTCAGCCGTCGAGGGCGTCGACTTATCGTCGCGACCGATTATGAGGGGATACTCAGACAGTCGAGTAGCTCGCTCAAAGTTCTGGTTCCGCCGGTTCTCGATACAACCATGGACATTCTCTCTCTGATTCCTTAAACACCTACGTCGTCCGTGGTTCTTTCTCTGCAAAGCCTCCGGAGGTTCGCCTCCGGGGGCTGATTGGCATTGCGCATATCTGTCACTGCGCTGCCGCCTTTGGTCCCCGCTGACATAATAAGGTCCTGAATGTCATGGCCTTATGCAGTATCCCGCGCCTGTTTTTTTTGTTGCAGGCTTCAGCCGGACAGGCTATCGTCAGGGACATCTGTGCCGTCCAACCAATGGTATTTGTGTCTGGCTTGACTTTAGTCAAAGGATAAATTGGCTCCATGCCGTCAATTATCTCATTGACATTTAGAGCGAGTAACAGTAGGATAGATCATCGACTTTGTGGACCTGACATATAACTCGGGGACGCCGGTTGAAACCGGGGTGTCAGGCGGTCGCTACGAAGCAAATGATGGACTGGGAACGAAGACAGGTCCCGCTCCAAAAAACTTGAAGAACAGTTTTGCCACAAATATTTCCTGAGTGGATAAATAAACTGCCTCTTGTCGTTCTCGGCCTGGCCGTATTGAGTGGTGGCGCGGTCGTGGCCGGAATCTGGTACTTTGGATCACCGAGCCATACCGATGTAGGATATCGTCCCAATCAACCGGTTGCCTACAGCCACAAGCTGCACGCCGGTGATTTGGGAATAGACTGCCGCTATTGCCACGTATCGGTTGAGTCCTCGCCGGTGGCCTCGATTCCTTCGACGCAGATATGCATGAACTGCCACGCCCTGGTGGGGGTCAAGAGTGACAAGCTCAAGGCCGTGCGCTCAAGCTGGACAGATGGTACCGCCATCGAGTGGGTGCGCGTACACAAGTTACCCGACTATGCTTACTTTGATCACAGTCTGCACTTGCGAGCGGGTGTCGGCTGTTCAAGTTGTCACGGTCGGGTAGACCAGATGGAACTCATCACGCAGCGCCAGTCGTTGAGTATGGGCTGGTGTCTGGACTGCCATCGCGATCCAGGGCCACACCTTCGTCCAGCATCGGAAATCACAAACATGGCCTGGCAGCCGGGGCCGGATCAGATGACCTTTGCACACGAGATGATAACGGACAAAGCGTTGTCACCGCCTTCAGATTGCACAGGGTGTCATCGATGAAACAAAAACCATCCGCCAACGGCAAACATTACTGGCGCAGTCTGGACGAACGGGCCAATACACCTCAATTTAGGAAATGGGTCGAGCAAGAGTTTCCCCAGAGCGCCAATGAGATGGATAACGCCTGGTCGCGACGCAGTTTCCTGACTCTGATGGCGGCTTCGATGGCTATGGCCGGGTTGGCCGGTTGCCGCCGTCCGGTGGAAAAAATCGTCCCCTACTCAAAGGATACCGAATCTGTGACGCCGGGGTTGCCTAATTTTTTTGCTACCACCATGCCGCGCGGCAACTCAGCCTACGGAGCGATAGTGCAAAGCCATGAGGGGCGGCCCACCAAAATCGAGGGCAACGAACTGCATCCATCCACCCGTGGAAAATCAAGTCTTGAGATGCAGGCGGCCATACTTGATCTGTATGACCCCGACCGCTCACAACATCCGCTGCATGACAACCAGCCCGCGACATGGGATGATTTCATCGCAGCATGGTCGGAGCTGTCGACTGATCTGATCGGCGATGGCGGTGCGCGACTGGCTGTTCTGTCGGAGCCGTATTCTTCACCGACCATGGCCCGACTCAAGAAGCAATTCCAGGCCAGGTTTCCCCAAGCTACCTGGGTAGGCTGGGAGCCGGTTAGTGATGAGAATATTTATGCAGGCTTTGAACTGGCCGGCGGCAGCAGGTACCAGCCGGTTTATAATTATGATCAGGCTCAAGTCATCCTGTCTCTGGATGCCGATTTCCTGTTGACTGAGAGCGATTCTGTCACTGCCGCCGCTGGATTTGCTGCCGGACGTCACCTGGATACTGAACAGGATTCGATGAATCGCCTGTACGTAGTGGAGAGCCTTTTCAGCGTGACCGGCGCGTCGGCTGATCACCGATTGGCTCTGAAACCTGACCTGATTCCGGTCTTCGCCACGGCCGTAGCTGCGGCTTTACGGGACAACGGTGTACCGGTTGACGGTCAGATCACGATGGACTCGACCGAATTACCGGCTGCCTGTCGTGCCTGGGTGGCGCCATTGGCCGCCGATCTGGCCCAGGCCGGACCACGGTCACTGGTCGTTGCAGGGCGTCGTCAGCCGCAGGCAGTGCACGCGTTGGCCATGTATCTCAATGATCTCCTGGGCAGCGTCGGAAACACTGTCTCATATCTTGAGCCAAACGATGCCGTTCAATCCTCCAGTGATGGTCTGAAGACTCTCATTGATCGCATGAAGGGTGGGAGCGTATCAACACTGGTGATGCTCGGTGGCAATCCGGTGTATAACGCCCCGGTCGATCTTGCATTCGGTGAGGCGCTCAAAAAAGTTGCGACTTCGATCCACCTCAGCTCGCACCGAGACGAAACCTCGCGTGAAACTACCTGGCATATTCCGCGCGCCCACTTTCTCGAAAGTTTTGGCGACACAAGAGCGGCTGATGGTACGGTGGGGATGGTACAGCCTCTGATTGAGCCGCTGTTTGGTGGCAAGCCGGACATTGAATTTGTTTCTGCCCTAAATAGTGAAAAAAATAACAAGGGTTATGATCTCGTTCGTCAAACCTGGCAACAGGAGTGGGGCGGCGGTTTTGACGATCAGTGGTCGCAGGCGTTGCATGACGGCATCGTAGCTGACACAGGCTACGCAATTGCAGACCCCCAGGTGGCTCCCGGTCTGATTGCCGAAGCTCTGGCTGCATCCGGGAAGGGCAGCGGTTCAGACGAACTCCAGTTCGTCTTCCATGCCGACAACACTCTCAACGACGGTACCGGCGCCAACAACGGCTGGCTACAAGAACTGCCCGATCCGATCACCAAGTTATCCTGGGACAATGTGGCCACAGTCAGTCCGGCCACGGCACGACGCCTCGGCGTCAAGAATGAAGATATGGTCGACCTGACCCATGCCGGCCGGAGTATGAGCATGCCAATCTGGATCGTTCCCGGACAGGCTGACGACGTGGTCGGGCTGGCCCTCGGCTATGGCCGTACAGAATCTGGCAGGGTTGGCAACGGGGTCGGTTTTAATACCTATACTCTCAGAACTATGTCGGCCCTTCATTATGGCCATGACGTGTCACTGACGGCCACCGGCCGCGAGTACGAGTTGGCCAATACCCAGGATCACGGCAGCATGGAGGGCCGTCCGATTGTTCGTGAGGCGGATTTGGAAAAGTATCGAATTCTGCCGTCGTTTGCCAAGGCGGCGGTCGAGCATCCACCTCTCAAATCGTTGTGGAAGGAGCACGAATACGACAAGGGACACCAATGGGGGATGACCATCGATCTTACCAAGTGCACTGGCTGCAACGTTTGCACGATTGCCTGTCAAAGTGAAAACAATATTCCGATTGTCGGCAAGGCTGAGACTCGCATGGGTCGCGAGATGCATTGGATCAGGCTCGACCGCTACTTCGTAGGCGATGTTGATGATCCTCAGATAGTCCATCAGCCGGTCGCTTGTCATCACTGTGAGAATGCACCTTGCGAACAGGTCTGCCCGGTTGCGGCCACCGTTCATGATTCGGAAGGTCTGAATGCGATGGTCTACAATCGTTGCGTTGGCACCCGCTATTGCGCCAACAACTGTCCCTACAAAGTCAGGCGATTTAATTTCTTCCATCTTACCGAAAACATGCCCGAGGTCACCAAGATGGCCCAGAATCCCGACGTAACGGTTCGTTCACGAGGTGTGATGGAAAAATGCAGCTACTGCGCGCAGCGAATCACCGCTGCCAAGCGCACGGCCAAGCTGGAAGGCCGCCAGGTGCAGGACGGCGAGGTCAGCCCGGCTTGTCAGCAGGCTTGCCCCAGCGGCGCCATCGTATTTGGAGACATCAATGACCCCAAGAGTGAAGTGTCCCGTGTCAAATTGAACAAGCGCAGTTACGATCTGCTGGCGGAACTGAATGTCAAGCCCAGAACCTCCTACCTGGCCAAGGTTCGCAACCCTAACCCGGAGATGCCGAGTTGAGTTCAAGCACGGACCAAAGTGGCCCCGATGTTCTGGTGACGGGCAATCCGACTTTCGAGTCAATCACCGAGTCGGTCTGCCGCATCCCGGAAGCGAAAACGCCCACCGCCTGGAAGGTGATGTTCAGCACTTCACTTACGCTGGCCATCGGTTTTTTCGCTCTGATCGGCTATCTCTTTTGGGAAGGGATCGGCGTTTGGGGATTGCAGAACCCGGTCGGCTGGGGTTTTGCAATTGTGAATTTTGTTTTCTGGGTAGGTATCGGTCATGCCGGAACCTTGATCTCCGCCATTCTATTCTTGCTGCGTCAACGCTGGCGCACGGCGATCAACCGTTTCGCCGAGGCGATGACGATTTTTGCCGTCATCTGCGCTCTGATTTTCCCGACTATCCATGTCGGCCGCATCTGGGTGATCTACTGGACCATGCCCATTCCCAATCAGATGTATATGTGGCCCAATTTCCGTAGTCCGCTTTTGTGGGATGCCTTCGCGGTGGGGACATACTTTGCCTGTTCGTTTATGTTTTGGTATGTGGGGCTGATTCCCGACCTGGCCACCCTGCGTGATCGGGCCGTGGGCAAAATCAAGCAAGTGCTCTATGGTCTTTTCTCACTCGGTTGGCGCGGTGGTAATCGCCAATGGCGACATTATGAACTGGCTTACCTGGTTCTGGCCGGGCTCTCGACTCCGTTGGTGCTGTCCGTTCACAGTATTGTTTCGACCGACTTTGCAACCGCCGTCGTTCCGGGATGGCACACCACCATCTTCCCGCCCTATTTCGTGGCGGGTGCGATTTTTTCAGGCTTTGCCATGGTCATGACGCTGTCATTGATCGCGCGCTATGCCTTCAAGCTGCAGCACATCATCACGCAGAAAGTGCTCGAACGCATGAACATGATCATGTTGCTGACTGGTATGATGGTCGGCTACGCTTATGGGATGGAGTTCTTCATCTCATGGTACTCAGGCAACATGTACGAACAGTTTGCCTTCGTCAACCGCGCCTTCGGCCCTTATGCCTGGGCTTACTGGATAATGATCTCATGCAATGTATTCGTGCCGCAACTTTTCTGGTTCAAAAAACTGCGCAACCATCTGGTGGTGATGTTTATCGCATCGATTCTCATCAATGTAGGCATGTGGTTCGAGCGATTCGTGATCGTGATCACGCTGGCCCGCGATTACCTGCCGTCGGCGTGGGATTACTACAGCCCAACCTGGCACGATATCGGTTTGCTGATCGGATCGTTCGGTCTGTTTTTCACCATGTTCCTGTTGTTCCTCAGGTTCCTGCCGATGGTGGCCATGTCGGAGGTAAAAGCAATCCTGCCGCAGGCTGATCCGCACGCCAAGGGAGATGCCCATGTCTGATAGCAGCAAAAAAGTCTTCGGCATCCTGGCTGAGTTTTCAGGTTCGGACACTCTGCTGAAAGCAGCCGGGCAGATTCGCGGCGCAGGCTATTCGAAGTTTGATTGCCACTCACCGTTTCCCATTCACGGTATGGACAAAAGCATGGGTCTGGGTAGGTCCCCGTTGGGATATATGATAGGTATTGCCGGGCTGGCCGGATTGCTCGGCATCACTCTGTTCATTTACTGGGTGAGCGTGCTTGATTACCCGTTGATAATCTCGGGCAAGCCGCTGTTTAGTTACCAGGCCTTCATCCCCCCGATTTTCGCGATAACTATTCTCGCTTCAGCTATCATGGCGACCCTGGGAATGATAGCTCTTAACAAGTTTCCCCGGTTGCACCATCCGTTGTTTTCTTCCGAGCAGTTCAGGCGAGTGACCGATGGCGGTTTCTTTGTCAGTGTCGAGGCGGATGACCCCAAGTTCATTCAAGCGGAGACGGTAGCTTTGCTGAAATCGATAGGTGCCACCAATGTGGAGGTTGTAAAGAGCAAATGACACGGATGTGGCCACAATTGCGCGTGCTTGCGAAGGCGGGAGTATTCTTGCTGTCTCTTGTGGCAGTAATTCCGGGTTGCCATCGCGGCCGGCCGTCGCAGGATACGCCGATCCACGTCGTGCCGAACATGGATGATCAACCGAGGTACGAAGCCCAGGAAGCGGGACCGTTCTTTGACAATAACATGGCCATGCGAAAACCAATCGAAGGAACCATTGCGCGCGGACAACTCACCACAGACATGGTGTACAACACCGGATTCGTTGTTGACAGCCAATTGGTGAAGAAGTCACCGCTGCCGATCAGTATGCATCTTCTGAAACGGGGACAGGAACGATTCGACATTTTCTGTTCGCCCTGCCACGGCCGGGTGGGTGACGGCAAAGGCGTCATGAGCCAACGCGGCATGTTGCCGCCGCCGACTCTTCACGACGAACGGATGCGAAACATCGAAGACGGACACATATTCAACGTTATCACCAACGGCAAGAATAACATGGCGGCCTATCGTTTCCAGGTGCCGGTGGCCGATCGGTGGGCAATAGTCGCATACGTGAGAGCCTTGCAGCGCTCTCAGAATGCAACCGCGGATGATCTCCCGCCACCGCCGGTCGACACCACACAGCAGGACCGGACAGAATGAAACTTGACCAAAACACATTCAGGCTTACCGACAAAGGCAAGCTCGGCTCGGTGTCGTTAGTTATTGGTCTGATCGGACTGGCCGCTACTTCGCTGGGGTATTTTACCGACACGAAACAGTTCTATCATTCCTACCTGGTTGCTTTTGCGTTCTGGGTATCCATCGGCCTGGGTGGATTGTTTTTCACCATGTTGCATCATTTGGTCAACGCCGAGTGGAGCACAGTGCTCCGCCGCTGGTCGGAAAGCGTTGCCGCGACACTGCCGTTGATGGCCGTGTTTGCTATCCCCGTGCTGTTGGGGATGGGTGAATTGTATCATTGGAGTCATGTCGAGGTGGTGGCCAACGATGCCATCCTAACTCAAAAGGCGCCCTATCTCAACCCGACTTTCTTCGTGATACGATCCATCGGCTACTTTGTAATCTGGTCGATTCTGGCCTTGTCTCTCTACCGCACATCGCTCAAACAGGATAGCGGTCACTCAGCCTCACTGACTCAGAGATTCAGAAGAATCAGCGCGCCGGGCATGATACTGTTTGCTCTGACCTTGAGTTTTGCATCGTTTGACTGGCTGATGTCATTGGATGCACACTGGTATTCGACCATTTTCGGCGTCTATTTTTTCACCGGCAGCTTGCTGGCCGTTCTGTCATTCATGGTCCTCATAGGTATCCATCTGAGACGCCGATCGGTCTTGAACGAGGTGGTGACAATCGAACACTATCACGACCTTGGAAAACTGCTGTTCGGTTTTATCATCTTCTGGGCCTACATGGGCTTTTCACAGTATATGCTGATCTGGTATGCGAACATCCCCGAAGAGACCATTTGGTTCCATCATCGCTGGTATAGCGGCTGGCGCTGGGTCAGTCTGTTGATGATCTTCGGTCATTTTGTGCTTCCTTTTGTAGTGCTGATAACGCGGGCATCCAAACGCAACCTGATTGTGCTGGGCTCCATGGCCGTGTGGGTACTGCTTATGCGCTGGGTCGACCTGCACTGGCTGGTGTTCCCGACGCTGCATGAACACAGTCCGCACCTGTCGTGGATGGATCTCACATCCATAGTTGGCGTCGGTGGGATATTCGTTTGGTACTTCTGGCGAAAATACAGTTCACACCCGGTGATACCGATGGGCGATCCAAGTCTAAAGAACTCAATGAAGTTCGAGAATACTTAAGCATGAGTGACTCAAACGACCAAAACAGATCGTTGAATACAAGACGCGGTGTTCGTACGCGATCCCTGATCGTCATCACCTATGTCGCTGTGACTCTATTGGTGTTGGCCTTTGTCTGCCTGAACGAATATGTCGTATCGGTGCAGGACCAGGTGCGGTCGGGCCAGTCGCCCCCTCGGATTCCGCGGGAGTTGATCGATTTGCAGGGTAGAGAGGACGCGCTGTTGAACGCCCAGGAGCCACTTGACTCGGCCGGCACACATTACCGAATACCGATCGACCGCGCCATGGAATTGATGGCTGAAGAATCAACATCGCCCGGGTCGGGACGATGAGCAGGAAACACGAGACTGTGAGGTATACGCGATGAGTTCGCAGTTGAACAAAACAAAAAGCCCCAGGACGATCCGTTTTCTACGGTCGAGATTGGCCGGTTTACCCTTGGTACTCGCCGGAGCGTTGGTCCTTCTACTGAGCATGGCGCCGAGTGTCCGCGGCCAAATCGATATAGCCCAATACTTCAAACAGAACTGTGCAAACTGCCACTGGATCGGCGGCGGACGACTGGTCGGCCCGGATTTGAAAAACGTGTCGCAGAGGCAGGATCGCAACTGGATGATCCGATTTATTCTCGATCCCAAGTCGATGCTCGACGCGCAGGACCCGGTGGCCATGAAACTGAAAGACGAATCCAACGGCGCCCTGATGACCAATGTCCCGGGGATCACTCGCGCCAACGTCGAAGCGCTCCTGGATTTCATAGATGCCGAATCGGCCCTTGATTCCTCACAGTTTTTCGGTACGCCCAAAGCGCTGGAGCCTTTCTCCGACAGCGTGGCCGCTCTGGGGCTGGAGATATTTGCCGGCCGGAAGATGTTGGCCAAAGGCGGTCCGGCCTGTGTTTCATGTCATAGTGTCAACGCTTCAGGTTCCGGTCTGGGTGGCCAACTGGGGCCGGACCTGACCGGTATCTTCGGACGCCTCAACGGCCGCACGGCGCTTCAGGCCTGGTTGTCCTCACCGGCGACGGAGACTATGCGTTCGGTTTTCAAAGGCCACGAGTTAGATGCGGATGAAACCAGAGAACTGGCCATGTTCTTTGAGTCGGTGTCGGGGCAGGCTGAGTATGATCCCGACACATTCATCATCTGGCTGGCCGTCGTTGTTTGCGGCCTGGGTGGCGGTATTTTCGGTATGGTGGCCTTCGGCGGAATCTGGAGCAAACGGTTCCGCGCGGTCAGGCGCCCTCTCATTACTGAGTCAATAAAGAAGAGGTGACCATTGAGTAAGCATGGATCCATTCCCTGGATAAAAGATGAAATAGATCCCAAGCTGAGAAGCTGGGAAGAGTTCTACCGCAATCGCTGGCAGCATGACAAGGTGGTCAGGAGTACGCACGGGGTCAATTGCACCGGCGGATGCAGTTGGCAGATATGTGTCAAAGAAGGGATCGTAACCTGGGAAATGCAACAGCTTGACTATCCCTCCCTGGAAGCCTCGCTACCTCCCTACGAGCCTCGCGGCTGTCAACGCGGTATTTCGTTCTCATGGTATCTCTACAGCCCCTTGCGCGTGAAGTATCCCTACATTCGCGGCACTTTGCTGGACATCTACAAGCAAGCCCGCGATGAACACGAAGACCCGGTCAAAGCGTGGACGGCCATGGTCGAAGACCCCGAAGCGCGGGCGCGCTGGCAGACGGCGCGAGGAAAGGGTGGGTTCCGCAGGGCCAGTTGGGATACGGTGCTTGAGATCATGGCTGCGGCCAATATCTACACTATCAAGAAGCACGGCCCCGACCGAATCGCCGGTTTCTCACCCATTCCGGCAATGTCGATGATCAGCTATGCGGCTGGGTCCCGGATGCTCCAATTGATGGGTGGCATCTCGCTTTCGTTCTACGATTGGTACTGCGATCTGCCGCCCGCCTCTCCGGAAACCTGGGGTGAGCAGACCGATGTACAGGAGTCAGCCGATTGGTACAACGCCAAGATGCTGGCCGTGATGGGTTCCAACCTTAACATGACTCGGACGCCCGACTGTCACTTTGCCGCCGAGGCGCGCCACAACGGTTCCAAGATGTGGGTCTTCGCTCCGGATTTCAACCAAGTAGCCAAGTACGCCGACGAATGGGTGTCGCTCAATGCCGGACAGGACGGCGCATGGTGGATGGCCGTCAATCATGTCATTCTCAAAGAGTTTCACCACGAAAAAAAGACGCCTTACTTCATCGAATACACCAAGAAGTACACCGACGCTCCCATGCTGGTTGAGTTGACCGAAGGTGACGAGGAAGGCACCTACCGCCCGGGACAACTGCTTCGCGCTAACCGTCTCGACCCATACAAAGACGTCGAGAATGGCGACTGGAAGTTCCTCATGTGGGATGCCGCCGATCAGAAACCCAAGATGCCGATGGGCAGCGTGGGTCATCGCTGGGGCAAGGAGATGGGGAAATGGAACCTGACTTTGAAAGACGGTGTCGACGGCAGCAGTATTGATCCGGAACTGACCTTTCTTGATGCCAACGATGCAACCGTGTCGGTCAATTTCGATGACTTCGGTCAAGCCGATGAGTTCAACCGCGCCGTGCCGGTGAAGAGAATCACCACCCACTCAGGCGAAACTGTTTTGGTCACGACAGCCTACGATTTGCTCATGGCTCAGTATGGCGTCGCGCGCGGTCTCGATGGGTCCTACCCTTCGTCATACGACGATGACGCCCCGTACACGCCCGCCTGGTCGGAGAAGTATACCGGCATGAACCGTGATATGGTTATCCGCTTCGCACGCGAGTGGGCATCGACAGCCGAACACACCAACGGCAAATGCACGATAATTATCGGCGCTGGTATCAACCACTGGTACCACGCCAACTTGATGTACCGGGCCGGGATCAACGCTTTGATGTTCTGTGGCTGTATCGGCGTCAACGGCGGCGGCCTGGCGCACTATGTCGGTCAGGAAAAACTGGCTCCCGGCGAGTCGTGGGGTAGTATTGCACTGGCCAAAGACTGGTTCCCACCGTCACGGGTCCAGAATGCACCCAGCTGGCACTATGTTCACACCGACCAGTGGCGCTATGAAAAAGAGTTCACCGACTATCACACCGTGCCGCGTCAGCAGCCTGCGAACACGCTGGCCAAAGGGCATACCATGGACGTGCAGTCGCGCGCCGTGCGTAATGGCTGGCTGCCGTTCTATCCTCAGTTCAATAAGAACCCGATAGATGTCGTCAAGGATGCCAAGGCGGACGGCGCTGCCGACAACGACGAAGTTGTCAAGAAGGTAGTGTCACAACTGAAGTCAGGCGATTTGAAGTTCTCCGTCGAGGACCCGGACGCACCGGAAAACTGGCCGCGCGTCTGGTATATCTGGCGCGGTAACGCGTTGATGTCCTCCTCCAAGGGGCATGAGTACTTTTTGAAACACTATCTCGGCACCCACACCAACACCATTGCCGAAGATATGGCCGAGGAATCCGTCAAAGAGATCAAGTGGCATGAGCACGCGCCGCAAGGAAAGATGGACCTTGTCGTAGACCTGAACTTCCGCATGGATACCTCGGCGTTGTACTCGGATATCGTTTTGCCCGCCGCAACCTGGTACGAGAAGGCCGACTTGAACTCCACCGACATGCATAGCTTCATTCATCCCTTGTCCGAGGCGGTACCGCCATGTTGGGAATCGAAAAGTGATTGGCAGATATTTCAGGCCATAGCCAAGAAATTCTCCGAGTTGTCCGAAAAACATTTCCCCGAACCGGTCGAAGACCTGGTTGCGGCGCCGTTGGCTCACGATTCTCCGGCAGAGATTGCGCAGCCTGAGTTGAAAGACTGGAAGAAGGGAGAGGTCGAGCCGATCCCCGGCAAAACCATGCCGAACCTGAAAGTGGTCAAACGACAATACAAGGACCTCTACCAGCAGCTGATATCGTATGGTCCCAATGTCCGCAAGGCCGGATTGAGCGCCCACGGTACACAATACCAGATTGATGATGTGTATGAGGAAGCCCTGACGCGCTTACCGACCGAAAGTTGGAACGGCGGAACATATTTGTCACTCAAGAATGACGCCGATGTCTGCAACATCATCCTGGAGTTTGCCAGTGTAACCAATGGCGAACTGGCCTACCGCTCTTATCAGAACATGGAAAAGAAAGTCGGCCTGCCGCTGGTGCATCTGGTTGAGAAGTATCGGTCGGTACGGGCCACCTACAAAGGTATCCAGGCTCAACCCCAGCGATTCATCAACAGCCCGATGTGGTCCGGACTGATCGAGGAAGGGCGCGCATATTCGCCGTTCACATACAATGTCGAAGCGTTGGTGCCGTGGCGCACTCTGACCGGACGTCAGCATTTCTACCTGGATCATCCGATGTATCTGCAATTCGGTGAACATTTGCCTACCTATAAACCGAAACCACTTCCAACACAGTATTCGGACCTGCGTTTTGACAAGGAGGCAGGTGCGTCTAAGATGCTGAACTACCTGACACCGCACGGCAAGTGGCACATTCATTCGACATACGGCGACAACCAGCGCATGACGACTCTGTCGCGCGGGGTGGAGCCGCTCTGGATGAACGTTAAGGATGCCGAGGATATCGGTGTGGTCGACAACGACTGGGTCGAAGTGCACAACGACCACGGTGTCGTGGTCACTCGCGCCGCCGTCAGTGCTCGCATACCCCCGGGCGTGTGCATCCAGTATCATTCGCCGGAGCGCACATACTCTGTGCCCAAGTCTCCTCTTCGCAAAGGCCGTCGCGCCGGTGGGCACAACAGTCTTACCCGCACGCGGCTAAAACCGAATTTTATGGCCGGTGGTTACGGCCAATTTACATATCACTTCAACTACTGGGGGCCGATCGGTTGCAACCGTGACACCCACATACTGGTGCGCAAACTTCCCCAGTTGATCTGGTAGCAGATAAGGAGTCTATAGCATGAATGTGCGTTCGCAAATATCAATGATGTTCCATCTGGACAAGTGCATCGGTTGTCACACTTGCAGTATTGCCTGCAAAAACATCTGGACCGACCGCAAAGGCACCGAGTACATGTGGTTCAACAATGTCGAAACAAAACCGGGCACGGGATATCCCACCAAGTGGGAGGACCAGGACAAATACAAAGGCGGTTGGGAAAAGAAAGGAAACAAGGTCCAACTCAAATCGACCGGACCGGCGCGGCTGATTCCAAATATATTTCACAATCCCAATCAGCCCAGCATGGACGACTACTACGAACCCTGGACCTACGACTACCAGAATCTCTTCAATGCTCCCCAGGGGGACGACCAGCCGACAGCGCGTCCCATTTCGATGGTCACCGGTGAACATATCGATGTCGAAGCCGGTCCCAACTGGGATGATGACCTCGGAGGATCGCCGCTGTATGCGGAGAACGATCCCAACCTTGAAGGTCTGACCGAGGAGCAGCGTAAGCAGTTGTTTGCCGTGCAGCAGTTGGTGTTTTTCTATCTCCCGCGCATTTGCAACCACTGTTTGAACCCGGCCTGTGTAGCTTCGTGTCCATCGGGTGCGCTTTATAAACGTGGCGAGGACGGAATCGTGCTGATCGACCAGAGCCGCTGCCGGGCCTGGCGCTCGTGCATCTCAGCCTGTCCCTACAAAAAGACCTACTACAACTGGTCAACGGGGAAATCGGAAAAGTGTCTCCTGTGCTATCCACGAATTGAGACCGGACAGGCGCCGG
This sequence comes from Candidatus Zixiibacteriota bacterium, assembly GCA_029860345.1. Lineage (NCBI taxonomy): Bacteria > Pseudomonadati > Candidatus Zixiibacteriota > Candidatus Zixiibacteriota bacterium. The sequence continues at coordinate 47,217 of JAOUBJ010000001.1, read as the reverse complement.
CTTGCTTCCATTCATGCGTGGGTCGCATTCGATATCTCGGTGTGCTGCTCTATGATGCCGACCGGGTCGAGGAAGTTGCGGAGATGCCGCAGGACGAGCTGATTGAAGGACACCGTTCGATGATTCTGAATCCATCAGACCCGGAAGTAATCGCGGCAGCACAACGGTCCGGCATTCATGATTCGGTAATCAAGTCGGCCCAGGCTTCACCCGTTTACAAGTATGTTAAGGAATGGAAGATGGCCCTGCCGCCGCATCTGGAATTCAGGACTCTCCCGATGTTGTTCTATGTGCCGCCGATGTCGCCGGTGATTGCTACCGACAAGGACAACACGCTTAAAAGTGTATCCGATGATTTGTTCCATGACATCGACGAATCACGGGTCCCCATGAAGTTCCTCGGCAACCTTCTGGCCGCCGGGCAGACCGGCAAAGTTGCCTACGCCCTGCGCAAACAGAAAGCGGTGCGCTGGTATCGAAGGTCGCTCACCGTCGGTGATGTTTCCGCCGAAACCGTAGACCGGATGCTTCACGAAGCTGATTGTACGCGGGAACAGGCCGAAGAGATTTACCGGCTCACTTCGCTGTGTACCTTTGAAGACCGGTTTGTAATCCCACCGTCGCATCGTGAGGAAGCTATCGAGGCGCTCACCGATCCACATGTTCGCAGGCAGGAAGCAGGCTTTGGATTCACTTCCGGCCCCAGGAGGGGATTGTGAACGATCATGTCACCAACAATATCTATGAAAGCCTCGGTCGCTTGCTGAAGTACCCGGAGACCGATCAGACCTTGCGCCTGGACGATTGTGTCAGCGGCCTTGATAGGGCCGACTCGACTGCGCTGGACCCGGTGCGGCGATTCGTGGAAGGTATTCGAGATGCCTCGCTTGAACAGATGCAGGAGCTGTACACCCGCACCTTTGATATCAATCCGGTTTGCGCCCTGGAAGTCGGCTGGCATCTCTTTGGCGAACGATACGAACGAGGTACTTTCATTGTCAAAATGCGGCAGACACTTCGTCAGCTTGGTCTGACCGAATCGGCCGAGCTGCCGGATCATCTGCCCCATGTTCTTGAGGCTTTAGGTAAAATGGACGCTGACGAAGCGGGTGAGTTTGCCTCGATGTTTGTCCTGCCGGCGGTTGAGAAAATGCTGGCGGGATTCGAAGGTAAAGATAATGTGTACTCGAATGTGCTTGATGGCATTTGTCGGGAGATAAAAAGCCGACACAATCTATCGGCACAAGGAGTGAATAATGGGTAGTTTCTTAACAGATTATAACCAGCTGCTGTTCGGAGTTCTGCCGTACATGGCGCTGTTCGTTTTCTTCCTGGTAACGATACAGCGTTATAGAGCTCAGTCGTTCAGTTACTCCTCGCTGTCATCGCAGTTTCTCGAAAACCAATTCCACTTCTGGGGCATGGTTCCTTTTCACTATGGAATCCTGACCATTCTGACCGGTCACCTTGTGGCCTTTCTGATACCGGAGCAACTGCTGGCCTGGAATCGGGTGCCCTGGCGTTTGTTCGTGCTGGAGATTTCTGCTCTGATATTCGCGGTGCTGGCCTTGGTTGGCCTGGTGAATCTGATCGTAAGACGGCGCAAGTACAGCAAGATAAACGAGGTCACGTCCGTATCAGACTGGATTCTCCTCATCATGCTGGCTGCGCAAGTCGCGATAGGTATCTACATCGCGGTTGTCTATCGCTGGGGATCGTCGTGGTATGCAACTTCCATGACGCCGTACCTCTGGTCACTGGTGAAATTTAGTCCCAATGTGACGTATATGAGCGGGATGCCGTGGATGGTCAAGCTGCACGTGGTGTTGGCTTTTGGGCTGGTCACGTTTTTCCCGTTCACACGCCTGGTGCATATACTGGTGGTTCCCAATCCGTACCTGTGGCGCCGGACCCAGGTTGTTAGATGGTACAAAGATCGGCGCAAAGCGCGCCTCACGACATAATTGGATCGTGGTTCCATTATGACTTCCTGCCGCAGCAGGTCAAGTCAGTTCTACATAATAGAACCTGGCCGTCATTAGCAACGGCCGGGCGTGACTGGCACTGAGATTGACAATCGGCCAACTGAAGCGAACTTGGTCAACCTGATGGAGAAGAAGAATGGAGATTAGAAACAAGGCAACACGGATCAATTTATTCAGCTATTCGACGAGGCAGATGCGTGCCTTCCACACCACCTGGCTGTCGTTCTTCCTTTGTTTCTTCGCCTGGTTTGGTATTGCGCCGTTGATGGCTGTGGTCAGGGACGAACTGGGTCTGACCAAGACACAGATCGGAAATACTATCATTGCCTCGGTGGCTATCACGATAGTGGCTCGGCTGGTCATCGGGTGGCTCTGCGACCGCATCGGACCCCGACGTACATATACCTGGCTCTTGATGCTGGGAGCGATTCCGGTGATGGGTATCGGGTTTGCGCATGACTACACTACTTTTCTTCTGTTCCGTCTGGCCATCGGCGCTATTGGCGCCTCCTTTGTGATCACCCAGTATCACACGTCGGTTATGTTTGCGCCCAACTGTGTCGGCACGGCCAATGCAACCAGTGCCGGGTGGGGTAACCTCGGGGGCGGCGTCACACAGATGGTCATGCCTTTGATCTTCGCTGCTTTTGTCGGGCTTGGGTACAGCGATTTCTGGAGTTGGCGCCTTTCGATGGTAGTGGCGGGAGCCGTCTGTTTCCTGGCCGGTATCGCATACTATTTCCTGACTACCGATCTTCCCGACGGCAATTTCAAGGAACTTCGCGCCAAAAAGGAAATGCGCGACAGCAAAGGGACCAACGGCACATTCATGCTGGCGGCAAAAGACAAGCGAGTGTGGGCGCTGTTTATTATCTATGCCGCATGTTTCGGGATCGAGCTGACAATTAACAACATGGCCGCACTGTACTACAAAGATTATTTTGGACTGGGTCTGGCCACAGCCGGTCTGGTGGCCGGTCTGTTCGGATTGATGAACATCTTCGCCCGCACTATGGGTGGAATCATCGGTGACAGGTTCGCTCTCAAAGGGGGGCTGAGGGGGAGGGTGAAATGGCTCTTCATCGCGCTGGCCGTTGAGGGAGTTGCCCTGATGATCTTCTCCCGGATGACTGTTCTGCCGTTGGCTATCGCTGCCATGATCGGGTTCAGCCTTTTCGTACAGATGTCGGAAGGGGCAACCTACTCGGTGGTTCCTTTTATAAGTAAGAAGGCGCTTGGTTCAGTGGCCGGTATCGTCGGAGCCGGTGGGAACATGGGAGCGGTAGCGGCCGGATTCCTGTTGAGGGTGGATGCATTAAGCTGGCCCAACGCGCTGCTGATTATGGGTGGTTTGGTTTTGGTTTGCTCCTTCGCTACATATATGATATCATTCTCACCAAGTCATGAAACTGAAGCCAAGTCCGAGTATGAACAAGCCCTGCGGGATCGTGCCGCCACAGCTAAGGCGACACCGAGGAAACTCAGGGTACCGCAACTGGCCTCAATTATGCAGACTTTCAGCCCAATGACGGCGTTGCGCATGTACCTGGGTGGAGCACTGGTTATCCAGGGGATTTACTTTGTGTTGAACATGCAGGAGATAGAGGCAATGGTGGGCAGCATTGGCCTGTTGGAGAACGTACTCGCCTGGTATGTGGTTTTCGTTCATATTATAGGCGGTTTTGCACTGCTCGTGGGATTGGGCACACGTATCGCATCGGCGCTAAACGTAACGGTCTTGATTGGCGCGGTCGTTTTCGTCCATTCGGCCGACGGCCTGTTTTCGGAAAGCCGGGGCCTGGAGTTTTCACTGTTCGTCCTGTTCGCCCTGCTTTTGGTGTTGTGGAAAGGGGCAGGCAGAGCCTCGATAGATCATTTCTTGAAACCGCAAATAGAACCCGCTTTAGTCGTGGAAAAGGAGAAGTGTCTGGATGGCTACAACGCTTAATCGTTGGGATGTAGAGGACCAGTCATTCTGGGAAAGCACGGGCAAGAGCATTGCCAATCGAAACCTGTGGATATCGATTCCCAATCTTTTGTTGGGCTTTGCCGTCTGGATTTACTGGGGTGTCATTGTCGGATTAATGCAGGGGCTGCACGACATCGATCCCAGCCTGTTCAATTTCAGTTTTGGCAATGACGGTGTTCCGCTGACCGGTGACGCCTACAAAGCTCTTTTGTACACGCTGCCGGCCGTGGCAGGACTCGTCGGGGCGACGACACGGATACCTAATTCTTTCATGATTGCGATCTGTGGCGGCCGCAACGTCAAATTTATGACCACGCTGTTGTTGATTCTACCCGCCCTGGGTACCGGCTTGGCTCTCAAGGACCCAAGTACGAGCTTCCTGACCTTTATTGTTCTGGCCGCGCTTTCGGGTATCGGTGGCGGAGCGTTTGCCTCGTCTATGTCCAATATCAGTTTCTTCTTCCCGAAACGGATGCAAGGTTTGACCCTCGGACTCAACGCCGGGATAGGCAACCTTGGCGTGGCTGTAATGCAGGTAACGATTCCGTTCATTATCACGGTAGGCGTCTTTGGCGGTGAGTCTCATCTGTTGCGCCAAAGCCCTATCTGGATTCAGAACGCGGCGCTGGTTTGGGTGCCGGTGCTGGCGGTTTTCGCAATTCTCGCTTTCTTCTTCATGAACAACCTGCCCCAACACAAATGCGGTTCCACGCCGGTTGCGGTAGGTAAGTACCTGTGGTTGGAGATACTCGGCTATGCCGGCGGTACAATCGGGGTCGTCTGTCTGATCACGCCGTGGGGCGGTTTCCCGATTCTGTTGAAGATTCTGGTGGTGTTGGTCATTGCGGTGATCTGTACGCTTGTCCTCATGAGGTATCTGACTCCGAAGGAGACCAAGGACAACCTGGTCGGCCAGTTTGCGATTTTCAATAATAAACACAACTGGGTGATGACCTGGCTCTATATTATGACCTTCGGATCGTTCATCGGTTACGCCAATGCCTTCCCCAAGCTGTTGAAGGATGTATTCGGATACATTCGCGTGGGTCCTGAAGGCCAACAACTGGCCGAGGCTATTGTCAACCCCAACGCGCCGGACATTCTCAAATTCGCCTTCCTTGGCGCCGCCATGGGCGCTGCTATTCGCCCGCTCGGCGGATGGCTATCCGACAAACTGGGTGGAGCGCGCGTCACCCACTGGGACACACTGATTATGATCTTCGCCGCATTAGCCTGCGGATACACGGTCAGTCTGGCCAACAGTTCACCGACACCGGAACAGTACTTCATACCGTTTCTGTTGTTGTTCATCGTGCTCTTTGCCACTACCGGTATCGGCAACGGTTCCACCTTTCGCATGATTGCAATCATCTTCCCAAAGGACCAAGCCGGGCCGGTTCTGGGATGGACCTCGGCAATCGCGGCCTATGGAGCCTTCCTGATTCCCAAGATTTTCGCCACCCAGATCAAGTCCGGAACTCCTGAATATGCGCTGTACGGATTCGCCGGATACTATCTGAGTTGTCTGCTTGTCAACTGGTGGTACTATGCCCGGAAGAATGCAGAAATAAAATGCTGATCTGATGGACCCTGCGCAAGTGGTGCCTTAGCAGGGCGGAACCCTCTTAGTGGTTCCGCCATTGGGTGCCGCCAGGCGACTCGCCTGACAGCTACCTGACACTCGATGGACCCCGGCTTGAGTCGGGGTCCTTTTTTGGGAGGGCGGGTCTGTCCGCAGCACTGCCATGATCGGCGGGTCCACGCCGCGGCGCGCAGGCGAAGACGGACCCACCCTACGAGATTGTTGCTACAACAGTTTCCGAATCTCGCCCACAAGCTTTTCCGACAAAGGTTCCACACCGGAATCATACCGCGAAATCAAATTACCCTGTCTATCCAAAAGCATCTTCGAGAAGTTCCACTTGATCTCACCCTGCACAGATGAATTCTCGGTGAGTTCAACGAATAACGGATGCTTATCGTCGCCAGCCACACTCACTTTGGCCATGATCGGAAAGGAGATGTCGTAGGTTTTCTTGCAAAACTCGATAATCTCGGCATTGGTACCCGGTTCCTGTCCGCCGAAGTTATTGGCCGGGAATCCTATCACTACAAAGCCGCTGTCTTTGAAACTGCGATACAGTTTCTCAAGGTCGGTATACTGCGGCGTGTAGCCGCACTTGCTGGCAACGTTGACCAACAACACTACCTGGCCGTCAAAGTCGGCAAGACTGGTGGTGTTGTCGGTAATCGTTTGAAAGGGGATGGACCTGTAATCCACGGCCGTCTTCTGTGAAACCTCCATGTCTGCCGACTCCGTGTTCTCGCCTTCGGCGCCGGTGTCGGACTTCTTGCTGCAGGCTGATCCTACCAATAACATAAGTACTGTGGCCAGACCAAGGGTTTGTATAGTCATGATCTCTTCGCTCCTTCCGATGTCCTTGAGCAGGGCACCTCGTTTCATAATCTGTCAGGTACTATCAGTGGAAACGATGTGGAGCTGGATTCGGTTCCCCGACGACGACGGCTGTCCATAGTAGAGAGTGAGTATTGGGGCGTCTCCGGACCCGGTTTTGTCGGCAGGTCTGTGGGGCGTGGGTGCCCCACAGCTTGCTGTGGGAAGTCGTAGGGGTATGAACCGTTTCTGGTTCTGCTGCTTACCAATGGCGGGTTCACGCCACGGCGCGCAGGCGAAGACGGACCCGCCCTACAAGCTGTTGTGAAACCTGCCCTGCAAGCTCACACCTACCGGAGCATTGTGTGTCACCCCGGATTCCTTTCTGCCACCCCAGCTTCCTTTCTGTCACTCCCGCCTCTTTTCTGTCACTCCCACCTCCTTTCTGTCACCCCCGCTTCCTTTCTGCCACCCCCGCTTCCTATCTGTCACCCCCGCGAAGGCGGGGGTCCATCTTCGGCTTTGATCCGACACTACCACGGATGGATGGCCGCGAAGCGCAAAAAACAGGCTTGCCTGCTACGTCTTCTCCACCTGAACCACCGTATCCATCCAGCACATGGAGCCGCTGATGGGATCACCCACCCTGGGTATTATGAGGTTGACATGCTCACCATTGTCTTGCCACCACTTGTTGTCGCAGTCCGTTTCCGACCTATGCACACTGCTCTTGCCGCCACCGGCGTATACACCATGCGCCCAGTGCCCGGCGTGGTGGGCTATGGCAATTGCGCCCGGGTGCACTCCTTCAGTTACGTTGGCCGTGGTGACGATCTCGCCGATTGCAGATTTCACTCGAATGCTGTCGCCATCGCGGATACCTCTTTTGGCGGCCGTCTTTGGATTTATCCAGGCCGGGTTTTTGTGGAATAGTTCTGTCAACCACTTGCAGTTTTGAGTTCGTGAATGAGTTTGCACCGGTACTTTGAAAGTAGTCAGGATCAAATCATCATCGCTCATCTCCTCGTGGGCGGGGATCGGCATCCAGGCTGGGATGGCATCAAAACCAAGCCCGGCCAGCCGGTCCGACTTGATAGTAACATGACCCGGCTCGGTAGCAGTTACCGCTGCTTCGGTGTCATGCCAGATGCCGTGTGCTTTCATATACTCAAATCCACCCGCTTCCTTTACGCCATCGGTGTTGTTAATCGTCTCGCGCACGAATTCTTCTGTTGTGGTGAAACCCAGGTTGAGACCGAGACGTTCGGCTATCTCAAGAGTGACATCACAGAAATTACGTGCCTCACCCAGCGGCGCATGCATCGGTTGGCGGATATAGTATTCCGGAATATCATCGGGTGAGGTAGTGCCGTGCAGGGTCCAGCGTTCCAGATAGGTAGCGTCGGGCAGCACCAGGTCGGCCAGTTCCGATGTTTCACTCAGAACCACATCGACGGCCACTAAAAACGGAATCTTCTCCTCGTCGCGATAGGTTTTCGCATTCTCTTTACAGTTACCGTTGGAGAAGACCGGATTGTGACAATAAACCAGGTAGATATCCGGTCGTTCCGGTCCTTTCTCGATCATGTCAAGTATCTGATGTGAGACACCATAGTCCGGGATGGCGTATTTGTCTTTTCGACCCTGGAACAAATCCATGCTCTTGGGTCGTGGGTCCGGCTGAGGAAAAGGAAAGGCATAGTTCCACCGAGGTCGTGAGCCGCGCGTACCGGTAAGAGACAGGACACCCGAAAGCGCCCGCAACATATAAACGGCCCGTTGGGTCTGGACACCGTTGTGGTGCATAAAGGCGCCGCGCGAACTGGTGACATGGTTGGGCTGGTTGGAGCCGAACTCACGAGCGATCAAGCGGATCTTGTCGGCCGGGACAGTGCTGATCTGCTCGGCCCATTCGGGTGAGTACCGGTCCAACTCCGCGGTCAATTCGGCCGGTGAGATATTGGCGTGTTTCTCGATGAAGTCCTTGTCGTACAGACCGGTCCGGATCAATTCATGACACAAGGCCAGCACCACCGCCTGATCGGTGCCCGGCTTGATAGGAATCCACTCGGTCCCTTTGGCTGCCGTGTTGGACAGGCGAGTGTCGAAAACATACATCTTGGCGCCGCGAGCCAGGGCTTCCGTATAGTTTCTTATCCGCGGTATGAAGCCGAAACCGGCATCGAAAATACTGGAGCCAAAGAGAAGGATTGTTCTGCACTCCTTAATCGAAACGGCCGGTGAAGTATGACCCATGAGACTGCCGGCGATACTACCCGCATTGACACAGATCGAGTTGTGATCGCCGATTGAGTCCGTGCCGTAGGCCTGGCAGAAATAGTAGATGTTGAGCAGCCAGTCGCTGCCGACCATGCGGCCATAATGAAAGAGATATTTCTCAGGCGTGCCTTCATCGCGCAAAGTTCTCAAGCCCTTAACCTGGCGTCCGGCAATTTCTCCGCCCTCGACCAAAAGAGTGAGAGCTTCGTCCCAGGATATCTTCTTCCATTTGCCTTCGCCACGCTTGCCGACCCGCACCATGGGATGAAGCAGTCGGTCCGGATTGTAAACTTGATTGATGCCCGCTTGACCGCGCGCGCATATCTTGCCCTGGTTGGTAGCGAAGAGCGGATTGCCTTCGATCTTTACCAGCCTGCCATTTTCAAGATAGCCGACATTGGCGCACGAGTTGACACATTGCCAGCAGGCCGATGGGACAGCTTTGCGTTCACCGTTTTCCACCAGTGAAAAACTTCTCCCGCCGCCGGCGAGTTCAAGGTTGCCCTCCAGGCTTGATGGTTGTCCGAAAACAGTGTCCATCCCCAGCAGGCTGCTGGAACCGAGCGCGGCCAGCTTTAGGAATTTTCTTCGATCTGTAGTACTCATTATATATCCACCTGTTTTTTCAAAGTCGTGTTTAGTGCTGTACTTTTGATTTTCCCTCAGGCTCCCTTGGCGTAATGTCTATCAAACAGTTGGCCATAGGAATCACCAACAGAAAGACAATACCCGTGAGCCACTTGACCGGTCCAAAATCGCCTTCGCGAGTAGCAACACCCCAGGCTATCATCAGTAGTCCGCTTATCAGCGACAGGACCATTACCACTCGTCGGGCCGAGGGGCGATCTGTAAGGTGTGTTGCCGAGACTTGCTCGGTCACGACCGGTAGCTCAAACAATGGGAGCAATCTCAAAAGGAAAACCAGGATGAGGGCGGCCACAACATACGAGCCCAGCGTCACCACCCACTCGGTGTAGGTAGGCGTATACTCGAACGATGGCCGAGCCATGGGCAGATTCGCCTGGTATTGGGTCGGGACGACGATCAGATAGCGCTTGACCCACATAGCGACGTTTATCAGGACTGCCGACATTGCTGTTAAGCCAATGTGAACATAGTTCCTTTTCACCGATTGAACGAGCAAATAGACAAACGGCAGGATTAGCCCCAGGCTGGTAGCTGTCCAAAACGATACGGCAAAACGACCGGTTAACAAAGAATCTGAAACCGCCCTCTCCGATTCCATTGGAAGGTACTGCGAGGTCAGTTGTTCACTCAAAATGAAGTAGAGATACAGGAAGACTACAAAAGTCAGGAAGGCGCCGAACGCTTTGAACAACTGATCGGTAAGCAGTTGCTGCCAGGCGAAAGTTTTGCGCAGGAGGGCGGCAATAACGATAATAGCCGAGAAGCCCGAGACGATGGCCCCCAAAACGAAGTAGGGCGCCTGAAGCGGGTTGTACCATCCGGCTTGCGCCGAGATCATGCCGAACAGCAAGCCGTACACCGAGTGCACCGAGACCATGATCGGGATCAGGATTAGGGCCATCCAAAAAAGCGTTCGTTCGTGGCGCGCTCGTTGATCACTGCTGTCGGTGTAACCGAAGGTCAGAAACCTGTAGAGCTTCCCAAACCTGTCGGTAATGTTTGACATCGACCATAGGTCTCGCCGCATGGACAGGTACAAGTAAACAGAACTGGCCAGGAAGTAGGTCGTGAACACGGTCATCGACCAAACCATAGGGGAATGCCACTTGCCGTAAAGGACGACATTCAGGATGAATCGATCAGGTCGGCCGACATGCAGCAAGAGGTTGGCCACGGCCATGACGAGTGCGATCACCGTGACAAGTTCCGCCAGCCGGGCGATATTGCGATAACGATCCAGATGCAGGACCCGCACCGCAGCCGAGATTGCAATCCCGACATGGCTGATGCCGATAATATGCACCGTGTTGGCCACGAGAACACCCCAGGTGGCGCTGTAAGTATCGATGCCGAGCGTAGTGAGTCCCTCCGAAAGGATGCGCCAACAATGATACAGCCAGTAGGCCGCGCAGGCGGTCAACATAATGCTCACTATGTTGCTGCCTCTGTACTTGCCGACAATCGGTTTGATGTGCGTCTCCAAAGATAATGCCTTCATGGTGTCATTCTCCTTCACTCACGAGAGTGGCTTCCGGCCGGTTCTGATCCTCTTTGAACAAGTGTGGTTTCCCACCTTTGTAAAAGACCGACGGACTGGTGCCGAACTCAGGCAGAAGCGGCTCCGGTTGCTCACTCTCATACTTCTTATGAACGTCGCTGTCGGCATCGTTCAGATCGCCGAACAGGCGCGCTCCGGCCGGACAAGTGTTCACACAGGAGGGCACGACACCGTTGTCCACACGATGTGCGCAGAGGTTACACTTGTCGACCGTTCCGTGGGTGCGGGCCGGATATAGTTGTTCACCGTCAGAATCATGTCGAGGATTGAAGTAGCGGGCATTGTAGGGACAAGCCACCATACAGTAGCGGCAGCCGATGCACCTGGATTTATCGATGTTGACCAGACCGTCGGGCCGCTTAACCGTCGCACCCACAGGACAGACTTTCAAACAGGCCGGTTCTTCACAATGGTTGCACAGACGCGGCAACATATATCGTGTCACCTGAGGGTACCGGCCGTCTTCACGTTCTGAGACCCATGACCGAAAGCCGCCCAATCGGACGCCATTTTCGGATTTGCAGGCAACCGCACAAGACTTGCAGCCAATGCAACGGTCCAGGTCTATCACCATGGCCAGGCGCCGACCTTTGGCCGAGCGCACGGCATCACTTGCAGCCAGCGCTCGCTCGGCGGCGGTACCGGCGGCCATCGCGGCCATCGCCACACCACCCGCTTTGATAAGCTCTCGGCGAGACAACTCAGGCAGGTTTTCTTTGGGGGTTTTTGAGGGCATGCGTAATAAGTCTCCATTTGCTGACTCCGGCTCACGTCGCCGGCAAGAAGTCAATGCCTTCCAGAGCAGTCAGTTAATGAGACTTCACTTAATCTTGTATACGGCAAAGTGGATGGTTTGACGCATGTTAATTGCAGAAACTGCCTTAAAGATGATACCATGCAGAACACGCATCTGAGGGTCGAAAAACCTTTCGGCGTCATTGCGCGCGACCAAAGGCACTCGTGCCGTTGGTCGCGCGGCAATCTCATACATCGACTCCGCTCGGCATGACAGGTGTGCAGCGAATCGAGATTGCCGCACCCGCCTGCGGCGGGTTCGCAATGACGCTGGCGAGGGTCTATCGTCAAGCCCCCCCGCCTGGTCGATCAAGAGTATTCTTACGTGTACGACATAACGAAGGGACAGCACATTCAGGTACTGTCCCTTGTCTGAGTACAATTCGATAATGATGGCTATTTCAACAATACCATTTTCCTTGTTTGGCTGAATCGTTGGGTATCCAGGCGATAAAAGTAGACACCACTGGCCACGGCCCGGCCGAACTGATTGCGTCCGTCCCAATCCACCTGGTGCTGACCGGCCGCGAGATGTTCGTTTATAAGCGGCGCCACGATCTGACCGAGCAGATTGAACAGGGTCAGTCGTACATCTGTCTCTTCAGGTAAAGCGAAGCGAATAGTCGTATTCGGGTTGAATGGGTTAGGGTAGTTTGGATACAGTTGGTAGGTTGTGGGAAGCTCGACCGGCCCGGATGAGGCCCTGATACTCGGTACGATAGGACGGGCTCGCCTGTCCGCAACCTTGGCCGAGACTATCCGGCACTCTCCATCGAGTTTTACAATGGGGTAGTCACCGGCCGCGATGATCTCATCGCCGTCGAGATCAAGAAGTCCCAGCTTGGCTATTCCGCCTCGTTGACCGAAAGGCATATCGATCCGGTCTCCGATCAGGTTGGCAGGTGATACTTCGCTCTCGCTTTTCAGTTCGAGTTGAATCCCGCGCAGGTCGACCGGCGACTTCAGGTAGATTGTGGTGGCGCCGGGTTCGATTACCGACTCAATCATTATCCCCAATCCATCACGCCGCGTTTCCTTATCCATGCCTGCCTTGTCGTCACACGGTAGTGGTTCGATACCGCCGTTAAACATGAAGTCTACCACAAAGACCAGATCGCCTATGTCGATTTCTCCACTGGCGTCCACATCGGCCTCCTCCGGGCATGGTGGTTCATCGCCCAGAATGAACATCCAGTCAACCATGTAAACCAGATCGGTAATGTCGGGCGGGACTTCGAATTCGCCGCCGTCGATGTTTCCGCGCATGCCTTCGCAGCAGTCTACGTTCGGTACCAGGGTCAGTTCATGAATCTTATTGTACCCGGACGGATAGTTGTTTGTGGCAGCCGAGTCCAACTGGTATTGGATTCTTGCCATACCGGTCGGGTCGATTGTAAGATCGCCCAGGTATGTGTCGACAGTGTCTTCATCGGCATAGATTGCAGGAGTCTTCCATGTCGGGGCAGGGCTCATTAGGTTCAATTCGGTGTAGCGCAAATTACCGTCGGGCAGCACGCTTACATCGTGTTCATAGCCTACGTAAGTCAGCAGCAACAGATTGTCATGAGCCAGTAACTTCGGCATGGACCCGAAACTCAGGCTGTCGCTGAAGCCAACGGTGTCAACTTGCCACTGTGAGGGTGTTGCCAGGTCGCCCAGGCTGACCGCGACCTGGATGTTATCGCCGAATACGACGGAGTCCAGCAATACGCCCGCGCTGTCATGCAATCCATAGAATTCGTAAGCGACTGCCACCGTGCTGTCCATTCCAATCGCGACGCTGGGATTGAGTGGGCCGCGCGCCGTAGTAACGACAAGGTTGGTGCCGGTAGGTGTACCGGTAGGCGGGATGGTAGTCTGAAGAAGTTCTCGACTACTGGCGTCACTGGCGCCATCCACGGGACTGCCGTCGTGCACCCACACGATCACAGCGTTATCGTTGCGGTCGAAAGTAACGGAGGGTTGGACGTTGTAGCCGGACTGATTCGGAAGCACGGCATGCCACCAGCTAATGCCGTTGTAATACGCAAACCTGATCTTCTGGTTCATCGGATCGTATGACGAGGCGTCATCATTGTAGCTCCACACGGCACAGAGGTGATGATTGGAACTCGCGGCAATGGCCGGACCGCCATCGGCGTATCCATCGTTGGTTAGTTTCTGCGGAGTTCCCCAGGAACCCGAACCGGTGTGATAGGTATTCACGAAGATTTCGTTGGTTTTGTTGACATCGTAGAGTTGATCCAGACTCAGCCCCGAATCGTAAACAGTAGAGTCCGGCTCGGTGGCTCCCACGCTCTCCACCCAGATGGCCACAAAGGCCGTGTCGCCCAGGTTGGTGATGTCGGGGTGGAACTTGGCGTCGTTGCTGGTGGTCATCTTGGCCGGTGCCGTCCAGGCCCATCCGGATGTGGTATCAAGTTTGGAGTAGTAGATTTGTTCATCGCCAGGGGACTGGCTGTTGACGAAGACAGACATGCTGGCCGACCCGTGCGAGGCCAATGCCGGCGGTCCGTAGTACCGGCTGTCTGCAACTGAAGTGGTCATCGGGATCCGTCCTTGGTCCCTGGTTTCACCCGAGGGTAGATGGACGCTTAGGCATGTGTCTATCAAAGTGTAGCTACCTTGGTAGGTGTAGCTGAGTTTCCATGCCTTTACTGTGGCTCGGTATTTCAGATCGAGAAAGAAGCAGGGATCGGCACTGATGTCGAACGAGAAGTCCGGGGCTACTTTGAGACTGCATGGTATACTGAATTCGGTTTCCGCCCAGATACGGGCTTTGGCGCTGGCCGCTCCGCCGAGCAGTTCCAGTTTTCCGTAAGCCTTCACACCGACATCGAGATGCGGCGTAATGGCAACTCCAAACACGTATGGGTCACAAGGTAGCCGCAGGTAAGTGTCATGCTCCAATGAAGCGTCTCGGAGTTTGATGCTGCCGCCGGCTTCGATATTCAGAAGTTTGCCGGCCTTGATTTTTACCATGTATCCCTTGTAGAGCCTGATTGGATCGATTTCAAAAAGACTGGGGAAATCCAGCGTGGCCATGCGAGGTATTTGTCCAAGGTCGGGCCCCAGTTCCCTCGCCGACAAATTGATGTCTCCGCACAGAATACTCCTTCCGTGCAGCTTCATACAGTAGAGACTGGTGACGTCGATGTCCATTGTACCATTCAGATTGAACTCCTGCGATATATCCGCCGAAACACTAAAATCGTACTCGTATGTCACGTTGGGGCGAAAGAAGCGGGCATCGGTGTAATAAACGCGGAATATAGGGTCATACGGCGGGAAGTGAGTATCGATCCTGTACAGTTCGAGCGACGGATCAAAGAGGCTAAGCTGTGGAACCGCCCAGCATCCGCCATCGGCAAACGGTTTGTCTTGCGTGATATATTCTCTCAGCCGAGTGATCGTGGTGGAATCAACGCCCAGGTCCACCCGGTATTCGTGGGTGCCCTCGTCGAGCTGCCACATCACCGTGTCATTGAACACTATCTCATGCGTGTCCAAAGGCATCATCCAGTTGCCGCTGATATCGGAGACATGGAATGTGTACTCGGAAGAGTCGCCGTCATGGAGAACCTTGATCGGCACCGATTCAGGCAGGAAGTGCACCCACGGCTTAAATTGGATATGGACCGGATTGTTGGGTGGGATGTTATTGGCGAAGTGGATGGTTTCGGACGCCTGTACGTCGTGCTCAAAAACGATTTCGATGCCGAAGAGTGAATCCGGCGCCACCATGAAGCAATGAGGACCCGTCCATGATGGTGGCATCGGCGAACCGCCGTTCGGCCACCAGGTCCATGGGCCGGAGCCTGGGGTCCAGCAGGAGTCGATACAAGCAACCATACCGGTGTCGGCGCAGCTGAAAGTGGTGGCGAGGGTCGCCACTGTGCCCTCCCAGTCAGGAGGCAAACCGCCCACAACAGTCAGGTAGTCAAGACTCACAGAATCGGCTCCGGCGCCGTCCAGGCTGTAGGTGAACGTATTCGTCTGAGGAAAAACAGTACTCATGGCGGGATCGACGCTGAAAGTGGGAGTGGCCCAGCTTATAGCGTTGAGTGAATACAGATGAAAACCGTTGGCCAGATGCAAAAGGTCATTGCCGGTGTTGTTCCTGAGATGAATGTTGAAGTCGATAGTTTGTCCGCACAGGATCGTGTTTCCGGGACCGGCCCCGGGACCGCTGATGGTGATGCCCATGCCCGCCGTATCGGACATGTCAACAATCGGGCAGAGCACTACGTTCATCAGGAAGGACTCATCGGTGCCGAAAGCGTCAGGTAACGTCATCCATGCTCCAAAGGCGTAAAGTGAAGATCGACCCAGCCCGCCCGATCCGTCGTCCGAGATGATCAACTCATTCTCTCCCATTCCCGGCGCGGCGTCGGTGGCGATGCCTACATGGAAAGTATCGTTCACGACCAGGTTGAGTGATTCCAGATCAAACAGTGTCGAGGCCGGGTAGGAAGAGTATGTTCCGGCCAGTATGGTGTCGGCTGCGATCAGTGTCCCCGGCAATCCGTCGCCGTCGTCTTCGTAGATGGCCAGGTGAAGGTTGTTGTCACCGAACTCGCCGTCCCCGTTGTTGTAGATGGGAATCTCAACTGAGGTCAGAACTTGCGCTCCGTCGCCGTCGAAGCGCATGGCGTACTCGACAATGCCCGAATTCGACGGCAGCGGCCACACGAAGGCGGGGGAGCCCGCATAACTCAAGTCGAGACAGGTATCGACCGCAGAGGCCAGGCGATCAGGCGCCTCTTTCGGATTGATGGCTCTATTCTGATGGTCGAGTGGGGTGGACACCGGCAACTCGATACTAGCCCTGGATCGGTCAATAACCGGCGTTCCAGGTTCGGTGGCGGCAGCCGTCCCAACCATCTGTGTGACGATGATCAGTAATGATGCAAGGACCGTGTGGCTGAGTTTCATGATATTGCTCCTTTAGACGTGCTGAGTCATTGTTCTTGGTTCGAAATCTTTATGTCTCATGCTTATGCCCTATGTGCCACCCGAGCGCCAAACCTAACTGACGATGTTCAAGAAAACTCAGAAATGATCCGGGCGGTCCCAAGGAAAACTCTCACTCTGGATCGGGGCTCTTTGTTCCTTGACACCGAAATAGTCTACCTACATTAATAGAGAAGACACATTCAGTCCTGAAAGTCTGTTCACAATGGAGCAATTGGTCGAAAACGCCAAAAACGGCGACAAAGCAGCCGAACAAGAACTCTTTCGCGAACTCTCTGTTAGGTTTCGGTGCTTCGCGGCACATAGGGTCGACACAGAAAACGCAGAAGAGATTGCCCAGCAGGCATGCATTACGGTGTTGCAAAAGTACAAAACAGAAACTTTCACCGTCAGCTTTCAGGCCTGGGCTTACGGAGTGCTAAAAATGACTGTCAGACAATTCGGAAGAGACAAAGGACGACGGGCCGACAAGAAAACAGCTCTGGCCCGTGATTTTGAGTGGCCACAGGCCTCACCGTCGCACCCGATGCTCAGACAGTCGTTGCTGGACTGTATCGGCAGGCTGGCCAGATCGTTCTCGAAATATGCCAGAATAGTCAACCTGCGCTACCAGGGTTACAGCACCGAAGAGATTTGCCGCAGAATGGTCTTGAAACCTGAGCAGTATTATGTGTATGTCGGTCGAGGACGATCCATGCTTCGCGACTGTCTGGCCGAAAAAGGGGTTCTGTCATGAATGGATGTATCGACAAAGAGGTTGGAAAACTGCTTCATGACTACGAGATGAACTGGCTGACCGAAGAGAATCAGGAACGTTTTGAGTTGCACTTGATGGACTGCGATTTCTGTACGCAGGAGGTAACTCAGCTTGAATCCACGGCCAGGCTCCTCACCGATGATGATACGGTTAAGGCGGCGGTGCGGCGGTCGGTGAGCGAGAAAGAGAGGGAGACCACCCTGCGGCAACGCCTGGTTCAACTGTTGTGGCCAAAAACAAATCTGTTGATGAGACCTGCCCTGGTTTATCTGCTGGTGGTGCTTTTACTTCCCCTGGCCTATCACGGTATCCTGCGAGACAGGCCGGTCCGGCCTCAGATAGCACCCGTGCACAATGTACAACTGGTGTCAACCAGGGGTGCGACTACAACAATTCGACCGCAGCCGGGGATGGACATGGTGCTGACCTTTGGTTTCGATGGTGCTGTCCCCGGTGATCGTTATGAGGTCCGCGTTCAATCGGAACAACTCGGCTTGGTCTACGAGAACACTCGGCTGTCATTTGATGAACGCCAGACCGCACACCTGCGATTGCCGAACAGTCTCCTGAACGCGGGTGAGTACACTGTCACGATACGCAATCCGAAGGATGTCTCTGCCCTGGGCACGGATACCCTCATGTTTATAATCGAATTCTAATCTCGAAGCCCTTCAACAAGGGGCTTGTTGATAAACCCACGGACTCGTCAGTGCGAGAGGCGCCTTGTGTGCCGTGGCAATCTCAATTCGTTGCACACGTGTCATGCCGAGCGGAGTCGAGGCATGAGATTGGCCCGCCGGTGGCGGGCTCGCGCGCAATGACGCCAAGCGGGCCTTCTTCAACAAGCCCCAAGGTGGCAGGCAAGCCTGTTCTTGGCGCTTCGCGCACACTGCCTAATGCACTCACTGATATAGTCACAGGCCGTGCAGCGCAGGAGAGCGATTTAACCTTCAGGCTGTGACATATTGTGGTTTTGCAGGGTCCTGACCACGCCCTAGGCGTGGTTGTGACCCTGCGACTCTCACTGAGGCGTTGTGTAAAAACAGCCTTTGAAACCTCCGGTTCACACGCTCCCCTTCGACGAACGCAGGAACCGGAGGAACTTACCACTGCGACACAGTCCGATGGTGCCACCCGTAAACGCGCTCGCCCATTCTGCCCGGTTACCTATTTCCAATCGCCACTGGCAATGAAAGGCCCCCAACTGACCGGGTGATCAGAAAGACCTTTGGACCTAAGATCACTCAAAGCGGATAGTTGGAGCTGTCGGAGCTTAAATGGAATACTCTCATCACCAGCCTCATAGAGCCTGGTCATAAAGGTAGCCGTCTGTCGATCCGATACCGCCCACAGTGAACTGATCACCGTCCTGGCCCCGGCCATCTGAAAGGCGCGCCTGAGGCCGTAGACACCCTCACCTTCCTGAACACTGCCAAGCCCGGTTTCGCAGGCCGACAACACCACCAGCTGCGTGCCGGTAAGGTCCATCGATGACAGTTCATAGGCCGTGAGAATGCCGTCTTCGACGTCAGTACTGTCTGTCCCGCCACCCCGGAGATTGGCTCCAGCCAGAAACAATCCCGACAGCAGAAGCGGATGATCCCCGACATAGCTTCCGGTCGAACCATTTATGCGATCTGTATGGCAGGCGGCGCTGATAAAATAACCATGCGTGGCCAGGTGAATGACCCGGTGGCGCGGAGCCATGGCCTTGAAGCGATCTTCGCTGGCCTGGGCCCCGAAGTAGGCCGTTACCCGTTCCTCAGAAGCGCCGCGCCAAGAGTTTGCTATCGCCTCAACCTCGTATTGGCTGAGCGGTAAACTCGATACTCCCGACCACATAAACTCGCTGCACGTCGGAACACTGCCTCTGAGACCGTAGTATCCGGTGCCGATTTTTCCACTGTCACCCCGGGGACCCAGACCGGCCAAGCGCTGGGCAATCGAAGCATCGAAGTCCGGGGCGCCGATAGCAAACAGCCCACTGGCCGGTTTGTCCCGATGTTGCAGCGGAATCAGGTCTCGACCGGCGCTCAGATAGTGTACGGTGGATTTCTCCACGAGGTATTGGCCTTGTTCATCGATTAGGCCGGCAAATGAAACGAGCGACAAGCCGCCGTCCGGCGCAATCATGATCAGCTCCTTGTCGCGCGTGTACGCCTCTATCGGTTGCCAGATTCTCGCCCAGAGCTGTACCGCGATTGTGCGATACCGGGCAAGATCGTCGCCGGACGGCAGACCCGCGGTCTGGGTGGCCAACACCATGTGCTGACGGTATTGGTCGATCAGCTTGTCTGTCTGGGATGCCTCACCCATGTCGATCAGATTGACCACGCCGGTACCGTCGAACACAACGGCCAGGTAGTGAGCAGTGGTACTGTCCTTCTGGGGCTCCGTCAGGTTGTACTTCAAGTACTCCACGAGGACAGCTTGGTCGGGCAACTGGGAGACCAGCCGCTCCACACTGATATCTCTGGACTCCTGCCGCCTTCGATAGCTCAGGCTGCGCCGAGATAGTTCCGCCTCAAGATCCCGGGTTGCGGTTGTGAGTGAGTCCGTCCTCAGGCGAAACCCGGCCGGATCACCGACCGTCCCCCGAACGTACAGCTCGGCCAGTTGATGTTTTGACTGCTTCAGTTTCAGAGCAAGATCGATCGTTGCCGAGTCGGTTTCTGTAACGAGGTTCTTTTGGCGTTCAAAAATAGCATCGGATACCTGACCCTTGGTAGATATGACAGCATCGGCGACCCTGACTTCAGTGGTCGGTGTGGATGCTTCGATATCCAGGTAGCAACTCAGGAGGTTGTCGGTGGAACGGCGCATCAGGTCCGAATAAACCAGCGCGTCCGGTTCGCTCAGTGCGGATGAATTTTCGGTGAAGTTCAGATGCCTGATACCAACCGCTCTATCGGCAGATTCAAGAGCCTCGGCGTAGCTCTTTTGACATCTTTGCAGCGTTGAATAGCCCTCCAGGCTTTCGGCCACAAGATGATGATCATTTCCCAGGACCTTCTGTCTGATCGTCAATGCCTTTTGAAAGTGACTCTCGGCCTCCGTGTACTTGTCCAGCTTGGTAAGCAAAACCGCCAGATTGTTGTGTCCGTCAGCGACCTCCGGATGGTCGGGCCCCAGAGCCTCATCAAGGATTGACAGCGCACGTTGGTAAAGCGGACCCGCTTCGTCATACCTGTGCTGGCTAACGTAGATTCTGGCCAGGTCGGTCATGGTCCCCCCGACCCACGGATGCAGCGATCCCAACGCCTCCTCCATTATAGTCAGGGCGCTGGTTTGGAGCGATTCGGCCTGCGCGTATTGTCCTAACTCCCAATAATAATTGGCCAGGTCGTTCATGCAGGACGCAACTTCCGAGTGGGCCGGTCCAGCCCACTTCTTCCGTATTTCCAAGGCTTGCTCTTCGAGCGGTATAGCTTCGGACAGTCGTCCCTGGCCATGATATATGAGTGCTAACTGATGCAGACTCTGCGCTATGAGTGGGTGTTCGGGTCCCAGCGCTTGTCCGATGATGGCCAGAGCCTGTTTGACCAGTGGCTCTGCCTCGGCCAACCGACCCAAACGACGATACAACTGGGCCAGGTGGATCAGGGCACGTCCCCGCGCGCCGACTTTAATGTGATGCTCACTCGCCTTCAACGCTTTCAGGTAGAGCCGTTCTGCCTCGGCATAGTCACCCAGAACTTGACGGACGTCCGCCCGACTACCCAGCGAGGCGATGGCAACCCGGTCACTCTCTTCGCCCCCGGCTTCACACACGGCTGTTGCACGAAGAAAACAGGAATCGGCTCTTAGGTAGTGTCCTTGTTCCCACAGGAGTCCCCCCAGTTTGTTCCAGGCCTTGGCCACCCTCAGATCTTCTTTTCCGAATCGCTCCTCGGCTAACTTCAGAGCCATTCTGCCAATCACCATAGCCGAGTCAAAGTTCTGGGCAACATTGAGAGATTCGGCCTGGTTGGACAACTCGTCATACGATTGGCTACACACAGGGCGTGGCGGTCCGATGAGGATGACGATTGTGAGCAACAGCAGTTTAAGTCGACGCATCGATGACCTCGGGAAGGTTCACCCGTTTTGAGTGAAGAAGCTAATACCAAATTGCATTGGAGGGGCGAACCGTCCGGTTACATTTTCCCAGCTGTTTCAAGACGCAGGTGACTTTTCCAGCGCGTCCTGTACCTCGTATGTTATAGCCTGCTGCCCGAATTGTCAACCGTCAGGAGGGGCAAAATGGATAACATCGATCCAACGCCGGATACGGCCAAAACAAGTTGCCAAGCACGGGATGGGGCCATAGTATTCAGGGTTGAATGGTTTCACCTGGTGTGACCGTTAAACGGGACGACCGAGTGGCCGCAACACTTTGACGAAAGGAACTCTTGCATGGCTGCTACTATGAAAGCTGCACGGATTCATGCTTATGGCGACGAGCTCATAGTCGAGGACATCGCTGTTCCCCAACCGGGCGCCGGACAGGTACTCATTAAGATAATCGCCAGCGGCGTTTGCCACACCGATTTGCACGCTACCGCAGGCGACATGGCGGGCAATCCGAAACTGCCGTTTGTCCCCGGCCATGAAATCGTCGGACGGGTGGTGTCACTGGGGAAGGACGTCAGCCGAACGAGCGAGGGAGACCTGGTGGGAGTGCCGTCATTGCACTGGGCCTGCGGCCAATGTGAACACTGCACCGGCGGCTGGGAGACATTGTGCTTAAGGCAACTGGCCACTGGCTACTCTGTCGATGGTGGCTTTGCCGAGTACGTCGTAGCGCCGAGCGACTTCGTCGTGCAGATACCGGAGCAGGCTGATCCATTTGAGATGGCGCCGATCCTCTGCGCCGGCGTCACCACCTACAAAGGTTTGAAACAGACTCAGGCGAAACACGGCGACTGGGTAGTGATTTCCGGTGTGGGCGGACTGGGGCATGTGGCTGTTCAGTACGCGCGAGTGTTTGGATACAGAGTTGTGGCGGTCGACATCGATGATGACAAACTGGCGCTGGCTGAACGACACGGGGCCGAGTTAACAGTCAACGCCGCCAAAGACGACGCTGTCTCCAGGGTGCACGATGAAACCGGTGGCGCCCACGCCGTACTTGTCACCGCCGCATCCGCCTCGGCCTTTCGTTCCGGCGTAGAGATGCTTCGCCGCGGCGGTGTTTGTGTATTGAATGGTTTGCCGCCGGGAGATTTTCCATTACCTATCTGCAACTTTGTCCTGGCCGCTCAAACGGTAATTGGCTCCATCATTGGAACGCGCAGAGATATGGATGAAGCGGTCAAGCTGGCTGTTGAAGTCGGCATCAGGACTACTGTAGAAAAACAGCCGCTTGAGAATATCAACGAGATTTTCAGGCGCTTGCAGAATGGTCAGGTGGTCGGACGGGTGGTGCTGGATATGACCTCGAACTGAGCTGTATAGCCGCTGACCAATCGGTGTGGGTCGGTCTTCGGACCAGCCTTTCTTGGCGGTCCGCCGCGGCCGATTGCCCCACAGGAAAGGTGAACATAACCAAAACAAAACGGCGGGCCTGTCAAGACCCGCCGCTAGGTCACAATGTGGGGTCATATCAGTCGCAACTGCCGGGGCCGATCTCACCATTGTTGTACGATTCCAAAACGTCTTTCCATTCTAACACCAGATTCCTGGAATCCCGATCGAGTTCTTTCCAGTCGACCCATGAACGATCGGCCAGGAAGGCGTCGGCCTCGTCGATCACGCCTGCAACCTTTTCGGCATCGGCTCCGGATGCAATGTTCAGTTTGGCCGTAAGTAGATGGGCGTACAGCTTGGTAATACCGTTTTTCGGTGAGCCGTAGGTCTTCATGGCGAGTACGTCGGCGGCTGTCTGCGCATCCGCGACAAACAGGCTCATGTCTCCGCCGTCGCTACCTAATGAAAGCGGCAGCAGGTCGCTCAGTTCGTCCAACTGAGGACCAAACCCGGCGTGGTTCTTCCAATACCCTTTCCCTCTGGTACAGCCGGGATCATCGGGATCGTCGGGATCAGGGGGAAGATACATACCAGCCGACCAAAAAGATGCATCCTCACCTTCGGCCACCGTAAGACACACAGTGAGACCTGTTGCCGGGTCGGCATCACTGTCCAACGAGTCATCAGCCGTTTGACCGGGCGGGCTGAAGAGGTATCCTTCGCCGGCGACAAACTCAACCAGGTAACTTCCGGCTGGAAGGTCTGCGAACAAGTAAGCGCCGCCAATATCGGTGGTTGTGGCCAGAACAAAACTGTCCAGGCAATCGTACAGATTCACCACAACGCCCGAGAGACCGGGCTCGTCCTGACCGTGCACGCCGTCCTGATTAACATCGTCCCAAACCTGTCCGCCAATCGAGGCTGGCAGTTGCTGGTTAACAAAGTCGGGCAGGCCAAACCGTATCAGGGCTTGCTTCTCGGCGCTCGGTGTCATCATCTGGGCCACCTGCAAAACAGTGTTACCCTCGGTTGGGTTGTCGGGAAGCATTTGGTCGACAAAAACATCGGCCTGAGCCGTCAGTGTGTCGCAGACCACGTCACCTCCCGGGTCGTAACAGATCACCAGAAAAGGTGCCAGGCTGCCGGTCTCCATACTGGATATGATCTGTGGTGAGAACCCAGACACTGCCTGATCCAACAGCAGTCCGAAATTGGGCTGAGTATCATCGACCCAGTCCTGGACCAGGCCGGTGATGTCGATACTCTGCCAGCCGCTGGTAACGGTTGCAAAAGATCCCTCGACATTGGCGTTGTAGGCACCACCAAAACTATTCCATGTTACAGTCGCCGGTTCCCAATCGGCGGTAATCCGGTGTACATTCACCGGCTGACCGTTGGCAAAACCGACGAACAGATTCAGTTGTACCGAAAGAACCTCCGTAGCGGACAGTTGTGCCTGCGTGTTACCTGTGTTTTCATGGCGCAGAGCCGGACTGCCCGGACCCATAGGTGATTGCTCACGACCGCAGCCCACTACCAAACAAAGTAGGATTGCAGAGATTACTATAACTGACTTTGACATATCAAAAGACTCCTTTCAGCCTCACATGTCCGTAACGTGCCAGTTCTTGTTAAGCAACTTGGATGCACATCGGAAAACATTTCTTGCTTACATTCAAGCTGTTGCTGGAAGGGGGTATAGATACATCAAGGTGGCATGTTCATACAAAGCGGAGGCTGTTTTGCTGTTCAGAACCTGCGCAGCGATACTATACCTGAACAAAAACCAATGGTGGTGCAGACCGACGCCACCCTGCTCTGAAGAGGCCGACATAGAAGCCAGTGGTGGTATCGACATTTCCGACCTGGTCTATCTGGTGGACTATATGTTCACCGGCGGTCCGCCGCCGCCGTCCTGTCCGTGAGCACAGAACTAATTTCCTGTTTTCGCAGCAAAGACGAAGAAACCACACGGCCGTCCCACTTCGGTGGGGCGGCCGCTCTCACATTGTAACTTTCCGACGCCACCCCATCGAAGGATAGGTCACTCCGTACACAGGGTATAACACGCATATTTTTATTGTTTTCAGTTGACAAGGGCTCAACAGGTGGTATAATGTGGGTGAATTCTAAAAAAGCCCTCCTAGGCCCTGCCTGTCCTCCCCGTGTGCTTGATCCTTAGCAGGCAGGGCTTCTCCTTGCCCAAAATCCAGGCTGGCGGTCGATTCCGACCTCGTTTTGGCTTGGAGGAATGTGGGTTGAGCACTATATTATTCCTGCCCGTCGCAGGACAAACCGTCAGATTGCAGCATCGACGCGGGCAAACCAGATTATCGGAGGTCCCACATGAAGGTCCCGCCGCAGTTCCTTGCGTCGCTGGTCATTGTCATCGGCTCCATCACCATTTCTTCCTCAGCGCGGGACAACAAATCCGAACCCTCCCCCCACCCGTTCAAATCCGAGACCGAACAACGGGCCAAATCTCTCCATGCGTCGGCCGCTGGGTTAACCAGCTTTGGCCTCCACCGAACGGCGAAGATCGAAGCTACTGTCAACTGTAACGGCACGGCCGGTAGCGGCTATTATCCGGGGGTAGTTCCGGCCGACACGGGAGCGCCCGATCTGAGTTTCATCACGCCGCCGGGAAGCCAAGTCGAGTATCTGTATGGAATGGCGGTGTGGGTTGGCGGTATCGTTGGTACGGACACTCTGGTGTCGGTCGGAGCCGACGGTTGGTCGACCGGTGGAGGTGAGTTGTTCGCGCCTCTTTGGTCGCAATCAGGTTCGATGGCCGAAGTCGATCACATCGCTGACAATTCACTCACAGCCAATTGCGTTGATACTTTTACCGCCGGCGTCGACCCGGACTACTTTGGACGGCCCCATATACCCATGAACCTGGACATAGTTTTGGCCTCTCACTCATGGGATCAGCCGGGCCTGGACGAGATAATTGTTTATGATCTGGGCGTGACAAATATCGGCGCTGACAGTGTTCACGACGCCTACATCGGGATTTTCGTTGATGCCGATGTTTGTTATGAATGCAGCGGGACCTATGGACACGGCGACGATCTGGCCGGGTCCATCCCCGAGCACCAGATTGGTTACGTCATTGACAACGATGGTGACCATCTGTACTCTCCGTATACGACGCCAAAGATACTGGCCCTAAAGTGGCTGCACAGTTCCTTTGAAATCTCCGACACCGCTTTCAACTGGTGGATCAGTAATTCCAATACGACTCTCGACTTTGGACCCCGGCTGAAGGGTTCTCCGAACGATCCCTTCATGGATTTTGGAACCGGTGGCAAAGGTACTCCCGAAGGGGATGTCAACAAGTACTACCTCCTGAGTCATGTCGAGTGGGACTACGACCAGGTACAGACGGCATCGATCCTGCCGGATGACTCGATTTGGATGTACCCCGATCAAGCCCACGCGCAGGATTTTGCCGATGGCTACGACGCTCGGTTTCTTATGTCTATGGGTCCGTTCGAACTGCCACCGGGCGCCACCGAGCGCGTTCTGTTTGCGGCCTTCACCGCCGACAGTGTGCATGTAGACACTACCAACGCCTACAACCTGCCGGATGATCCGGATACCTATCTGGCCAATCTCAATTTCGACAACTTGCTGGCCAACGCCACGATGGCCGATTCGCTCGGTCAGTTGGTAAGGAACACTCCTTATCCGGTCTCGGGTTTGAGAGTCTCGTACAAGACCATATCCACCGTAACTGTGAGCTGGCAGCGAGCACCTTTTCTCAATCTTGATGGCTACAAAGTCTATTTCAGCCAGATACCACCTGAGATGTTGCCATATCCGGGTGTCGTGGCGCCGTGGCTCAGACCAGAGGAATTGGTGCTTGAGGCCGAGCTCTCTACTTCTCAGACCGAGTATACATTCGAGAACCTCGATCCCAGCCTCTTTTACTTTGTCAATGTGGCCAGCGTGGCCGAAGGCAGTGTAGGTGACCCGGGGAGTCCATTATTCATACGGTCGGGCGGACCATCCAACCAGAGTCCAACGTTGCCGACTGAATACTTGTTTCTGCAGGAAACTGAACCGGCCACGATCGAGTGGACAGCTCCCCAGGGAGTGGTGGTCGATCATTATCTGTTCTACCGGGGCGACTCAGCCGACATCGCGATCAAGTATCACCCCTTTTACGACGAGGGTGAGGCAGCCGATAGTATCGTACCGCTCGACAGTTTCTACATCGCAGATGAAGACAAGACCTATTACTATTATGCCCTTGAGCCTCACACAGAACTTGAGCCTTCAACCACAAGCTATCTCGATCTGGGGCCGGTCGATGACCATGTATACTTTGTCAACGCCGTGGACGAGTATGGGTACGAGACGCCTTTTTCCAACCAGACACAGCTACACTTTATCGAGCCTCGGACCAGGGACATTTTGGTTATGATAGGCAGACCCATCCCGGCAATGGCTGTCGCCCCGTCGGCTCTTATGGAGTTTTACGACTCGCTGCTTGTGGGATATGACCACGACTATTACTTAGTCGGAGACAGCATCCGATCTCAGTACTGTCCCGACGGATTCCCGCAGTGTGTCGATTGGCATGACTTCATGCGCTATAGCGTGGTGATTGTCGACGGTGACTTCGCCCATAATATTCTGTCCCCCGATTACGAAGATCAGATGCGAGGATTTACGCGTTATCTGCTCTCGGGGGGAACTCTGGCCGCCTTTGGTTCTTTGTCAGCACTGAACGGTTTTGGATCCCACAGTCCGCCCACTGTTCACAAAACCTATCACTGGTTTATCTCGCGGTTTTTCGGTGTCGATTCAGTAGCGTCCATGTCCTGGATCTACTGTGGCCCGGAGACGTATTGTCACCAACAAACGGGATTCACATGGGCGGAGAGTGTTAACGGATCCATGCCCGACATGGTTTATGACCCTGCAAACGATTTCTTTACACCGATTGCCCAGATGTTCTGGCCGTGCGGACAGTGTGCGCCGGACGTCGCTTCCTTCAGAGTGAACGAGGATGCCGAAGTCACCCATGTAGCCCATACACTTTATCCGAATACTTCAATACATGAGGGTGATCCTATCGGGCTGACCGTCGACAACGAGGGGACGAAAGTATGGTGGTTCGGTTTCCACCTTTGGTACATGGAACAACCGGCGGCGAGGGACTTGATCGAAGCTATCTACCCATCGCCCATGGGGAAGGTTGAAATCGAACCGGACACCATAAGCGCTACGGCCCTGCACGCCCTTGAACCGGACACCGTGACGATCTACTTCGGCGATCTTAACGATGGGCACACGGTCGGGGATATTGATCAATCCTCTCTGGCCATCAACGGCGCTCTGGTGCCGTCGTCGGTCGAATTGCTGCCGACCCACCCGGACTTCATCGGCGAGGCGGTGGCGTTGGATCTCTCAGCGATAGATTTCTTAAGTGGTTATGAGATAGCCTGGGGAATGACCAATCGCGGCTACACCCTCACCGGCCTCTTCAACGACGGCGACTCATTGACGGCCGGAGGCTGGTTCATCCTGGCCGGCCACCGGGCGGGTGATATTACGCTCGATGGCAGTGTCGATATTTCCGATCTGTTGTACATCATCGACTTCATGTTTCGAGCCGGCCCCCCTCCGGAATTCCCGCCGTCGGCGGATGTCGATGCCGACTGCGTAGTGGACATCAGCGATCTGGTCTATCTGGTCGAATACTTCTTCGGCGGGGGTACAGCGCCGCAGCGCGGATGTGCCATCGACTGAGTTTCAACAGACATCAAGGCCCTGGCGCAAACTGCCGAATCTAATGGTGTAAAGGCGGTAGTGCGCAAAATGTCGCTTGTCAAAGTGCGTATAAACTGTATATTGGGTCGATACGACAGTTTGCGGTTTACTCGCTATTGGTCCCGCCAACTATAGCGTTCACTCTGGAGGATACAATGAAGCGGATTGCTTCTTTGGCCGTTTTTTTCTTATTGCTATGTTTTGTCGCCTCGCCGATTATGGCGCAGGGCGCGGTGAGTCTCGACCATGTCGACGGTGAGGGTGACCCCGGGCAGATTGCCGCCGGAGGCACCGTTACCTTCCACATTCGCCTCAACAACACGACCAGTTTCGATCTGCTGGGTTCCACCAACGGTTTCAGATTATACTCACCCGATGGTGGCACTTGGTCGCCGATAGTCGGTGACACAGCCAGCATCGGTTGGGGTGATGTTTTCGATGGTGGTCTCTTTCTTACGCCG
Source organism: Candidatus Zixiibacteriota bacterium (assembly GCA_029860345.1). Classification (NCBI taxonomy): domain Bacteria; kingdom Pseudomonadati; phylum Candidatus Zixiibacteriota; species Candidatus Zixiibacteriota bacterium. The sequence goes on along the minus strand of JAOUBJ010000001.1, from coordinate 18,163 downwards.
GGGAGTGTCACCGGTTCGGGCGCCGACACCATCGGCTTTGGTGGTTTTGCCATGGTGAAGCCGGGTATGGTTGTTGGGTTCAACCAGGTGGTTTTCTCTATTTCGACTGAGATAGATCCCTCTCAAAACGGCAAGACATACTGTATCGATTCGTCATACTACCCGCCGGCCGGGTACTGGTTCTGGTCGCACTCGACCAACGGCACCAGTACGCCCACCTGGGACGGCCCGCACTGCTATGTTGCCTCCGGCTGCTGTATAGGTATCCGCGGCAATGTCGACGGCGACCCCGGCGAAAATATCGACATCTCCGATTTGGTGTACATGGTCGACCACATGTTCACCGGCGGCCCTTCGGCGCCTTGCTTTGACGAAGCCAACGTCAACGGAGACACCGAGCCCAATATAGATATTTCCGATTTGGTATACATGGTCGACTTCATGTTCACCGGCGGCCCAGCACCGGTGGATTGCTTCTAACGTCCAGGCGTGAGCAGACCCTCGGTTTGCCCCGATGGCTGCGTGTCGCACCGGGACCCACACCACGCATAACAAACTCAACGCCCGACCGAGAACGGTCGGGCGTTTCTTACCTGATGGGAGAAACCAGGCAATCGTTCAAGCACTGGTTGTCATTTTCTGCTTAGAACAATTCCGGTTCGGCGCCGATTGTGATCTGGTGTACGAACTGTTCGATTTCGGGTGGAGCCTGGGGTGGCGAAGAGGCTTCCCACAAGGGCCGTCCCGGACCAGCATCAATCCGACGTAGTGCGCAGCTGAAGATCGATTCAAACAGCGGCTTCGCTGCTTTCCCGGCCAGACCGAAGGCGGTGGCATGACATTCCACGCCAAGCGAGGCCAACCATCGCCGGCATCGCTCAATGTGTTCGCTACTGGGGCGATGTTGATCGATCGTCGCCAGGGAGGCATCCTGACCCGACCCCGGTGCCTTGACCGTTAGATCGAACTGCACTTGCTGTTGGGGACTCTCTGGCATGTCATCTCTCTCTTAAAGTGGCGGCAACTCTCGCCAAAAGGCGAAAGCTGCCGCAGAACAATGATCAGACACAGACCGGCAGTCGGTTTATAATACTGTCTCCATGGCTCGTTCGGCGTCTACCAGCCCGTATCCGGTGGCCAGGTCCGGTCCTGGAACGGCGCTCTTGTTCATGGAGTTCTTGCCGACTGTGATATCACGCGCCGTGTACTTCAGTATATTCTTGATGTCATTGGGTGTCAAGGTCGGGTCAGCCTCTTTCAACAGAGCGCAGACACCGGCCACCATCGGACTGGCCGCCGAGGTTCCGCTGAAAGCGCCCCAGCCACCGGCTTTCTCCAGACTACAGCCCTTCTGAACAGGCAGAACAATGTAGTCTGCGGAGGGCGGCGCACCGCACAACCCGGATATGTCCGGCACATCGCGTCCCGGGAACCAGGTTGACTCGAAACCGCTGGTGTACCTGGTGGCTGAGTAGTTCAGTTTCTCATCGACTACTACGCCCCCGACGCTGATGACTTCCGGCATGCTGCCGGGGAAACCAAAGTGGCCGTTACCAGCCGAGAAGCAAACGGTGATACCTTTACTCACGGCGTCGAGAACGGCCAGATAGAGCGGCTTCAGCCAACTCGGCATGCTTGTCCCCGGTAAATCTTCACTATAACCCCAACTGCAGGTGATAATGTCGGCGCGCAACTCGACGGCGGTTTTGATGGCCAGCGTAGTGTTGCCTTTTTTCAACCCGATGAAGTTGATGCCGGGGGCCGTGGCCAGTAGATTGGCACATTCGCCGGTGCCGTGACCGCTGGCATCAGACGTATAGTCGATAACATCGGGGGTCGTCACGGCCAGAAAATTGTACCCCTGTTCCTTGAAGTAGGGATGGTGATAGAATCCGGTATCCGGCATAACCACCCTCACACCATCGCCGGTAATGCCTTTCTTGTGCACCGACGAAGCCTTCATTATTTGGGCAACGTCGACCGGCACCCGCAGGCGAAACTTGTCCTTCCAGAACGGCGGTATCGGACGCTCACCGGCGAACAGTATAGGATCGTGCTGGATGTATGCTTTCTCGATGAGTTTATCGAGATTATCCTCTGTAGGAAGTTTCCAGTCCTCACCTTTCTTGGGTGCCCGCATCACGTAATCGGCGGGGGCCAGAGCTTTCTTGGGCGGTCGGTGCTGGCTGATCTTTGTACCGAAAAACGACTCGAATTTCGCTTCGGGACAGGAAGCGGAAATGCTGAACTCACCTATGTGGTGAACGGTGATGTCGTTCTTTTGTAGTTTCCGCGCAGCTTTGATACTCCGCCCCTTGGGAGACCGGAACTCGTCCAGGTTGGCAATAGTGGGAAAGGCATCGGGGTCGAAAACCGACCTGCTTTCACCCTCCGGTTTTACCACTACCTCGAACCGAACTTCGGAACCGTCTGCTTTGGCCGACGATGGTTTTACACTGGCCATAACAAAACTCCTTTTTTGTGATCGCTGACCAACCAGCCGCCCCATCCTGCCTCACCGTCCTGTTCGTTCCTTTCAGAACGGAAAGATTCGGGAGCTTTAAGTTGCTCAAGCACGGGCGAACGGATTAATCCGGCGACAAGTAATCGACGATCTTGTTTTGATCCGTAAAAGGGGCACGGCACGAAGACATGACTCAAAGAGGCTGCCCCTCCCTAATGGCTTCAGTATAGTTTGATCCGGAGGTCGAGTCAACAGTATTGTCAAGCCGGACTTGGTCGAATTCCGGATTCCGCATACGAAGACTGGATACTGACCTCCGTCAGTATGACCGGGCACGCTCTCTCTTGTAGGTCGGGACCTTTATGGTCCCGACAGGTGCGTCAGCACCACCAGGATTCCCGACGATTTGGCGGGTTTGAGGGCGGACCCGGCCATCATGATTAGTGTCCGGCATGCATGTTGTTTTTTGGCATAAGCACATCTGATTGCGGTTGATGGGGTGTGCCTGGCGCGCAGATGAAGATGTCGAAACCCGCCTTCGGCGACCCTTCGGGTCAGGGGTTTCGACCTACAAGAAACGGGGGACTAGACCGCCCGCCCCATCTACGGCTTACAACTGCGGCAGGGGGAGAGGCCTTCGAATAAAGCGCTATCGCGAGTGTCGAACATGCGATATCGATCAGGGCGGTACTCACCCACATACTCGCAACCGGGACGATGAAACCGAAAACTTCGATATGTCGCCAGGTAGTGTTCTTCCGGTGTGCGGACAAGAGAGAAAAGACCAAGGCCCGACTCCATTGCCCGATGTTGGGCCGCCAACAGTCGCTGGACCAGAGGGCGGTTAAGATCATTGTTGTCGAACAACAGAAGGTATCCTAAACCTCGTTCCAGTATAGCCTCCCCGGCAAAAACAGAGTCGATAAACAAGCAACCCAGCAACCGTCCGTACTTGTCTCGACGTTCTCGGATGTACTCCACCCGTGCCGACTGGTGCAAGGCTATGTCGGTCAGGAACTGCTTGGCTTCTTCGAAGAATGGTTCGTCGATCTCAGGTGTGTCGATATTGGCCAGTCTCAGTTTGTCGCCGCCGGCCAACTCGACCGTGTCGCCGTCGATGACCGTCACAATGATCCAACGATCATCCGGTTTGAGGTCAACACCGATGTCCTCGGCCAGCCGGTAACAGACAATCACGGCGGTGATCAGAATCACCAACGAGACCCGGATAAGGGTCCGGCCCTTGGGCCCAAATCTAACCAACGGCGACTTCATTGACGATCACCTCCGAGTAGCCCTGTGAGGTCGGCCTGACTTCGATCAACTCTTCGACCCGGTCCCTAATGTCCTCGACATGCGTGATCAACAAAAGCTGGGGGAACCGGTTTTTGAGTGAGCCGAGGGCGCCAATAATGAGCTCCTTGCGCTCATTGTCCTGCGAACCAAACACCTCATCCAGGATGACAAATGATCGACTCAGCCCGGCCGACTCGGTCAGGGCCAATGAGATGGCTAGCCTCAGGCAGAGATTGGCCAGGTCCTTCTCGCCGCCGGAGAAACGTTCGACGCCGAAAAACTGCCCGGAATCCCATACTCGCAGGTTATACTTTTCGTCAAGCTCGACCATACTGTATTTCCCGCCGGTCATGTCCGAGAACAGTCCGCTCGACAGGTCAGCCAGCCGTGGCCGGATACGTGTGATCAGATGCTGCCTGAACTCAGCCATCAGCAGGCCCAGTTTCTCGCGATGGTAACGGGAGGTCTGATGCTCTTCCAGTTCGGCTTCGGCTTTTTCAAGAGCTTGCTTTTGCCGGAGCTTCTCATTCATCTCCGACTGTGTGATCTCGACGTCTTTCGTGTGCGCATATTGCTCGCCGCGCGCTTTGTCGAGATGTTCTTGTGCAGTTACCAGCTCGGTCGCTACCTGATCGGCTGCTTTCTGATCATAGTTCAAGGCGGTCAGCCGTGCGTTTAACTTATCGATTGCACCCGCCGCCTGGTTCAGTTTGGTTTTGGTCTCGGTGGACTCTTTGGACACCACCGGCAGGCGATCCAGTTTGCCCAACAATAGCTGCCGCTGATTCTGGCCCTCCTCCAGTTGGGCCAATTGCTCCGATAACCGAGTGTGAGCCTCTTCGTCCAGGGTCACTTCGGCAGTCTGAGCCAACTGCTCGGTGAGCTTGTCGACAGCGGTTGTTAGGTCTGTTTTTCGCTTCTCTAATGTGGCCTGTTCTTTCTCATCTGCGATCCGGTCGACCTCAGCCTCGTATCTTGTCTTGGTTTGCCGGTCGAGTTCCGACCACTGTTTCTTGAGTTGACCACCACCCTTTTCCTGCTTGAGCAGGTCGCGGTCGTGCTCGGCCAATTGCTTTTTTAGGCTGTCCAGTTCCTCAATCAGATGCTTACGAATCGTTGGCAGGTCTTCGCCGAGGGGTCGGTGGCAGCGATCACAGACCGAGTCCGGCCCAAACCTGTCCACCTGACCGACCTGCCGGGTCAGTTTGTCGGCCTGAGTAGCCAGGCTATCACGAGTTGCTTTGAGCCGGCTAAACGAGGTGCGGGCATCTTCCAGATTGCTCTGCGTCTGTTTTAGTTGCTCGGCGACATCAGCAGGTATTGCCTTCAGCTTGGCCTTGGTGGACTTCAATCGGCCCTGACCAAGTTCAATCGCGCCTGTGACATTCTTCAAGTCAGAACGGGCAGCCTCAAGCTGTGTTATTATCTGCTTCCGCACGTCTACGCTGCTGCGGGCAGCCTTGTGTTTTTCCAGCTCCCGGCGAACTTTCGGAAGTGCCTGCAAGGTGCCTGCCAGCGTTTTTGCCTGGGTTTTCATTTTGGCCAGCTTGTCGGCCTCTTTCTGCAGGTCGGCTTGCCGCTGCTCAAGTGAGGTCAATGATCCTTGTTCTGCCTGTATCTGAGCCGTCAGTTGTGTCCACTGCGATTTGGTATCCTGAAGCTGCGCCGCTCTATCAGATACCGACTTGACCGCAGCTTCGGCATTCCTGACCCCTGTTTCTATTGAAACCTGGCGACCACTGAGTTGTCCCAAGTGGGTGGTCAGCCGTTCGATCTCGGCAGCCAGGTTGGTCCGATGGCTTAACTGCTGCTCCATGAATTCGATTTGACGTGATTCCAGGCGAAGGTCTTCTTTCAGCTTGATTATGCCTCGATCAAGCCGTTCGATACCAAGCATCCCGGCAAGATGGTCCCGACGTTTGGAGGGCTGAAGATCCGAGAGGGCGTTCAACTCCTGCTGGCGGGCCAGGAACGATGTCAGAAACCCCTTGAAATCCAGCCCCAAAAGCTGGCCGACATACTGCCGAGTCTCGTTTACGCCCACCGATTCGGCCGCTTCACCCCGGAACAATTCCACTTCGGCCTTTTCCTTCCTACCCACCAACCGGCGTGTCACTTTATAGGGCACGTCATTTACCTCGAAATCCAAAGTGACCTCGCAGTTTTCACCGGCACCGGCAAACTGAGACTTAATCTCATCTTTACCGCTGCGTGCCGCCTGGTTGCCGTAGAGCACCCAGGCAATTGCCTCCACCAGTGAGGACTTGCCGGCGCCGTTGGGGCCGATCACACCGATGACGCGATCCGGCAACGGCAGTGTCGCCTTTCTGATAACCCGGAAGTTATTTATGTCCAATGAGAGCAGGCGCATCTGATAGCTAAGAAACCTGCCACCTAACCCACCTGTCAAGGACATTGTGAGGCCAAAGCCGTTCAAACGGAATAACAAACAAAGCTGCCCCGGATGGAGCAGCCTCGGCCAGTCATTAACGTACCTCCTCGGTTTAACATTGACACCGGCGAAAAGGCGGGGTCAGCCGACAAAAGCTATACTATTGCTTCATTAGCACCCAGATCCACTCCAACATCCAATCCAATAGCAGTCACATGGCTCGCCAGAGCCGAGTATGCGTCCATCGCACTGGATCAGGTAATATGGTGTTGGTTCCGAGCAGAGAGGCCCGGTGTCGCATGTCGAGTCGTGAATCGGCGGGAATACAGGTGCGCACTTGTCTGCTTCCGCGTTGGGAGCCACGAACATCGTGAGGCCAACCCCGATGAGGACGGCCGCCATGAATACAGTTCCTGTGAGAAGCATCCTTTTCATAATTCACCTCCATGATGAGTTACAGGTTTTGAACTGTCTCGGTTTTACCTTTCCAGATGAAAGCGACTGACCCTGTATGACAGTAGTGCCATCGCCTGTCGCCGGTGTTTTGTTTGACAATCGCAGCCATGAGTTCGTGAGCAGCCGAGGTGGCCCTTCAGGCCATGAGCGTCACCGTTGGGTGACCGGGGCATACCCTTGTCTCCTCGAATTGACTCCGGCTGAATACTGGTCATGTTTCCCTATCCGGTTTTGCTTACACCATACAGAGCGGCAGTGCCTGGCCCTGGCATTGCATATCTGAAAAAGGTGAAAATAGTCTCGGTTTTCGAGTTGGCATTAAATGGGGTTTCTGTGACTTTTACCGGGTCCACGGGAATCGGTCTGGCCAATCCCCTCTTGAGCCGGGGCAGAAGTGGACCTCCGCTACGCCCAGAGCGTCCGATCCGCCCGACAACCGGGAGAAGATGGTATAATTGGGGCGAAAACCGACCTGAAGGTGAAAAAATGCACTTAAAACGGCAATATTTTCCTTGACAATAAGCCATTTCCCTGTACTTTGCTTACTGAGCGTGTGTAAGTTACGTGCAGTGCCCGAGAGCCATACCAGTCACTAATCGTAACCGCACATAAGTACTTCTTTTTGATTGACTAAATAGTGCTAACGTTTTTGACCTGATGGCTGATAAAGCTCAAGGTCTGCTGTTGTTTGTAGAATAATCTGCTTCGGTAGTGGTTCTGCAATTGACATTTTCGTTTACCACACTGTTAAGTCTTCGCCTCTAATTTTTCTATCTCTTACTAACACTCCGAAACTCGACTTTTAGTCTGTTTTTTGGATGTTACCCTTCACAGGAGGTAATTTGATATTTAGAATCGAAAAGATAAAGTTCATTAGCCTTGACATGTTACAGCTGAAAACGGTGTTTATCCAATGCAGGATAGACTCCGACTCCAAAAGATAGGAAGAAAGTGAATTCGTTGCCTGAAGTTTGTGTCCTCACCTTCCCTAGACATAACCGAGGACGTGGTCTGTTGCCTCATGACGGTCGATTAATTATGAGTGATCGATCAGTCCGGCAGTATACCGAACCTCAGCGATCGAATTTGAGTTTTTTCCTTACTTTAAGGAGGAATAAATGTTAAAAAGACTGTTATTCGCAGTATTCGTTCTGGGTCTCGTTTTTTCCCTCAGCGGTACGGCAATTTCAGGCATCGGGGAGAAGCCGGTAGAGGCGCTGAATGCTATACCGACTGTCAACCCGAACGCTCAACTCTACAATGACATCGAAGACGCTCGTCCAGCCCCGGCTTCGTTCAAGAAGCCGATGGATCAAGGTCCCATCGAGGTTCAGATGTCCGGCGTTGCTTCAAGCCCTCCGTCAGCCTACTTCTGTGAAGACATAGGCTACTACGACGACACGGTTTCATCCGTCTGGGTGTGGAGTATTCCGGATGCCTGGGGCGACGATCTCATGAATATGCGCTTTACCGTCGAAGAAGGTATTGAGTGTACTCTGAAGGTCGGTTGGGTCCTGATGTATGGTGGTTTTGCCACCGGTACTCCGGATATGCGGGTGTACCTATGGGACGACGACGGCTTCGGTTTCCCCGGCAACAAGCTGGACTCGACCGATGTACCTAATGCCGCCATGGGCGGATCCTTCTGGTGGGCCGAAGCCAACTGGGCGGCTGCCGATTGGGTCTTCACTAATGGTGAAGAATACCATATCGGCTGGTCTACCCTGGGCGGCGATGGTGACACGTTGTGGTGCGTGTCCGATAAAGGTACCGGTCCGCACTCGTACACCGGTGAAGAACGGGCCAGTGAAAACTGGAACGGCTTCTGGGGTACGATGCTTGCTGACTGGGGTGAGGATGTATGCTTCCTCATGACATCTGAGCGTTGTTGCTATGAGTTACCTTTTACCGATTGCTATTCTCAAAGCTGGGATGAGGGCACTGCCTACTGGTGGAAAGCTCCTCACGACGCTTATGGTATTATCGACTATGCACAACGGTTTACTGTAGCCGGAGTTGAAACCCTTCAGTCCGTAGATATCGATGTCTACGACTTTACGGGTTCCTCCTCGCAGAACGCCGGTATCGTCGGTAATGACGACTTGATTATCAGTGTATGGGATGACAATGCCGGCTATCCTGGCTCGGTTATTGCACAGGAAACCGTCCCGGCGGGAACCTATGTGTACCATCCGGCATACACTAATGTTGATTTCTCAGCCCACAACCTGGTCTTGGGTTCGGGGGACTTCTATGTCTCCTTCAACTCGACCGGTGATCTCGGTGCCGGCGACTTCGAAGGCACCTTGTCGGATGATGAAACAACCGGCCACGGTCGTTCCTACTGTATCTACGGTGGCGACTGGTGGACCATCGGTGACCTCTTTGGCATCGATGTCGACATGAAATACACTGCTAACCTGTGTAAAGACCCCTACTTCGAATGTGAGTTGGTTTGGTACGACGTAGGTCCGCAGTATTACTGGACTCTGCCGGATGCTTACGGCGACGTTGCCGATGCCCAGTTGATGAAATCCGTTGGGCAAGAGTGTGAAGTCAGAGAAGTCTCCTGGGCTCTCTATGACTTCAATCCGGGCGTGGCCTATGCTCACAACTCCGTGGTTTCAGTCCACGAAGATGTGGGTGGTCTGCCTGGCCCGGCATTGGCCTCTGTTACTTTGACCCCGGCTGATTATGTGATGTTCCCCAGTTACACAACCGTCGACTTCGCTCCGTTGGCCGTGGCCATTCAAGGCCTCTACTGGGTCTCGATTGAATCCTTGTCACCGACCGAAGCTGAGGGTATTGCTACCATGACAGACTTTGGTGGCGGTGGCTGGATGAATGGCGCAGCCGAACTCTGGAACGGTTTCTGGGGTCTGCTCTGTGTCGATTGGGGCGGCGTGCCTTGCGATATCGCATTCCTCGCCGAATCCTATCATTGTTGCATCCCGCACGAAGAGCGGGTATGTGATCCTAATGGCGAAGGCTGGGTCACGCATCAGCACGATCAGCAACGTACCGGCGCATCGTTCAATTCCTTTAGCGATGCTCAGTGCGATCTGACCACGCAGTGGTGCTACACTCATCCCACCAACCAAATTTTCTACACCGGTCCCGCTATTTCCGGCGACAAGATTGCTTGTGCCTGGGATAACCAGGTCCAGGTGAAGGATTTGGCTACTGGTGCCGCCCTATACACGCTTACTGGCTTCCCGCTGGGTAACCAGATTCGTTGCACCCCGCATATCGCTGGTGGTGTCATGTATCTGTCCGGTGGTGACCAGCAATCAACAAGTGCATGGGACTTCGCTACCGGCGCTCCGATCTGGAGCCGTGATATTACATCCGTCGGCGTCGGCGGCCTCTTTGGCCAGACCCGTTACGGTTCGTTTATCATTCTGGATCAGGGTGGAACCGACGTTCTGTACTTCGGTACCGATGACGGTGCTATCGTTGCTGTCGATGCAGCGACCGGCGCTCTGTACGGCGGTTGGGCTTCCAACCCGGTGTACATAGCTCCTGGCGCACCGCTTAAGTCCGGTTCGACCGATGGCTCACAGCTTTTCTACAACACCTATCCGGGTGGTGTGGAAGGTGATGTATACGCCATCGACGGCGCCTCCGGCGCCATCAACTGGCAGTTGTCAACAGCCGGTGGCCTACAGGCTGCCACAGTCTATCCGGAAGGCCCGCAGGGTGGTGAAGGTTTTGCCGCTCCTAACGCCGTCGATCTGGAGAAGAGTCTGTTGTTTGTCAACTCCAGTATTGCTGCTCCGTATCATCCCGGTGACGGTGTCATGTATGGCATCAACACCAGCGACGGATCAGTAGCCTACGCGGTACCTTCACATCGTCCCAATACTGCCGGTACTGCTGCCGGCCCGGTCGTCGACCGTGCCCGCATCTATCAAGCCGGTCAGTCCTGGTGGGCGACCCCGCCGGCCGGTGGGTTGATCCTTGCGTTCAACAAAACCACTGGTGCCTCGGTGTGGGCGACCTCCAGCCCTGAGTACAATACGTACCGTGGCGACATGGCCCTCAGTTGCGAGCCGGAAGGCGCTGATGACATTCTGATCGATGTCGGTCATCATGGCTTCATTGACTTCCGCAATTCCGCAACTGGTGACGAAATCTTCCGTCGCCGTATTACTTATGGTGGTTTCCCGAACTCTATCGCCCTCAGTGCGGCGATTGGTCCTGGCTACCTGGCCATAAGTGACCTCTACGGAACTCTCTCCGTATTGGCCAAGGGTGATGATCGTCCGCGCTTGGAGATTCAGTCGTACCAGCCTTCTCCTTCGGTTGAGTTTGGTCCGGCCACCTCCTTGCACGTACCGCTCCCGAATGAGTTGGTCAACACCGGTTGTACCGACTTGATCTTTGGTCAACTCGAGACCAACACAAGTGCGAACCATCCCTGGATTCCTCCGGACTTTGCTCCGGCCAACGTGCGTCCAGACGTGATGGATCGTGCCTCCAGTATCACCGATCGTTTGACTGAAGGATTCGAGCTCAAAGCTATCCCGGCCCGTCCGGAAGCTGATGTCGATGACTACTTCGTGCTTCGTGATCGTGGCGAACAGATGTTGAATCTGGGCGCCGATGCAGGCGTTCCGTTCCTGCAGTACGCGACTCACACCGAAGCGGTTGTCTGGCCGCACGCAGGCGACATTCTTGCCGCCGGCGACACGGCTGATCTCGTTCTTGACGTCAACCAGTCGATGATCCTTCGTGGACCTCAGGATTTCTATATCGTAATTCCGTCAAACGATCCTGACTTCTACCTCCACGATGTTTGTGGTCAGACTCTCTATGGCGCCCCCGAAATCCACGTGACTATCGTGGGTGGCTGTCTTATCGACACTACGACCATGCAGTTCGGCATGGGCGGCGGTAACACGCAGCTCGTGACCAACAATGGTCGTATCGGTACCGGCGACTGGGATCCGCATGCTATCGACATCGACGGCGACGACGCCTCTGTTTATCAGGGTTCGTTCGTTTGGGCCGGTGGTGTCTTTGAGCAGGCTCTTAGCACCCAGGATTGGTATTCTGGTGGCGGCGAAGCTGAATCGTATTGGTCGATGCAGCCGGATCCGAACTGGTGTGACGACATGTGTAAAGCTCACATCGATGAAGGCGTGACGCTGAGCTGTCTTGGTGGATACTCCACTGACGGCCTTACATATGAGCCGATCATGGGTAACCGTGTTTGTGCGACCTACCTTGACTCCATGCAGAACTTTGATCTGGGTGGCGGCTGGGATTGGTCGAACTACGGCGCACCGTTCGATAACGATCTGACCATGGGTCTTATGTGTAACTCACGCACGGTGGGTGCTGTCGACTTTGAGCCTCTGAAGGACCTCACCGTTGACATCATGGAAATCACCGAGCGTAACGGTGACCCGGTCGATGGCTGGCGCATGGGTGCCACCATGGACTATGACGTTGGCAGTGATGATATCGCTTCTCGTTCCGCAGCCGGATCGGCGGCGTGGGTCAGCAATGGTGGTGTTGGTGATACCCAATGGGGTATGATCAAGTTCCCGTTTGGTTGCGGTAGCAACCCGAATGTGGACTTCACTCCGCTGATCAACTCCGTTTCCGGACACGGCGACGGTATGTGGTTCAACACTCCGACTCTATATCTTGGCGACTCTGCTTGGGACTTCATGAACCGGCCCGCCGGTGAGTACTCCCAGGCTCCGTTCACCAGCGATCGTGAAGCTCACTTCACTATCGCAGGACACGACTTTGCCGGCGGCGACACATACGAACTCGCCGTGGCTCAGTTTGGTCTGCACGGAACCTCAGGCGACGCTACTGAAGTCGACGCCCTCGCGGCATTGGCTAACAAGTGGCTCGGCTTTGGTCGTGGCGACGTCAACAATGACGGCGCCATCGATGTTGGCGACGTAGTTTGCCTCGCTCGCTACGTGAATGGTACCGGTCCCGGACCGATTCCGTTTATGCACCTGGGCGACGTTGACTGTGACGGCGACGTTGACATGGACGACGTGATTTATCTCGCGGAGTTCCTGTACAACGACGGCCCGTGCCCGTGTGGTGACTGGTGCTTCTAGTCTCCTAGAAAGTCAGTTCACTGACTATATAAGAAGCGAGGAGTTTACTCCTCGCTTCTTTTTTGCTATAAATCGCTCTTTGGGGCTTCGCGCGCCCAGAATCTAACTCAGTGCATCTCTTCAACCTCACCCTGAACGGACGGGTGGCCGCCTCAAACCGGGTCTGTGGGTGCCCCACCCAGTGACACGGCCATACTGCCCAACACAAAAAAGGTTGCATGCCACCTCTTGAATGATACACGAACTGTTGCTATCTTATCAACATGTCAACGGAGAGCAACCCAAACAGCAGACCGGACCCCATGAACCGATGTACGCTATGCCCCCGCGAGTGCGGCGTCGACCGTATCGACGGCCAACTGGGATACTGTCGGACCGATGCCTCACTGCCAATATCATCGATCTGCTGTCACATGGGCGAGGAGCCGGTGTTGTCGGGATCACAGGGTATATGCAATGTCTTCTTCGCTCATTGCAACTTGCAGTGCATCTTCTGTCAAAACCACCAAATCTCCTCCAACCAAGGCAGCCTCAACTCAGTGGACATGTCCATTGAAGAGGCCGTTGGTCAAATCGAAACCATTCTCAAGGGCGGCGCCCATGGCGTTGGCTTTGTATCGCCGTCGCACTGCCTGACCCAGATGCGGGCCATCATGACAGCCTTGAACAATCGAGGCTGGAACCCAACCTTTGTCTACAATACCAACGGTTACGACAGGCTTCAGACCATTCGCTCCCTGGAGGGAGTCATTGATGTCTACCTGCCGGACATGAAGTATATGGACAATGAGCTAGCCCATCGGTACTCCGGTGCAACAGACTATGTCGGCGTAGCTACGAAAGCGCTCAACGAAATGTACCGACAAAAAGGAGCCGCCATTGAGCTGGATAACGACGGCTACATAACGAGCGGTTTGATCATCAGACACTTGGTGTTGCCCGGTCACGTCGAAAACAGTATAGAGGTCTTGCGTTTCATTGCCGAGGAACTGTCGGTGGACGTGCACATTTCGCTCATGGCCCAATACCACCCCACAGCCGCCGTAAGGGGCCACGAACAATTGCACCGGTGTCTCGGTGTCCAAGAATACAATCGCGTGATCGATGAGTTTGAGGTTCTTGGTTTTTATCGCGGATGGGTGCAGGACCTGTCCAGCTCTGCGCATTATCTGCCGGATTTCGACAATCATCATCCTTTTGAGGAGTGATGCAGCGGCGCCTACCTGTTACGTCCCAGGTTAAGCCGAGCCTTCTGGTACCGACGTCCGTTGTTGTCAAGGTAGTACAAATGCAAATCCAGGCTGTCGGGTGTTACCATCGTCGTTGTGACCTGGAAAACAGCATTGCCGCCTCTCCGACGACCTGTCAACGTGTCGCCCCTGCCGATCCCTTCATAGATACCGTGGCGGCCAAACCCGTCCCAAACTTCCCAGATCAGGGAGTCGTTGTCGGGGTTGACGTAGAAGTGTCCTGAATCTGAATAGGTGTAGAGAAACTTGGTACCGGATATGCCGGTGCGAATGTAACCACCTGATGAATCTTGTACAAAGCTGGCGCTCCCTTCAACCTCCAGCTCGACACCCGTCATCGGCATCACCAACATTCCGGCGCCGCTCCATTCTCCCAGCAGGACGTATGGATCGAACGGCGGTTCGTCGCCGACGGCAACTACAACGGTCGTCATTACCACTGCTATGATGCATGTAACAACAATAAGACTGTGAGTGTGCTTGTAATGCATTCTAATCTTATACGCAGTTTTGGCGGTTGATGTCAAGATTCAACGATGCAACTCGCCCAAAGCAATGCAACCCACGCCCTTGCACGACCTGTCTGTGGCGACGTAACCGATAGTAGCCCAAGTGGATACAACTGACGGCCGGGGTCTGTTTTTTGTTGCCTTGAACCACTAAGATGCGTACTTTGAAAGTCCATGAATTGACCGAAACTGCCCGGATTTATAAGGAATTCGCCTCATGCCGCTTGAAAGCGAAAAGATCGAAACGGTCTTCCTCGAAGAGGAAATGAAGTCATCATATCTCGACTACTCCATGTCGGTCATCACCAACCGCGCTCTACCGGATATCCGTGATGGGATGAAACCGTCGAACCGTCGAATCCTGGTGGCAATGAACGATCTTAATCTGAACCCCGGCAAGGCCCATCGCAAATGCGCCAAGATTGCCGGCGACACCTCGGGTAACTATCATCCGCACGGTGAACAAGTGGTCTATCCGACTCTGGTGCGGATGGCCCAGCCGTTCAACATGCGCTATCCGCTTGTGGATGGTCAGGGTAACTTCGGTTCCATCGATGGTGACGGCGCAGCGGCCATGCGTTACACCGAAGCGCGACTGACGCCGATTGCAGTAGAGATTCTCGCCGACATCGACAAAGAGACGGTCGACTTCATGTCCAACTATGACGCCACGCGTGAAGAACCCACCGTATTGCCCGGTAAGTTTCCCAATCTGATTTGCAACGGCACCACCGGCATCGCGGTCGGCATGGCTACCAGTATACCTCCGCACAACCTCAGCGAAATTGCCGAAGCTATCTTGAAAACGATCGCCGAACCGGATTGTGAAAACGAGGATCTGATGGAGATAGTGTCGGCGCCGGATTTCCCGACCGGCGGCATTATCAACGGTCGCGAAGGTATCCGTGAAGCTTACCGCACCGGCAAGGGTCGCCTGCTGGTCCGCGCACGGGCCGCCGTTGAGCACATGACCAACGGCAAGGAAGCTATAGTCGTCACCGAGATTCCGTATCAGGTCAACAAGTCCAACCTGCTTGAAAAAATAGCCGACCTGGTGCGTGACAAAGTTATCGAAGGCATCTCCGATCTGCGCGACGAATCCGATCGTGACGGCATGCGTATCGTCGTGGAACTCAAACGCGATCAGCAAGCCGATATCGTTCTCAATCAACTATACAAACACACCACCATGCAGACGACGTTTTCGGTGATGATGCTGGGACTCGATCACGGTATTCCCAAGCTTCTAACGTTGAAACAACTGATCCAATCGTTTGTCGATCACCGCCATGAGGTTGTCACCCGTCGCACTCAGTTTGAACTGAACAAGGCGGAGACCCGGGCTCATATTCTCGAAGGATACCGAATCGCCCTGGACAACATCGACGCCGTTATTACGCTGATCAAAAAGTCCAAAGACACTCCCACCGCCCATGCCGGTTTGATGAAGAAGTTTAAGCTCTCCGACCGGCAGGCGACGGCCATCCTTGAGATGCGTCTGCAAAGACTGACCGGTCTTGAGCGCAAGAAGATCGAAGATGAATACCGCGAACTGATAAAGCGCATTACGCAACTCAAAGCGATTCTCGCTTCCAAGGCGCTGCGCATGAATATCATCAAAGAAGAGACCGAGGACCTGGCCAAACGGTTCGGCGACGACCGTCGCACCGAAATCCAGGACGCCGCCGAGGAACTCAGTGTCGAGGACCTCATCGCTGAAGAAGAGATGGCTATCACTATCTCGCACCTTGGATACATCAAACGACTCTCAGTGTCGGCCTACCGTCGCCAGAACCGTGGTGGTCGCGGCGTGAAGGGAATCGCCACCAAAGAAGAGGATTTTGCCGAGCATCTCTTTATCGCTTCAACGCATGAATTTATTCTCTTCTTCTCCACCAAGGGACGCTGCTATTGGGTGAAGGTACACGCTATCCCCACCGGCGGTAAACTGGCCAAGGGAAAACCGATCGTCAACATGTGCAAGTTGGAGCGCGGCGAAACAATCACTGCTTTCTGTCGCGTCCGCGATTTCTCGCCCGACCGGTTCGTGGTGATGGCTACGCGCTCGGGTGTGATCAAGAAGACGCCTTTGGATGCTTTCTCCAATCCGCGCGTCGTTGGCGTCAACGCCATGAATCTGCCCACCGACGACGAGTTGATCGAAGCCCAGATAACCGACGGTTCATCCGATATCGTGCTGGCCAGTCGTAAGGGCATGGCCATCAGGTTCCCCGAAAGCAAAGTGCGCTCTATGGGTCGCACCGCCTATGGCGTCAAGGGGATCAACCTCGGCAAGGGTGACTATGTTATCGGGATGGTCGTGCTCAAACGTGACAGTTCTCTCTTAGTTGTCACCGAGAACGGCTACGGCAAACGCTCTTCGGTCAACGATTACCGGGTCACCAATCGTGGCGGCAAAGGGATCATCAATGTCAAGACATCCGACCGCAATGGTGAGGTCGTCACGATAATGGAAGCTCTCGACGGCGATGAGTTGATTTTGATTACCAAAGAAGGGATAGCCAACCGCCAGGCGGTGAAAGATATCTCGGTGATCGGTCGCAACACCCAGGGCGTACGCTTGATCAAAATGTCCGATGGTGACCTTGTCACCGATGTCGCGAAAGTTGCCCAAGAGGAGTAAGTCTCAAAACGTTAACACGGCGTTGAGCTTGACGAATTCGTCGCGGGTCGAGTAATCCATGAACAGGTAGAATTTATCACTGTTGACCGTACCCGCCAATACGCCGAAAGCGTCGGCAATCAAATCCTTGTAAGAAAACCCGACCCCGATTTCGTTCTGATAAACTTCATACATGAACCCAGCGGCCAACGCTGCGGCGGGGTGCATGCCACCTTCCACCAGCAACTGTGAGCCGTAATAGTGTTGAGCCTTGTCCGGCACCATGAACTGCCATTCGTCGTTCGATTGATAGTACCAGGGATCGAAGTCGGGCAGATCAAACGATGCCGCTGGGGAGGGAAGCAGCAGTGCCACAAGACAGAGAACCGTCACGGTATTGATCACGGTCAAGATCGCCCGGCGGTATCCAGGTTTTCCTGCGGTTGTTGGGGTTGGTCTGTTCATGTTTACACTTCAAGTCAGCCGGGTCAGATCAGGTCGAGTCGGAAGGGTCGACCCAGGTGGAACGGGTTGCTCTCGATCGACCGTCGCTGGGTCGTCCCCGTCCCGCTCTGTCGCCGAAGTTGTCCGCCGACCGGCGATGGCCCCGTGGCCACCGGGTGATAGCCGCGGACCGCAGATCGGCAGCAGGGCGGGAAGGCCGTCGGCCGGTTCGGCAACCTGTGGCCTCTACCGGTGGGCGCTGTTGCCGGGAGGGACATTCCAGGCGGTCAAGTATGTCGATTCCAAAAGCCATCTCAGACAGTAATAGGACAACAACCGTGCCGACCGATGGACAAACTGTGCCGCGGCGTAAACGATTGCCCACAGTGTGGTTTTGTGGATGCTGATTCTTTGCACAGGTCGCAGATCGATACACTATGTGCAAGGGTGGTAACAATCAGACTCTTCGCCTGTCAACCTGAGCGCAGGCGTCGGGTGGCCGTCTCAAACCTTGTTTGGGGCGGGTTACAAGGATCACCCCCAAAGCGGCTTTGAGGGTGCCACCCACTCGCCGTCGGGTGGCCGTCTCAAACCTTGTTTGGGGCGGGTTACAAGGATCACCCCCAAATGATCTTCCCCC